>CAVHUR010000034.1:0-22801 GCA_963639575.1 uncultured Spirochaetota bacterium
TACATATATGGTCTGCAGGGCGTGAAGGATGCCTATGAGACTGGTCGCGGCAGAATCGTGATGCGGGCAAAGGCGGAGATAGAGAGTGATGACAGTCATGACAAGATAGTAATCACGGAGATTCCGTACGGAGTAAACAAGCGTCAGCTCATAGAATACATAGCTGAACTGGTGAAGGAGGGCAAGCTCGAAGGCATCTCGAATGTCAACGATGAAACCGGACGCCAGGGTATGCGTATCGTGATAGACGTGAAGCGTGACGCGAATACCAATGTCGTGCTGAACAAACTGTTCAAGATGACGGCTCTGCAGAGCTCTTTCTCCGTCAACCAGATCGCTTTGGTGAAAGGACGTCCGCGGTTGCTGACCCTCAAAGAGTGCATAAAGTATTTCGTGGAGCACCGTCATGACGTCACCATACGCCGTACCAAGTTTGAGAAGCGCAAGGCGGAAGAGCGCGCCCACCTGTTGGAAGCCCTCATCGTTGCCTGTGACAACATAGACGAGGTGGTGCACCTCATTCGCGGAAGCAAGAATCCACAGGAGGCACAGACCAAGCTCATGGAGCGTTTCGGGTTTGATGAACCGCAGGCAAAATATGTCGTTGAGATGCGCTTGTCGCAGCTCACGGGTCTGCAACAGGAGAAACTCCATGCCGAATACAACGATCTTATGGCTCTGATTCAGTATTTGCAGAACATTCTGGATGATCCCGAGCTTTGCAAAAAGGTGATGAAGGACGAGTTGAACGAAGTGAAGGAAAAGTATGGTGACGAGCGTCGCACCAAGATAATACCTCTGGAGCATGAGTTCAACGCAGAGGACTTCTATCCGGATGACCCCGTTGTCATCACCGTAAGCCACATGGGATACATCAAACGCACCAATCTGAGCGAATACCGCGAGCAGACACGCGGCGGAGTAGGGGCTAAGGCGGCACGTCACCGCGACAGTGACTTTGCCGAACTCATATATCCAGCCACAATGCACCAGACGCTGATGTTCTTCACAAAGAACGGACGCTGCTACTGGCTGAAGTGCTATGAGATACCTGAAGGAGGCAAGGACTTCAAGGGACGCGCTATCCAGAATATGATAAACATCGATTCTGATGACAAGATACAGCACATCCTGCGTCTGCGCAAGGGAGCTTACGATGACCGCGACTTCATAAACGGCCACTTCGTAGTGTTTGCTACAAAGAACGGAACAGTGAAGAAGACCTGTCTCGAACAGTATTCTCATCCACGTTCGAACGGAGTTATTGCCATAAACCTTCTGGAGAATGACGAACTCATTGACGTGCGTTTGACAAACGGAAACAACGAGCTTATCATGGCAAGCCGCAACGGTCGTGCGGTGAGATTTAACGAAAGTGACATCCGTACCATGGGACGTATGTCGACAGGAGTGCGCGGTATGCGTCTCGGAGGCGGTGATGATGCGGTCGTAGGCATGATTGTTGTCAACGATGCAAGTACCGAAACCGTGATGGTTGTCAGCGAAAACGGTTACGGAAAACGTTCGCAGATAGAGGAATACCGCAAGACCAACCGTGGCGGTAAGGGTGTCATCACTATGAATGTGACCGAAAAGACTGGACATCTGGTGGCTATCAAGAACGTGAACGACACCAATGACCTCATGATAATCAACAAGAGCGGCATAGCAATACGCCTCTCGGTGGCAGAGTGCCGTGTCATGGGACGTAACACACAGGGTGTCAGACTTATCAATCTGACAAAGAAGAATGATGTGATAGCAGGTGTTACCAAGGTCATGGGTTCTGAGCAGCAGGCTGACGCAGAGGAGGCAAGCCGTGCTGCATGGGCCAAGAATAACGATGAGTTCAAACAGAAGGAAGAGGAAACAGATGGCAATGCAGATGCCATTGTGGACTTCTCCGATGAAGAGGAATAACCTGTAAAAAAGTGTTCTCCGGCAAATGATATTCTCTCATGTGTCGGAGAACATACTTTATTAGTTAAAAACTTGAAATAAAAGTAATGATATCAGTGATTAATCATTATATTTGCAACGATTGAACGAATGTAACTAAATTATACGAATATGAGAAAAATGATGACTATTGCTGCGGTGGCAATGTTTGCAACCTCAGCTTTCGCACAGAATCCGGATGCGTTCAAGCAGATAAAGAAAGCCAAGACAGCCGAAGAGGTGAGCACTCTGATTTCTGCCAACGAGTCTTCCATGAGTGCAACGGAGAATGCTCAGGCTTATAATAAGCTGGTGGACATGGCGATGGAAAGTGTCAATGCTATGCAGACTACAATCCAGACCAACAACGTGAAACAGCAGATGGGGCAGGAAGTGACCGAAAAGGTGGACATGAACGCTTTCTACAATGACCTCAATGTGGCTTATGTGGCAGCGCTGAAGTGTGACAAGTACGACAGCCAACCTAATGAAAAGGGAAAGACACCGCTTAAGTTCCGCAAGTCGAACGGTGACCGCCTCTACAATTTCCGCCCTTATCTTGTAAATGCCGGACAGGATGCGCAGACAGCAGAAAACAACAAGTTGGCTGCCCAGTACTTTGGCATGTATGTCGCTACGGGAAAGGCTGACCTGTTCAAAGAGCAGGCTGCAGCTGCGGCAAAGGCTGCTGCCGATGGTGTAGGCGACCCTTATCTTACGGAAGTTGCACGTGTAGCTTCGCTGACTTCATTCAATGAGGGCGACACACGCATGGCACAGTATTACGCAGATGTCGTCATGGAAGATCCTGCAAAGGTGAAGGAGGGCTTGAACCTGAAACTGTATTATGTGGAGAAAGGTGTGAATACCCACGAGGATTCACTGCGCTGCCTCGGCCAGTTGAAGGAGATGTACGAGAAATTCCCTGCTGATGCAGACGTATTCGCACGTCTTGCACAGTGGTATGCCAATCTCGGTGAACTTGACAAACAGAACACCCTCATAACGGAAAGACTGCAGAGCGATCCCAAAAACTTCACTGCTTGGGCAATGAAGGGTCAGGCAGAGATGAATGCACAGAAGTATGACGATGCTCTGGAGAGCTATAAGAAGGCAATGACATGTGAGACAGAAGACCCATTACAGAAGGCTCTCGTGGATACGTTCATTGGTTACTGCTACACACAGAAGTCAACACAGTTGGAGAAATATGAGGATCAGGTGAACCTGTTGAAGGAAGCCATTCCTTATCTGGAGGAAGCCAGGAGCCTCGATCCGAACCGCGAGCGTTGCAACTGGGCATATCCTCTCTACAACTGCTACTATTACGTGAAGGGAGAGAAAGATTCCCAGACTCTGGAACTCAAAGATATGCTTGGTCTGTAAAGCATAGTCACAAGACAAACAAAAGGCGGGAGGACACCCCAAGATGTCCTCCCGCCTTTTTTGTTTGTCATATAGCCGGCATAAAAAACGGTGTCTGAATGATTTCAGACACCGCCAAATTATGAAAGAATTTGCCGCCGTTGATTGCTGAACGGCTGAGTTTGATTAGTCTATCTCCTCGTCTGCCTCATAGCCACCCATTTCGCGGATAGCGTTCTTCAGCATTGTGTATTGCTGATAGAGGTGGTTGACAGCTTCCTCGCCCTTGGTGTAATCGTGCATAGGAGCTTTGAGGAAGAAACTCAAGAAGCGCTGTATGCCATAGCGTCCTGCACGTGCGGCAAGGTCACTCAGCAATGTGAGGTCGAGCAACAATGGTGCAGCGAGTATGGAATCACGGCAGAGGAAGTTGATCTTAATCTGCATCGGATAACCCATCCAACCGAAGATGTCGATGTTATCCCAGCCTTCCTTGTTGTCGTTGCGTGGTGGGTAATAGTTGATGCGTACCTTGTGGTAGTACTGAGTGTCCTCGGCGTTGCCGTGACCGTAGAGATCGGGCTGTACATCCGGCTTGAGTATAGTCTCAAGAGTAGAGAGCTTGCTGACCTCTTTGGTATGGAAGTTAGCCGGTTCATCAAGTACAAGACCATCGCGGTTGCCGAGAATGTTTGTCGAGAACCAACCTGCCAGTCCGAGACAACGTGTGCCGATGATAGGAGCGAAACCGCTCTTGACAAGTGTCTGACCTGTTTTGAAGTCCTTGCCGGCGATAGGCATCTTTGTCTTTTCTGCCAGTTCCCACATTGCTGGGATATCTACTGTCGTGTTTGGAGCACCCATAATGAAAGGAGCACCCTCGGTCAGCGCAGCGTAAGCATAGCACATGGACGGTGCGATATGCTCGCGGTCGTCAGCCTTCATGGCAGCTTCGAGATCGCTCAAGTGATAATGGATTTTCTCGTCAACAGGTACATAGATCTCCGTTGATGCTGCCCAGATGACAACAATACGTGAACAGCCGTTTGCAGCCTTGAAATCACGGATGTCTTTGCGCAGGGCTTCTACCATGTCCCAACGTGTCTTGCAGTCCTTTACATTGTCTCCGTCAAGACGTTTTGCGTAGTTCTTGTCGAAAGCAGCCTTCATCGGCTTAATCTTTTCGAGCTCTTCCTTGACTGGGTTGATGTCTTTTTCTTTGAGCACTTCTGCGTACATTGCTGCCTGATAGGCATTCTGCGGGTACACATCCCAAGAACCGAATACGATATCGTCGAGTTTTGCAAGAGGAACAATATCCTTGTAGTGCAGGTATTTCTTGTCATTGCCTTTGCCTATACGAATCTTGTCGTACTGCGTCATACTTCCTATAGGTTTTGCAAGACCACGGCGTGCCATAAATACGCCTGTCATAAATGTTGTGGCTACAGCGCCGCAGCCCACTACCATAATGCCTAGTTTACCTTCGGCTGGCTTAACATCAGTTTGTTTCATTTCTGTTTTATATAAATGATAAATAATTGTCTAATGGTTACACATTGCAACTCTCACAGTTGACTGACCATATCTTTATTTGCATAAATGCTTATTAGCTTGTTCGTATGCGACATTCTAATCTTTGCAAAGGTAACAAACATATAGCAAAGGTGTATGTTCAATAATTCTCTTGTAGTGGTTTTTTTTTCGCAAATACGGATACAAATTGCATATACTGCACTGTTGCTCTTACAGTTTTCTATTCGATGAATTGATAACAGTTTCCTTTTGGGTCTGGATGTTGATGACTATGCACTCTTCGTTTTCGACTTTGAAATGGATGTCATAATTGAGAAAACATACTCCGTAGATTTTTTCAGGATCGTTATGATAGCTCGGTCTCGGGTCAAGTTCCAAGGTTTTGCGCAGTGCTTCAAGTTGCTGTGTGCTGAAAATAGAGGCTACATCATCGGGGATTGTTACCTGTAGTTTCTTTATGCGTTCTGGAATGGAGAAACCAGAGCGTGCCCCTTCGTGTGAGTCGGAGTAGGGGAGATAGGGCTTGATGTCGTATATGGGTGTGCCGTCCATAAGATCCGCTCCTCCGACATGGAGTATCGGACCTTTGGCGGTGTCGTGTTCCACTGACAACAACCTGACGGATGACAGACCTAACAGGTTTGGACGGAATGGCGATCGGGTGGCAAATACGCCGATTTTCTCGTTGCCTCCTAATACAGGAGGACGCACAACGGGAGAGTTTGACTTGTGTTTGTTGGCGGAAAACTCCCATATAAGCCACAGGTAATCAAACCCATCAATGCCCCTTATGTAGTCTTTGTTGCAGAAATCTGGCTCAAAGACTATCGTGCCTTCAAGTTCTTCGACAATCCCGCTCTGCTTGGGTATGCCGAACTTAGTGCCGAACGGAGAGTGGAATGTCGCTATTTTTGTTATCTCCAAGTTGTTTCAATTATGGTTGTTTGACCTGTTTTGCAGATATGTCGAAGCCGTCACGTTTTAGTTCTTCTATGAACTGGTCGATTTTGTGCAGTTCATCGGGAATCTGAATTTTTTGTGGACAGTGCGGCATACACTGACCGCAACCTATGCAGTGGGCAGCTTGGCGCAACCGTGGCACTGCCCGGTCGATACCGATGAGATAGTTGCGGCGTAGTTTGCGGTATTCTTTGTTCTCCTTGTTTGCTGGTAATGTTCCTTCGTTTTTACACTTGTTGTAGTGCACGAATATAGCAGGGATGTTCACTCCATACGGACAAGGCATGCAGTATTTGCAGTCGTTGCACGGTATAGTCTCAAGTCCGACAATCTCTTTCGCAATGTCGTTTTCCAGAAACTGTCTCTCTTTGTCGTCGCAAGGTACGAGTGGGCAGAATGACAGGAGGTTGTCTTTCAGGTGCTCCATGTAGGTCATGCCCGACAAGACGGTGAGAACTCCGCTGGGAGTGCCGGCATAACGGAACGCCCACGAGGCGATACTGTTCTCGGGACGCCGTTTCTTCATTTCCCGCGCAACAAACTGTGGCACATTGGCGAGGCGTCCTCCAAGGAGCGGTTCCATAATGACTGCCTGTATGTTGCGCTTCTGCAGTTCGGCGTAGAGGTAGTTCGCGTCTGTGTTGCGCTCGTTTATCTGTTTGGCAAAATGCCAGTCCAGATAGTTGAGCTGTATCTGCACGAAGTCCCATTTGTACTTGTCGTTTTGGGAAAGCAGATAGTCAAACACCTCTATGTCACCATGATAAGAGAATCCGAGATTGCGGATTTTTCCGGCCTTACGTTGCTCCAGAAGCCAATCGAGGATGCCGTTGTCAAGGTATCTGCCGTGCAATGCTTCCATGCCGCCCATACCTATACCGTGCAACAGGTAATAGTCGATGTTGTCAACCTGCAGTTCTTTCAGCGAGTTATGAAACATCTGTTTTGACGCTTCGGTACTCCATGTGTCTTCAGAGAAGTTTGACAGTTTGGTGGCAACATAGAACTTGTCGCGCGGATGTCGTTTCAGAGCTATGCCTGTAGCCCGTTCCGACAGCCCGCGGCAATAAGCCGGTGACGTGTCGAAATAGTTTAGACCATGTTCTATGGCATAGTCTATTTGCCGGTTTACCATTTCTTGGTCAATCTCCTGGTCGTCTTGGCTGTCGGCGTTGCGTGCGGAACCTCCGCTCTTTGTCGGGAGTCTCATCATGCCGTAACCCAACAGACTCACCTTGTCGCCTGTTTTTGTGTTTTTGCGATAGGTCATTTTGCCGACAGGGGGATCCTGCTGGTCTTGGTATTCCTGCCGTGCAATGTCATCATCGGTCTTTTTCTTGCATCCGGATACCAGTGATGTGCCTGCCACAACGCTTGCCCCTGTTCCGAGAAGTCCGAGAAAACGGCGTCTGTTAATCTTCTTTTCCATGATTAAATCTCCCTTTGGCGTTCGATGCCTTCTACATAAATGGCTGAGAACGGGCGTGCTGGACACAGATTTTCACATGCTCCGCAACCGATGCAACGCTCTTCGTTGACTGACGGCATCAATGGTGACGTCTCGTCGTCAGGGTCTGACGGCACCATCTCAATGGCACCTGTAGGGCAGTGCCGTGCGCAATTGCCGCACTCAAACTCCCCTTCGAGTGACACACAGTTCTTTTTCAGGAACACCGCAGTGCCTATCTTTGTCGATGCTTTCACCTCTATGCCGATATTCTCAATGGCATTCGCCGGACAAACAGAGGAACAGGCGTGACACTCCGGGCGGCAATAACCGTCCTCGTAACTCATGTATGGTTGCATGAAATGGTCAAGACTGGTGCTCGGACGCAGTACTTTGTTGGGACATGACGACACGCAGAGTTGACATGAAGTGCAGTGCTGCTTAAAGTGTTCCGCCGAATATGCGCCCGGGGGGAGTATGCGTGTCTTACGTTTTGGCTGTTGTTTGTCTTCGATAACGGCTAATCCACCGTCCACTTTCTTCTTTTCCTGCGCCACGGCTGCCGCTGTTGTCGCCAAGGCTATGCCGGCAAGCACGGAGCGACGCCTTTTGTCGTGTGACAAGTCTTGTTTTTTGTCCTCTTTAGGAGCATCCTTATGCTTCGGCATTCCGTAGGAGAGGGCACCAAAAGAACATTGTCCGAGACAATCGCCGCACACTACACAACGGCTGTAATCTATTTTGTGGTTCTTGATATCTATGCAAGCTGCCTTGCAGTTTCGCTCGCATTTGCGGCAGTTTTTGCACTTGTCGGTATCTATGGAAACCTTGAATATTGACACCTTGGACAGAAATCCGAGGATTGTTCCTATGGGACAGACGGTGTTGCAGTAGGTCCTGCCGTTGCGTGCGGCAAGCGTCGCAATGATTGCAAGTGTTGCAGCGGCGACTATGAGCGTGCCACCTGCCGTAAACAACACGTCTGCACGGTAGAAGAGATAACTCTCGTAGTGTTCGGCAATGCCGGCAAGCAGATTGTTTCCCCATATCCATAGCGGACGGAACAGCGTGTTGGCAATTCGTCCGTAGGCTGAGTACGGTGCCAAAATGGATGTCAGTCCGAATGGAATTAGGCAGAGCATTACCAGAAGGAAAATGCACCGTAATCGCAGCTTTCCCTTGGAATAGTTGTATGGATTGCGCCTTCTGATTCTTCCTATGCGTGCAATGATGTCCTGAAATACTCCCATCGGACAAATCACAGAACAATAAATCCTGCCAAAGACAATGGTAAGCAACAGAACCAATACTACCGGAAGAATGCTCAAACTGAGCAAAGCAGGCCAGAATTGCAGTTTTGCCATCCAACCCAAGTATGTGTGCAGACTTCCCGTAAAGTCGAGGAACATCAGTGTGATACCGACAAAGAACAGTGTGGCAAGTGCGATGCGGATTTTCCTGAGCATAGTATTTCTATCGTATATCATGTGTACAACCTATGCGCAAAATTCTTCAAAATACTTGAGATATGCAAATGTTTGCTTGTGAAAAGTCATAAATGAGCGGCAAAAATGCACTTTGTGATATTGTAAGGTCGGAATTGCAAATTTTCCAAAAAAACTTTAAGGACGCATTATTATTACATAAAAAAGAGGTAATTTTGCAGTCGGTGTGTGGATTGCACCCACATTACGGTTTGCATAACAATATAAATATTAAATAGGTTTTATGTATTTCACTTTGTTTATCACCGTCATCCTTACAGGTGTAGTACTGGTTGTCGGTGGCACATTGGTGGCCAAGATTATCGGTCCGCGTACATACAACAAAGTAAAAGGTGAGCCTTATGAAAGCGGTGTGCCCACACGCGGAAGTTCATGGCTTCCGATGCACATCGGCTATTATTTGTTTGCCCTCCTTTTCCTCATGTTTGATGTCGAGACCGTGTTCCTCTATCCTTGGGCTGTAGTGGTCAGGCAGTTTGGTCCAATGGCGCTTGTAACCATTGGATTCTTTATGCTTGTGTTAGTATTTGGACTTGCCTATGCTTGGCGGAAAGGAGCTTTGGAATGGAAATAAAGAAGCCGTCAATCAAGAGTATACCTTATGAGGAGTTCAAGGACAATGCCACTCTGGAGAAAACTCTTAAGGAGTTGAACGACGGAGGGGTGAATGTTGTTCTGGGAAATCTCGACAGTCTGATTAACTGGGGACGTTCCAACTCACTCTGGTCACTGACTTTCGCTACGTCATGTTGCGGTATCGAGTTCATGGCAGTAGGTTGTGCACGCTACGATTTCGCACGTTTCGGTTTCGAGGTTACGCGAAATTCTCCACGCCAAGCGGACCTTATCATGTGTGCCGGCACTATTACCCACAAGATGGCACCTGCCATGAAACGTCTCTATGACGAGATGGCGGAACCGAAATATGTGGTTGCCGTGGGTGGCTGTGCCATATCCGGAGGTCCGTTCAAGTCGAGTTACCATGTTGTACGCGGCATTTCGGAGATTGTTCCTGTGGATGTTTACGTGCCGGGATGCCCTCCTCGTCCGGAAGCAATCCTCTATGGCATGATGCAGCTGCAGCGTAAAGTGAAGATAGAAAAGTTCCTTGGCGGTGTCAATCACAAGGAAAAGTCACCTAATCCAATCGTCATCAAGGACATCCCCGCCAAGTTTATCGAGGAACTGAAAGCCCAGAAAGACAAGGCTGTGGAGTGTGCCAAGAAAGCGTATGAGAACACTTTCAAATAAGGAGGAAGCGAAATGAAACTGAACAACATAGAATTTTCATTGAGCCAGTTTGCCTCGGAAATGGGCAAACTCAAGGCAGAGAAACATTTCGACTACCTCGTTACTATCGTAGGAGAGGATTTCGGAGAGGAAGGACTCGGTTGTGTCTATATACTTGAAAACACGGAGTCGCATGAGCGTATCTCCGTAAAGGCGATCGCCGACAAGACCGACAATTACATCCCGACAGTGTGCCACATCTGGCGTTCGGCCGAAATCCTTGAACGCGAAGTCTATGATTTCGTCGGCATAAAGTTCGTCGGTCATCCTGACATGCGCCGTCTCTATCTGCGCCAAGACTTCAAAGGCTATCCTCTACGTAAGGATTTCGACATGAGTCCGGAGGCTAATACCTATACTCTTGACGATGATGAAGAGCCGAATGTTACCAATGAGTATTATCTGGATGCCGATGGCCGTCTGCAAAAGAAGCAGAAGCCGATGTATGGCGACAACGACTTCGTCATCAATATCGGCCCTCAGCACCCTGCAACGCATGGTGTGCTCCGCCTTCAGACAGTGCTTGACGGCGAGACGATAAAGGGTATCAAACCGTATCTTGGCTATATCCACCGTGGTATAGAGAAGATTGCGGAGAGCTATACCTATCCGCAGATACTCGCATTCACCGACCGTATGGACTATCTTTCTGCGATGATGAACCGCCATGCGCTGGTTGGTGTCATCGAAGAAGCCATGGGCATTGAGGTGAGTGACCGCATCAAGTACATCCGCACCATCATGGACGAGCTGCAGCGTATAGATTCGCACCTGCTCTATTATGGTTGCTGCGCTCAGGACCTGGGTGCTCTGACAGCATTCCTCTATGGCATGCGCGACAGGGAATATGTGCTCAATGTGATGGAAGAGACCACTGGTGGCCGATTGATACAGAACTACAACCGCATCGGAGGTGTCCAGGCGGATATTGATGTGAACTTCGTGCGTGACGTGAAGAAACTGTGTCAGTACCTGAAGACCAAGTGGAAGGAGTACGAAGACGTGTTTACGGGCAACGTAATCCTGAAAAACCGTTTCATGAATGTCGGCACGCTGACCAAGGAAGATGTCATTGACTTCGGTTGCACTGGCGGTACCGGTCGTGGTGCCGGTTGGGCAAACGATGTGAGAAAGAATCATCCTTATGCCATGTACGGTGAAGTCGAGTTCGACCAAGTGCTGTTCTCGAAGGGCGACTCCTATGATCGCTACCTCGTGCGTATGGAGGAGATGAAACAAAGTGTCCGCATCATCGAGCAGCTTATTGACAATATCCCTGAAGGAGACTACTATATCAAGCAGAAGCCGATAATCAAAGTGCCGGAAGGACAGTGGTATTTCTCGTGCGAAGGTTCACGTGGCGAGATTGGAGTATATCTCGATTCCCGCGGCGACAAGAGCCCTTACCGTCTGAAATTCCGTCCTATGGGACTGTCTTTGGTGTCAGCTCTTGATACTGCATGCCGTGGCGAGAAGATTGCCGACCTCATTGCTGCAGGAGCGTCTATGGATTATGTCATACCGGATATTGACAGATAATACACCTTATTTATATTATATAGACAGATATGTTTGACTTTTCACAAATAACAAGTTGGTTTGACATGCTGCTTAGGGTAACGTTTGCGTTGCCCGACTGGCTTGCCATCCTTATCGAATGCGTACTTGTAGGAGTGGGATTGTTGCTCGCCTACACCGTTCTCGCTATCGTTATGATATTTATGGAACGTAAAGTGTGCGCTGCATTCCAGTGCCGCCTTGGCCCTATGCGAGTAGGTCCGTGGGGAACATTGCAGATCCTTTGCGATGTGCTGAAGATGCTTATAAAGGAAATCTTTTGGGTTGACAAGGCGGATAAGGTGCTCTATTGCATAGCTCCTCTGCTTGTCATCATCGGCTCAGTCGGAGCTTTCGGATTCCTTCCGTGGAATAACGGTGCTCTCGCTCTTGATTTCAACTGTAGCATATTCCTTTATACCGCAGTGTCGAGCATAGGAGTTCTCGGCGTGTTCCTTGCCGGTTGGTCTTCCAACAACAAGTATTCCGTCGTCAGTGCGATGCGTGGAGCCGTTCAGATGATATCCTATGAGATTTCCCTGGGCTTGTGTCTCATTGCCGCATGTGTATTGACAGGCTCTATGCAAATTAGCGAGATAATCAGTGCGCAGAGTGCTCCTTTCGGCTGGTTGCTGTTCCAGGGACACATCCCGGCGGTCATTGCATTCGTCGTATTCCTTATCGCAGGTAATGCAGAAGCCAACCGCGGTCCTTTCGACCTTGCCGAGGCTGAGTCTGAGCTGACCGCAGGTTATCATGTGGAATATTCCGGTCTGGCATTCGGATATTATTATCTGGCGGAGTTCCTCAACCTTTTCATCGTGTCAGCCATAGCCGCTACGGTGTTCCTTGGTGGCTGGATGCCGCTTCATATCGGTATCGAGGGATTCGACAATGTCATGGATTACATTCCCGGCATCGTGTGGTTCCTCGCCAAGGCATTCCTTATCGTATGGCTTCTCATGTGGGTGAAGTGGACATTCCCGCGTCTCCGTGTAGACCAGATACTGAAACTGGAATGGAAATACCTCATGCCGGTAGCACTCTTCAACCTCGTGTTGATGACCACTTGCGTGGCATTCGGTCTGACCGGACACTTGTTCTCCGGCATAGTAGTGGCAGTCTTGGTTTGCCTGTTGGGTGTTGTCATCATCCGCAGGGCAGTGAAGAAAGCTGTCGTAGCCAGAAAACAACAGAAGTTGGTAATAGATTAATCACCGCTAAAAACAAATAATCATTTAGAGAAATGGCAAAAGACAAATCATATTTCAGCGGTGCAATAGAAGGGATAAAGTCCTTGCTCACCGGTATGGACGTCACTATGGGTGAGTATGTCACTCCCAAAGTGACGGAGCAATATCCCGAGAACCGCAAGACGCAGCATATCGCAGAGCGTCACCGCGCCACTTTGGTCATGCCGCACGATGAGAACGGCAAGAACAAGTGCGTGGCATGTACCATGTGCGAGAAGGCTTGCCCCAATGGGACAATAAAGATTGAGTCAACCATGGTGTCCACTGCCGATGGCAAGAAGAAACGCTTGTTGCTCGACTATCGTTACGACTTGGGAGACTGTATGTTCTGCCAGCTGTGCGTGAATGCATGCAATTTCGGCGCAATAAAGTTCGTCAACGATTTTGAACAGGCAGTTTTCGACCGCAATGTACTTGTGCAGCACCTCAATATAGCGCCGTCCGCAGAGGACATGGCACAGTATGAGGAGAATGCAAAGGCCGCTGCCGCAAAGGCTGCCGCTGAAGCCAAGGCAAAGAAAGAGGCGGAGGAAGCCGAGAAGAAGACAACAGCGGGGAGCGAAAGCAAGCCTGCTGCCGACGGAGATACAAACAAAGGAAAGGAATAAAAATATGGCAAATATAATAACATTCGGCATTCTTGCCGTGATTATCGTCTGTGCTGCCGTCATCAGCGTGTTCGCCAAGCGAATCATGCGTGCCGCCACAGCGCTGCTTTTTGTCTTGTTCGGCATCTCCGGAATGTACTTCTTGCTCGACTACACATTCCTCGGTGCTGTACAGCTTAGCATCTACGCCGGTGCGATAACGATGATTTACATCTTCGCTATCCAACTTGTGAGCAAGCACACTCTTCAGGGATTGCGTGAACAACTCAGCGGTTCGCGTGTTCTGGCAGGTGTTGTAGTGGCACTTGTCGGATTCGTTGTAATCACAGGAATCCTGCTCAAGAACAAGTTCCTCTATGCAGCGACACTCGTTCCGGACAGCGAGCTCAGCATGAATACCGTCGGCACAGCCCTCATGGGAGCCGGCAAGTACCAGTATGTATTGCCCTTTGAGTTCATCTCGCTGTTCCTCTTAGCATGTATAATCGGCGGCTTGATGATAGCCCGCGACAATAAAGGAAAGGAGAAATAGACATGTCAATACCAGTAGAATTTTATTTCGTGCTGTCAGCACTGTTGTTTTTCATCGGCTTCTTCGGTTTCGTGACGCGTCGCGACCTTATTGCCATGCTTATCTCAGTGGAACTTGTGCTCAATGCAGTCGACCTGCAGTTTGCCGCATTCAACCGTCTGCTCTTTCCTTTAGGCAATGAAGGCATGTTCATGACCTTGTTCTCTATCGGTGTGAGCGCAGCGGAGTCTGCCGTAGCATTGGCTATAATTATCAATGTCTATCGTGTGTTCCGCAGCGATTCAGTGGATTCCATCACCAATATGAAGAACTAATCAACACTCACAATTAATATAAAACAGAAAAATGAATAATTTCAGCTATACAATCTGGATACTTCTTCTGCCGCTGCTTTCATTCCTTGTTGTGGGTTTGATTGACTATTTCAGAGGAAAGAACGGCTGGTCTCACAAGGCGGCAGGACTGATTGGTACCTGTTCGCTCGGGCTTGTCACTATCCTAAGTTACGTGACGGCTTTCCAGTATTTCACGGCTGACCGTGTGGGCGGAAAGTTCGCCACCCTCGTACCCTATAATTTCGAGTGGCTTCCGCTTGGCAGACTGCATTTCGACATGGGCATCCTGCTTGACCCGATTTCAGTAATGATGCTCATTGTCATATCCACCGTGTCACTCATGGTACACATCTACTCGTTCGGCTACATGCACGGCGAAAAAGGATTCCAGCGTTACTACGCATTCCTCTCGTTGTTCACGTTCTCAATGCTCGGACTTGTTGTTGCCACAAACATCTTCCAGATGTACATGTTCTGGGAACTTGTGGGTGTCAGCTCCTATCTGCTCATCGGATTCTACTATCCGCTCCAGGCTGCCGTACACGCTTCCAAGAAGGCGTTCATCGTGACCCGTTTCGCCGATATGTTCTTCCTTATCGGTATATTGATATTCGGTTACTACACAGGAAGCTTCAATTTCTCCTTCGCAGGCGATATCACCTATCTGAATGGAGTAGCGGCTTTCACCACATGTGATGCTTCCCGCGCTGTTGCGGCTGGCGGAATGATTCTGCCGACAGCACTCGTTCTGATGTTCATCGGCGGTGCCGGCAAGTCTGCCATGTTCCCTCTCCACATCTGGTTGCCTGATGCAATGGAAGGTCCTACACCTGTATCGGCACTCATCCACGCTGCGACGATGGTCGTTGCTGGTGTTTACCAGATTGCGAGAATGTTCCCTCTGTGGATAGACTATGCTCCCAACCAGTTGTCGATAGTCGTTGCCGTAGGTGCATTCACGGCTTTCTACGCAGCTGCAGTGGCATGTGCGCAGAGCGATATCAAGCGTGTGCTTGCGTTCTCCACAATCTCCCAGATTGCTTTCATGATGGTTGCGCTCGGCGTGTGCACCTCAATGGAACTCAACCACGAGGCACATGGCGCACTCGGCTATATGGCTTCCATGTTCCATTTGTTCACTCATGCCATGTTCAAGGCTTGTCTGTTCCTCGGCGCAGGTTGCATAATCCATGCCGTACACTCCAACGAGATGTCTGCCATGGGCGGTCTCCGGAAGTACATGCCTATCACGCATGCCACATTCCTCATCAGTTGCCTTGCCATAGCAGGTATTCCGTTCTTCTCCGGATTCAGTTCCAAGGACGAGATAATCTCGGCTTGCTTCGCCTACTCGCCGTTTGTCGGTTGGTGGATGACAGCCGTTGCCGCCATGACAGCGTTCTATATGTTCCGTCTCTACTACGGTATCTTCTGGGGAACAGAGAACAAAGAGCTGCACGCAGCGCATACTCCGCATGAAGCACCGTTGACAATGACGTTCCCTCTCATATTCCTCAGTGTCGTCACTGTTGGGGTAGGAGTGTGGACCACCCTTGCCGGCTTTGGCTTGGTTGACCCGATGAGCAGCTTCGGTTCGCTCGTCACTGCCTCAGGCATCGCCTATGGCATACACTTTGACCCGCAGATTGCCCTTACCTCTACGGTCATCGCAATCGTGTCCATCTGTCTTGCCACATACATATATAAAGGTGAGAAGCAGCCGGTGGCAGACAAACTGTACCGCACATTCCCTCGTCTGCACAAGTGGGCATACCACCGTTTCTACATGGATGAGGTCTATCAGTTTGTCACACACAAGATTTTGTTCCGTTGGGTATCGCGTCCTGTGCAGTGGATTGACGAACACATCATCAACGGACTCATTGACTTCACCGCATGGGGAGCAAACGCTGCCGGCGAGAGTGTACGCTCTTGGCAGAACGGAGACGTGCGCAACTATGCCGTATGGTTCCTCTCCGGTGCTGTGGGATTGACATTGCTGTTGTTGTGCATTTAATTAGAAAGGAAACAAAAAGATGAGTATATTAACATTATTCGTAGTAATTCCTGTTCTGATGCTGCTCGGTCTGTGGGCTGCACGCAACGTCAATCAGGTTCGTGGCGTGATGGTTGTCGGTGCGTCTGCACTCGTCCTGCTGTCCGCATACCTCACTGTAGACTTCATTCAGACACGTGCTGCCGGGGTGACCGATGTGATGCTCTACACCTACAGTGTAGACTGGTTCCCCTCACTCAATATCAAGTACTCTGTAGGAGTTGACGGCATATCCGTCGTGATGTTGCTTCTTTCCAGTATAATCGTGTTCACCGGAACATTCGCTTCATGGAAACTGAAGCCGCTGACCAAGGAGTTCTTCCTGTGGTTCACCCTGCTTTCGACAGGTGTGTACGGATTCTTCATCTCTGTTGACATGTTCACCATGTTCATGTTCTATGAGGTTGCGCTCATTCCGATGTACCTTCTCATCGGCTATTGGGGCTCTGGCAAGAAAGAGTATGCTGCCATGAAGCTCACCCTGATGCTTATGGGAGGTTCGGCGTTGATTATCGTCGGCATCATCGGCATATACTATTTCAGCGGTGCCACCACGATGAACATCCACGAGATTGCCGCCATGCACAACATCCCGGCACACACACAGTATGTGCTGTTCCCCCTTGTGTTCATCGGATTTGGCGTTCTCGGCGCACTCTTCCCGTTCCACACATGGTCTCCGATCGGTCACGGATGTGCGCCTACGTCGGTGTCTATGCTCCATGCAGGTGTGCTCATGAAACTCGGAGGTTACGGTTGCTTCCGCATTGCCATGTACTTGTTGCCGGAGGCAGCACATGATTTGGCTTGGATATTCCTCATCCTCACCACCATATCAGTGGTTTATGGAGCGTTCTCCGCTTGTGTGCAGACCGACCTGAAGTTCATCAATGCCTATTCGTCAGTGTCGCACTGCGGTCTTGTGCTCTTTGCTCTTCTGATGATGACGCGTGTGTCGTGCACCGGTGCTATACTCCAGATGCTCTCTCACGGCTTGATGACGGCACTCTTCTTTGCCCTCATCGGTATGATTTACGGACGCACCCACACCCGCGACATCCGTGAGTTGGGCGGTCTGATGAAGATTATGCCGTTCTTGTCAGTAGGCTATGTCATTGCCGGACTGGCCAATCTCGGCTTGCCTGGATTCTCCGGCTTCATTGCTGAAATGACTATCTTCGTAGGTTCATTCGAGAATGCTGACACGTTCCACCGTGTATGTACCATCATAGCTTGTACATCCATAGTAGTGACAGCGGTATATATTCTCCGCACAGTGGGCTTCATCCTCTTCGGAAAAGTCAAGAACAGCCACTTCGAAACCCTCACCGATGCCACATGGGATGAGAAATTTGCAGTTTGCTGTCTCATCTTCTGCGTTGCCGCTCTGGGTTCTTGTCCGTTCTGGGCAAGCAATGTCATCAGCGATGCGGTAGGTCCTATACTTTCGTCATTAAATGTTGTTGCACCGGTATAAATACTGATAGAAATGAATTACAGCCAATTTCTTAACATGATGCCCGAGGTTACTCTGACGGCAATCCTGATAATTACTTTCATCTGTGACTTCTGTTCCGCAGGCAAGGCCAACCGCCGTTGGTTCAATCCTCTCGTTTCGGTGCTGTTGCTCGGACACATCCTTGTCAACGTCATGCCTGTGTCGGAGATGTCTGCATTTGGCGGAATGTACCACACATATGCCGCTGCAGGAGTGATGAAGACCATTTTGGCAGTGGGCACTCTCATAGTTCTTATCCAGAGCCGCACATGGATGTCGCGTCCCGACACTGAGTACAAGGAGGGCGAGTTCTACATGATTGTCATCTCCACACTGTTGGGAATGAACATGATGATTTCCGCCGGTCACTTCCTGTTGTTCTTCCTCGGACTTGAAATGGCTTCCGTGCCGATGGCGTGCCTCATTGCTTTCGACAAATACCGCAACAATTCGGCGGAGGCAGGAGCCAAGTTCATCCTCACAGCCACCTTTTCCAGCGGTGTGATGCTCTATGGCATCAGCCTTCTCTATGGCGCTGTGGGCACTCTCTACTTTGACGACATGGCTACGAAGCTGACCTTGACACCGCTGACAATAGCCGGACTGGTGTTCTTCTTCAGCGGTTTGGGCTTCAAGATTTCCCTTGTGCCGTTCCATTTCTGGACTGCCGACACCTATCAGGGAGCGCCTACTACTGTCACCGGTTACCTGTCGGTTGTGTCAAAGGGTGCAGCTGCCTTCACGCTTGCCGTCATTCTCATGAAGGTGTTCGGTGAGATGGTTGACGCATGGGAGCCTCTGCTCTATGTCGTAGTCATTGCTTCGATAACCCTTGCCAATATCATGGCAATACGTCAGGACGAGTTGAAACGCTTCATGGCGTTCAGTTCCATATCTCAGGCGGGCTATATCATGCTCGCTGTCGTAGGCAACACCGGCATGAGCATATCTGCCTTGACCTACTATGTACTCGTCTATGTGGCAGCCAACCTGGCAGTGTTCACCATCATTGGCATCGTGGAGCAGCACAACAACGGCACTACCATGATCGACAGCTATGATGGCTTCTACACCACCAATCCCCGTTTGGCTTTGCTCATGACCTTCTCGCTGTTCTCACTCGCAGGTATCCCGCCGTTTGCAGGAATGTTCTCCAAGTTCTTCGTGTTCATGGCAGCCCTCAAGGCAGGTTCTGTAGCCGCCTATGTAGTAGTGTTCATTGCATTGGTCAACACTGTTGTCAGCCTCTACTACTATCTGCTCATCGTGAAGGCGATGTACATAAAAAGTCCGGAGCATGCTCTTCCGACATTCCGCAGCGACTGCAACACACGTCTCGCACTGTTCATCTGTGTGGCTGGAGTACTCTTCTGCGGAGTGGTAAGCTATTTCTGGGAATGGATAAATGCGGCTCTCTAATCTGGCAAGATGTAAAAGGGAATAAACTTCCGCACTGAAAATGAAGTTGACACTTTGTACTTCCGCTCCGTTTTAGAGCAAGTGCAAAGTGTCGACTTTAATGTTTCTACATTTCCGCTTTTCGTTTTTACGGTTGAATCGTAAAGTTATATGTCCCACGAAACGGGTAAATGACAATAAAAATATGAACAACAAATTAATTGCATCGGTAAAGCTGGCGGTACTTGCCGCTTTGTTTTTCATTCCAATGGCAGTCCACGCTGACAAAAAGGCGTGGGTGGAATATCAGTCTGATGCCAAGACGCTGACTTTCCGTTATGACGATCAGAAAGAAGCGACAGAGGCTACAGGCAAATATGAACTCCTGACGACTACTCAGAATATACCTGAGTGGCACAACAAAAAGATAGCCCTGAATATCACCAAAGTGGTGTTTGCAGATAGCTTTAAGGATGCACGCCCAGTTTGTAGCTACGCATGGTTTGATGGCATGACCAATCTGACGACTATTGAAGGGATAGAGAATCTAAACACATCAGAAATGAAAATCTCCGATTCGATGTTCGGCGAATGCTCTTCGCTCACCTCCATAGACCTCAGCCATTTTGACACCAGTAGTCTTCAAGATGCGTGGAAAATGTTTGCTGGTTGCACATCATTGACGTCTATTGACCTGTCATCATTCAATATGGACAAGATCGAAGATATGATTAGTCTGTTTGATGGATGTACAAATCTCAGAAGCGTTGTCCTTCCAACTGCGGAATGTCCACAATCTGTCAGAATGACTAAAATGTTTAATGATTGTTCGTCATTGCAAAGCATAGATTTCTCTGGGTTTAAGGTGCCGTCGGTTAAGACTATGAACTATATGTTCTCAAACTGCTCCAGCCTTACCTCACTTGATTTACGTACATTTGGCACTTCCGATTGTACTAATATGTCGGCTATGTTCTGTGGATGTAGTAATCTGCAGAATGTTGAGCTGACTTCATTTGACACCTCTAATGTTACAGATGCGTCGTACATGTTTTACGGTTGCACGTCATTGCAAGGTTTGTATGTAAGCGACAAGTTCTCTTTTTCCGACACTTGCGAAAGTGAAAACATGTTTGCATCTTGTGTGAAGCTGCCTGGCTATGACGCTACTAAGATAGACAAGTCTATGGCAAACACCACTGACGGCTATCTCACATTGATTGCATCAGGTGCACAACCGTGGGTGGAATATGATGAAACAAGCAAGACACTCACCTTCCATTATGACGACAAAAAGACCGAAGACGACAATTGCTATGGGATACTTGACGATACGTCAAACACACCCGGTTGGCTTGAAAATAGGGAGAACGTAGAGAAAGTGGTGTTCGACAAGGCTTTTTCCTATGCACGCCCAGTCTGCTGTTACGCATGGTTCTCTGGTATGAAGAACCTGACTGACATAGAAGGCATCGAATATCTGAATACCTCCGAAGTTACAGAAATGTTTTGGATGTTTCAGGGCTGTGAAAAGCTCACCACACTCGACTTGAGAAATTTCAATACGGCAAATGTCACATCTATGGACGATATGTTTTGGGACTGCTCTTCACTGTCCAAAATATATGTAGGCAAGACTTTCGTGCTGTCTGACGAATGTACGGGAAAAGGAATGTTCTATGGTTGTACGTCGCTTGATGGCTATGATGTCGACAATGTAGGCAAGGAGATGGCGAATTACGACACTGGCTATTTCTCGAAATATATCACCACTGTGGAGCCTTGGGCGGCATATGACGACAACACCCAAACCCTCACATTCTATTATAATGGTGAGCGCGAATATTCCGACGCCACGTTGACATGCCTGTATAACCTTCCTGAAGACGAGGAACTCTATGAGGGGCCTGGTTGGATAGGCTATGTGGAGAAGATAACAAAAGTAGTCTTCGACAAGTCTTTTGCCGACTACCGTCCGACGTCGTGCATGGGTTTGTTCTATGGTATGGAAAACCTTGAGGATATAGAAGGCATCGAAAACCTTAATACATCAGATGTGACAACTATGTTCGCAATGTTTGTGTACTGTGGCATAAAGTCTCTTGACCTTTCTTCCTTCAATACTTCCTCGGTGACAGACATGCGCATGATGTTTGCCGGATGTGAGAATCTTCAGGCGCTGAATGTGTCCAACTGGGATACGTCCAAGGTCACAAGCATGGAAAATATGTTTACCTATTGTTCAAGTCTGACATCGTTAGATATATCTCACTTTGATATGTCAGCCAATGAAAGTATGAAAAGTATGTTTCAACGATGTGCGTCTTTGAAGAGTGTCAGCCTGCCCCAGTCAAGTACTCCAAATGTGGAAAACTTGTCATATATGTTTAGCAATTGTGAACAAATAGAGGATATAGACCTCAGCTATTTCACTACTGACAATGTGGATGTCACTCAGTATATGTTTTACGATTGTTCCGCGCTGAAGCATATTTATGTGAATGACAAGTTCGCTCTTTCAGAGGATTGCACCTCTGCTGGCATGTTTGACGAATGTACATCACTTGATGGATATAACAAAGACAGCGTTGACATAACAAAAGCAAACTACACGGATGGCTACCTCACACTGCGTCGCCATTTTACGGTAGGTGACAATACTTATAACGCTGATGGCGTGGATGCCGTCTGCTATGATAATGTGGCGTTTGGTGACAAGGATGCGTTTGCTTCAGACTTTGATTTCAAGTTCGACACCGACAATAACGCTACCTATGAGCGCACTGTCAGCAGCAACTGGGCTACCCTCTGTCTGCCGTTCTCGTTCGCTCCCGCTTCCAACGAAGGCGTGAACTGCTACAGGATAAATACGATTGGCACGGACGTGATAACCGTTGACAAGATAGAGGACGTTGTCGCAGCCGGTGAGCCGATACTTGTCTACACTACCACGGACGACATCTCCGTCACCGGCGCAGCCGGCTCAAAGGTAGTAAGTGCGCCTGTCACGTCCGACTATCTGACAGGAACGTTCACGGAAGCAACGGTAGCAAACGATGCCAAGAACTACATCATCTCCAAGGACAAGTTCTGGAACGTAGAGTCACTCATCAGCCAGTCAGGCGCAACATCCGTGAAGATGGCTCCTTACCGCGCATATATCGCCGGACAGACAAGCGACGCCAAGGCTGCAAGTCTTGACATCATGATGGGCGAGACCGACGGTATCAGCAGTGTCAGCGCCGCAGACACCCTCCTGTCACTTGACGGAGCCGAGTTCTACAATGCCCAGGGACATCGCCTCGCAGCCCCCGAGCGCGGTCTCGTGATTGTCAAGAAGGGCGGCATCGTCCGCAAGATGATTGTCAAATAGGCAGTCAGTGACTCTCTAAATAAAAGGTGCAGCGTCTTCGCTGCACCTTTTTCGTTTGCGGCGGGGACGCCGCAACTACTACAGTCAGTAGTAGACGCGTCCCCGCGTCTACCCTCAAGCGAGAGAGTTTCCCTCTTTTCGTTTGCGGCG
>CAVHUR010000035.1:0-22565 GCA_963639575.1 uncultured Spirochaetota bacterium
ACGCAGTGAGTCAGTACACCTATCCCCTGCGCCATTCCCGCGGTCTCGCCGAGGACCTCTACACCGTCTTCGGCTATGTGGCAAAGGATCGCCTCGCCAACCTTGGCATCAAGAAAATAACGATTCATGTGAAACTGCAGGACGGCGAGAGCATCGACCCGAATGATTCCGACGCAACGAAATATCCTGCAACAGTGGACAAGGAATATGAATTCTAATGATTTCGAGTATTTGGAAATTCAATAAACTTAAAAAGTACAGATTGTGAATTACAGCAAAGTAAGTATGAGTGCCCTGACACTCGCCCTGATGACAGCCTTGTCTGTCGGTTTTTGCAGTTGCAGCAACGGTGATGACGATGAAGAACCGCAAACCACCGAAATCACGGGAGTCGCATTTACGGTCAACGTGGAATCTACGGAAGACGAACTGGCTATCGGTAACGTAACCATAGAATATCTTGACGAGAACGGAAAGGAACAAACCGAGAACATCACCGTGAAGGACTGGAGCAAGACTATAATTTACAACAAGTTCCCTGCCAAAGTGTCTTATACCCTCAAGCACAGCATGAAGGACGGTATCGAACTGGAAAAAGAGAAATACACGTTAGGCATGTCAATCACCCAGACCTGCCATGTCATATTCTCCGACAATACCACCAAACCATCGGCTGAAGCCTATTTTATAGGAAAATCATTTTCCGATAGAACTACAAAGGACTATGTTGCCCAGGTGTTTAGCAAGAAGAGCGGCGTTGTATTCTCTCCAACATACACAATCAAGAAATCTGCAAGCGGTGAAGATGTTGTTTACGAGTAGAGTGCTATAAGGCCACCGGCATGGTGGCTTCTGCCCCTTGCAACAACGGAGGCAGACATACAAGAAAAAGGCATCAGAGAAATCTGATGCCTTTTTCGTCGAGGTGACAGGACTCGAACCTGCGACAGCCTGGTCCCAAACCAGGAACGCTACCAACTGCGCTACACCTCGCTGCAAACCTACGGAGCACTATGTCCCCCTTCATGTTTTGCGCTTGCAAAGGTAGCGCTTTTCTCCGGTTTTACCAAATTTTGCCGTACATTTTCGCAAATATCCCCTCTGCATCTGCCCCTCCTACAAAAAAACAACGTCCGGCTTTAAGTACAATGCTTAAAGCCGGACGTATTGTATCGCGTTTTCGGGCGGGTTTTCTCCCTGCGCCCTAATCTTATTTTATTATCCCGTTGTCCTTGAACACCTTCTTCAGGGCCACTACGGCACGCTCCACCTGCTCTTCGGTGTGGGTAGCCATGAGGGCGAACCTAACGAGAGTATCCTGCGGAGCGCATGCCGGCGGTATTACCGGGTTGATGAACACGCCCGCATCGAACGCCTTGGCGGTGACGAGGAACGTCTTGTCCACATCTCTCACATACAGAGGGATAATCGGGCTTTCCGTGTCACCTATCTCGAAACCTTCCTCACGGAATCTTTTCAGTGCGTATCTTGTCACTTTCCACAACGCCTCTATGCGCTCCGGCTCCTGCTGGATGATGTGGAGAGCCTCCATGGCAGCGGCTGTCGCTGCCGGCGTGTCACTGGCGGAGAAGATGTAGGTGCGTGCAGTGTGGCGCAGCCAGTTTATGGTGTCGCTGTCGGCAGCCACAAATCCGCCGATGGAAGCGAGCGACTTCGAGAACGTTCCCATTATGAGGTCCACCTCCGAAGCCAGTCCGAAGTGGTCACACACTCCCCTGCCCTGCTTGCCGAAAACGCCGAGACCGTGAGCCTCGTCCACCATGATCGACGCGTTGTACTTGTGTTTCAGTTCCACAATCTTCGGGAGAGGAGCGAGGTCACCCTCCATGGAAAACACGCCGTCGACTACTATCAGCTTCACCTTGTCGGGGTCGCACTTCTGCAGAACACGCTCAAGGTCTTCCATGTCATTGTGCTTGTAGCGGAAGAACTTGGCGAACGAGAGACGCCGACCGTCCACAATGCTCGCATGATCGCGGTCGTCGCAGATGATGTAGTCGTCCTTGCCGAGAAGCGCGGGTATCACTCCGCTGTTCACAGTGAAGCCTGTGGAGAAACAGAGGGCGTCGTCCTTGCCGACAAACTCAGCCAGTTCCTTCTCCAGCTGCACATGCAAGTCGAGCGTTCCGTTGAGGAAACGGCTTCCGGCACAGCCTGTGCCGTATTTGTCGAGGGCTTTCTTTGCCGCTTCTATGATTCTTTCGTCGCCGGTGAGACCAGTATAGGCATTGGAGCCGAACATCAGGACTTTGTGTCCACCCATCTCCACTTCAGTACCCTGCTTTCCGGTTATGGCGCGGAAGTAAGGATAGATGCCTTTCGCCATAGCCTCCTGAGGACGGCGATAATTCTTGAACTTTTCCTGTAATAATCCCATTGCTATTGTTAAATGTAATTCTTTTCTAAATCCTTCTAAGATATTGATATTCCGTGCAAAGGTACAAAAAAACATTCAATGCTAACGCATTTTGTAATACAAAAGACACCTTTTTGACAATTTCATGTGTCATGCGACTGCACTTCTATGCGTTTTTTACTAATTTTGCAACATTCATTCATCATGCCGCACTATCTGCGATGGAAAAGAAAAACGTTCTGTTTATAATGAACCCCATATCGGGAACGTCGAGTAAGACACGGATTCCCAATCTCATAGACAAATATCTCGACCACGGGAAATTCGACTATGAGATCCGCAAGACGGAATATGCCGGACACGCCACGGAACTTGCCAACGAGGGCAAAGACCGCGGTGTGGACATCATCGTGGCTGTCGGGGGTGACGGAACGGTGAATGAGGTGGCGCGCGCACTCACCCACTCCAACTCCGCACTTGGCATCATACCCTGCGGATCAGGCAACGGACTGGCGCGGCACCTGCTCTTGCCCATGAACACAAGGAAGTGCATCGAGATTATCAACGCCTGTGACGTGCACGACCTCGACTACGGCTCGGTCGACGGACATCCGTTCTTCTGCACCTGCGGCATGGGTTTCGACGCGTTCGTGAGCCAGAAATTCGCCGAAGCAGGCAAGCGCGGACCTATCACCTACCTTGAGAACATCCTGCGCGAAGGGCTGAAATACAAGCCAGAGACTTACGAGATAATCGACGAGAACGGCGCTGTGGAGTACAAGGCGTTCCTCATTTCGTGCGCCAACGCGTCGCAATACGGCAACAATGCCTACATTGCTCCGCAGGCATCCATGAGCGATGGGCTGCTCGACGTGATTATCATGGAACCCTTCGACATTCTCGAAGCGCCGCAGATAAGCCTCGACATCTTCAACAAGACCATAGACCGCAGTTCCAAAATCAAGACTTTCAAGACCCGGGAACTGCACATCCGCCGCAGCAAACCCGATGTCATTCACTACGACGGCGACCCTGTGATGGCGGGAACCGACATCCATGTCAAGATAGAACCCAAGGGAATAAAAATCGTAGTGAACCCTTCCGGCAACACCGACATCAGAAAACCCAACGCCTTTCAGACCGCCACGGCCGAGCTGCTGAACGAAATCAGCGCCGTGAGGGAGAACATACAGAAGAAACTCACTATCTGACCACCGCCTGCGGGCAGGCTTCAAGTCCGCGCAACACCTACAAATAAAATTCCGAGGTGAGGGCTCCGAACCACTCCGAGCGGCATCCATCGGCATCCATCAGCACCTCCGTGGTTTCCTCCGGCACTTCCGGACGTACGTGGGAAAAACGCATCAACCGGCGCTTTACTGGTTTTCCGCGCTTTGTGACAACCTTCACCGTCTTTTCCAGATACAGTCCGGCAAACCACGCTTCATCCGTAAGCTCACGGCAACACTCCTCTGCCATCACCACCGAGAACGTGCCTCCCGGCGCAAGCAGCGCCGATGCGCATTTCGCCAGCACGCCGAACGGCAGCGAGTCGTTGTGCCTCGCCACGGCGCGCGCCCTGTCGGGGTTCTTCAGAGAATCCGCATAAAACGGTGGATTGCTCACTATGCAGTCATACAGATACTCGTCATCGCCCTCCTGCCTGCCGTCAACGGCACGCCTTGTAAAGTCCTGCAGCGACATGTTCTCCACCTTTATCCGGTCGCCCCACGGCGATTTCTCCGCGTTCGCGGCGGTCTGTCGGCAGCAGTCAGCCATGATGTCAATGGCAGTGACCGTGGCTTCGGGACAGCGCTGAGCCATCATCAGCGACACCACACCGGTGCCGCAGCCTATGTCGAGCACCCTCGTGCCGCCCTCGGCCCACGCCCCGAGCAGCACCCCGTCGGTGCCCACCTTCATGGCGCACAGGTCCTGCTCCACGGCAAATCGCTTGAAATGGAATGTCTGGTTCATGCTTACGGTATGGTGAAAGGCAGTTACGGTTACGGACAGTCTGTAAAAAAGGAAAAAGGAGGTTGCCCCGATGATGTGATGAAAACTCCTTTTTGAGAAGTTTAGAGACTTCTCAGGTCTTTGTAATCCACTGGCGCAATTCTTCGCTTAGGTCCCTGGGACTTTATGTGGCCCGCCATTGACGAGAGCAGTTATCTCCGTTTCAATCGTTATTTTTGATGAGTCTCCCTATCGAATCGGGTCAACCTCCACTGCAAAGGTATGGCAAAAAGATGACACACCAAAATTTTTGCGCCTGTTATTTCGTCCGTCGTGCGATATAAACAGCATGACCGGAATAGGAACAACTGCATTTTCGTGTCCGCCCGACAGCATTCGGGCGGTGCGAGAGAGGTGTCCGGGCGGTGCAAGAACGGTGCTCCGGTGGGTTGCCGACGGTCGTCAGCAGATCGGTTAACGGTCGTCAGCAGATCGGTTAACGGTCGCCAAACGATAACGCAAAGGCAACTTTCGCATTGCCGACGGACGGTTTTTGTCTGACTGCACAGAGGGTTTCAACCGAATCGGCAGAGGGTTCAGGAGAGTATGTCGGCAGGTTTGGAGGCGAAGACGGTGGCTCCGCTCCGTTCGAGAAAGTCCCTGTCGCGAAATCCCCAGAGCACAGAAATGCAGGGCAAGCCGCTGTTGCGCGCCGTCATGACATCCACGTCGCTGTCGCCGACATAGACTGCGCCGTCGGCGGAAACGCCCAGTTGGCGCATGGCTTCCACGACCGTGTCGGGAGCAGGCTTCTTCTTCACCGCGGCACTCTCGCCTATCGCTACCTCCACCGTCGTGGGGAAGAAGTGGGCGCAGAGCTGGCGCGTGGCGTCATTGAACTTGTTGCTCACCACGGCAACCCTGTTGCCGCGCCGCCGAAGAGCCTCCAGCATCTCGGGAATGCCGTCGTAAGGACGTGTGGTGTCAAGTCCGTGGTCGAGGTAATGCTTGCGGAAGACGGCAAGCGCATCGGCAGTCTGTCCGGAGGAAGTGCCGTCGGGGACAGCCCTCTCCATGAGTTTCGCCACACCGTTGCCCACAAATCGGCGCACCTCATCGAGCGTCCGTTCGGGGAAACCCATGGTTCTCAGCGCATAGTTGCAGCTTGCACACAGATCGCCGAGGGTATTGAGGAGTGTGCCGTCAAGGTCGAATATGTAGGTGGAATACTGTTTCATAGCGGTAAAATCACAGTTTCATAACAACAAAATCGCTGCCACGGCACACGGAAAACGCGCCGCGTGCCCGTAGGACGGTGCAAAGTTAGTCAAAATAATCGGCTGTCATAATGGCTTTTAATGATATATTTCGTAATTTTGTAGCGATTAAGCAAACGGCAATAACTTGTTGCACTGTCAATGAAATCATCAGTAAAAAAGCGCACGATACCCCTTGTCGGCAGTATCGTGGTAATCTTCGGTTTTGTATATCTCACCTTCTTCACGTCGCTCTCGGGCGGTGACAGCCCCTCTTACATATATGTGGACGCCGACGACAACATCGACTCGGTGTACGCCAAGGTGGAGACGGCTGCCGGAGGAGGCAGCATCGCCGGTTTCAAGATACTCGCCCGGTGCACCGGCTACGGCGACAACATCCGCCCGGGACGCTACGAAGCGAAGCCGGGAACAAGCATCCTCCGCGTGTTCCGCTCCATGCGCAACGGCATGCAGTCGCCCCTAATGCTCACCATCCCGTCGGTCTACACGCCCGAAATCATGGCTGCCAGGCTGTCGCAGAAGCTGATGGCGGACAGCGCCACAATCGTCAAGGCACTGAAGGATGCCGACGTGTGCCGCAAATACGGTCTCGACACCGCCACCATAATGTGCATGTTCATCCCCGACACCTACGAGGTGTTCTGGACAGTGACCGCCGACGACTTGCTCGACCGCATGGACAAGGAGTACAAGAAATTCTGGAACGACAGCCGCAAGGGCAAGGCGGCAGCGCTGAAACTGTCGCAGGAGGAGGTGTCGACACTGGCTTCCATCGTCGATGCGGAGACTTCCAACAACGCCGAAAAGCCGATGATAGCGGGTCTCTACTACAACCGTCTGAACTCCGGCATGCCCCTACAGGCCGACCCCACGGTGAAATTCGCCACCAAGGACTTCGCCGCACGGCGCATTTACCGCAACATGCTGACCACGGATTCACCCTACAACACATACAAATACGAGGGACTGCCGCCCGGGCCGATACGCAACCCCACGGTGGCAGGCATCGACGCGGTGCTCAACCTCGTGCACCACGACTACTTATATATGTGCGCTAAGGAGGACTTCTCGGGCACTCACCGCTTTGCGGCGACCTATTCGGAACACCGCGACAACGCCGCCAGGTACTCAGCAGCACTCAACGCACGCGGCATAAAATAGAAAACAAAACAAGACAAAGATATGGCTAACAACGAAGAAAACGCAGTAGAAGAGAAGAAAAGTCTCAACTTCATTGAACAGATTGTCGTCAAAGACCTCGCCGAAGGCAAGAACGGCGGCAGACTGCAGACACGTTTCCCGCCGGAGCCCAACGGCTACCTGCACATAGGACACGCCAAAGCCATCGCGCTGGACTTCGGCATAGCAGCCAAATACGGCGGCGTGTGCAACCTCCGCATGGACGACACCAACCCCCAGAAAGAGGATACCGAATATGTGGAAGCTATCAAGCGCGACATCGAGTGGCTCGGTTTCAAGTGGGGCAACATCTACTATGCCTCCGACTATTTCCAGCAGCTGTGGGATCTCGCCGTGGCTCTCATCAAGGAGGGCAAGGCCTATGTCGACGAGCAGACTGCCGAACAGATAGCCGAACAGAAGGGTACGCCGACCACTCCGGGCACTGAGTCGCCATTCAGAAACCGCCCCGTGGAGGAGAATCTCCGCCTGTTCGAGGAGATGAACTCCGGCAACATGGAACCGGGAAAGATGGTACTGCGCGCCAAGATAGACATGGCGAGCGACAACATGCACTTCCGCGACCCTATCATATACCGTGTGCTGAACATCCCGCACTGGCGTACGGGCAACAAGTGGAACGCCTATCCGATGTACGACTTTACCCACGGGCAGTGCGACTACTGGGAGGGCGTGACCCACTCGCTGTGCACGCTCGAGTTCGAACCGCACCGTCCGCTCTACGATCTGTTCGTTGACTGGGCTAAGCAAGTGGCCGGCGACGACAAACCGCTTGACGACAACCGTCCGCAGCAGACCGAGTTCAACAAGCTGAACCTCACTCATATCCTCCTATCGAAGCGCAACCTGCTCATCCTTGTCAAGGAAGGCGTGGTCAACGGATGGGACGATCCGCGTATGCCGACTATCTGCGGATTCCGCAGAAGGGGCTACAGTCCGGAGGGAATACTCGCCTTTATCGACAAGATAGGATACACCAAGTACGATGCACTCAACCAGATGTCGCTCTTCGAGAGCGCACTGCGCGACGACCTCAACAAGCGTGCGCTGCGCGTGAGCGCCGTCGTCAACCCGGTGAAACTGGTTCTCACCAACGTGGCAGAGGACACCGTGGAGGTCTACAAGGCACAGAACAACCCCGAGAACGAGGCTGACGGCACGCACGACATAGAGTTCAGCCGCGAACTGTGGATTGAGCGCGACGACTTCATGGAAGATGCACCGAAGAAATTCTTCCGTCTGGGTCCGGGCAAAGAGGTGCGCCTGAAGAACTCCTACATCATCCGTTGTCCGGAGGAGAACTGCTGCAAGAAGGACGCCGACGGCAACATCGTGGAGATTTACGCCGAGGTGATACCCGAAACCAAGACCGGCGAGGCCAACGCAAACATGAAAATCAAGGGCAAGACCATACACTGGGTGAGCTGCCGCCACTGCCTTGAGGCGGAGGTACGCAACTACGACCGCCTGTGGATGGTAGAAAACCCGCGCGACGAGGTGGCAGCCTACTCCAAGGAACAGGGAAAGATACGCATCGACATCGACGACATGCGCAAGTTCATCAACCCCGACAGCCTTGAGATAAAGAAGGCTTACGTGGAGAAATTCCTCGCCACGACCAAGCCGCTCGACTATCTGCAGTTCCAGCGCATAGGCTACTACACACCCGACTACGACTCTACTCCCGACCACCTCATATTCAACAAGACGGTGGGACTGAAGGACACGTGGAAGAAATAATGCCTTTTTGACATGAATACAGCAGACTTGTTTCTCTGGATACTCGACAACCTGAACTACTGGGTGGTCACTCTCTTCATGGCGATAGAGAGCTCCTTCATTCCCTTTCCGTCGGAGGTGGTCGTTCCGCCGGCAGCATGGAAGGCCATGGACCCTGCCAGCGGACTTAACTTCGTCCTTGTCATAGTGTGCGCCACTTTAGGTGCCGACATCGGCGCACTCATCAACTACTATCTGGCAAAGTGGCTTGGGCGTCCCATCATCTACCGTTTCGCCGACAGCAGGATAGGTCACATGTGCCTCATCGACCGTCAGGCGGTGGAGAAAGCGGAGACTTTCTTCCGCGACCACGGCGCAGCCTCCACATTCTTCGGCAGGCTTGTGCCGGCAGTGAGACAGCTGATAAGCATCCCGGCAGGACTTGCCGGAATGCACGTCGGCAAGTTTCTCGCCTACACCACCCTGGGCGCTGCCGTGTGGAACACCGTCCTGGCAGCCATAGGATGGGCAATCTACCACTACACAGACTACAAGACGACCAACGACGTGTACCTGCAAGCCGTGAAATACAGCCATGAGATAGGCTATGTCATACTTGCTCTCGCCGTCGTAATCGTAGCTTTCCTCGCCTACAAGGGTTTGAAGAAGAACAAGAACAAATAGACATTGCCTTTTACTGACCGAAACCTGAAACAATGACTAACCTACGCTACACCCTGGCAACAGCGGCTTTGGCTCTGCTGTTAGTCCCGGTCGGCGCACAGGACTTGCTGCCTAAACCGCAGAAGACGACTGCCGGCAAGGGATTTTTCGCCATGACGGGAACACCCGTGAAGGTGGTGAACCATACGGGCGACAATGCCGTCAACATCTATTCCGAGACATTTCTGAAGTCCGCTGACACCAGTTCGAAGCGGATAGCCTTGTTCTGCGCACTGCCGGGAGCACACTCTCCCGAGTCATACAGCATACACGTCACTCCCGACACGCTACATGTCAGTGCCTCAACCAAGGTGGGGTTCATCCGGGCATGGCAGACTTTGGCGCAGTTGACGACAGAGAAAGGCATCGCCTGCTGCGACATCAGCGACGAGCCGGCATATGAATGGCGCGGCCTGATGCTCGATGTGTCGAGACATTTTTTCCCGTTGAGCCACATCAAAAAGCAGATTGACGTGATGGCACGCTACAAGTTCAACCGTCTGCACCTGCACCTCACCGATGCCGCAGGGTGGCGCATGGAGATAAAACGCTATCCGCGCCTGACAAGTTTCGCCGCCTGGCGTCCCGAAGAGACGTGGAAAGAGTGGACCAAAAACGGCGGACGCTACTGCGAAGAAGGAACAGACGGCGCTCACGGCGGCTACTACACGCAGGACGAACTGCGCTCGCTCGTGGCCTATGCGGCCGAACGAGGCATAACGATAGTGCCCGAGATAGAGATGCCGGCGCACTCGGAAGAGGTGCTGACGGCATATCCCGAGCTGTCGTGCACACATGAGCCGTACAAGCAGTCGGACTTCTGTCCGGGCAGCATTGCCACATACGACTTTCTCGAAAATGTGCTCAAGGAGGTGATGGACGTATTTCCTTCGCCCTACATCCACGTGGGCGGCGACGAGGCATCAAAGGCTTCGTGGGGCAGCTGCCCCCTCTGCCGCAAGAAGATGCATGAACTTGGCATTGACAACATTGACGGTCTGCAGGCCAACCTCATTGCCCACATGGGCAAGTTTCTCGCCTCCCACGGATGCCAACTTGTCGGTTGGGACGAGGTGACGTCAGGAAACCTGACGGAAAACACCACCGTCATGGTGTGGCGCGGCACGGAATATGCGCACGAGGCGATAAAGCACGGCTACAACGTGGTGATGTCACCCGGCGCATACTGCTATTTCGACAGCTACCAGGACGACCCTCACACCCAGCGTGCGGCAATAGGCGGCTACCTGCCACTGGAGAAAGTCTACTCCTATGTGCCCGGTGGCGACCTGCCTGAGAACGAGAGACAGAAGATAACTGGCATACAGGCGAACCTGTGGGCGGAATATATCCCGACGTGCGAACACGCCGAATCCATGCTCTATCCGCGCGCCTTTGCCATAGCGGAGATAGGCTGGAACGGCACAAAGACCAAGAACTATCCGGAGTTCAGGCAGCGCGCACTGCAGCAGATAGAGGTATTGAGGAAAGCCGGAGTGTCCACTTTCGACCTGAAAAACGAGGCAGGAGAGCGCAGACTGGCAAAAACAGGAGTGAAGAACAAGGCTCTCGGCGCAAAGGTCACCTACAACAAACCCTATCATGAGAAATACCGTGCCGACGGTGACGTGTCACTTGTCGACGGCAAGTGCGGCGGCTGGGCTTTCGGCGGCGGCGGTTGGCAGGGGTTCATCGGCGACGACTGCTTCGACATCACTATCGACATGGGCAAGGTGAAGAGCATTTCGTCCGTGGCGGCAGATTTCACCCAGAGTTGCGGAGCGGAAATCTACTTCCCTTCCAATTATGTCGTGCAGCTGAGCACTGACGGCACAAACTTTACCGATGCATTCAACCAGAACTACGAATCCGCCAAGACCGACTTGCCGGAGATGAGGATGTACACATGGAAAGGTTCCGCCAAGGCACGCTATATCCGTGTCAAGGCGAAGCCGAGTGCCTTCGGAGGCTGGATATTCTGCGACGAGGTGATAGTGAAGTAATCCGTCTCCACGTCACACGCAGGTCATTTTCTTGTAGCCCTTGTCATCACGATGCTGATGATGAGGGCTACAAGCGTAAGGAGGGCAAGCAGCACAAATCCTTCACGCGAGCCTGTGGCGGTGGCCTGCGAGAAGTTTTCGGGCATCGCCAACTGGCTTGAGGCAACGATAGTGGCTATCACTGCCGTGCCCATAGCTCCCGCCAACTGCTGAAAACTGTTGATTAACGCATTGCCGTCCGCCGACAATTCCTTGGGCAACTGGGAGAGTCCGAAGGTAAGGGTATTGCCGCATCCCAATCCCTGACCTATGGTAAAGACGACATAAAACACGTAGCACATCGTGGAGGTGAGCTTTTCACCAAAACAAGTGAAGAGCACAAGGGAAACCAACATGAAACTCATGCTCATGACAATAGGCAGTCTGGCTCCCGCCTTGTCAAGCAGACGTCCGCTAAGAGGCGACACTATCGCCCCCACAATACACCCCGGCACCAGCAGACTGCCCGCCACGAGAGCACCGGTATGGTTCACTAACTGCGAATAATTGGGCAACACATAGCCCAAGGCAAGGACATCAAACTGCATGATGAGGATTACTGCCAGAGAGAACATGAAGTTGCGGTAGCCAAGCACCTCCACACGGAGCAGCGGATGCTCCTCTCTGCGAGCCTGACGCACAAACAGCGCAAGGGCAATGACGGCGACAGCAAGCAGCGATATGACCACTGCACTCACCCACCCCGACGTGGATGCCTGCACCATAGCGAGGATAAAACAGGTGTAACCCACAACTATCAGGGCATAATCGAACACATGAAAGCGCGAGTGATCCTGCGGAGCACCACCCTTAATGAGGTGACACCCCACCAATGCAGACAACAGCAGGAACGGCATCAGCGACAAAAAGATGTAGCGCCACCCAAGCAAGTCGACTATCGAACCGCCGAGAACAGGACCTACGGCAGGCGCTATGGCAGTGACGAGCATGCCTATTCCCATAAACAGACCTATCTTCTCCTTCGGGGCTTCCGACATTATTATGTTAAACATGAGCGGCAATGCTATACCTGTACCTACGCCCTGCACCATTCTGCCAATCATGAGCACGGCGAACGAAGGTGCCGCGAAACATGCCAATGTGGCAGATATAAAACAGGTAATGGCTACAATAAACTGCGTGCGCTGCGAGAAATTACGCTTCAAATAAGATGACATCGTTATCACCAAAGCCAATACCAGGAGATAGCCTGTAGTTATCCACTGCACGGTGTTGGTGCCGATGCCGAACTCATTCATCAGAGTCGGAAACGCCACATTCATGGAAGTCTCACTCACAACACCGCAAAAAGACATCACACCCGTGGCGAATATCTTGCCCACGAGTTTCATATTACTTGTATTATTCATTGTGTTTTTATCTGAAATGCACTGCAAAGTTACTCATTTTGCATTTCACACTCCTGATGCACATTCCTTAATAAAGACAAATAATCGTTACACTTTCATGGGCACAATCCACAAAAAGAGGACGTGCCAGCCTTGACACGCCCTCTTCCTAACTAACATTTATATTCAAAACTACCTACTAATGTTTCTCCTGTCACTGCACTTCAGGCAGCAGACACTGACGAACCTTTGACGTCACGCCCGCTTCCTCGTTGACGACATAGACCAGCGGTTTGGCATCAGCGGCATCTCTTGCCACCATCACCCTGTACTCACCAGCCTCAACCTGCCACTGGCTGTCGGTCTCGTTGAACGAAGCCAGACTATTGTAAGGGATATCTATCTTCACCGTCTCCTTCTGTCCGGGATTAAGACAGGCGGTCTTGGCAAATCCGCGCAACTCTCTGGCAGGCTTGTCCAGGTCCTTGCCCGGAGCAGCCACATACACCTGAACAACCTCTTTGCCTGCACGCTTGCCCACATTCTTCACGTCCACGCTGACGGAAAGGTTGCCTTCGGCATCCTTGTCCACTGTCATGTTGGAGTATTTGAACGTGGTGTAGCTCAGACCGTAGCCGAACGGATAGGACACAGGCACATTCTTCGTCTGGTAGTAGCGGTAGCCCACATAGACGCCGTCGTTGTATTCGGTGTAGTCAACATTCTTTTCGTTCTTGCCTTCAGAGATGCCCTTGCCCATGAACATTCCCATTATGTCCTTCACCTTGATACTGTCGGGCGTGGGGAAATCGTCTTTGGAGAGCACGTCTTCATAGCTTACAGGCCACGACATCGGCAGACGTCCCGAGGGATTCTCCTTACCGGTGAGGATGTCAGCCACGGAATTGCCGCCCTCCTGACCTGCCAGCCACGACACGAGCACCGCATCGGGAGCGTCAATCCAACTCTTTGTCTCGATGACACCGCACACGTTCAGGATGACAACGACCTTCTTGCCTGCCTTGTGGAACGCTTTGCACACGCCGGCAATCATGTCCTTCTCCTCTTTGGTGAGGTTGAAGTTGCCGGAGATATGCCGGTCGAGGAACTCGCCCGATGTCTTGCCGATGGTGATGATTGCCATATCGTTGTCCTTCACCGCAGCTGTCATGTCAACTTTCGAAAGGTTCATCTCCGGAATAGAGTTGCCCGGCAGGAACGCCTCCAGCGGATTTGCCGGCTTTGGCATATTCTCCTTTGCCTCGGGAATGTACTTCTCATAAGCGGAACGCACGTTTCCGTCCACAGCAAAACCGGCATTGCCCAGTCCCTCAAGGAGGCTGACGACATAGGCATGGTTCACATTGCCAGAACCAGTGCCGCCGGCAATGAAGTCGTAAGAGGTGCATCCGAAGAGCGCAATCTTCTTTTTCGACTGTGCCAAAGGCAGCGTTGACTTTTCGTTTTTCAGCAATACCATGCCCTCAGTGGCGGCATGATGAGCCACCTCCGCATGGGCTTTGAGGTCCGGATTGTTGTCTGCCACATACTGTTTGAACCGTGGAGTCTTCATAATATATTCCAATATGCGGCGCACATTGCGGTCGAGAATCTCCCGAGAGAGGTGTCCGTTGAGAACAGCTTTGCGGATTTCCTGCTTCTGGGCGGCCTTTCCCGGCATGAGAAGATCATTGCCCGCTTCCATCTGAGCCACCGCATTGCGACCGCCATACCAGTCAGTCATCACCATGCCGTCATAGCCCCACTCATGACGGAGAATCTCTGTCACGAGGTCGGCACGCTCACTTGCCATAGTGCCGTTTATCAGATTGTAGGACGTCATGACCGTCCACGGCTGCGACTCACGCATCACTATCTCGAAAGGCTTTAGGTATATCTCACGGAAAGTGCGTGGTGTGCCGATGACATTGTTGCCTGTGCGGTTGGTCTCCTGGTTGTTGAGGGCAAAGTGCTTCACCGAAGTGCCCACCCCATTGCTTTGTATGCCGTTGACCATGGCAGCGCATATCTTGCCCGCGAGAAGCGGGTCTTCGGAGTAATACTCAAAATTGCGTCCGCAGAGAGGGTTGCGCATGATGTTGGTGGCAGGTGCGAGGAGCACGTCCACACCGTAATGCTTCACCTCGTCACCCATGGCGTTGCCCACGGCGCACACCAATTCGGTGTTCCAAGTGGAACTCATCACCGTTGCCACCGGGAAGTGTGTACAGTAGTAAGTCCTGTCGCTGTCCTTGCGCTTGGGGTCGATGCGCAGGCCGGCAGGGCCGTCGGCAACGACCGTCGTGGGTATGCCTAACCGCTCGATGCCGTTCACCTGTCCGGCAGCACCGGCCACCAACTGCGCCGAATTGCCTATGGTTGCCGCCATCATGGACTCGTATTGTCCCATCGAACCTACTACGAGGTCGAGTTTTTCCTCTAATGTCATGGCATTGATGACATCCTCTATCGGAGAGACTCCCAGCTTAGGGGTCTGTGCCTGTACGGCAGATGCGGAGGAAAAGAGAAAACAGGATGACATTAACATGTTTCTTATCATAGTCTATATATATTATAATATGTGTAGCCTGCGGTATTCCTTATTTGAACAGTTTCTGTGCGAACTCCGTAAGATAGATTCTCCAGTTGCGCCAGATGTGTCCTCCCTCGGTCTCCATGTAGGTGTAAGGATAGTTCTTCTCGTCGAAATAGCGGCGCAGGTCGGCAGAACTCTTATAGAGGAAGTCGGTCTTGCCCATACCTATCCAGTAGAGTTTTATCTTGCCGTCGAAGATCTTGGCAAGTTGTTGCTGTGCCTCGGTGTTCTTCTTTAGATCAGCATAAAAATCGCTTTGGTAGTTGTCAGTACCCACACGCAGTCCTGCAGAGAAGAGACCCACATAGTCAAACTTATCGGGGAAACGACGCGAGATATCGAATGAGTGGCCTCCACCCATCGAAAGACCACAAATGGCGCGATGAGCCTTATCCTTAGCCACCTTGTAATGGCTCTCCACATAATTCATGACATCGGGGAAACTCTCGTCCATGGTAGCCACAGCCTTTGCGCCTTGGTAGCCCGCGAATGACGGGACATACATTCCTGCAGACCATTCACCTGGTGCAGCCTGGCAGTTGGGGTTGCCATTGGTCATCACCACGACCATTGGCTTCACCTTACCAGTGGCAATGAGGTTGTCGAGTATCTGCGATGCACGTCCAAGAGTGGTCCACGCATCCTCGTCGCCACCTGCGCCATGGAGCAGATACATCACCGGATAGTCCTTACCCTTGTCGTAGCCTGCTGGCGTGTAGACTGTCATGCGACGCTGCATCTTGAGTGTCGGACTGTCATACCACACCTTTTGGATGTCTCCGTGAGGCACTTCATTGACAGTGTACAGGTCTCCCTTGTCACCCTTCTGGTCGGAGATGATGAATATGTTGGTCTCTGACGTGATGTCGCGGGTGATGTAGACGCTTCCCGGATCGACGATTTTCACGCCGTCAACAATCAGATTGTAGGAATACAACTCCGGTGACAGTGCACAGCAGGTGTATGTCCACACGCCCTTCTCATCCTTCGTGAGGTCTGCCACGCCCGGTTGCTCCATCTTGCCGAACGGAGTGTCCACGCTCTTCGGGGCGAGGAAGTCGCCCGTGACCTGCACTTGCTCAGCCTTCGGGGCGGCAAGGCGGAATGTCACTGTGTGGTCGGCGTTGACCTCAGGGGAAACTACAGGTACTTGATTGAAGAGTGCCTGTTGTGCGAAACTGCCCATACCGAAGGACAGAGCAGCCGCAATGATGATTGATTTCTTCATAGTCTGTTATTTTTTGTCTGTTGTTGTTGCTTTCATTGTCTTACTTCCACACTTCCCCGAGTTTCTTCATTATCTTCGGAGTGCAGGCTGTCCAGAACGCCCAGTCATGTGTGCCGGTGCGTGTGATGTACTCGTTGTTCACCTTGTAACCGTCAAGAGCCTGCTTGAAATAGCCGGCAGCCTGATAGAGGAAATCCTCTGTGCCTATCTCTATCGTGATGCCCGGCAACTTGGAAACGTCCGCCATAGCGAGCAGTTCGTAGAGGTTAGGCGCTCCGTCAATGTATGTGGCAGGGCTGCAGGCATACACATAGGAGAACATCTCGGGGTGAAGCAAACCATAGTAAAGAGAGCCGAAGCCTCCCATGGACAGTCCTCCGATGGCTCTTGACGAACGCTCTTTCTTTACGGAATAGATGTTTTCTACCGCCGGAACGAACTCGTCGAAGAAATAGGTCATGTAGTTGAAGCCGTTGCCGTTGTAGTTGTCGCAGTAGAAATTGTCACCTCCGCAGTCCGGGCAGATGGCTATCATCTCGGGAGCTGTGCCGTTCTTGGCGGCAGTAGAGGCGTTGGCGTTGATCATACCGCCGTTGAGCCAGTCATTGTTGCCTCCTCCTGCTCCGTGAAGCATATAGAGCACAGGATATTCCTTTGTCCTGTCATAGCCTGCAGGCAGGTATACCGAGTACTTCATGGTGCGTCCGAGCACCTGGCTTTCGATGGTCTGGTCTCTCAACTCAATGCCAGTCGTCTCCATATAGGTGGCGAACTTGACCGAGAAAGAACCTGATGTGGATGTCACGCTTCCGTCGGCTGTGGTAGTACCGAGACCGCTGGCGGAGAAGTTGTAGAGCGTTTCGCCCTCACTACCCGTGGCGGTAGAGACCTCGATTTGCCCGGAAGTGATGTACTGTTTTGTGCCGTTCTGGTCCACATAGTAGCTTCCTCCTGCCATGTTATATGCCGGATAGATCCATCCGTTGTCGCAAAGCCACGCCTCATGGGAGTCGCCCTGCACGGTGTAAGTGCCGGCAAGGTCAGCGGCAGCCGTTCCTGTCGCATTGATAAGGTCAAGATACAGCGACGTCACTCCGTCGGGCGACATCATCGTGACGGAGTATTTCATCACGCCGTCATAGACCGTGGTCTGTCCTGTCGCCCAGTTGTAGGCTGTCACCAACTGCTGTGTTATCGTCATCATATATCCTGATGGTTCCGGATCATCTTCGCCGACGATGAATTCCAACTGTCCTTTGTAGTCGAGTTTATAGGTTTTCCCCTGTGCGTCAGCGAACAGTCCGTTGATGTAATAACGGCCGTCAATGACGTTCACATCGGCATCGCCGCTGACCAGTTGCGCCCCATTGGCAGTGGCACTGCACTTGCCTTGCGCCACATCATCGGCTATTGTATAAGTTCCACCTTGCAAAATCCATTCCAAAGAACGAAATCCCAAGGAATAATTATTGCCGCTGTTGTCGGCAAAGTCCACATTCAGGGACTTTATTCCCTTGCCCAATTTCGTGGTAGGCTGCACCGTGGCATTCGACGTACTGCAGATATTCATGTCGGAATATATGCCCTGAAGGGGATCTATCGCATCGTTGCTACATGCCGTCACCGAGAAGACGGCGATGGCAAGACTTAGCATTTTGACATATCTTATCATAATATTGTATTTTTATTGGATTATACTGGAAAATTGATTTACCAACCTGCGTTCTGCTTAATGTTGGGATTGAGTTCCATTTCCTTCAGTGGAATGGGCAGGAGTTTGTGCTTTGCCTTGAACCCGTAGTCGGTGTTGGAGTAGTCAAAGGACACTCCGTTGGCGGAGTACACGGGAATCTGCTTGCCCTGCGAGCCTAATGCACTCTCCGCATCGCCCCAACGCACGAGATCCTGATAACGCACACTCTCAAGACAAAGTTCCAGACGCTTCTCCGTCTTGATGTCATCAAGGGTGACAGAGGACAGTCTCGCCTCCTTTGCACGGTCGCGTACACTGTTCACATAGTCAGTTGCCTTGGCAGTGTTGCCGTTTTGCAGATGCGCCTCAGCGGCAAGCAGGAGCACTTCGGCATAGCGCATGATGCGCGAATTGGTGTACTGCAGCACTTGGAAACCGGGGAAGTCATTGACACAGTCCGCCTTCAGCGCACGGTTCTTGTACATGAAGTAGCCTTCATTGCCATAGATTGACGTGCCAGGCTGGATTGATGCTCCATAGTCTTCCAACTGCTCGTAGGTGAGCATAGTGTGGCGCAGGCGGTAGCCATTGGCGCCTTCAGCCTCGACAAAGGCGTCATAGAGCGACTTGCGGGGATTGACGAAGCCGTAGGTTCCGGTGGCTATATCCGTAGCCGCAGTGCCGCGGAAGCTCATGGAACTGGTGCGCCAGCCCTGCATGACATAGAGCATGGAGTACTGGACCCACGCTTTCTCCGGGTCATTGCGCAGTTGGCACTCAAGCATAGACTCGCAATTGTTGTTGGCAACGGCATGGAACTGCTGGTCATAGTCGCCTTCGTAGAGTTTGTATTTCTTCGACTCCACCACCTTGTCGAGCATTTTGGCAGCCTCATCATACTTCTTCTCAAAGAGATAAGCCTTGCCCAGCAGAGCCTCTGCCACCTCAAGGGTGACGTGTGTGCCGGTCTCGCTGTCGTCGACAGAAGTCTTTGACTCAAGAGCGCCCGACGATATCGCAGCGTTAAGGTCACTCTCCACGGAAGCCCAAAGGGTCTCAGGAGTGCTGTTGCTCCGCCGGTATTCATCGGGCTGGAGCAGGTGATCCACCAGAGGAGCAGTGCCGAAGAGGGTCACAAGTTCAAAGTTTGCCCACGCACGGAAGAACTTTGCCTCCGCCACAGTGCGTGCCTTGACGTGTGTGTCGGGCTCTACCTTTTCTATAATGAGGTTGGCTTTGTAGATGAGAGAGTACATGCTTGAGAACACACCCTGCACCATACTGTTGTCAGTGCCATAGGTATACTCGTTGAGTTGCTCCATCTGGGTATTGTCACCGCGCTGTCCGCCGCCGCACCACACATCATCCGAGAGCAGGTTCTTGGTGAAGAACCAGTTGTAATAAAGCCCTCTCAACGTGGTGTACATGGATGCCGCTGCGCTGAGAGCCTCGTCATCGGTCTGATAGTAGTCTTCCTGACTACCCATGTTGCCGTGTTTCTGTATGTCGAGTCTGTCTTCACAACCCACGAGAACGAGGGATGCCATGAGAAGGAGACTGTATATGATATTCTTTTTCATGTGTTTTTGTTATTTGGATTGTTAGATAGCGTCTTGTCAGAACTCGAGGTTTACACCGAGCACGACCTTCTTTGACATCGGATAAGCGCCCTTGTCGATACCCATTCCCGACGTTGCGTTGACGGAAGCCTCGGGGTCAAAGCCCGGATAACTGGTGAACGTGAAGAAATCGTCGAGTGAAACGTAGAGGCGCAAATTGGATATTGAGGCGCGCTTCAACAGTTGTTTCGGCAGTGTATAGCCCAACTGTATCTGTTTAATCTTGAAGTAAGAGCCGTCATAGACCATGGCACTTGAACAGGCATACTTGTCCATATTGTCGGCGCCGGCACGCGGATGGATGCCCGAATGGTTGTCTGCTGTCCAGCGATTGTCGTAGAATACCTCCTTGAGTTTGTTGGTCATGGGGAAGTCAGGACGGTTTATGCAGTTGAAAATCTGGTTTCCGTGAGAGCCAGTGCCAAACACTGTGAGGTCAAGTCCCTTGTAGGCGGCGGTAAGAGTGATGCCGTAGGTAAAATCGGGAATGGCATCACCGATGTTGGTAAGGTCGCCATCGGATATGTCACCGCTATTGTCGAGGTCGGCAAAGAGCGGGTTTCCTGTCTCGGAATCGATGCCCGTGAACTTGTAACCACGGAAATAGTACACCGGATAGTTCTGTTCGAAATAGGTGACAGTATAGGTATGGAAGGTCGAACCGCCAAGTCGTGTGATGGAAGGATCTATGTAGGTCACCTTGTTACTGAGGGTTGCGAGGTTGGCGCGCACACTGTAGTGGAAGTCCTTTATCTGGTCACGCCAGCCGAGTTCGAACTCGAAGCCCTTGTTCTCCACATTTCCAGCATTGATAGGTGACGTGGTTCCGCCGATTACGAGCGACGGAGTAGTGCCGTAGACGAGCAGATCCTTGGTCTTCTTCACATAGTAGTCGGCGGAGAAATTGAGGCGTCCCCTGAAGAGATAGGTGTCTATACCGAAGTCAAGTTGCTCGGATGTCTCCCACTTCAACTTGGCATTGCCCATGGTGGAGGGCGCCACGCCTGTGGTGTAGACATTGCCAGGAGCGAAGGCATAGATGCTTCCGTTTGCCATGTCGGTGCTGTAGAGATAGCCGGAGAGAGCTGCCAACGAACCGTTTTGTCCCCAAGAGGCACGCAACTTGAAACTGTTGACAACGTCACGCAGCGGTTCGAAGAACTTTTCTTCCGAGATTGTCCAGCCTGCCGACACAGCGGGGAAGTAACCCCAACGGTTGGTTGACGGCAACTTGGAGAGGTCGGCAGCGTCCGCACGGAGTGATGCCTGGAGCATATAGCGGTTCTTGTAGTCATAGCCAACACGCCCGAAGTAGGACATTTTGGCGCTGCGCGTCTTCTCACCGCCTACTCCCTTGACTGCGGAAGAGGAGGCATAGTTGAGGTAATAGAACAGTGGATCGTTCTTTTTCAGGGCGTCTTCGCCATTGGCAGAGAGCGAACCGCTCACATAGTCATAGGTTGACTCCTGATAGGACATACCAAGCATGGCTGTGATGGTGTGGGCATTGGCTATGCGGTGGGTGTAGTTGGCAAAATTCTCCCACTGGTAATATATGGTGGTTGAAGATGTTCCGCTCTGCGAAAGATAGTCGTTGCTCTGCACTGCATTGCCGTAATAGGGCAGCGTAGTCGTGGACGAGCGTGTGCCGGAGAGCCTGTAGCCGAAGCGTGAAGTGAACACAAAGCCCTTGAAAGGTTTGAAATCGGCATAGGCAGAGCCGTTTACATTGAACCCGCTGTTGCGTGCCACGGAGTTGTCACGCATAATGAGAGGATTGAAACACTCACCGTTGAAGAACCGGGATATGCCGTAGTAGTTGCCGGAAGCGTCGGTAAGCAGCGACTTGCCCGAGGCGATTGCTGACGCCATGTGCACCGGCAAGTTGTCGGGAGCATAGGTCACAGGTGTCAACGGATCCATTAGCAGCACGGAAGTCAGGGTGCCGCCATACTCACTATTGCTGGACACAGAACGGTAATTGTATTTCTCTATCTGGTTTGTAGTGCCGACCTTGAGCCATGTCTTGATGTTGTATTCACCGTTAATCGTCCCAGTGAGACGGCGGTAGAGATCCTTGTCGCCACGCACAATGCCGTTGTTGTCGAGATAGGTCACCGAAGCGTAGTAGTTGCCGTCCTTGTTTCCGCCGGCGAAACCCACGTTGTGTTTCATCATATGCCCCTTTCCGTAGGTGGCGTCTATCCAGTCTGTGTTGGTCTTTCCGTCCCAGTTCTTCAGCAGATAGTCCTTTGTGAAGGTGTTGCCCTCGGTCATGTAGTTGATGTACTCCTCGGCATTGAGCAGTTTGGGCATGTGTGCGAGACTCTCTGTGGTATACTGGAAATCGTAGAAAATCTTGCCCTGACCGTTCTTGCCCTTCTTTGTCGTGACGAGCACGACACCGTTTCCTGCCTCAGCACCATAGATAGCGGCGGACGCAGCGTCCTTGAGCACCTCTATAGACTGTATGTCATTGGGGTCGATACCGGAGATGTCGCTCAGCCGGACACCGTCAACCACATAGAGAGGATTGGACGATACGTTTGACGAGAAGCCGCGTATGCGTATCGTAGGCGATGAGCCGGGAGAAGAGGTATTGCCGATGACCTGCACGCCGGCGGTCTTGCCCTGCAGTGCAGACTTGGCATTGGTGATGGTGCGGTTCTGCATATCCTCCGCCTTCACCTATAATCCGCAAAACGAAGCGTTTCGCCTTTTCAGAACGAAGCGTATAATTTCTTAAAACGAAGCGTATCGTGGGGACACCCCCATTTCCAAAA
>CAVHUR010000036.1:0-22423 GCA_963639575.1 uncultured Spirochaetota bacterium
ACAGAGTATGGATTATCTTCCCAAAGACCCGGCGATACTTGTCTCAAGCGTCAACATGCTGCTCCGCGACGAGGAGTTTGATTCGTTGGAATCATTGTGCAACTGTTATGGCACGTCACCGGAACAGTTGTGCGAATACCTTTCGCATCACGGTTTTGTGTACTGTCATAGCCAGAAACAGTTTCGTCCGGTTGGCTATGACGACGATGCCGTTGGCGGATGACGTGTCCGTTAAGATGCGGCAATATGTCCTTTCGGCAGGTCTATTCCGCCTTGTATTTTCTGCCGTTAACAATATAAATCCCCTTGATGCCGCAAACGGATGTCGCCTTTTGTCCGTTTGGCAGATAGATACTCGTAGGTTTGTCAGCCGATGACAACGGCGATATTCTGGTGGAAGAACCCGACAGGGGAATCGTTTTCACCGAATTGTCATTGCCCGAATACATGGGTACGCCATAGAGATTGATGTATGCACGGTTGGCGGCAATGGTTGCGCTGGTGGTGTTGGTGACTTTACGGAACTCATTGTTATATACTACATAAATCCAATGGGTTACATCGCTTGCTTCAACCGAAACTTTCGTCTCCCCGAGGTTGCCTGTAAGTCCTGTCGCAGGGGTGGTTTCGCTTACTGTTTCGCCGCTGTATGCAGCGACAAAAGAACTGTTAGTAGCCTGCATCAGATAGGGAGTGCCTGCCGAAAGCCGTGTAACAGGTTTGATGGCAATGCCTGTTATGTCGTTGACCTCCATGTTTGGAGTGGACTTTACCACACCGACAATCTCGAAAACGGACACTCCACAGAAATCATGTTCTGCCACATCGCAAGGAAGGCACACGGTTGCCAACTGATCGGTGTGCAGTCCGGACCGCACATATCCTTCGGCAAACGGATACGGTTTGGTCCAGTCAGTCTGGATGCCGCCTTTGTCGATGTCGTCAATCGGATAGTTGCAGAAGTTTCCGTCGGTGGTCATCGTGTACAGAAAAGTATGCTCAGAGTTTTTCCAAGAACTGTTTTCGTGAACTGCTGCCCACTTGAATATTCTGCCACTCAGTGACAGGGATTGGGCGTCACCACCGGAGAGATATTGTCCGTAGTCATTTCCGATAACGGCACTGTCGCCCGCTTCGTACACGGTCCAGCTCAGTTTGGACACCAATTCGTCATCAGCATTGATTATCTTGCCGTTGACTGCATCGACAGCAACGGCTTTCAGATCACTGGCGGACATGGCATAGGTGGTGTTGTCGCACACACAGGCAAGAGCGGTTCTTGTAGTCTTGTCGGGTAAAAAGACGTTGTAGCTTCGGCTGACGGTTGCGGAACGGTCGTTTGAACTGTTTGTTGCCACCGCCTTGATGATGACAGGCGATTTCACGAGTATCTCCGTTTCTGCATCCGTGACGACAGTCCGGCTGTTGTCGGCGGAGGGTTCGCTGCCGTCGGTAGTGTACATTATGTGTGATGCGGTGTTGTCTTTGGGAAATCCCAACGTGACGTGTTGCACTCCGATATACTCTCCCGAGGCAAGGCTGAAGGTGGGAGTGCCAACTTTGGAAAAGTCGTCGCTGTAGGTAATAGTGAACGATTGGCAATACAGGGAGTTCTCTGTCGCCTTGATGACGATGTTGACGGATTCGCCCGATGCTACCGTGTATGGTGTCAGCTTCGGTGTAATCTTCGTGTAAAATTCCGGGTACTCGCCGTTCCAGTCGGGACTGTCGAACTTGCTGTCTGGTATCTCCGCCAGTGTGGATGTGCCGCATGTGACAGCCAGACTTCCCGCTCCGGAACTACGGTTGGACTTCATCAACAGTGTGATGCCGATTATCGTCATGCGGTCGAATCCGTCAAGTGTCAGCGAAGAACTGTTGCCTGCCGTAATCTGGTATTTTGTCTTGTAGGTCTGGGCGTATGTGGCAACAGAACCCTCGGGGATGTCGCCCGAGGCGGAAACCGTGTTTTTGGACTCCACAGAGTAGGTGACGGTCTTGGTGTTTCCGGCTGCGCCGATGCAAAACATCAGCATGGCGCAACACGACAGCGTTATTGTCTTTAGCAGCATAGATGTTATGGTATGAAAAAGGAAGATGTCCTCTGTCGGGACATCTTCCTTCTGAAAGGCGGGAAATGTCCGCCGTGTTATTTCTTCGCTTCGCTTGCGTCCTTCATGTCGCCCTCAATGTAGAGGCGTGTCATCTCCGGGTCGCCGTTGGAACGGATTGTTATGGTCTTTTTGAAATGTCCGGGGAACTTGCCGTTGCCGTTGTATGTCACCTTGATTTCACCCTTCTCACCCGGCATTATAGGTGTCTTGGTGTAGGTAGGGACGGTGCATCCGCACGATGCCACAGCCTGATTGATGACCAGAGGGGCATTTCCTGCGTTGGTAAAAACAAATGTGCATTTCTGAATGGCCTCCTTTTCGCTGAAAGAACCGAAACTGTAGGTGGTCTTGTCGAACTTTATCGAAGCCTGTTTGTCCTGTGCTTGCGCCATCGTCATGCCGAAAAGCATGAACAGTGACATGATAATTGCTTTCTTCATCTTTTCTCCTTATATATATAAATGTGTGAACCACACATGGGCAAAGGTAGACAAAAATATCCGAACAGGTAATCAGCAATGACCAAAAAACGCCATAGGGGGCAATAAATTGAGGTTTTTTCCCTTATTTCATTATTTATTTGTAATTTTGCATAGATATGTAATGCTTGTTAACAATAGGCGAACAGTAGTATCGAAGTATTGATTTTGTATAGAAATAAATATATTTTCCAAGATTATGTATAGGACAAAGACTTGCGGGGAACTGCGAATCCAGAATGTCGGAGAGACAGTCACACTGGCAGGATGGGTGCAGCGCTCGCGCAAAATGGGTGCGTTGACTTTTGTCGACCTCCGCGACCGTTATGGTATCACACAGCTGGTGTTCAATGAAGATGCCGATGCAGAACTTTGCGGACGTGCCAACAAACTCGGCAGAGAGTTTGTCGTTCAGGTCACAGGCAAGGTGACAGAGCGCTTTTCAAAGAACAACAACATCCCGACAGGTGAGATTGAGATTGAGGTAAACGAACTGAATGTGCTCAATGAGAGTATCACACCGCCGTTCACAATAGAGGATAACTCCGACGGAGGCGATGATCTCAGAATGAAATACCGCTACCTTGACCTTCGGAGAAACGCCGTTCGCAAGAATCTGGAACTTCGTCATAAGTTCTGCATTGAGGTGCGCAACTACCTCTCAAACCTCGGGTTCCTTGAGGTGGAGACACCTATGCTCATCGGTTCCACACCTGAGGGAGCGCGCGACTTCATCGTTCCTTCACGCATGAACCCCGGTCAGTTCTACGCTCTTCCGCAGAGTCCGCAGACGTTGAAGCAGCTGTTGATGGTGGCGGGATTTGACCGTTACTTCCAGATAGTGAAGTGTTTCCGCGACGAAGACTTGCGTGCCGACCGCCAACCGGAGTTCACCCAGATAGACTGCGAGATGAGTTTCGTCACCCAAGAGGACATAATCCAGACCTTTGAGGGTATGGCAAAACACCTGTTCAAGACGCTTAGGGGTGTTGAAATCGAAGGTGACTTCCTGCGTCTGCCGTGGATAGAGTGTATGAAACGGTTTGGTTCGGACAAGCCGGACATGCGTTTCGGAATGGAATTTGTCGAACTTGACGACATCATGAAGAAGGGTACATTCCAGGTGTTCGACGGTGCAGCCTACATCGGAGGTATCTGTGCGCCCGGATGTGCATCCTATACACGCAAGGATATCGACAAACTTACGGAGTGGGTCAAGCGTCCTCAGGTTGGGGCAAAGGGACTTGTGTATGCCCGGGTGCAGGAAGACGGCAGCGTGAAGTCGTCTGTTGACAAGTTCTATACACAGGATGACCTGCAGGCACTCAAGGAAAAGATGCAGGCAAATCCGGGAGATCTCATTCTCATTCTCAGCGGCGACGACGCCATGAAGACACGGAAGCAGTTGTGCGAACTGCGTCTTGAGATGGGCGAACGTCTCGGTTTGCGCGACAGAAACAAGTTTGCGCTGCTTTGGGTGACAGAATTCCCGATGTTCGAATGGAGCGATGAGGAGGGCAGACTTATGGCGATGCACCATCCGTTCACTCATCCGATGGACTGCGACATACATCTTCTTGACACAGATCCTGCTGCTGTGCGTGCCGACGCTTACGACATGGTATGCAATGGCGTGGAAGTCGGAGGCGGATCTATACGTATCCACGACCCCAAACTGCAGGAGAAGATGTTCGAGATACTTGGTTTTACACCGGAAAAGGCACAGGAACAGTTTGGCTTCCTTATGAATGCGTTTAAGTATGGAGCACCTCCTCACGGAGGATTGGCATACGGACTCGACCGTTGGGTGTCTATCTTTGCCGGTCTGGACTCCATTCGTGACTGCATAGCTTTCCCCAAAAACAACTCGGGTAGGGATGTTATGCTTGATGCTCCGTCATGTGTTGACCAGAAACAACTTGACGAAGATTTCATCACACTTAACGTCGAGGAACTCAACAAGATAAAGAAATAAGACGGTTTCCGTTGATTTGGGTCAACGGAAAAACTCTGTCGGTTGACGAGAGTCAATAAAAATCAGCCGTTTAGACACTGCACTGCTTGACTGTGTGATATTGTTGCTATCTTTGCAATACGAATTAATGATAAGCATCACGGAGGTTTAGGCCTCCAGACAATTAATATTTAGTATGGCAGAAAAGAAGAACGCAACAGTTAAAGTTGCAACAAAGACAGTCGAGAAGAAGGCAAGTGCAAAAGCTGCAACTAAGCCTGTAGAGAAAAAGACAGCAGCCAAGGCTGCGCCGAAAGCTACCGCAGAGAGCAAGTCTGCACTCTACATCAACGCCGAGAGCGTAGGTTTCCGTGCCGGAGACGTATATCAGGCTCTCGCATCAGCAGGTAAGAGCATGACAGTAGCTGAGATTGCAAAGGCAGCGAAGATAAGCAAGGAGGAGACACTTCTTGGTATCGGCTGGCTTTTCAAGGAGGGCAAGGTTGTCGGCGAGAACGTTGCTGACATCCGACTCGCATAAGACAGAAATTGTCAACAAGATTGTTTAGTGTGGGAAGTTGGAATTTTTGTTTTCCGACTTCCCGTGTTTTGTTTACGGTGAACTACGAAAAGGAGGTTTTCGGCATCCTGTTGGAGGCAGGTGAAAAGGGACTGACGGTTAGCAAAATCGCCAGGCACGTTCATCATGAAGTGAACTCTCTCTTTGAAAGGGTGGATTATGCGGATGTCTACAACAGTGTGCGCAGGCTGGTAAACAAAGAATCCCGGAATCCCTATTCTTTCATTGAACATACGCAGAAGCGCGGATGTTACCGTCTGAATAAGGATTCCGGGATGTATATGCAACAGGTGTTGCAGTTTGACGATTAGTATTCGTCTTCCGCTGCGGCTACATCATCGAGTGTCAGATCTGTCGAATCGGTGTCGTAGGTAGTGCGGTAGCTTTCCTCATCGAGGCTGTCCTCGTCGAATTCATCTTCCTCTTCTTCGTTCAATTCCGATTCGTACATCTCGTTGTCGTCCGTATCCTCGAAATCGCTGTCGTTGTCTTCGTCGTCGCTGTCGTGCCTGTCAGCCTTGTCGGACAGCAGGTCTTTGTCTGCATTCTTGTTTATCACGGGTTTCGCTTTGGCAAAAATCGCTTCCACCCAAGTGCCCTTTTCTATCTCCAACACGTCAAAGTCATCGGCGAGTTTCTTCTCGTAGATGCCGCCGGGATTGTGCAGACGGCCTTTGGGAAGTATGGTGGTGGAAATGTCAAAGCCGCTCATGATGATGTCCTTTATGCTCTGTGACAGCGAATCCCAACCTCCGCCGAAGTTGCGGTCAATGATTTCAAGCAGCTTGGCTGCCGTTATGTGACGGATGTTTTCGTATGTCAGGTCGGTCACGCGAGATATGGGGCGTTTCTTGGCTACCCACTTGCTGGCGTTCTTGTCACTGATCTTGATTATTCCAACCTTAAATCCGCGGTCCTCATACTTCTTTATCACCTCAGGCCGATCGACCTTCAGCTCCTCCAATTCAAATGCTGAACGGATGACATCGAGGTAGTGTCGGTAGCTCTCTTTAAGGTCGGAGTCGCGCTCGGCGCTCTTCCACATACGGAAAATGTCATTCTCCTGAATGTCCCAGACATTGCTTTTGGTAAGTGTTTTAAGCGTAAGTGCCTTTTCTTCTTTCATATTTTCGTTAGTGTGTTTTTGTCTTTCATCTTGCAGGCATATACTGTCCTGAAATCCTCATGCCCTCGTAATTTGGGCGCAAAACTACAAAAAAACTCTTATATGCAGAGATGTTTGCGCCTTTTTTTTGCTCTTTCCTGCATCATGACATGATATGGCGCATGAGTGTTTAGTAGTCTTTCAACCGTTTGAGCAGTTTGTGGGTGAACTCATGGTTCTTCAGTCCCCATTTGGGAGCTATCAGCAGTTCTTGCGGACTCTGGCTGACAAACCGTTCAAGTACCAGTGTCGGTCTCAGATGATGTATGTATTCGCACAGCAAGTCGATGTATTCGTCGAGTTCGAAAGTCTTGATTTTCTCTTTCTCCTCCGCCATCCGTGTACCGTTGATTATCTGTAGCTGGTGGATTTTGAGTATGTCTATCGGCAGCGAAGATATTGTCTCTGCCGACCGGATGGTCATCTCGCGGGTTTCTCCCGGCAGTCCGAGTATCACATGCGCACCTGTCAGTATGCCTGCCCGGTGCGTTTTCTCTATCGCTTCACGGCTTTGGTCAAAAGTGTGTCCCCGGTTTACACGTTCCAGCACTTCGTCATACACCGACTCCACACCGTATTCCACCATCACGAAAGTACGCTTCGCCAGTTCTCCGAGATAGGCTATCTTCTCGTCGTCTATACAGTCCGGGCGCGTTCCTATTATTATCCCGACCACATCGTCCACGGCAAGTGCCTCCTCATAGAGCGACTTCAGCCGGCCGAGTGGGGCGTAGGTGTTGCTGAAAGCCTGGAAATAGGCGATGTATTTCATGTCGGGATATTTCCTCGAAAAGAACCTCTTGCCGTCCTCCAGCTGCTCCGTTACGGTCTTCTTGCCGTCGCAATAGCTCGGGTTAAAGGTCCTGTTGTCGCAGAAAGTGCATCCGCCATGTGAGATTCTACCGTCTCGGTTGGGACATGAAAAACCTGCATCAATGGATATTTTCTGCACTTTGAAAGGGAAAAAACGGGTTATCCAGGACGCAAAATCACGGTATGGTTTCCTCTCGTTCATCCAATGGGGAAATTCAATTTATTCTTTGCAAAGTTACGAAAATATAGGTAACTTTGCGGAAAGGTATATAAAAAGATTTGAACAATGGGAAAATATTTGTTGGCAATGATAATTGCCGCCTTTACAGGCATGAGTAATGCGAATGCCCAGGGACTGGATATCCGTAACATGAACTCGGGATTTGCAGCCCGTAGAATGAACAGTCTGGAGACCGTTAAGGGCACTGACCAGTATGTGGAGATAACCCGCGACGGCAGAAAAATCGTGCAGTGCTCGTTTAAGGACGGAAAACAGACCGCCGTACTGTTTGATTTGGACAACACAATGGGTGAATCCATTAAGTCGATTGACGGTTATGTGCTGTCGCCGGACAATGCCCACATGCTCATCCAAACCAACACGGAGTACATATACCGCCGTTCGTTCAAGGCCGATTACTACATCTACACCGTGAAAAGCCACAAGTTGGAGCGCCTGTCTTCCGGCGGCAAGCAGCAAGTGCCCATGTTTTCGCCCGACGGAAACCAGATTGCATTTGTCCGCGACAACAATCTGTGGCTTGTGAAGATGCTCTACGACAATGCCGAAAGCCAGGTCACCAAGGACGGCAAGTTCAATGAGATAATCAACGGTGTGCCTGATTGGGTCAACGAAGAGGAGTTCTCGTTCAACACAGCCTATTGTTTCAATGCCGACGGCACCAAGATTTGTTGGATAAAATATGACGAGAGCGCCGTCAAGACATATTCTCTCCAGATGTTCAAAGGTCTTTCGCCCGAACGTCAGGAGAACGCCGACTATCCCGGACTTTATTCCTACAAATACCCAAAGGCAGGACAGGATAACTCCAAGGTGTCTGCGTGGAGCTATGACATCAAGAGCCACCGCACCCAACAACTGCAAGTGCCGCTCGATGCCGACGGTTATATGCCGCGCATCGTCATGACCGACAACCCCGACCGGGTGATTGTCTATACTCTCAACCGTCATCAGGACAACCTCTGCCTGTATGCAGTCAATCCTTCGTCTACTGTTTCGCAACTTCTGATAAAGGAGCAGGCTGACAAATACGTGCCGGAAAATACCCTGTCGTCCATTATTGTCGGCAAGCAGTCGATAGTTGTCCCGAGTGACCGCAGCGGTTACAACCACCTTAATATATATAACGTGAATGGTCAACTGGTCCGGACTGTGGGCGGAGATCGGGAAGTTATCACCGATGTTTATGGCTACGACGAGGCCACGGGCGACATCTACTATCAGTCTGCACTTGCCGCTCCCTACGACCGTCAGGTGTATGTGGCGCACAAGAACGGCAAGACCGAGCGGCTGACCAACCAGACTGGTTGGAATGATGCCGTGTTCTCGTCCGACTGCAAGTACTTCATCAATACATGGAGCGACATGAATACTCCGTTCGTAGTTACCAGCCGAAACAATCAAGGCAAGGTTCTCACCACTCTTGTCGACAATTCCGAAACCCAGAAAAATCTCGCCTCCAAGGGCATGAACCGCCGCGAGATATTCTCGTTCACCACATCTGAAGGCGTGACACTCAACGGTTGGATGCTCAAACCGGCAGGTTTCAATGCCTCAAAGAAATATCCGGTCATCATGCACCAGTATTCCGGTCCCGGTTCACAGCAAGTCGTAAACTCCTGGAACTGCGGCAGCATGGGGCAGGGATTTGACTATTACCTCGCCCAGGAAGGCTACATTGTCGTTTGTGTCGATGGTCGCGGTACAGGCGGACGCGGTGCGGAGTTCGAGAAATCTGTCTACAAGAATCTTGGTGACCTTGAGTCGAAAGACCAAGTGGAGACAGCTCTTTGGCTTGGAGAACAGTCTTATGTCGACAAGAACCGCATCGGCATCTGGGGATGGAGCTATGGCGGCTTCAACACACTCATGTCGATGAGCGAGGGTAGGGCAGTGTTCAACTGCGGAGTGGCAGTAGCTCCGCCCACCAACTGGAAGTTCTACGACACCATCTACACAGAACGTTATATGCGCACACCGCAGGAAAACCCCGAGGGATATGCTGTCAACCCCATCAATCGGGCTGACAAGTTGAGCGGAGCTCTGCTCATTTGCCACGGGTTAGCTGACGACAACGTGCATCCGCAGAACACTTTCGAGTATTCCGAAGCGCTTGTCCAGGCTGACAAGGACTTCCATGAGGTCATCTACACCAACCGCAACCATAGCATCTACGGCGGTAACACGCGCACACATCTGACCCGGCAGATTGTCAACTGGTTCAACCAACATCTGCAATAAGGAACAGCGGGAAACGTAAACCTCAAAATAACGTCATTATGAACAAGAGAATTTTAAGCATTGCGTGTGCTGTAGTCTCTGTAATGGCCTGGCACTCAACCCAAACACAGGCACAAAGCAAGTTCCATTTTGACGTAGACTACCACTATAACCTCGGTCTTTCGACCTCGTTCGGGACACTAAGCGGACATTATGGGCGCAGTGATTACAAAATGGGAGGGCACTCCATCCATTTCACAGGACGCTATGACGTAAGCGACATGTTCTCTGCCGGAGTTGGATTTGGTTGGGATAGGTATACCGAACCCGAATATAACACCTTGCCGGTATTCGCTACATTAAGGTACAAACCCGTCAAGTCATTGGGGGATGCCTATTGTTTCGTTGATTTGGGTGGTGGCGTAAAACAGACGGACACGTACAATTCCGGCTTTCTCATGAACCTTGGAGTTGGCTATACCAAGATGTTTTCCGCCCATTTCGGACTGAACTTCCAAGTCGCCTACAATTATAAGGTGTTCAACAATGCCGTTGTGTCAGCGGTGCCAGATGCAAGCGGAAATGACGAATACTTTGATGAAAAGAGACATTCGCTCTCTTTTGGTATAGGAGTGACATTCTGAAAAATGCGTAAAAAAACGCCCCTAAGTTGACCGAAAGGACTTGTTTCAATGTCAACTTAGGGGCGTGGTATTGCATCTCATAATGGATGCCATTGCATGGAATGTAACTGTATAGTGGGCGAAGCATCCTCTCTTTGCCCACTTACTATTAAGTCATCTCTCCCATTCTTATAGCAATCATTCAGTGCCGAAAGAAAAATAGTGGTCAATTGGGGATTTGTGTTATCCCCAAACCTTCTTCGCAATCTCCTGCACGAGGTCTACCTTAGCCCATTGCTCTTCCTCCGTCAGCTTGTTGCCAATCTCGCAGGAAGCGAAACCGCACTGCGGACTGAGAGACAGGCGTTCGAGCGGAATGTATTTGGCTGCTTCGTTGATGCGTGCTATTACCGTTGCGGCATCTTCCAAAACCGGTGACTTGGTTGTAATCAGTCCCAACACCACCTTCTTGTTGTCCGATACATACTTCAACGGTTCGAAACCGCCGGAGCGTTCGTCGTCATACTCCAGGTAGAAGGTGTCAACATTCTCTTTGGCAAAGAGATATGGAGCCACCGGGTCGTATGCTCCCTTGGTGGCATAGCATGAATGGTAGTTGCCGCGACAGACGTGGGTGTTGATTGTCAAGCCTTCCGGCTTGCCCTCAATGGCAAGGTTGTTCACTCTGAGATATTGCAGAGCCTCATGTTCAAGCGTAAAGCCTGTTCCTGCCATTGACTTCCAGAAGTCGGCGTCCACAATCATTCCCCATGTGCAGTCGTCAAGTTGCACCGTGCGACACCCTGCCTCGTAAATCTCCTTGAAGAATGTGCGGTAAGCCTTGGCGATGTCTTCTATGAGTTCCTCGGTAGTCTTGTAGAAAATACGGGTGTTCTCTATGTTCTTGCCACGGAACAGTTCGGCAAGGAACTGGGCAGGTGCGGGGACCGTCTGTTTGGCCTCGATGCCATCCTCTTCAAACTGCTTGACAAACTTGAAGTCCTTTATAAACGGATGATTCTCGCCTGAAATCTTGCCCGTCAGACGCAGAGAGCCTTTGGTGGTCTCCTCTCCGTGGAACTGATAGCCGTGTTCCAGTTCTATGTGCTCCACTCCGTTGAATCCCCACATGAAGTCGAGATGCCAGTAGCTGCGGCGGAACTCACCGTCGGTAATGAAGTGCAGGCCGTGCGCCTTCTGCTTTTTGACAAGTTCGGTGATAAGGCGATCCTCTACGGCACGCAGGTCTGCGGCAGAAATCTGCCCCTCTGCAAACTTGGCTCTTGCTTCTTTCAACTCCGCAGGACGAAGGAAACTTCCCACTACATCTGTCCTGTATGTCTTGTTTTGACTGTTCATTTTATTCCTTTTAAGTACGTGATGAAAATGTTTTGTTTTGCAATTGCGAGTGCAAAGGTAATGGTAATACATTTGTCAGCCAAATATTCTCTTGTATTCGGAAAAATATGCTACCTTTGCAAAGAAATGAACCTTTTTGCAGAATAATATTCTACAAAAACAAAGAACCACACAATGGCAACACAGGAAACTCTTGATGAAACGGACATCAAAATGCTGAAGATTTTGCAGCAGAACTCCAAACTCACGGTAAAAGAACTGGCCGCGAAGGTGCATCTGTCACCTTCGCCGGCATTCGAACGGCAGAAACGCCTGGAGCGGGAAGGGTATATAAAGCGTTATTCGGCGGTTGTCGACCATCACAAGTTGGGCAACAACGTCATCGTCTTGTGCAATATCCGCCTGAAACAGCACACCCACGACCTGATACAGCAGTTCATGGACACGGTGCAGGGCATTGACCAGATAACGGAATGCTACAATACTACCGGCGATTACGATTTCCAAATCAAGGTGTACGCCAAGGACATGAAGGACTATCAGGACTTTATGCTCAACACGCTGGGCAACATAGACTGTATAGGCAGTCTGCACAGCGTTGTCGTAATAGGAGAAATCAAGGACTCGCACTGCATTCCTGCCAATGCCGGTATGAAACAATAGAGCTGCATAAACACCCTTTTGACAGTCTGTTAAGGCAGATTTGACGGTTGCCCACGGACGTGGGCCGATCGGATAACGGTCGTGAACCGGTCGAATATCGTCCGTGGTTCGGTCGAACCACGGACGTGGGCAGGTAACATGCAGGGTGTTTTTGCACTGCCACAACACCCCGGGTGGAATACAAAACACAGCGCCGGCTCGTGTGAACCGACGCTGTGCGTCTATGGGTGCCCCCTTCCGGGAGTGTCAGCATTTACAGTCCGAGGCTCTTCTTGATAGCCTCTATCTTCTCAGCCGCGTTCTTCAGGCAGCGGTCATAGTCGGCTGCGGACTTCATAGAGTGGTCTTTCACCTCGAGATAGAACTTGATCTTCGGTTCAGTACCCGACGGACGGACGCTCACCTTGTTGCCGTCAGTGCAGAACCACTGCAGCACGTTGCTCGTGTCAGGCATGTCCATCTTGGTGACGTTGCCATCTTTGTCGGTCTGCTCCAGTGTCTTGTAGTCCTTCCAGAGGCACACCTCAGAACCTCCGAGTTCTTTTGGCGGATTGCTGCGGAAATTCTCCATCATTGCCTTAATCTCGTCTGCGCCGGTCTTGCCGGGGCGAACCACGTTGATAGTGAACTCATGGGAGAAGCCGTATTCCACGTAGATGTCCATCAGAACGTCATAGAGCGTCTTGCCCTGATCCTTAGCCCACGCTGCAATCTCGCAGATGAGGCAGATGGAAGCCGGTGCATCCTTGTCGCGCACGGCATCATAAGGCAGGAAACCGAAGCTTTCCTCGCCACCGCCGATATATTTTTGCTTGCCCTCAGAGATGGCTATCTCGTGCGCAATCCACTTGAATCCGGTGTAGCAGTCGCGCAGTTCCACATGGTTTTTCTTTGCCATTTCGCTTATGACCTCGGTGGTGACAATGGTCTTGACAAGGAAATCTGTGGGGGTGAGCTGGTGGAGTGCCTTCTTGTTCTTTATGATGTAGTAGACGAACATCATGCAAGTCTGGTTGCCATTGATGATGACCCACTCGCCCTTAGGGTCGCGGCAGACGATGGCGAGACGGTCTGCGTCAGGGTCGGTAGCTACCACGAGGTCGGCGTTGAGCTTTGTTCCGAGCTTCATGCCAAGTGTCATCGCCTCGGCATTTTCCGGGTTTGGCGACACGACAGTGGGGAAGTTGCCGTCGATAACCATCTGCTCGGGCACCACATTGATGTTTTGGAATCCCCAAGAGCGCAGACACAGCGGCACGATGACGCGGCCTGTGCCGTGCATAGCGGAGTAGACGATGTTCAAGTCCTTCTGTCGGAGGATGACATCCTGGTCTATCATGGTGGCCTTTACTGCCGTCATGTAGTCGTAGTCCATTTCACCGCCGATGATTTTGATGAGGTCTTTGTTGCCCTGGAACTTGACATCCTCGACCTTAACCTTGTTTACTTCGTCGATGATGCCGGTGTCGTGCGGTGCGAGAACCTGTGCGCCGTCAGACCAATAAGCCTTGTAGCCGTTGTATTCCTTGGGGTTGTGCGACGCCGTGACGTTAACTCCGGCTACAGCACCGAGTTTGCGGATGGCGAAAGAGACCTCCGGGGTAGGGCGAAGACCCTCGAAGAGGTACACCTTTATGCCGTTGGCGGAGAATATGTCAGCCACGGACTCGGCGAATTTGCGGCCGTTGTTGCGGCAGTCATGTCCCACTACGACGCTCTTTCCTCCCTCGGGGAAAGCCTTGTTGATGTAGTTGGCGAAACCTTGGGTAGCCATTCCCACGGTGTAGATGTTCATTCGGTTGGAGCCAGCGCCCATTATGCCGCGCAAACCGCCTGTTCCGAATTCGAGATCTTTGTAGAAACTGTCGATGAGTTCAGACTTGTCATCGTTGTCGAGCATAGCCTGTACAGCCTTGCGTGTCTCCTCGTCATAGGCTGGAGTGAGCCACTGCTGTGCCTTGGCCTCGCATTGTGCGATTAATTCTTTGTCCATTATCTTTCGGTTTTAATACAATTGTTTTTATGCAAATATACACGTTTCACGCATACAGGGGTGTTTTCGACCTGTAGCTTGTACTTTGCAAATTTACTTAAAAGAAATGACAACATAGGGAGTTGTGGGCTTTTTTTAGTAATTTTGTATCACCTTAATAGGCTTACGTATTGCAATGGAATTGTATTTTACTGGCATAATTATAGCGGTTTCGACTTTCATTGCCATCGGGATATTCCATCCTGTGGTGGTGAAGACCGAATATCATTTCGGCACACGTCCGTGGTGGTTGTTCCTCTTGGCAGGCATAGGTTTGTGTATGGCGGCACTGTTTGTGGAGAATGTCATAGTCTCGTCCATAATAGGGGTTGTCGGTGCATCGTCACTGTGGAGCATCGGCGAACTGTTTTCGCAACGCAAGAGAGTGCTGAAAGGTTGGTTTCCAATGAACCAGAAACGAAGGGACGACTACTTGACGGAAGTTTCAGGGACGGGAAACGAAGTATACGACGCACAAAATGAAGACTGAACTCATCTGCGTAGGCAAAACGGTAAATAAGCATATTGACGCCTGCATAGCTGACTATGCCGCCCGCATAGGTCATTACATGCCGTTCGGCATAACGATTATTCCCGAACTGAAGAACACGAAGGCTCTTTCCGAACAGCAGCAGAAGGTGAGTGAGGGCGAACTGATAATGAAACTTGTGCAGCCGACAGATGTTGTCGTGTTGCTCGATGAGCACGGCAAGGAACTCCGTTCGGTGGAAATGGCATCGTGGCTGGAGCGTAAACAACAGACTGCACGCCGGCTTGTGTTCGTCATCGGCGGTCCTTACGGTTTCTCGGAAGTGGTGTATAACCGTGCCAACGAGATGTTGTCACTCTCGAAAATGACTTTTTCTCACCAGATGGTACGCATGATTTTCACGGAGCAACTCTATCGTGCGTGTACCATAATAAAAGGTGAACCTTATCACCATGAGTAGTTGACGCATTCTTGCGTCAACATTTCCAGCATTAATATCGCTTTGATTGCATGCAGGTTGCGGCGAGGACGCCGCAACTACTACGTTTTCTCAGTCATAGAAAGTAGTTGACGCGTCCTCGCGTCAACCCTACAGGGTTGCCAAGTAGGTGTCTTTTGAGAGATTGGTTGCGGCGAGGACACCGCAAATACTATGCTTTCTCCTCTGCTTTTGCTGCAGGATTGTTCTTGGAGGAAGAGTGCCCTTGCGTGATGTTTATCTGCAACTGATAGATGACGCAAGTGATGATGAAATAGACGAAAGCCTGCGCCCACAGTGCCATATACTCCGTCCTTATTTCCGATATCGTAGCCCCCATGCTGCTTATCTTGAGAAATCCCTGCACTCCGAAAGTGCTCGGTATGAGCCATGAGATGCTCTTCCAGAATCCGGGAATGTTGCTTTCCGGCCATGAAATGCCTGTCATGAACAGGAATATTATGGACATGAAGACAACGACAAGCATCACGTTCTCACGGTAACGGATAAGTCCGGAGATAATCATCCCGAAGAATATGCAAGCCAAAAGGTAGGGCAGGAGCAATCCGAAAAGTGCTTCGGGGGTGGCAAGCGTGGTGAAGTGGAACAGCCGCGTGACACCTAATGTGAGGTAGGCTGACACTACTGCATAAATCATGAAGTAGCACATTGCCTTGCCAAGCACTATTCGGTAAGCGCCGCTATAATGCCTGTCCATAGGCACAAGCCTATGGTTGCGGTTGCGTTCGCGTGCCGTTCCGGCTGCAAGACCGATGCCGAGGAGCAGTGTCTGCTGTATGATGACGATGAGAACTCCAGGCAGCAGGGCGTTGCCATAGCCTCCCGTGGGATTGAAAATCTCCACTTCCTCGAAATCAAGAGGCTTTGTCGTGACCTCTTCGTCACGGTTGGTGAAACTCATGGAACTTGCTACCTGTATGCCGGCATTCATCTGCGATGACACGGTAGTGGCTGTCTGATAGATAGCCTTGTATGTAAGCATGAGGCTCATGTCGCAGAATACGCTCACGTTAGCCTGCTCTCCACGGTTCAGTTTCGTGGAGAAATCTGACGGAAAATATATTATGCCGTGAACGACTTGGCGTCCCACGAGTTCGCGAGCCTCCTCCAGATTGTTGCAGTGATATGCCACCTTGACATCAGGAGAAGCGTCGCACTTGCGGAGAAACTCCCTGCTTTGCGACGAATGGCTCAGGTCTACCACCGCAACAGGCACTTCACGCACTACCTCATTGTTGTAGATCCATGAATAGAGGATAGGGTAGAGCAACGGAGCAAGGAGGAAGAAGACAAGCACGCCTTCGTCCTTCACCGTCAGTCTTATCTCGTTTGCCCAGATGGCAGCTATGTCCGAGATGAGGTCTTTAATCCATTTTCCTGCCTTCATGATAGTCTTTTACGGTATATATTTGTAGACCAGCATTGCCCGTCGGATATTTCTCATTACGAATGCAGGCAGAATCAAGAATGCTGCAAGGCACAGCCAGTTCTCCCATGCAAAGGAGAGCGGGTAGCCGTTGAATATGTTTATCTGGTATATCATGTAGTAGTGGCGCAGTGGAAATGCCCACGACACTCCTTTTATGAACGAGTCCATGGCGAATACCGGGTATGTGGCGCCTGCAAGACTGAAACTTACAACCGACCAAAGGGAGCAGATGGTCATCGACATACGCAGTGACGGAATCAGCCCGAAGATGAATATGCCGAAGCACTGCGCCGAAAGCACGGCCAACAATCCGAGAAGCATTATGGGAAGTACGCCTCCGGGATGCGGGAAACCGAGTATGTGGTAGATGTAAAATTCATATCCGTAGAACACGATGAGGAATATCAGTGTCTGCGGGAGAATCTTTCCGGCAATGGCAATACACGGGTTGAAGTCAGCCTTGTACATCCATTCGTGCGCCCGTCCGAACTTGAGTTCCGTACCGATAGAGTAGGGCGTGATGAGGAAAACAAACAGCATCAGCAGTCCCGGGACCATGGTTGTGCTGAGGTAGATGTTATAGTTTGCCTGCGGATTATTGATGAGATGCAGGTCGATGTTTATCGGTTGGAGGAAAGCCTTTATCTCCTTTTCGGTCTTTCCCAGTGCCGCAAGCTTCTTGGAACCGGCACTCGCGGAACCCAACAGCGACACTGTCTTCAGGTCGCGGAATGTGGTTGAACCGGCAAGCATAATCACTCCGTTGTAGTAGAACGATATCTTCGGCTGCTTGGAGGTCATGAGACCGGCTTCCGTTCCTTTGGGTATGAGGAGAAAGGCATAGATATCGCCACGCTGAATAGCCTGGCGTGCCATGTTCATGTTCTCGTAATGGCTCACGACATGAGAAGTCTGGAAACTGTCGAGAGTGCGTATCAGTTGTCGGGAAGTGGCGGAATTGTCCTGGTCAACAACCCCGACAGGCAGTTCTATGGGTTGTCCGTCATCGAGCAGAGATGTGAAGAAGACAATCACAAACACTGGCAGCAGAATCATGCAGAACAGGAATATGGGGTTCTTTCCCATAATTCTGCATTCCCTTTCCGCAATTGAGAATATCTGCTTTACGACTTTCATTTCCTCGAGAACAAATGTCTTATACGGTTGGATGTTAGCGCTTTACTATCAGGCTCATGCCCGGGCGCAATCCTTCGAACGTCTTTTTCGGTTTGGCTTTCACCTCGAAAGTCTTCAAATCATACTGTCCTGTGGTCTTTGTGGCTTTCCATGTGGCGTATGAACCTTCGTTCTTGATGTTTGTTATCTTCATCTCCACATCCTTGTTGAATGCCGGAAGGAATGCAGTAAAGGTGTCGCCGACCTTCATTCCGTTAAGTTGGTCTTCACGGATATTGAACGTTCCCCACATGTCATCCATCATCATGATGCTCATGATAGGAGAGCCTACGCCCACAAGTTCACCCACCTTGGAGTAGACAGAACTTACTTCACCTTCTACATTTGCCACTTGCACTGTTTCGCTCAGCAGTGATGACACCACGTCAACGGCGCTCTTGGCGGCTTCAGCCTGTTTGCGTGCAGCCTCTTTCTCCTGGGTGCGCGCTCCGTTCTTTGCCATTTGGTACTGGCTTTTGGCAGCTGTCACCTGTGCTTCGGACGCCTTGTAGGCAGCCAAAGCTTCATCGCGCTTCTGTGCACTGACCACTCCCTCGTCGAACAAGTTCTGTATTCGCTTGTATGTTTTTTCCGCTATCTCGGTCGCAGCCACCGCTGCCTGCCACATCTGATAGGCAGACTGCACGGTCTCTTCCCTTGCTCCGTCCTGCGTCATGCTGCTGACGGCATTGGCTGCGCCCTCCGTTGCTTCCGCCACTTTATGCTGGGCGTTTGCCTCGGGGACACAGAGTATTGCGAGAGTGTCGCCTACATGTACGTAGTCACCTTCCTTTACCCGAATCTCAACGATACGTCCGGGAAGTTTGCTTGATACTCTGAACTCTGAAACTTCCACCTCTCCCTGGATTATCTCCTCTGCCTTGTCAAGAGTGAAGAAACCTATGATGCCGATAATCACTATCACCGTGATTAATCCGACTACCGCTAACAGGATGTTGTTGTGTTGAGTTTTGTCTGACATAATATTGTCTGTGTTTGTTTATTGTAGCACACCGAGTGCCTTCTTCAAGGCAACCTGTGCGAGTTTTACATCTATTTCTGCGTCTATCTTCTGTGATTTCGCTGCCTGCCATGCAGTCTGTGCCGCCATGACATCAGTGGACTCCATCACTCCTTCCTTGAATCCGATGCCGGCACAACGGAGGTTTTCCTCTGCGTTTGCCACGTTTTTGGTAGCCATAGCCAACCGTTTGTTAGCTTCGCTCACCTTGAACCGGCTTTGCTCCACCTGTAGATTGACTTTCTCTATGGCATCGTTCATGTCGAGAGTGGCAATGGTCGTGGCTGCCTTACTTGCCTTTATCTTGTATGAACTCTCAAACCAGTTCCACACAGGAAGCTGCACCAGCACTCCGACATTCCACACTCCGGAGAACTTCTTCTCAAATCCATTGAACACATTAGGGTTGGATACCATGTAGCCACCAGTCAAGGCGATATGCGGAAGATATTCTGACCGGATGAGTTTGGTAGACTGTCGGCTCAGTTCCACGGCCTGTCCGAGCAGTTTTATCTCGGGACGCATGGTCGCAGAGTCGGTGTTCTGGACATCAAGAGAACTGTCGCCGGCACTAAGGTTTTCCTTTGTTTCGTCCTCAAGAGTTATGTCCGAGTCGGCGGGCATTCCGCACAGTTGGCACAACAGCATCTTTGCGAGTGTCAGTCCGTTGTCAGCCTGGGTCACCTGCATGTCGGCCTCGTTGACCTTGACATCCACTTTCAGACCGTCCGCACGCGTAGCTACGCCTTCGCGAATCATCTTGTGGACGTCATCGTCGAGTTTCTGCACAAGGTCACGGTAGCTCTCTGCCAGTTGCTTCTTTTGTCTCAGAGACACCACAAGCCAATAAGTCTCGTCTATGGAGTAGAGTGTGCTCTGCGTCTTTCCGTCCATTTCGGTCAGAGCCATCTGCTCTGCTATGTCAGACATCTTGTTTGCGGCGATGATAGCACCGCCCATGAAAATCGGCTGACGTACCATTATCGCACCTGACCAGATGTTTCTTGTGTCGGTGCGAAATGCGTTGGTGATGGACTGTCCCACCGAATTGCCGGCGGCAGAAAGGTTGGGGGAGAGGGTGTTGAGCATGGTGCCGAGGTCGGTAGCCGTCTGTACCGAGATGAGACCATTGCTTGCAAGTGTGGTGAGAGTTTCCGACAGACTGTTGCCCAAGGACGTTGCCATCGACGTGCCGAGATTGTTGAGCATAGTCTTCTGGCTGTTGTTGAGAATCGAGACCTCTCTGCTCATGAACTCATAGCCGCCTACAGCATCGATCTTTGGCAGGTACTTGGTACGCAAGGCCTTGCGTACATTGACGGCTATGTCGTGTTTCAGTTTTGTCGCATTCATCTGTTTGTTGTTGCGGAGCGCCCTTGCCCTGCAACTGTCAAGCGACAATGTGGTCTGTGAAAATGCGATTAGCGTGAATAAGAGCAACGCAATAATGCTTGTTATCCTTTTCATTTGCTTTTCGGAATTAGTTGAAACTGAATCTGCCGGAACCAATCATGTTGCCGTCAGCAAACACGCTGACACCATAAGTTCCGGTCTCCAGAGCCTGACTTACTTCCCAATAAATCGTAATAGGCGTTTCTTTGCCTCCGTATTCCACGTTTTTCTTTGCCGTGCAAGTAAGTGTCTTGTTCTCATAACTGAAACTGCCTGCGCTGCCCAACAATGCCCCGGAGGGTGACGTTATACGGACATACACGGTTTTGTTGCCGCTTGCTGCCGTAACATTCTTTGCCAAAGAGAAATTGACCATGAGCTTTTTGCACTTGCTGACCTTCTTAGTGGCTTTGCTTTTCTTGTCGAGCATCGACATATTTATGCCGATTGCATCAAGCTGGGCGGCAATTGCCACCTTTTCGGACAATGACGCTTTCTCGGTGTTGAGACCTGCTATCTGCCGGTTAGCCTCCTCATACTGAGCCTTTACTTGCGTGTTTTCAGCTATGAGATTTTGGTTCAGGCGGTTAAGAGAGTCAATTTCCAGTACATAACTTCTGATGACCGCCCTACAAGTAGCCAACTCTTTTTTCAGTCGGGTAATCTCTCTTGCGTCTGAAGCCTTTACTCCCTGCAACTCTTTTAGCAGGCGTTGGGTCTTCAACTGCTCCTGAGTGAGCTGGGCTATCAATGAGTCATTGGTGATTTGCGACCTCATTTCGGTGTATTGGTCGGCAAACTGCTGGTACTCATTCTCCATCTCCTGTTTGTCGAGAGCTGCCAGCTGCTGCATCTCCTCGTTTTCTTTCTTCTGGTCAGTGAGATTCTTCGCAAGGTAAAAAATACCACCTGCAAGTGCCAAAATGAGCAACAACAGAGGAATCAATATCTTCTTGTTCATAAGAGTCTGTCAGTTTTTAAGTCTTCTGATATTGTCGTGTATTTCTTCTTTGCAAAATTACAAGAAATATACTAATGTGCAAAGATTATGTCAAAACGAAGTGCTTAAAAATAGTAAAAACACAATTTTTGTGGTAATATCGAACATTGTCCGCATTATTATCGTTATCTTTGCGATGCTAAATCTATAGACAAAAGCAACTATCATATGAGGTTACACAGCATTTCCTTTGTTCTGGCGGCGATGTTTGCGCTGTCTCTTTCCAATTGTGGATTTTTCCCGAAAAACAACTCGGGTGATTCCTGCATAGTAATCAACAATCCTGTGCCCGTGAAATTCGGCGATCCGTTTCTGCTGAAGGCATCTGATGGGCATTACTACCTTTATGGAACGTCGCTCGCTGATGGCTTCGAGTGTTTTGTGTCGGACGATTTGCAGAGTTGGGACTCCTGTGGTCAGGTTTATAAAGGTGGTGTCGCAGGCATGTGGAACAAGGATTGCTTCTGGGCTCCGGAGGTGTATGAACGTAACGGCAAATACTACATGTTCTATTCCGCTAATCTGAACGATTCGCTGAACGTGAGCGGCGACCTTGAGACATTTAGCATTGGAGTGGCAGAGAGCGATTCTCCCACAGGTCCGTTTGTGGATATAAACAACCGTCCCATATTCTCTCCGGGCTATCCTGTCATAGATGCCGATGTTTATTTTGACGACACTACTGGCAAATGTTACCTGTATTACTCCCGCTGTTGCTATAAACACGCGGTGCAAAGTGAGATTTCCGAAAAGATGAAGGTGGAGGACAAACAGTACAAAACAGTGGAAGGCAACCGTGACGAGATAGAGGAAAGTTGGGTGTACGGAGTGGAACTGAAACCTGATTTCTCCGGCATAGTGGGTGAACCGCACCTGTTGCTGTGCCCTCCGACGAAACTTTCCGACACCCAATCCGAATGGGAGAGCCGCAGCGTGACCTCCGGTGAGGTGAACAGAAGGTGGACTGAAGGGTCGTATATCTTCAAAGAGGGTGACACATACTATATGATGTACAGTGCCAATTTTTACAAAGGACCTTATTATGCGGTCGGTTATGCCACGGCAAAGAATCCTCTCGGACCGTTTACAAAGGCGGATAACAATCCCGTGTTGCAGAAAAACAACGACAAAGGAGGGACTGTGACCGGCACAGGACACAACATGGTGATAAAG
>CAVHUR010000037.1:0-21419 GCA_963639575.1 uncultured Spirochaetota bacterium
ATGTTGAATGCCCGTCACATAGTAAGAACCGGTCATTTCTCCGATGGAAACTTGGATTATGTCGCCCTTCCGCATGGACGGAACATCCGGCGCCTGTATGCTCTGAGTTTTTTTGATAACACCCTTCTCGTCGAGAATCTTTTGTGCCGCCGTCTGTGCCTCTGCTGCCGTGGTATCTTTCTCCCTCCGATATATCTTCTGTCGGACGCCGTACTGCGTTAAGCCGTTCAGTGTGGCCTCAACAGGTGGTATGCCGGTGGTCTTATCGTTCTGGCCGACTATCTTTACCCGGGTAACAAGGTCGGTGATGCTTGTCTCCATCTCTGCCGATATAGAATCTTCGTCGTCGAACAGATAGACCGTTGTGTTGTTGCCCTTCGGAATGACCTCAAATGCACCTTTTGTGGCGCGAATAATTGACGCCGCGCCGCCCTTCTTCTCTGCGTCGTCAAGGATGTCGAGAATCGTGTCCGATAGCTTGCCGCTCTTGTAAACGAGCTTTTCATGCGTCACGTCCGCCCCGGTATAAGTTGCGATAGATAGCCCGCATTCGCTCAATATCTGTGTCAGGACAGTCTTTGTGGACTGCCCTGCTTGGAAATAGTATTGAGCTTCACTGGTTTGCAGACTGTAGAGCTCGTCGTAGGCCGTGACGGCTATGCTCGACTTATTGTTCGCAACTTTCACTTTGGCCTTGTTTATGACCGCTCTGACGACCTCTGTGCCGCCTGATAATATTGCGGCGATGCAGCCGATCTTGATTACCTTTTGGAGCTGTTCATTCTCGGTGCCGACCGTGAACGAGATGCAGGCAGCCAGTTCGTTTTCATTCTCAGACCACCCGAGGTCTTCTACAAACTCCGACACGTCGTACTGCGTGCCGCCCTCAGTGATAACGATAAGGGTATAATCTGTATCTGCTGCGCTCATATGCCCTCCTTACGATGGTAACGTCAGTGTTGTTCCGGGATATATCCAGTGGCCGTGGTCGCTGGAACTCTTGCCGTACTTCTTCGCCGCCGCCTCAATCACTTCACTGTTGGCATCGTAGATTTTTGTCCATGACGCCTCACTCCCGAGATTTTTCCGGGCGATTTTGCATAACGAGTCGCCGCTTACCACAGTGTAAGTCTTGGCCGCAGGCGCTTCGGTTCTCTCTTCCGGAGTATCCGATGAGCTGTTCGGGGTTGCCGTTGTGACGGCGTTTTTGGATACCTTGATGTCCAGCTCCTTATACTCTGAAAATGTGATGCTATATTTGATACTCCCGTGGCCTCCGAAGGGTTTCCACTGGAAGGATGATATTGTCATGTCCACATTAAGTCCAACGCCGGTCAGAAGGACTTGCAGCGGCGTCCCTTCGTCGTGGAACTGCTCAAGCCTCCGAACACACCGTTTCGGTGCCATGTAGTCCTGCATCATCAGTTCCCTTTTCTTTGATGGGCCGAAGAAGGTCGATTCCCACGAAACACTCTTACAGTTTGTCCCCTTCGGAATCTTCACTTCTCCGATACTGATGATTTTGTATGTCTGATAGCTTGCCCCGTCCTCAACCGTGATTTCAGACGGGAGAGATGGGAACTCAAATCTTGAGCCCCCATCTAATGGTTTTAGAATTATTTCCATGTCATACTACCCCCTTTAACGGCATGTTCTGGAATGCCCGGACAAGGCGTTCGGCAACTTCACCGCCGATTTCGTCCGCCATGTCCTTGATGTGCCTCTGAAGGATACCGACAATCTCGTCTTCCGACTTGTTGCCTGCACCCTCTATCACGAATGACGGGTTCATGGATACCGACACATTTACTGGAGTACTTCCGACAGATTCGGTGGACGTGCCGCCTGCGCTCTCTGTCTCTCCGTTATCGGATACCGGAAGAACGCCAGAAAACCCCTGTGTGGCCTTTTCGAGTCCGTACCCTATAAAGTCTCCGCCCGATACATCAGAAGCCGGATTTAGGCCGTCCTGCGCGTCGTAGGCGGTGGATAATCCATATGCACCCGTCTCACTTGTTGCCATTCCGCCGGTTTTGTAGCTGCTGAACGGAATAATCTCTGCTCCGCCAACAAATCCGCCGTTCGCGCGCTTCGTGATGCCGAGGATTTCGCCGACCTGTTCGTACAGCTCAAGCCCCCGCTCACGCCGCTTTGAGCCGAGAGGTATGATTGCCTCCGGCCCATCCTCGCCGACCCATGACAGTTCCGCTCCGCCAACAAATCCGCCGTTCGCGTGCTTTGTGATAGTCCGCCCTCCGTTTGACGTCACTGTCAGACTCGGTGGCGTGAAAGTCGGGTTGGTTACAGAGTAGTCATACGTTATGTTCATTGGAATGTTGATGTCCATGCTCGCGCCAAGCGTTGACTGCGCGTTTTGCTCAAGGCTGCTGCGCAACGGTGTGAGAGCTTCAAAGGCCGCCGACAAGTCGGTGTTCGCCACTCCATCAGCGACACTGTTCTCCATTGCTGTTTTTATAGATTCCTGCGTCTGATCGAATGTTATTCCGGTCGTTGATGCATCTATCTGGTCTATTACCTGCTGCGGTATTGATTCCGCCACAGACTGTAACATTTCGCCAATGACTGCCTGTGCCTCAACGTCCAATCCGTCAAGACCGAACCACTCAGATATCTGCTCCTGCGTCCATTCAACAGGCTCCGGGCTTACAGCCAGCGCTGAATCCATGATTGCCTTCAGCTTTTCGCTTGTCGTGCCTTCGATATCGGGATATGCCGAGTCTAAAGCGTTCTCTAATTCGCTGCCGAATGCATCGGCAATGGTGTCAAGCTGGAACCCCTCAACGCGGATATTCATATCGCCTATCTGCTGCTGGTAGTTTTGCTTCAACTCCTCTATTTGAGCGTTCGCCTCAGTCTCGTCTATCTGTCCCAATGAAAGTTGCAGATTAACGCTTGCTATCGCAGTTTTGGTTGCGTCGTCGTAGGTCTGCGTCATGGTCTGCACTTGCTCCTGAAGCTCCGTCTGTAGCTGCTGGAAGGAATCGGCAGACATGGTGGCGCCGCCGTACTTGATTTCAAGCATCTGCATTCCTGCTTCGCTCTCCGCCTCGGACACCTTGTTGATAATGTCACTTATCTGGTTCTGTAGGTTTGTGATTGCCTCCATTTCGTTGATTTCAACGACATTTCCGTCAAGTTCTATTGTCCTTGTTCCGATTTCGCCATCAGCCAAAGCATCGTTAATTTCCTGCTGAAGCTGGCTTGAAAGGGTTTGCACCTGTTCTTTTACAGTCGCATAAGCCGTATCCGTACCTGTCATATCCACATCACTTCCTGCAATCAGTTTCAATGAAACATACGCTTCATAGTGTTTGTCGGTTAGATAGGTCTGCGCGTCCTTTGCGAACTGCGTTGCTTGGTCTTTGAAAGACTGTTTGTCGTCATCGGAGAGTGTCAATCCGATTCCGGCCTTCCAGTTCAGTTTTTCCATGCTCGACAGGTCGCTCTTTACCTGAGACAACGCCTCAGAAGCGGTATCGACCGCATTTGTGTACTTATCGGCCTCGTCGGACATTCCGCCGTATACGATGGAGGATGCGAGGTCTTTCACTTCCTGTAATGTCAATGTCATATTACCGAAAGCGTTCTGTAATTTCTCTGTAGACGCCTGTTTCAGAACTTTGTTGAACTCTTCAATTGACACGGTTGAGTCCGTGAAGGATTCCCTAAGGGTCTTATTGCTCGTCTTGAACGTCTCGACCTGAACACCGGCTACTTTCGCCTTGTCCTTTAGAAGCTGGACAGCCGCAGCCTCTTGTTCCGCAGCCTTCGCCGCTTCTTCCTGCGCCTTTACCTGTTCCTCATAGTCCTTCTGGCGTTTCTTTGAGCCGATGATTCCGGCAACGCCTCCGACGCCTGCGCCTATCAGCGCTCCGGCGGCAGTACCGACAACAGGCACAACAGAACCAATGGCTGCGCCTGCTGCTGCTCCGGCAGCCACACCTCCAACTTTCCACGCGCCCGTATCGTTGAGCATTGCTTTCTTGTCCTTGTCTGTCTCCTGTCCAGCCTTTACCCAGTCAGAAATACCGGATATGCCGGTTCCGACGCCTATTACTCCGCCTGCGATAGCTCCGAGGCCGAGTCCGGCGAGCGCACCCGTTCCAAGTGAAGCGCCACCCGCAAGATTTCCGGCGCCAAGCTCTATTGCTGTATTGGCTCCCATGCCAAGAAGGCCGGTGCCCTTTGCAGCCGAGCCAACGACGGTTGATGCCAGAGAGGCGCCGCCCGCCTGTTTGCCGAATATGGTCTTGCCTATCGTGCCGCCGACGCTCATAACCGGAGAGGCCATTTTATACAGCAACATAGCAGATATCGCCGTATCAAGGCCGGGAGCCTCGCCGCCCGGGAGAATTTTGCCGACATCCTGTATCATGCCGGATATGGCCGTCTTGAACGCCGCTCCGATGGTATCTTTGTCGAATCCAGCGGCAAAGCCCTCTGCGAAGGAACGTCCAATACTTACGCCCTCCTCTGTTCCCTGTGAGATATCTATCCCAAGAAGAGCGAGAAGGCCAGTCTGGAGCGCCGTGCCTATTCCGGCGCCTATATCCTGCGCAACGGAGGCGATTTTTTCCTTTCCGGTGCTTTCCCACCACTCAGAGAAAGGATCAGCGATGATTTCATCCCACAGAATTTTCACTTTGCCAAACATGTCCGCATTCTGGAACTCGTCCGTGCTGGTGACTTCCGAGAGTTTATTTCTGAACTCGGATACCTTGCCGTCTACCCAATCCATGAAAATGCTTATGGCCTTTTCTACCTGTGGCATGCTTTCTGTAGCCCAGTCCGCAAATTCTCGGAGGTATGGAGCAAGGCGCTCGCCGAGGGCCAATTTGGCACCGTCAGCCGCGCTCTGTAACAATGTGAAGGAACCTTGCACATTGTCCAGCATAGTGTTCGCCATGCGGCTTGATGCCCCGTCTGCGTTGTTTACCGCCTCTGTCAGCTTTTCATAATCCGCCTTGGAGGCATTTATCATTGACAGCAGTCCGGCCTGCGCTCTCTGTCCGGCGATGGTATTTGCTATCTCCGTCTTTTCCTGATCGTTCAGGCCCTGCATAGCAACGCGCAGCTCATCCAAGATATTCTTGAACGGACGTGCCTTTCCGTTGCTGTCAAAGAAGGCAATGCCGAGCCCTTCAAGCGTATCTCTTGCGTGGCTCGTATTTACCGACAGTCTTGTGAATATGGTGTTCAATTCAGTACCGGCCTGAGATGATTTGATTCCGGCATTCGCCATAAGGCCAATCGCAAGGGCTGTATCCTCAATGGAATAGCCAAGAGTTCCGGCCATTGCAGCCACATATTTGAACGTCTCACCCATCATTCCGACATTGGTGTTGGAGTTTGAGCTTGCCGCCGCCAGTACATCCGCGAAATGGTCTGCGTCGCTTGCCGTAAGGCCGAACGCCGTCAGAGCATCGGTTACGATGTCGGAAGTGGTCGCGAGGTCTTCACCGGAGGCCGCCGCAAGGTTCATTATGCCCTCAATACCGTTCAACATGTCCGCACTCTTCCAGCCTGCCATAGCCATGTAATTAAATGCGTTCGCCGCCTCTTCTGCGGTAAACTTCGTCTTGGCTCCCATCTCCTTAGCCTTCTCTGTCAGCTGTTCAAACTGGCTCGATGTGGCACCGGAAATCGCCTTGACCTGCGACATGGCCGATTCAAAGCCCTTGTACGTGTCTATTGTGTCTTTCAGGCCAACGCTCACTCCAAGGATTGCTCCTGCCTGTAATATCGGGTTCTTTAGCAGATTAAGAATCCCTCGAATCGGGGACGTTACCATATCCACGGCTTTGACCGTGATGCTCCACGCCTTACCAGCTACCGAGGACAGACTGGACTTTAACGTGCTTAGAATCGGACTGATTTTGTCCTTCGCTTCAAGTACAATCTGCCACTTCTGCTTCAGCCAATTTTGCAGCGTTTTCGATGTTTTCTCCGCCTGTTTATCAAACTTCGATACCTTGTTGGATGCCTTTTCAGCGGCAGAACCGGCGCTGTCTGCGGATGAACTCATCTTCTTCAAATTTCCCACAAGGCTTTCTATCGCTTTCCCCGTGTTATCGGTTGCTTCGAGGGTTATTTCAATCCTTACTGTATCAGCCATCCGTGTTACCTCCTTCCTTCTGGTTTTCGCTTGCGACAAACTCCGATGCGGTTATGAAAGCCTGCACCCACCGTGGTTTTGCCGCAAATTCATCCGGGGTCATACCCACTCTCTGAAATATCCTGTGTAGGAGAGTGAATTTGCCCCCGGCCTTGATTAGTTTTTTACTACTTCTTCGAAATTGTTGTCCTCGAAGCCGCTGATCTGGTCAATCTGCTCGACTACTGCCGCCTTCTCGCCCGGCTTCAGTACAATGTCGATAACATCTGTCGCAGTAAGGATATCTGCGCCCTTATCGCCCAGAGCGTTCCAAATCTGGCGGTTGTCCCACAACTGCTTTCTATCTTCCTCAACGGTTGCCGTGTAGATAATGTCGGAGCGATACTTCACATTGTTTGTATCCTCCGGCATTTTGATGCCAAGCTGCTTGTTGCGGACATACTTGGTGTTGCGCTTTTTGCACTTCTCGTATTCGTCCTCGGTAAGAGGTCTAATGCGGAAGGTAAAGAGCACTTTACCCTTACGGGCAACCTCGATTGTTCTGTACTCGTCCTCGGTCTCTGCGAATCCGGCACTTTCAAGCACTCCGCGGAGGATATCGCCCTCAAATGCTCTACTCTGATTCTTCGTCTCTTCTGCCGTAAACTCTCTATCCTCTGTCATAGCCTTTGCCGTTTCGTTTCTCTTCATCTCCATACGATGTGTTTCCTTTCTTTTCTCCGCTCATTCAAAAATAGGAGCCCCCGTCAGCCGGGAGCCCCATAGTTGCTTCAATTTTCGCCTTATGAATAGGTCAGCAGGCTTGAAAGCTTCGGCGGCCTGTTGACGATAAGGTTCCAGCTTCTCTTCACAGTTGCGCCAACAGAAAGGTTCTGAAGGTCAATCTGTCCGGACGGCAGGCAATCTCTGTAAGTGATGCTCTGCTCTGAGCCGTTGTTTCCGAGAAGGGAACCACGGAAATTCCACTGCGGCGGCTGGTTGGTTTCCATCGACGCGATGAGGTCCTGAATGAATGCATCATCCTCGATTACGAGCTGTGAGAACGTCAGCGATACCTTGTAGGTGTCGGATGTCTCATGCTCCTGTGGGTCGCCAAGCAGTGTATAAGCCTGATTGGTATAATTCACATTGGATGAAAAGCTCTCGACGGTGGCGATCAGCGTGCCGTCGCCATTGAAAAGCAGTCCATCTTTACCGGTTCTCGCCTGTCTGGCGTCTCCGGCCACGCTTCTGTTTCTAATATCCGGCATAATTTATCCTCCTTCCAAATTAGGACTCTGTAACGAGCTGTGTGCTGTAGCGGAACAGGTATCTCAGATAGATGTGCTCTGCGCTGTCCTTGTCGATGATGTCGATAATGAACCAGCAGGAGTCTCCATCCGCCGGATGTGCCGCATCCTCCTGCACATCGCAATACTGAATCTTGCCCTCTCCAATCATCGCAATGCCGACGGTCAGGATGGTATCCTTCAGGGTAATGCGGCCTGCGGTATCGTTGTCAACCTTGCCAACCATCTCATCAATGGTCTGGTTTGCACGGGTAAGAAGCTCGAAACGAGTCTTTGTACGACGAATTTTCTTCCAGCCGGAATCCTGATTTGCAGCAAGGGTAACGAGGGTCGTGATTGCGGAATCAATCCACACCTGACGGCTTGCGTTGAGGGTCAGCACGAGGCAGCCGCTCTCCTCACCGGCGTTGATGTTCGCCTCGGTAAGATTCTCATTCAGTGCCGTGATACTTGTAAGCACGGTATGGGTCAGAGAGTATTTGCAAGAGCCGGACGCGATCATGCCGCCAATCTTCGCAGCGGTCTGATATCCGTCAATAGTACCGTAAAGACCATGCTCAAGGTTGCCGTTGAGCACGTATACCATGTTCGGAACATTGCAGGCTGCGGCGTGCTGCATTCTCACATCGAGGTTCGTTGTCTTGGCCTCGCCAACAACACCCATTACATTCTTACCGGCGTTGAACATACGCTGGCAGTATGCCGTAACAAGGGCAATAACCGCATACTCGTTGCTGTCCACGCAGATTACGTTCTGCTCGTACTGCTCTGCGACAGAGAGCGCGGTGCTGTAGTCTGATGTAGTGGTGGTCGGGTCGGTTCCAGCTGTGAATGCAAGCTGTGTAACAGTTGCAAGTGCGCCGGTTACAGATGTGGACGCCTTCTTTACGATGAAGTTATCAGAATCAGCGAATGCCGCAACGATTCCGTCAACCTCGCCGGTACCCTTATCGAATGTCTTTTTCTCGAACTCTGCGGTGCCGTCGTAGATGATAGCCTCACGCTTTGTATCGTCCGAGATAGAATCTCTGATAGAGATTGTGAATGCGCGGGAGCCGACATATTTTGCGGTGAACTTTACCGCATCAACGGAAGTGGGCGCATCATTCTTGAGCGTCAGGGTTGCAGCGGTTCCGCCAGTGCCCACACGCACAAGGATAAGCTCGCTTGCGCCGCCCTCGATGTTGAGGGCAATAGCGTCCGTTGTGCCGCCGTTGCCGAATACACTCTCATATCCCTCGTCAGCGGTTCTTACCACCGCCTCACAGAGCGGCCCCCAGTCAGATTTGAACAGGACAGCGCACACGCCGTCTGTGGCGCCTGCGACCTTATCCTGCCCTTTCTTGTCATAGTTGAAATAATTCCCCGGTCTTGTGGCCTCTGAGCCATAATTCAGGTATCGTGCCATTACTTAACCTCCTTCTGCATAAACGCCGTTACCGTCTCCTTGGCGGCGGCCAGCGTTGCCTTGTTGATGCCCTTTACCAAAAAGGCCGCATACACAATGTCGGAATTTGCGTTATTTCCAAACAGATGCTTGGCATTCGCGGCAAACTCGGCAACCGTGTATTCCGGCTCCTCTGGCTTCTGGACTACCGGAGCTTTCGCCTCCGGGCTTGTGGTTTCTTTTGCCATATTAGTCCTCCTGTATGTTGTTCAGGCTGAGGTTTACCTCCATGATGGTGTGTGGCTGTGCCATCCAGCGAAGTAATCCATACCTTAGCTTTGCTGTGATCTGTCCCGTCCTCAGGTAGTCGGCGGCATTGTCCACCGCCAGCCCCGTTGGTCTCATCGGTGATCTGTCCAGCATGATGATTTCGGCCTTTCTTGCCATGCGGTACGCTATATCGGCGGCAATCTTCAGACGCATCTCAGCACTTGGACAAATGACGTGAACGGCCACGCGGGCATCAACCCACACGACCGTGTTCGTCACCGCGGCTTCTTCCAAGCTCTGAAGTCGGCAATATAGGACGGGTTTCTTTGGCTTTGCCTCCGTTACCCTCCCCATATGCGTCAGCCCGATAATATGTGCCTCCGGATAAAGCTCCTGCATGTATTGGTTCAGTGCTGCTATCGGGTCGGGGTCTGTTGTTTCTTGGGCTGGCAATTCAAGAACATCAAACCGGATATCCGACCCAATGACGGCCCGTTGCTTCTGGCCTCCATCTTGCAGGCCGCCGCCCATATCAAAGGCGTCCGTCCTCGCCCATGCAAAGCAATAAGGGAACGCGTTGTCAGGCTTTAGGAATATGTCCTTCAAGCATTCCCGGATGATTGGTTCAATCGTCTCAGGTTCGGTGCCTGATCTATCGCAAAAGAGCGCAACCAGTAACGCTCCCGAACTTTTGCGTTCCGTATTTGCCTGCATGTCGAGGTCGTAGACGAGCCTCGGATACTGCGTTTTGCCGCCCCAGCCCTTTTGTCCATCCTCCGGCGCAGACTGAAAGAATACAGCTGGGCGTCCGCCGTAGGTGGCAAGCAGCTTTGTGAGCGGCTCGTAGGTACTCAAACGGTTATAAAGCAGCTCCTCAATCCCCATCGCCGTCCTCCGTCATGCTTACCTCGCCAATCTCGCTCAAATCCTTAGACCAGCGAAGAAGCCACTCTCCATCCGCTACCTCTGTGGCAGGAATGAAGAAATGATTCATCACATTGCCGATTTCCGGGTGGTACTGAACAGTCAGCTTATCCTCTGTCACTGCGGTTACTATGCCGCTGTGGCCGTCATTCCAAGAGCGATGCTTGGCATATACCAGATATCCCTTCGCCACCAGTGTTGTGTCGAAGGCTTTTTTTGTTGTATCAATAATCAGTTCCATTTATCCCCTCCTACCTGTAAGCCTCCGAGTAAATCTTTTCGATTTCCGGTTTTGCTCTGTCGAGAATTCTCTGGTGGAACGGGCGCGGCGCCATCTTGCTTGTCCCTTCTTCGAGCCAGATAGCATATTTTTCTTGGCTTTCCAGCACCGCCTTGACTTCAACCCCACTTCCGCGAGGCGATGTCTCGACTGTGCCGTTCCAGTGCAAGCGGAGGTTGCCGGTACGTCTGGCAGGCGGCTCTCCGGGAGCTGATGCCGTGTAGTATGAGCGGAACGGATATTTCCTGTATCGTTTGCCGCTTCTCTGGCCGCGAAGCACTTCAAGCTCAGCGTTACGCAGGGCATTGACCGCCCGTGTTGCTCTGGATACAACCTGACGGTCTACGTCCGCAACCATCTCGCTTACTTTGCCTTGTACGGCCCTGCCCGCCGTATTCGTCTCAGTGTCTATCCACAGTCTCATTTCAGGTCTTTCCTTTCCTCTGCGTAATAGATTGTTGTGATGCCAAGGCTACCGCAGTCATCAACGGCATGAACGATGAATACCCGGTCGCCCAGTATCAGTCTGTCCTCCTCCTTTGCAATAGGAAGGCCGCGCTGCACAATGGTATGCGTGATCGGGTGCTGCAGCTGTTTCCATCGCTCACGGTCGTTCTCGGTCGCATCAGCGAGGCAGCCTTTCAATTCTTTGTCCGGCTCATCGCTGTATGCAGCCTTTGGCCGCCCAAATTCTCCGACAGTTTCCTCGTTGTTCTCGATGATAAACCGCTTGAACATGTTTCCTGGGCGTAAGTACATGTATCTCGTGCTTATCATCGGCGGCCTCCTGACTCATGACATGTTCGGATATTCTCCTGCATGCCAGCATAGAAGTAAGGCGGCTTTTTGATTGAATCAATCATTGAATTTGGAACCGTGGAGCTTTCCGCTTTCACTTCCTTCTTCAGCGCCTCCCAATCCTCACGCCACAGCTTTGCTCGTTCCTGCATGTTGAGAGATAGAGGCCCTGTCTTGGTGTCCACCTCGTAGGCAAAACGCCTCATCAGGCTTTCGAGCAGGAACAACTTTGCTTTCTTCCATTTGCCCGGGTAAGCATCCAACGCCGCCTGTATCTCGGCATCGGTAAGGGCCGCCGTATCAGAGCCGCCCTCAACCATTGTGTCGCCCAACTCAAACCTCATTCTATCCTTGCCGAACACGGTCACTTCCGCGGGGTCGTAATTGTAGCTTCTCTCGGCCATATCATCACCGCCTTACTCTTTGCCGTTTGGTTCCTTCAGTGAGGAGATAACGGAAAGCTGCTTCTGTGCAGCGTCCTTTACTCCCTTGCGGCTGTCGATGCTGAGAATCAACGTCAGAACGCTTTCATCTACCTCATCGGCGATTGCCGCAACTGCTGCCGCGTTGTTTCCTTTCATGATGTCAACGACCGCCTGAAGCTGCTCCTCATTTACGGAGATAGTCACGGCATCCTCATCCTCACTTGCTCCGGCGATTGAAACGGTCAGTGTTCCCGACGCGCCATTGCTCGCCGTGGATACTCCGGCGGCCTCTGCGGAGGATTCTGCGATATAGCCGTAAGCAATCAGTTTGCTCGCCCGGCCCTTAGCAAAAAGCTCCTCCGGGATGATGTCTCCCGGAAGGAACTCGGAATTGCCCAGTCTTACTCTTTTCGTGCATACATAGCTCATGTCTGCGCCTCCTTTCTATTAGGAGCAGCAGTTCTTGCAGTAGCATGCGAGGTCGTCGCCGGTCTTCTTCATATCTGTTGCAGTGAGGCCTTCCATGAACTCGGAATGGGTACCGCCCTCGCCCTCATACTGGTCAGTGAAAATCCAGCTACCATTACCGAACGGAGCCCATGCGAAGATGTAACCGGCAGACGGCTCATCAATGCGCGCAGCGCTCGGAGCATAAGAAAGAAGCATGCCCTTCGGGTCACAGATGAACTTGATGTCGTTCTCCTGTCCCTCTTCTGCTGCGTTGTAGGCCGCCTCAAGCACATTTACCTCTTCCACGCCGAACAGCTCTGCAAGAACACGCTCGTTGACCTGTGCCGGGTTTGCGGTGGAACCGGTGTACTTCACGCGCTCAAGGAGGTCTGGATGCTCCTTCAGGGCGTTGAACGTATCATAGCCAAGAGTCAGCTTGTTCGGGGTTCTGCCGCCTGCCAGTTTGATTTCTCTCTTGCGAGCGTCGATGAATTTGATCGGGTCGGAATTGTCGTCGTCAAACTTCACGAACTGCTTAGAGGACGGGGTTGTTGCAACGCCCTCCCACTCATTTGTCCACACGCCGCTCTGGAAGAAGTTCTTCGCGAACAGGATGTCGAGGTGGAGGTGGGTCTGGGTTGCAATGAAGCGTGCCTTGCTTCTTCTCGGGTCAATGGACTCCGGTACACCTGAGCGCTCGTAGTTTACGGCACCGATCTGGTCAATACCGGTGATAACCTGATCTACGAAGCACTTGTAGGTCTCGTCAGCGTGTCCAATCTCCGCCGGGGTAACCTTGCCGAACTTCGGCTTACGGGACATGTAGTCACGGATAAGGTCGCCTCTGTCGAAGGTGTAGTAATATCCAGTGGAGAAGTCCACCGGGCAAATCGGGAAAATCTTTGTTGCAACGAACTCGTTCAAGTCAGCGAATGCCGCGATGGACATGTTGCTGAGGTAACGGTTAGGCTTCCAGCCCTTTGCAATCTGGGTCTGAATACCGGCAATACTTGCCATCTCTCTGCTCATTAGTCATACCTCCTTTATACTGTAGCCGTCGGCTTATAACCGGACTTGGTGATCTGAACCTGTACGTAGGAACCGGCTGCGGTTGCTGCGGTAAGGGCAACGCCCACGATGAACTGACCGGCGGTCGCCTTCTTTGCCTTTCCGGTTGCATCGGTTGCCAGCTCATCGCCGACAGCGATAGCCTCTGCGGCCTCCCACTTGCCGATATCCTTAATCTGAATGTTGATGTCGTCCCCTGCGGCCACCGACTCCTCGGTTTCCATCTCGGAAATTCCCATTACATTTGCTCCTGCTGTCGGCAGAACAGCCTTGCCGGATGAGATAGCAAATGCCTTTGCTCTTGCGTCTGTCACTGCTGCGGCGGACTCAAAAACAACAACGGGACTCGGGTTGATTGCTGTTCCCATAATAGTCTTAGCCATATTTTACTCCTCCTCAGTCTCGTATCTCTTGGCCAGCTCTGCGTCTGCCATAAGCACCGCGTCAATGGCCTGTTCTCTTGTGAGCTCGGTCTTGGACTTTCTCAGCTCTGCCGCCTTTGCCTCAACCTCCTTCACTACTCCGCCCTGCTTCTGGATTCCGCTGCCGGACTTGCCAATCTCGGAGAATACGCCGGACTTCTCAACGGCAGCCTTTGCGCTGTCAAGGGTGGAGATCATGTTGTTGTATGCCTCCTCGCTTGCGGCCTTCAGGCTTTTCAATACCGGGAAAAGCTCCTCGTCCTTCTTTCCGATGATTTCGTAGGACTTCGCGATAGCGTGCAGCTCTCTGTCCTCAGTTGCCTCACGGAACTTCTTGAGGGCTTCAAGCTCAGCCTTTGCCGCCGGGGACATACCCTTGTAAATGTCGTCCGTCTCCTCGGCCTGTTCCTGAGCCGGTGCGGCCTTTGCCACGCCTTCTGCCGGGGTTGTGTTGCCTTCCGGCTTTGCCTCCTCGGTCATGCCGTAGCGTTTCTCGAACTCTTCCAGCATAGCCTTCTCGGCAGGGGTCATTTTGCTCTTGTCGATTTTCATTTCTTCCTCTCCTTTCGACTGATTGTTTGCAGGAGCCTGTTCATCAGGCACCTTTGTTGCTTTTGTTATGATTTCGGAAAGGCGGTCGCGCGTTACCTCCATTGCCTCGATCATTCCCTTGGATACGGCCTCTTCTGTCTTGACGCATTCAAGGCCTGCTGTCTTGCCGTTTGCCCAGCTCTCGACTGCGACTCCAATGATGGACTCGAATTCGAGAACGCTGTCATCCATTGCCGTTTTCCTCTCTTCCTCACTGATATCGTCACAATACAGAGCGGAAGTGAGAGAATCGCAGAGCGCGTAACACATATTCCAGATATCATCCGAAACTTTGCCACGGGTACGATTAAGCAGGCTCTGCTTGAACGACGTTGTGTCGTTGCCTTTCGTGATATCCTCCGGCTCGTTTTCCTCGCCTGTTTCGACGGTCTTTTTAAACCAGTCCAGCATACGCTTGAAAATGCCCTGCTGCTCCGGCGGAATCGTCTGAGCCTCCGGTTTGCCGCCAGAATCACCTCTTTTCTTTGTGATACCGATGTCCGCATCCGGGTTTGCTCCTTCATCCACGAAGTCAACCTTGGTAATCTTCAGGTTCTTTAATTTCGTTGCCATTCATCCTCCTCCTTTCTTCATCGTTTTTATAATCAAAACAGGAGCCATCGCTGACTCCCGTTAGATTACCGTAATATTTCAGTAATGCAACTGTAACACGCCCTCCGACGGCCATTCCAATAACGAACAACCCAGCGGTCACAAATACGGCCTTCTCGGCCGTTATTTCTATCATTCGGCGCCTTCTTCCACTTCTACTCGTGTTCCTTCGCCTTCGATGGAGAACATCGAGTATGTGCCGTCCTTGACTTTCTTCCAAACGTCAGTATCAAGGACGCGAAATCCAATCCACCAGCCCTCCGGCACGGTTCCTTCGGGAATTCCCATGGCCTTTACCTTCTCCTTGGTAAATACGACCGACTCGACCAGTTTTGCAACGCCGCCGCGCTCGTGCATCTCGCCGCCGTCTCCGTAGAACTGGACATAATCGTAAACCGCCTGTTCCAAATCCTCCGGGTCTATGATGTCACCCTGCCAGTCCTCAATCTGCTCTCCGTCCGTGCGGATAGCGACCGAAGCCCAGCCGAAAGCAAGCATCTGATCGTCGTTCGACTTGGCGACCGTGAATTTGCCTTTCATTACGCCCTGCCGCTCTTCCGGCGGCTTTGGCATAGATATCAGGTCTGAAAATTTCTTCATTGTGCCTCCTTTTTGCATTCAAAAAGCCACAAGCGATTCGCCTGTGGCTTTGATACCGTTTGCCTTGTTTTATTTACCATCCCGGGCAATAGCTTAGTTTTTCTGGGTACTCGCCGTTGCGGGCTTTGCTCACCAGTTTCGTTATGGCTTTGAATGCTATCCTGCCGCTACAACTGCCATCATCCGGGTATTTCACTATTTCGGACATATCTGGGTTGATTTTGTCTATTCTTGCAACCCCGCGTCTCTCACTCGTAGAGTCTCCGAAAAGGTATATCGCCTCATTTTGGTTCTCTTTGTATAAGCTCATCAAGACTTCCATACGGCTCCCCCTCTCCATCTGTTTCTTCCTTGAGCATCGCGTCCCAATTGTGCTCCTTTTGTGCTATGGCGTGTGCTTCTTTGTATGATAAATTATACGCCTGTTCCACATTGCTTTCAAGAAGCTCGTGGTTGAATAGCACAATGTCTCGGTCTAAATGCTCGTTGTTTATCATTCTCTGCCATGCAACCGCCATATCATAATCAGCATCGAATCTTCGAACGCCGTAGTCCGTGTTGTGGGTTGCTTCAAATACGTGGGTTTTTACTTGCTTTGCATCGTCTGCGGGCACATCTATATTCTCGGCGATTTTTTTCGCATCGTCGGTTCTTGCTCGCATCGCCTCGTAATACTCCTCAGCCCGCTGATCGAGCCGTTCTTGCTGGTGAAACGTTCTTCCGCCTGTTGTTGACTCTTTGCCCGCCTGATAAAATCGCGGTGCTTCGGTCTCGATGTACTCCACCGCGCAAGCACATCTCGGATGGAGTGGCGGATATAGGCCACTGATGTCGTACTCTGTCTTATTGCCAGAAAAAAATATTTCATCCATGCCGATAATCTCGCCGTCGAGCTTTTCGCACTCCTCACACACGTTTTCGTCGCCGGAAGTGCACCACTTCTTGTCCACCGTGCCTATAAGGAAGTCTGCCTGCGCCTGTCTGATTCCTTCGTCGGCACCGTAGTTGTAGGCGTAGGCCATCTCGGTTTGAGCAATCGTCATGGCCCGCTGCCGGTGGAGCCGTTCGGCGTACTTTGTAGACTGTGTGAGTGCCCTCTGCCGTATTACCTCCGGCTTTGTCCGTGGGTGGTCTTTTGTCAGGCTTTCAACCATGTTGGAGTAGTATTTCTCCACTGCCGATGTCTGCTGCCTATATAGGCCGATTGTCGGCCTAATCAACCGCGCCAACTCGTCCACCGTATACTTCTCTCGGATTTTGTCTTCGAGGAGCAGTGATATGGCATCCTTCTGTGTCTGTGTTGAGGACGTGACGAGCGCCGCGCCCCGTGATCGCATCCATTCAACCACGCCCGGTGTCTGTGTATTGAACGTGAACGCCGATAGGGCTTTCTCCATGACCGGCTGGCTCACTGAGCCTGCTATCATGGCGTCGCCCCATATCTTCGGCATTCTGTCCTTTACCAGAACTGAATAGTCCTGCTGCCAGAGCCGCGCCGTTACTTCGTCGAGGTATCCTTGCTCAACGAGTACCCTCAGCTCTTGATAGGTTATCGCGTCCTGTTGGTCTTTCCAGAAGCCGCACAGAATCTTGATTGGCTCCGCATTCTCGTTATCGAGGTAGTTGCGGAGCTTTTCGAGTATTTCCTTTGCGCTTTTCGTCTGCCGCCTTTTGAACAGGTGCATACGTGCCGGAGGCTTTATCCGCCACATGGCCTCACCTCCGTTCTGGCCGTTTTAACCGCCTTTTAGCCGCCTCTGTGATGTCGTCGGGTATTTCTTCGCCTTCATCGTTTGAGACGGTTCCTGCGGCCACTGTGGCTTTCTGCGGCGGTTCAGTGGCGTTGCTTGGCTGTTGAATCTGTCCGACTCTCGGCTCCCGTGTGTCGCTTACGCGTTCCGGGAGGTTTCCGACCTGTCTTACGTAGTCCTCAAGACCATCGTCAGGAACGAGAACGCCCGTGCCGGTCATGTCCTTGATGAATGTCGCAACATCCGCCATGTTCACGTCCTCGACATCGCCGTGCGTCAATCGCGGGTAATCTGTGATTCCTTTGAAGTAGTCGCCGTTGATGTCGATGAGCTGCGGTATGGCCTTGTTGTTGAATACCTCGCAGATAATGTCGAGATACGCGCCTATCGCCATAGAAAAAAGCTCCGTTTTGTCACTCGAAAGTGCAAAGGAGCCTGTCTGTTGATGTCCCAGCAGGATGAAATCCGCAAGGACGGTCATTGCTATTCTTGAATCGTAGCGGTCAATGATGGTGTTCGTGTCGAACTGTCTTGTGCCTCCGGAATTGAGTAACTTCAGCTCGAAGCCGTAAGGGAGAACGGCGCCTTCCGATTGATCGCGGCGGATGTTCTTTACCATAGCCTCAAGGCTTGCCCTCAGGCGGCTTGTGTCCGGGTTCTCTGCGTCCCAGATATCAACGCCCTCCGGTGTATTGATTACCGGCAGACCGGCAAGGTCTCGTTCGATACCGATTCCCTCAATCTCCTGTATCCGACGCTTGAAAAACCAACTCCTGTATGCGTTGCGGAGTACGGAGCGCCCTTCCGGGCTGCCCTTCCTACTCTTCGTGCGGAACAGAAGTGCTTTTTCGATCGGGATTGTGAACAGGTCGTAGGATGGAGGCGGCTGCTGGGTCATTCCGATAAGGTTCTCCTCGGCATCATATTCCCACTCGTATAACGTCTCTTGTCCTCGTATAGGCAACTTCTGCCATCCTATCAGGCCGTCGTTGTACTTGCTGCTCGTCCGTGGGTCTTTTGTCCGTCCCATACGGCGTTTGTACACTATCTCGTGATAAGACCACCCGTATGTGATGAATGAAAGAATCTCGGATATGGTATCTATCCAAGTATCCTCCATGTCATTCATGCAGTCCTCGACGAACTCCGCAGCCTCCTTGTCCTTTTCGGTCGGGCCGGATGGTTCCACAGCCCACGGAGCCTGCTTCACAAGCATCTCGATGCTGAACAGGATCGCGCCGACCATATCGTCATTCTCCGCCATCTCGCTGTAAGCCTCTATACCACGGCGTCCTCTAAGCTCCGGAAGGAACTCTTCATAGAGAATACCACCGTATCTTCTTAGTCCGGTACGACCGATTTCGTTGCTTTTTGGCATATTCTATTTTCACCTCCTCCAGTAGCTTGTTTTGCTTAGTGCTGTGCTATCCGGTGCGGCTGAGTATGTCGCGCCGTTCTCAATTTCATTAAATGCAGAGCTGGAACCGTCCACCATATCCTTGAATTTGGATTCGGGGAATGATTCCAGTTCGTTGAAATACATCTCGTTCCAGTCGGCTTCGAGAATGTCCACGTTTCCGGCCTGCCATTGAGCCGCGAATGGTTCCGCCCTCGATTCCTTAGAGCCTGACTCCGGTATGGTCTTAACCAGATATCCGGCCAACATCTTGATGTAAGACTGTGCCTGTTCTTTTCCGGCCTGTCCGGGGTCTTGCGGCAAGCGCTCAATAACGCGTCCGTACTTCTTCTTGTCCTCGGCGCAGGTCATTTTGATGAGGATTCTTACCTCGGACGCTGCGAGACGCTTATTGATTACATCGGCCACAACATAGCGCCCGTTTCTTCTCTTGCCAATCAGAACGGAGGCCGTATATGCCGGGTCGCCGTCCTCATCTTCCGATGTAGCGGCCAAGTCCCAACCTCGCGCCCACAGCACGATGTCGGTCGGAAGAACCTCAACCATTTCAATCTGTGTCCGGCGGAAGTACATTCCGGCGGCAGCTTTAATCTTCCAGTTACCCTTCAACAGTCGCTCCATGTCTACGACCGGCAGCGCCATGAGGTTTGCCTTATACTGTGGGTTTGTCTCCATGAGGATTTTGTTATCTTGCAGGCTCGAAGCAATGAACGTGACACTCTTAGGCATCTCCTCCGCCTCTTCTGCTGACATGCCGTTCTGGACAGCAAAAACGACCGCATCATTACGGTCGTCAAACCACGTTATGATATCGTTGATGTTTATCATCCATCGAATCATTCCGCTTCGTTCTGCTATCGGATAGCCGGTTTCTTGATTTATCCACCATTCTATAAACTCCGCCACCCAGCTATCAGCATCCGGGTTGCATGTTGCCCTCATATACGGCGCAATTCCGCACGTTGTACGGTTACGGGATAGCATGTACAAGAACTGATGCTTTGTAAAATGCGTAAGCTCATCAAAGCCAATGTAGGCGATCTGAGTACCTTGCCATGACTGCAAGTCCTCTTCTCGCTCCAAATAGGCGAATGACAGCTTTGATTTCCCGCTGAAGTCCCAATGCAATCTCGGCGACTTGCCGAATTTTGCTCCTTCAACTTGTCCGTATAGCCGTTTGCTTACATCCCACAAACCTCCTTCTGCTGTGATCTGGTTGTAGTTCTTTCGAAAGATTACCCCGCCGAATCCATCCACTTCCCTATGCCGGAGGGCTTCGAGAAGCAGTGCGTATGTCTTGCCGCCGCCTGCCGCTCCTCCGTATATGATGATATCCGCTCCGTTTGCCATGAAAGCCGCCTGTGGGCCAGCCTGCGGCATGAGCACGTTCTGTGGCCGTTTATCACGCCCGTTGTCCGGTATTTGCACCACGGGGTACATCACTCCGCCTTCCTCTCCATTCGCTCCCAGAACGGCGTCCTGGCCGGTTAATTCGAGGAGATATTTCAACCTTCCGATGTCGCCATCCTTCATCGCCTTGTTGATGACCGATGCAGCCACCGCGGCGAAGTAGGTTTGGTCTTCTGTCTCTACTCCCAGCCGTTCGAGGGTTTCTATCGTTTTATCGCCTCTTACTTGGCTGTTCATCATGGATATTACGTTTTCCCGGAAGGTTTTTTTTGCTCTTTTAGCCTTCCCGGAATTGATTCCTCCCTTTGCTCCTGCCGCAGCCGCTTTTTCGCCGCTTTGGAACTGAGTCGCTTTTCCCCTTTTCAGGTTCTCGCTTTGCTTTTTTGTAGGCATTGCGGCTCACCTCCTTCCTTCAGTCCGCCGCCCCGTTCCCTTTCGGGTTCAAGTATGGCCTTCCTTCAGTATCGGAGCTGCCGCCCATCAAAACGGGTTTTCATCGTTGCCTTCGCCGCCCTCTTCCTCCATCCCCGGAAGATTCGCCGGTATTATTTCTTTGTAGTTATCTTTTATTGTTTTCGGGTCTCCCTTAAAGAACACAAGCACGTTCTGATGGCACTTTGCATTCTTACGGCCCGAGTTGAATTGTTTTCTCGCCCTTACCGCAGCCGTTGCTATCTGCTCAACAAGAACAAACTCGTTATAAAGCCCAACACCTGCGCTGATGAAAGCATTTTTCGTGTCTGATAAAAAATCCCTGTAAAATCCCTTCTTGTCTCGCACATCCCCGATTACCCATACAGCAAATCTGTTTGGTTTCAACTTCCGGATGGCAATATTGATTATTTCTGTGTATACGCGCATGAACTCGTCATACTCCATTGTGCTTATGTCACGTGGGTCGTCACTGTATTGTTCCAAATCCGCATATGGCGGGCAGGACATAATCATGTCCACACTTTCATCCTCGATATACTTGTCCGCATTTAAGCTGTCATCGCATATCCATGTAGGGTCGTATCCAAGTTCTGCTGCATTCGCAATATTGGCGTCCACCTGTTCCTGCCGCAGGTCAATTCCTGTATATTCATATCCAAGGTGCCGTGCGATAATTCCCCTAACACTCCCCCCCGCAAACGGGTCGAATACCTTTCCACTTTTTACATTGAACCATGCATACATAATTTCGCACAGGACTGGGTCGAATATGCTCGTGCCGGTTAAATCTGCGCCGGTTTTCTTTGCGAGGTCATTTAGACCCTGCCCCAGCAACGCTTCATCTCGTCCGGTATCACTTTTTAACCCCAGTGCTTTCCACGCTCGTTTTCTTTCTTGCCAGTACCCTTGTCGCGTATCAAGAACAGATAGCGGTGGAACTATGAAGTCCTCCGTGAGACTTCCAGCATTGCCCGTCCCGTCATACGTTGCTCCGTCGTTTTCTCCTTCGATATCATCGAATCCGAACGCCTCCATATCGAGTTCAATGTCGTCCATCTCCAGCTCCAGCAAATCCATATCCCACTCGGCCAGCTCGGCAACTTTGTTATCCGCCAGTCGGAATGCCTTGATCTGCGCCGGTGTGAGGTCGTCTG
>CAVHUR010000038.1:0-21303 GCA_963639575.1 uncultured Spirochaetota bacterium
CGCACAGGGAGACGATAAGCCATGCACACCACTTGGCAAACCCGGGATGCTTCGCCACATGCATCCAGCTGGCTCTGCTTCCGGCACTGAAAGGCAACCTCATCAGCGGCGACATCCATGTCAACGGCATCACGGGCAGTACCGGCGCAGGACAGAAACCGGGCGCAACGACCCACTACTCTTGGCGCAACGACAACATTTCGGTGTACAAGACATTCACGCACCAGCACCTGCTGGAGATAAACCAGACGGTGCAGGAGCTTCATCCCGGCTATGACGGACGTGTGCTGTTCATCCCGCAGCGCGGCTGTTTTGCCCGCGGCATATTCGTCACCGCCTATGCCAAGTGCGACAAAACGCCCGAAGAGGTGCAGCAAGTCTACCGCGAATACTACAAAGACGCGGCTTTCACGCATTTCACCACAAAGTCACCCGACATGAAACAGGTGGTCAACACCAACAAGGCGGTGGTCTACGTGGAGCGTTACGAGGACCAGCTCCTCATGATAAGCTGCATCGACAATCTGTTGAAAGGTGCTGTCGGACAGGCAGTACAGAATATGAACCTCATGTTCGGACTTGACGAGAAGGCCGGACTGCAATTAAAAGCAAGCGCATTCTAATGAACTTATTTGACGTATTTCCACTTTTCGACATAGCAATCACCAAGGGTAAGGGTTGCAAAGTATGGGACTCTGAAGGTCAGGAATACCTTGACCTCTACGGCGGACATGCCGTCATCAGCATCGGTCACTGTCATCCTCACTATGTGGAGACGATGACACGCCAGCTCAACACGCTCGGTTTCTACAGCAACTCCGTACAGAATCCGCTGCAGAAGGAGTTTGCCGCACGGCTTGGAAAAGTGTGCGGATATGACGACTACCAGCTTTTCCTCATCAACTCGGGGGCGGAAGCCAACGAGAACGCACTGAAACTGGCTTCGTTCTACAACGGACGCACACGCATCCTGTCACTCGAAAAGTCATTCCACGGACGCACCTCGCTTGCCGTGGAGGCTACCAACAACCCGAAAATCATCGCTCCGGTCAACGACAACGGACACGTCACCTACCTTCCGCTCAACGACCTTGACGCATGGAAGAAGGAGATAGAGAAGGGCGACGTGTGCGCCGTAATCCTCGAGTGCATACAGGGTGTCGGAGGAATACGCATGGCAGACAAGGCGTTTGTCGAGGGACTGCGCCGCCTGTGCGACGAATACGACACGGTGCTCATATTCGACGAGATACAGTGCGGATACGGCCGAAGCGGCAAGTTCTTCGCTCACCAGCACCTCGGGGTAAAGGGCGACATCATCACAGTGGCGAAAGGCATCTGCAACGGCTTCCCTATGGGCGGCGTAATCATATCCCCCAAGTTCAAGCCGGTGTACGGTCAGCTCGGCACGACATTCGGCGGCAACCACCTTGCGTGTGCCGGAGCCATCGCCGTGCTTGATGTCATGGAGAGCGAACACCTTGTGGAGAACGCAGCGAAGGTGGGCACATGGCTCATCAACAAGCTCCGTGAGGAACACCTGCCCCATGTCACTGAAGTGCGCGGCGAGGGTCTCATGATAGGCGTAGAACTTGACATACCCTACAAAGAGGTGAGAAACCGTCTCCTGAAGGAGCAGCATTGCTTCACCGGATGTTCCGGCACGAACGTTCTGAGACTGCTTCCGCCGCTGTGCATAACACAGGACGAAGCCGCAGACTTCGTGGAGAGACTGAAGAAAGTGCTTGGATAAAAAACACGACAATATGGCAATGATAGACAGATTCCTCGCCAAGACGGATTTCGAATCCTACGGGGACTTCATGCAAAACTACCGTGTCAACGTGCCGGAGGACTTCAACTTCGGCTACGATGTGATTGACGTCTACGCCGCAGAGCAACCGCACAAGGAAGCCATAGTGTGGACCAACGACCGCGGAGACGTGAAACACATGAATTATCAGGAGTACAAGAAGTACACCGACCAGGCTGCCAGCTACTTCCTGCAGTTGGGAATACGCCGCGGCGACTGTGTGATGCTGATACTCAAACGGCGAATAGAATGGTGGATTGCCATGGTCGCACTGCACAAGATAGGAGCTATCGTGGTGCCTGCCACACACCTTCTCACCGACAAGGACATAATATACCGCTGCCACGAGGCAAGCATACGCGCGATAATATGTGTGGGCGACGTCACCGTGCTGCGCAATGTCATACGCGCCAGGCCATATTGTCCGAGCCTGAGACACTGCATCTCCATCGGTCCGACAGTGCCGCAGCACTGGGAAAACTTCTGGCAAGGCACGATGCTTGCGCCGAAATTCCACAGTCAGAAGGGGCAGAATAAGGTCACAGACGACTTCCTGCTCTACTTCACAAGCGGCACGAGCAGCGAACCGAAGATGGTCATGCACGACCATTCATACCCTCTTGCACACGTATTAACGGCCAAATACTGGCACAATCTGCACGAGAACTCGCTCCATCTCACCGTGGCTGACACAGGCTGGGGCAAGGCGGTGTGGGGCAAACTCTACGGTCAGATGATAGCGGGAGCTACGGTTTTCGTGTACGATTTCGAAGGTCGCTTCAACCCGACAAATATGCTTCGCACCATAGAAGAGTTCAAGGTGACGTCCTTCTGCGCCCCTCCCACCGTGTACAGATTCCTCATACGCGAAGACCTTTCGCAGTATGACCTTTCCCGACTGGAATACTGCACCACCGCAGGTGAGGCTTTGAACCCCAACGTATTCCTCGAATGGCAGGAGAAGACGGGGCTGATGATACGCGAAGCCTACGGACAAACGGAGTCGACACTTATACTCGGGACCTATCCGTTCGTCACTCCCAAACCGGGCTCTATGGGAGTATGCAACCCCCAATATGACGTTGACATCATCGACAACGACGGAAAACCGTGCAAGCCTGGCGAGAACGGCCGTCTGGTAATACGCACCGGGAAGGGCAAGCCGTTGGGACTGTTCAAGGAATATTACCGCAATCCGGAAATGACAGCGGAGGCCCACCACGACGGAATATACTTTACCGGCGACATAGCCTACCGCGACGAGGACGGATATTTCTGGTTCGTGGGACGTGCGGACGACGTTATCAAGAGTTCAGGCTACCGCATCGGTCCTTTCGAAGTGGAGAGTGCGCTGATGAGCCACCCCGCTGTCGTGGAGTGTGCCATTACCGGCGTGCCCGACGAAATACGCGGCATGGTGGTGAAAGCCACCATAGTCCTGGCGGAAGAATACAAGGACAAGGCAGGGGCAGAACTCGTCAAGGAACTGCAAGACCACGTGAAGCACGAGACAGCACCGTACAAATATCCGCGTGTGATAGAATTTGTCGATGAACTTCCGAAGACCATTTCCGGAAAGATCAGACGTGTTGAAATAAGGGAAAAAGACAAAATGTAGATATGAAGACATTTCTTAATGTAGAAGATTTGGGCGATCTCAACGCAGCATTGCGTGAGGCCTTGGAGATAAAAGCAGACCGTTTCAAGTATGACACCCTCGGCAAGAACAAGACTCTGCTCATGGTGTTCTTCAACAATTCACTGCGCACACGCCTCTCGACACAGAAAGCGGCGATGAACCTCGGCATGAATGTCATCGTGCTCGACGTGAACGCGGGAGCATGGAAACTGGAAACGGAGCGCGGCGTCATCATGAACGGCGACAAGAGCGAGCACCTTTTGGAGGCGATACCGGTGATGGGCTCGTTCTGCGACCTCATCGGAATACGCTCATTCGCCGGACTTACCGACCGTGAATACGACTATGCCGAAACCGTGTTCAACCAGTTTGTGAAGTATTCCGGCAAGCCTGTGTTTGCCATGGAGACCGCTACCGTGCATCCGCTCCAGGCGTTTGCAGACCTCATAACAATAGAAGAATACAAGACTGTAAAGCGTCCTAAGGTGGTGCTCACATGGGCTCCGCACTGCAGGGCATTGCCTCAGGCGGTGCCGAACTCGTTCGCCCAGTGGATGCATGCCGCCGACGTGGATTTCGTGATAACCCAGCCGAAAGGCTACGAACTGGACGCGAAGTTCGTGCAGGACTCCGTCGTGGAGTACGACCAGAGAAAAGCTTTCGAGGGAGCGGACTTCATCTATGCCAAGAACTGGAGCTGTCCGGGTGTGACAAATCCGGCTGACTACGGCAAGATACTGCCTGTGGAGAATGCCGAGTCGTGGACTGTCGACACGGAACACATGAGTTGGACCAACAACGGCAAGTTCATGCACTGCCTGCCTGTAAGGCGCGGTCTCATCGTGACCGACGATGTCATCGAGAGCGAGAACTCCATCGTCATTCCAGAAGCTGCCAACCGCGAGATTTCGGCGCAGGTTGTCATCAAGCGGATGCTTGAATCTTTGTAAGGACTAACGGTGCACGGTTGTGCGCAGAAACATCTTCTTGCACAACCGGCGCACCCATACCACAGCAACGGCTGCCGTCACACGCGTGCCGATTATGAGCAGTGCGTTGATGCCGGTCACCGAAAACAGTATCGTGTCTTCCAGCATCGAGTGGTTCATAATGAGGTGATGGTTCACGTCATCAGCTTCTTCTCTGCTGATAATCCCCTTTTCTTCGAGGTCGAGCATGACCGCCAGACCATAGCTGATGCCAAGTACATTGCCCACAAGCCACATGTATGCGGCATTGCGCGGCAAGCCGAAGACGGTCATGAGGGGTGAAAGGAAACGCGAAAGAGGGGCAAGCAACTTGTAACATTCTATCAGCCGCTGCACCACCATCAGCGTGTAGACAATGGCAAAGACAAGTATTGTCACCTTCAACTGTGACACTGCCCATGTCATAAGCACATCTGCAAGACCGCTTTCTTCGGCTGCACCGATATATACATAAGGGTTTGGGAGCGGCGGAAGCAACCTGTTGAGGAAGAAGGCGCACACAAATGCCATGACGATTCTTATGGCCGCCATCTTCCAGAACGACGAACCTGTCTTGCTGTTTACCGCACACTCCATGGGGAGAGCGTGGCAAAGGCATATCATGATGCCGAGGATTGATGCCTGGCGAAGGGTGAGCGGAATGGACATCATCGCCGCAAGACCGGGATAAGTGCCCGCCACTGCGCCCGAAACAAATATGACTGCGGACTCCCCGGGCAGCCCGATGTGGCAGAACACGGGGTTGAGATACTGGGCTATCCAGGCGATAACGCCCCAGTATTTCAGTAAAGCCACCGACAGGGAAATGGGAATCATAAGGCGGAGAAGCCACAAACAGCTTTTCCACATGGGACTGACCGCCTCCTTAAGGCACGACAACAGTCTTTCGAAGAACACCATCGTAAGTATTTACAACCACATTCAGCGTGTCGCCCTGACTGAAACCGTCGAGCGGAACGCTCACATAAGCCGCCGATTTATAGTATTCAGGCACTCCGCTCTGGTCGTGCAGCAGTGTCAACGTGTAGGAAGCATGGGCGTCACCCGGCGTTTGAGGGTCGGCGGCAATCGTCATTCCCAGTTTCTGCGAGGTACTTGTGCCGTTGCCGGAAACGCCCTCCATCAGACTGATACCGAAGTTGAGGTATGTGCCGTTGGCACTTGTCCATACGGAATTGAACACCACCGGGTCGGTCTTTATGCCGCTGAGCACAGCCCCGATTTGCGGACGGACCACACAGACGGACTTCACTCCCCTGAGGACAGTGCGCCTTGTGGATGTCTCGTCGTAATATGCGAGAACACGATATGTGGTGTCGATGGTTGCGCCGGGTATTGTCCGTGGCTGCGCAAGAGTGTATTCCGTGTCATCATCCGTAACGAATGACACCGCCTTGCCTGCCCCGTTGATTTTCAGCATCGAGAATGCCGAGGTCATATAGGAGTAGTCTCCGTCGCCCGACTCATAGTTGTCGGCGGTGCAACTGTACATGACCGCTGCCGCAAGCAGAAGCAACAATAGCGAAAAACGATGTAACACGTGTCCTGACATCTTGGTTTATGATTGTTCCGTAGCTTTCATGTAGTTGCGCAGAGGATTGGCGTACATGTTCAGAATCTTGTCTTTCATGAACGCCTCGTCCTTGTCCTGCAAGTCTATCTTGGCCAGTTGACCGGCGAGATAAGCGTCAAATTTCGCCTTGTCCGCCTCCGTATAGTGAGCGGAATATCCGTTGTCGCCGTTCAGCTCGTCGAGTGCGATGTAGTTGCAGGGATATATCCGGTAATTGGAATGTATCGCCTTGTCCATCCTGCGCGCCACTTCCTGATAGAACTCATTGCCCTTGAGACCATCCAACTCGTCTATCCAGGCATTGATGCACGGCGCACACCTGTAATGTATGCGTCCCTTGTAGCCGGTGATTCCCACCTTCATGTTCACGAGGTCGTCCTGTCGCGACTTCTTGAACGACGGGTTGTCGCGCTTCATCTGGAACTCCTTTGCCTTCAGATAGTCACAGGGGTCGTACTCGTAGCTGATGGTCAGTGGGACGATATTGAGGTCTTTCAGTCGCTCCACCGGCGAGCCCTCACCGCCAAGAGCCAGCATCTTCAGCACCGACTCCTGTGTGCGGTCGTCCGAATCCTTAGCCCTGCCCTCGCGTTGGGCAAGCCACACGTTCTCATTCTTCTCGTTTATGGCGAAGTGGATGTATTCGCTCATGTGCTGCGAACTGCGCAATATCTCGCGTGAAGCCAACGCCCGGCGCACCGTAAACGCCCTGTTGAGCCTGACCAGACAACGTATCCACGGATAAATCAGCAAGTTGTCGCCGATGCCAATCTCGCAGACGGTGGGCGCACCGTCCTTTACCAGGCAGTAGTCAAGTATGGCTGCATCGAGCACAATGTCCCGATGGTTGCTCAGAAAGGCATAACGGCGGTCGTAGGAGTTGACCTTCGGGTTTTCAAAAGCGCAGCCGTCGGAGTACTTGCGGAGCAGATAAGCCACGGCAGGTTTCATGAAACGCTTCTGAAAACCGAGCGTCGTCTTCAGTCCGACAAGGCTTATCCGCAGCAATCCACGCAACAGCGACTGCGGAAACCAAGGCACTAACCCTCTCAGAAGGACACGGAACTGTCGGTCGGAGAGCAGGTCTGCAAGAGCCTGATGCAGTTCTTCGTCGGAATAAGGGCGTATATCGTCAAAATCGGAAAGTGTCGCCATATTCGTTGTCAGTATCTTCTTTGTCTGCAGGAACGGATTTCCTACTTCCCTATCTGGTTCTCCACTATCTCCGAGAGAACCTCCTTGATGTCCAGACCAGCCGCACGCACCTGCTGCGGAATGAACGACGTGGCGGTCATCCCGGGCGTAGTGTTGATTTCAAGCATGTTGATCCGGTCGCTGCCATCGGCGTTCTTCGAGATTATGTAGTCCACTCTTATGATGCCGTTGGCATGGAGAATGTCATAGATACGGCTTGTTTCAGCCGCCACTTTCTCTGCTGTTGCAGGGGCAAGACGCGCCGGAGTTATCTCCTGCACCTGTCCGTTGTACTTGGCATCATAGTCGAAGAACTCATTGCTCGTCACTACCTCGGTGGCAGGAAGCACCACCGACTTGCCCTTTGTCTTGTACACGCCCTGCGAAATCTCCGTTCCGTCAAGGAAAGCCTCTACCATCACCTCGTCACTTTCGCCGAACGCAAGTTGCAGAGCCTTCTCTATGTCAGCGAAAGACTTCACCTTGCTCACTCCGAAACTGGAGCCGTCGGCAGCCGGCTTGACGAAAAACGGCAGGCCGAAACGCTCTATGAGCTCCGCGTCAGAGGGGCGCGTCTCTCCCTTTCTTACTATTATGGAGTCCGCCACATTTACTCCAAAAGTGCGGAGATAGTTGTTGAGGGCGAACTTGTCAAACGTCAGGGCTTCCACGAGCACGCCGCTCGTAGAGTAAGGTATGTGCAGCAGTTCAAAGTAACCCTGCAGCACGCCGTTCTCGCCCGGCGCTCCATGGACGGTGATGTATATGTAGTCGAAATGTTCTTTTCCGTTTTCGGACATATAGGAAAAGTCATTCAAGTCGATGGGAGTGCGTTTAGTGTCGTCAAGATGCACCTGCCAGTCAAGCCCGCGCATCTCCACGATCTTCACGTCGTAGCGTTCTTTGTCAAAAAACGAATACAGTCCTGCGCCTGAGCGCATGGAAACGTCATGCTCGGAGGAGTCTCCTCCGCAGACAATAGCAATTCTCTTTTTCATATCAAGAATGTATCTTTCGTCGTGCCTTTCACATAGGCACGCCATTTTTCAATCAGGTTACGGAGGTCATCGGGCAGTTCCGACGTGAAGTCCATCTGCTTCCCGGTTTTCGGATGCACGAATCCGAGGGTGCGCGCATGCAGTGCCTGACGTGGGCAAAGCGAGAAACAGTTTTGTATGAACGCCTTGTACGTGCTGCTGCGCTCGCCCCGGAGTATCTCCATACCGCCGTAACGCTCGTCGGCGAACAGCGGATGTCCGATGTGTCTCATGTGTGCGCGTATCTGGTGGGTACGCCCCGTCTCGAGTATGCACTCCACGAGGGTCACGTATCCGAAGCGTTCCAGCACCCTGTAATGGGTCACCGCCTCCTTGCCGATGCCCGAATCGGGCGATGTGACAGTCATCCTCAGCCTGTCCTTCGGGTCGCGCGTGATGTTCCCCTCGATACGTCCTTCGTCCTCAACGAAGTGTCCCCACACGAGAGCTTCATATGACCGGTGGGTCGTCTTGTTGAAGAACTGCGCTCCGAGAGAGGTCTTCGCCTCCGGTGTCTTGGCCACTACCAGCAAGCCGGAAGTGTCCTTGTCTATCCTGTGGACAAGCCCCACCTCCGGGTCATTGGGGTCGTAGGTCGGCAGATCACGCAGGTAATAGGCGAGAGCATTCACCATCGTGCCGGTGAAATTGCCCACTCCCGGATGCACGACAAGACCTGCCGGTTTGTTGACTACCAGCAGTTCGTCGTCCTCGTACACAATGTCAAGGGGTATGTTTTCGGGTAATATCGACGTGTCATGGCGTGGTCTGTCAAGCATGAGCGTAACCACGTCATTGGCTTTCACCTTGTAATTGCTCTTTACAGGGTGGTCATTGACATGTACAAAACCGGCATCGGCAGCTTTCTGGATGCGGTTGCGTGAAGAGTGCTGCAGCTTTTCGGTCATGAACTTGTCCACTCTGACAGGCTCCTGGTGCGGGTCTGCCACAAGCCGGAAGTGCTCGTAGAGCTGTCCCTGCTCGTCGTCGGCAAGTTCTTCTGCAAGATTGGTTGTTTCGTTTTCTGTCATGGAATATCCACAAAGTCGTCCACGTCACCGCTGACATCGGAGAACCCGTCCCCTCCGTCGATGCCGTGATTCATGTAATATGTACTGTCGTCGGCCGCCGTCATTCCGCTCCCGACCTGCAACACTACTTCCGCATCGACAGGCACACGGTCGCCGGTAGCGACAGATCTGCCGTTTACAGTAACTCCGTAGATCCAGTCTTTCTCCCCTTCCACGTAGTGCGGCAGTCCAACCTTGAAGCCCATGGCCTTCAGTTTGGCGGTAGCCTCGCGCAGCGAACTGTTCTGTATAATGTCGGGAAGGGCGATTGTCGGGGTTCTCGAGGCGTTCACGGTGATTGTGATCACGTGTCCGCGCTTCACCAGTTCACCGCTCACGGGATTCTGTTCGAGCACATAGTCGGCGGGAAGGGACTTCACATAGCCCGTGTCAGCGACCGCAACGACAAGCCCTTTCTCCTCAAGCATGCGCCTGACTTCCGTCATCGGCTTGTGCCTGACATCGGGAACGGCTATGGCCTCGCCGTGTCTTGTATAGACGTCAAGACCTATCCATGCAGCCGCGACAAGGGCTACCACCACTGCCACCATGGCGAGCAGGTTGCCCCAAAGGTACTTGTCGCGCAACTTGTCGGTAATTTCTGAGAATCCCATTAGACTGTGACTGTCGGCATTTCCGCACATCCTTTACGCAAAAAGCAGCTTTCAGACCTTGTCAAGACTGATGCTGCTTTTGTTGCTGAGAGAACTCCGGTAACGGGAAATGTTATTTACCGTGGTTCTCGTCTGAAACTGTCAGTTTCTTGCGACCACATGCGCGGCGGCTCGCCAATACGCGGCGACCATTCTTGGTGGCCATTCTCGCGCGGAATCCATGCTTGTTTACACGGCGGCGATTGTGCGGCTGGAATGTTCTTTTCATTTTTCTATTACTTTATTATGTTTATGTACACACGGAAAAAGGGAAATGATTTGACGAAAACCATTCCATTTTGGATTGCAAAATTACTCTTTTCTTTTGAAACAACCAAGAATTATTCCCTTTTTACTCATTTTTTCTCGCTTTTTCACACCTATGCCGAAGATTATTCGTAACTTTGCATCCGGTGTGCAAGAAAAACGTTAATGTTTCTAAACGACGGCTTTTCCGCACTGGTTTGCAGCAGTAAACATACAATAACAAAACATAGAAGCAAAAGAAAATGATTGGTTCACAAGACATCAAAAAGGGCACCTGCATCCGCATGGACGGATATATATGGGTATGCATCGACTTCCAGCACATCAAGCCAGGCAAGGGTAACACCGTCATGCGCTGCAAGTTCAAGAACGTAGTTGACGGCCGTGTCATCGAGCGCACATGGAACGTGGGTTTCAAACTGGAAGATGTTGTCATCGAGCACCGCGACTACCAGTACCTGTACCAGGAGGGTGAGGACTACATATTCATGAATCTGGAGAACTACGAGCAGGCTCCTATCGCCAAAGACCTCATCTCCGGCGTTGAATACATGAAGGAGAGCGACACCGTGACTGTCGTTAGCGACACCACCGACGGCACCGTGCTCTACGCCGAAATGCCTATCAAGACCAACTTGAAGGTAGCTCACAGCGAGCCGGGCATAAAGGGCGACACTGCGACAAACACCCTCAAGCCTGCCACACTGGAGACTGGCGCTGAGATAAGAGTGCCTCTCTTCATCAACGAAGGCGACGTCATCACTGTCGACACACGCGACGGAAGCTACGTGGGCAGAGTAAAGGCATAATGCTCTTTTCTGTTGTCGTCCCCGTATTCAACCGTCCCGACGAGGTGGACGAGTTGCTTGAGAGCCTGACAAGACAGACCCTCAAGGACTTTGAGGTGATTATCGTGGAAGACGGAAGCAACGTTCCCTGCAAGGAAGTATGCTCCAAGTACGACAACAGATTACATCTTACATACATAGAAAAGGAAAACTCCGGACCCGGACAGAGCCGCAACTGCGGCGCTGAACGGGCTTCCGGAGATTTTTTATTGATACTTGACAGCGACGTAGTGCTGCCCGAGGGCTACATGAAGGCAGTCTCCGACGAGTTGGAGAGCGATTGCGCCGACGCATTCGGCGGTCCCGACAGGGCACATCCGTCGTTCACACCTGTGCAGAGAGCCATCTCCTACTCCATGACCTCCTTTTTCACCACCGGAGGAATACGCGGAGGCAAGAAGAAACTCGACAAGTTCTACCCGCGCTCGTTCAACATGGGCATACGCAGAACCGTGTACCACGAGCTGGGAGGGTTCTCCAAGATGAGGTTCGGCGAGGACATCGACCTCTCGATAAGGATTTTCAAGGGCGGCTACAAGTGCCGGCTGTTTCCCGAAGCATGGGTATGGCACAAGCGCCGCACCGATTTCCGGAAATTCTACCGGCAGGTGTACAACTCAGGAATAGCCCGCATAAACCTCTACAAGAAATACCCGGAGTCCCTCAAGCTCGTCCATCTGCTGCCGGCAGTGTTCACCATAGGCACCATTTGTTGCCTTCTGGTCGCCATCTTCGGCATCATATCCACGCTGACCGGCATCTGCCTGACGACAAAACTGTCGGAATACGATTGCATGACAGGTCCTGCTGCACTCGCCATAGCCGGAGCGTTCGTCACGGCAGCGGGCATTGCGCCATTGGCACTCTACTCCACCGTCATACTGACAGACTCCTCCATAAAGAACAAAAGTCTGAAAGTGGGACTGCTGAGCATCCTCGCAGCATTCGTCCAGCTTACCGGCTACGGCATGGGATTCATCTCCGCATGGTGGAAACGGTGCGTGATGGGCAGGGACGAATACTCCGCCTTCAACACGACTTTCTACAAATGACCTGACGGTATGGGAAATCTCGCGATAAACAAATGGGCGGAAGAGGACAGACCAAGAGAGAAACTGCGTGACAGGGGAGCCGAGACCCTGAGCAAGGCTGAACTGCTGGCCATACTCATCGGTTCGGGCACGCCCAGGAAGAGCGCCGTGGAACTGATGCAGGAGATACTCAACGACTGCCGGGGAAACCTCAACACGCTCGGCAAGATGACCATACGCGACCTGATGCAGTATGACGGCATCGGCGAGGCGAAAGCCATCACGATTCTCGCGGCGTGCGAGTTCGGCAAACGCCGACAGGCGGAAAAGGCTGCCGACAGGGAAGACCTGAGTTCCGCAGCCGCCATATACGACTACATTCACGTCCGTATGCAGGACAAGGAAGTGGAGGAAGCGTGGTGTCTGATGATGACCCGCAACTTCAAACTCATACGCGACTACCGGCTGTCACAGGGCGGACTGACGGAGACCGCCGTGGATGTCAGGCTGATAATACGCGAGGCTGTGCTGTGCAACGCCACCGTGGTAGCCCTCTGCCACAACCATCCGAGCGGCAACACGATGCCGAGCCGCGACGACGACAACATCACTTCGAGAGTGAAGACGGCATGCGAGATGATGAGGATACACTTCCTCGACCATGTGATAGTGACCGACGGCAGATACTACAGCTACCGGGAAAACGGAAAGATATGACACAAGAAGAAAAAAACAACATAGAGTCAAGAATCGTAGACGTGCTGAAAACCGTCTATGACCCCGAGATTCCCGTAGACATCTACAGTCTCGGGCTCATCTACAACATCGACCTCCACGACGACGGCACGCTCGACGTGGACATGACGCTGACCGCACCCGGATGCCCCGCAGCCGACTTCATCATGGAAGACGTGCGGCAGAAGCTCGACAACATCAGCGGAGTCACCTCGGCTAACGTCAACCTCGTGTTCGAACCCGAGTGGGACAGGTCGATGATGTCCGACGAGGCAAGGCTGGAACTGGGACTTGATTAGAAACCAAAACACTGCAAATTGAAACCTATATACTTCATTTCCGATGTTCATCTCGGCTCTCTCGCCATTGACCATCGCAGGATGCAGGAGCGACGGCTCGTGCGTTTTCTCGACACGATAAAGACCAAGGCGGCAGCCGTCTACATGCTCGGCGATATGTTCGACTTCTGGTACGAGTGGAAAAGAGTTGTCCCCAAGGGCTTCACACGGTTCCTCGGAAAGGTGTCGGAACTGACCGACATGGGCGTGGAGGTGCACTTCTTCACCGGCAACCACGACATCTGGGCGTTCAACTACATGGAGCGCGAGTGCGGAGCGGTCATCCACTACGAACCGCTGACGACCGAAATCTACGGCAAACTGTTCTTCCTTGCCCACGGCGACGGCATGGGCGACCCCGACAAGTCGTTCAAACTGATACGCGGCATATTCCACAACAAAGTCTGCCAGTGGATGTTCTCCAACCTGCTGCACCCCAATTTCGCGATGAAAATCGGACTGACATGGGCCAAGCACAGCCGTCTGAAGCGCAAGAACGGACAGGAACCGCCCTACATGGGGGAAGACAAGGAGCACCTCGTACTGTTCACCAAGGACTACATGAAGACCCATCCGGACATCGACTTCTACCTCTACGGACACCGCCACATAGAACTCGACCTGATGCTCACCGCCAAAACGCGCATGATGATCTTGGGTGACTGGATATCGCAGTTCACCTATGCCGTGTGGGACGGGGAGCACCTGTTCATGGAGAATTACATCGAGGGCGAGAGCAAACCGTAGGCTTCAACAGGACACACATACCGCAAATTGCACCTTTTCTTATATGACAAGGTGCAATTTTTACATTGTATGCCGTCATTATTCGCTAACTTTGCACCCGGAACAGCCACTTGCACGGTGCAAGGACTGCCAGCCTAAATCATCAGACAACAATGAACAAGACAAGACATCTGCTGCTGCTCGCCATGATAGCACTCGGCGTGCAGACCGCAAGCGCCCAGAAACACGATTTCGCGTGGTGGTACCGTTTCGAGGGAAACAACAAGGAAATCGGCATGCCGGCAAAGGGCGAGAAGCGCGTCATCCTTTTCGGCAACTCCATAACAGAATACTGGCCCTACAAACGCGGCGACTGGTTCAAGGAGAACAACATCATCGGACGGGGCATCGGAGGCCAGACCACCTACCAGTTCATGCTCCGCTTCTATGACGACGTGATAAACCTCAAGCCGAAAGTGGTGGTCATCAACGGAGCCATCAACGACATAGCGGAGAACACCGGTCCCTACAACGAGGAGCATACTTTTGAGAACATCTGCTCAATGGTGGAAATGGCACGCCAGAACAAAATCACCGTGGTGCTGACATCACTGCTCCCGGCGCACGCATTCAACTGGCATCCGGGCATAGAGAACCCCATGGGCAAGGTGCGCAGCCTCAACGAACGCATCAAGGCATATGCCGAAGCCAACCACATCATCTATGTCGACTACTTCTCTGCCATGGTTTCAGCCGACGGAACACGCATGCGCGAAGACCTGGCCGACGATGGCGTGCACCCCACAGAGAAAGGCTACATCATAATGGAGGACATGATACTGCCCGTAATCAACAAACTCAGAAAATAGGAACACGATGAAAAAGACAATACTTCTGCTGTTGCTCGCACTGGCGGGCATCCACTCACAGCGCCTCTGCGCCCAGAGCCACGAGTTCGCAATGATTGACGCCTACGCCGAACAGAACAAGGAGCTGGGCGAACCCAAGAAAGGGGAAAAGCGCGTGGTGTTCATGGGCAACTCCATCACATTCAACTGGGCATGGATGAGGGGCGACTTCTTCAACAACAACGGGCTTATAGGACGCGGCATCAGCGGCCAGACCTCCTACCAGTTCCTGCTCCGCTTCCGCCAGGACGTGATAAACCTCAAGCCGAAAGTGGTGGTCATCAACTACGGCACCAACGACATTGCCGAGAACACAGGCGCATACAGCGAAGACCACACATTCAACAACATCAAGGCGATGTGCGACCTCGCACGCTACCACAAGATAAAGGTGGTGCTCGCATCCACCCTTCCGCACAAGGGATTCGGCTGGAATCCCGCCATAAAGGACGCCATGGCGAAAATCCGAAGCCTCAACGCACGCGTCAAGGCATACGCCAAAGAGAACAAAATCACCTATGTGGACTATTTCTCCGCCATGGTCAACGCCGACGGGACAGCCATGCGCAGCGAACTGTCGGAGGACGGAGTGCACCCGAACGCCAAGGGCTACGAAATCATGGAGGCAATGATTCTCCCAGTAGTCAACAAATTGAGGTAGCCCGACACACACGTCCGGCAATACAATTGTCTACCACACGGAAATGCACATTACCCTTGTCAAATCCAAAAGAAGCAATACTTTTCGGGAATACAATCCATAAAAAGCACAACTTTTAGGGATTTGACTCCGTAAAAAGCGTGACTTTTATGGAATAGGACACAAGAAAACGGAGTTCAGAAGCATAGAATCTGAACTCCGGAAGATTAGAGCAGAGCCGGCAAACGGAACAGTCCCGTGCCGTTGCTGCCCTTTATCAGAATACACTTGTGGACAGGTTTATTCCCGGCAATGGCACGCTCCACCGCCGCCTCATCCGGGAACACGGGAAATGCAGTGTCCGTTTTCGCGAACTCCCCGCCCACGAGCCACACGGTGTCAATGCCCGAGGCGGCAAGCATGTCGGCTATTTTCCGGTGCTCCTCGACAGACACTTCGCCCAGCTCGCGCATCTCTCCTATTATCGCCATCTTGGGTTCTTCCGTCTGCAACTGTCTGAAATAGCCTATCGCCGCCGCCATGCTCGTGGGGTTGGCGTTATAGGCGTCCACCACCAGGCGGTTGCTGGCGGTGACCATGAGCTGCGAGCGGTTGTTGCTCGGCTCGTATTCCGCCAGGGCAGCCTTTATCCTCGCGTCTTCCACACCGAAATGTCTGCCCACGGTGACGGCGGCAAGCACGTTGGCGAGATTGTATGTCCCGACGAGCCGAGTGGCTATTTCAGTGCCGTCATCAAGGCGCACGCTGAGATAAGGATTGCAGTTCGCCACCTGTCCCTTGGCGTATGCTATGGTGTCGACACCGCGCTCCTCCGCCATCTGCACGAGGTCGGAGTCCGACGTGTTGAGGAAAACCGCCTTGCCGCGGAGGGCAAGATTGTCGTAGAGTTCACCCTTCGTCTTCTTCACGCCCTCGAAACTGCCGAAGCCCTGCAGGTGCGCACGCCCCACGTTGGTTATGAGGCCGCAGGTCGGTTCCGCCGTTTCCACCAGCGTCTTTATGTCGCCCGGGTGGCTCGCCCCCATCTCCACGACGGCCATGTCGTGCTCTCCGGTCAGGCGAAGGAGGGTCTTCGGCACTCCTATGTCGTTGTTGAAGTTGCCCTGGGTGTACATCACGTTGTACTTCGAACCGAGCACGGCGGCAATGAGTTCCTTGGTCGTGGTCTTGCCGTTGGTGCCGGTAATGCCGATCACGGGTATGCTGAACCGGCGGCGATGCTCGCGCGCCATGTCCTTGAATGCCTGGAGCACATCGTCGACGAGTATTATCCGGCTGTCGTCAACGCCGGAAAACATCTCCCTGTCGTCCACCACGGCATAGCCGCACCCTTTCTCCAGTGCCGCGAGGGCAAACTTGTTGCCGTCGAACGAAGCCCCTTTCAGGGCGAAAAACAGCGAACCGGCAGGGCAGTCGCGGCTGTCGGTGGTGTACCGCCCTTGGCGGCAATATAGTTCATACAGCTCTTTTGTTGTCATCTTCATGTCATTTTGCAGTCACGCAAAGTTACTTATTTCCGGTCTGCCGTACAAGCAATTTCAGCGAAATGCGCCTTCCGGTTCCGCAAAAGCGGTGTCCGGACGCCCCGAAAGCACCGCTTTGGCGGTGGCACAACACATGTAGTACGCTCGTACACCACATGAGATACGGTCGTACATCACATGAGGTACGCTCGTACTTCATGTGATGCGCCACCGCAGGAACACAGGTTGGGCGTTGCCGGCAGAGCCGCCGCATGTCGCTGACGGACTGTGTGCGCTACACGTTTTTTTAGTTTATTTAGGTCAATATTGCTCACTGAAGATTGCACTTTCAGATATTATAAGTAATTTTGCATATGATGTCAAAGACAGATATACCCTATATCACACTGCGCGGAGAGCGCCGTTGTTTTCCCGAACCTGAGGTCATGGGAATACTCAACGTCACTCCCGATTCCTTTTTTGCGGGAAGCAGGAAACAGACAGAGGAGGAGATAGCCCGGCGCGCCGACGAAATCATGGCCGAAGGGGCTACCATCATCGATGTCGGGGCATGCTCCACACGTCCCGGTTCGGAACCTGTGGCTGCCGAAGAGGAGATGTCGCGCATGAGGCGTGCACTCGCCACGGTGCGCCGTGTGCAACCCGGCGCCATCGTGTCTGTGGACACGTTCCGGCCGGAAGTGGTGCGGATGAGCGTCGAGGAGTTCGGTGCCGACATTATAAACGACGTGTCGGGAGGCTGCGAGGAGATGTTCCGCCTGTCGGAAAGCCTGCATGCCGTGTACCTGCTCATGTCGTCCGACCCGACCGCAGAGACCGTCGGGGCCATGTTCGACCGTAACATCGCCCGCCTCAACAGCCTCGGCTGCGACAACATAATACTCGACCCGGGCTACGGATTCGGCAAAGACATCGCCCAGAACTACGGAGTACTGGCACGCCAGGCGACACTGCGCCGCTCGCACTACCCTCTGCTCGCCGGCGTGAGCCGCAAGCGCATGGTGTGGCAACTGCTCGGCGGCACGCCCGACGAAGCCCTCAACGGCACCACGGCGGTGAATGTCATCGCGCTGATGCACGGTGCCGACATCCTGAGAGTGCACGACGTGAAGCAGGCAGTGGAAACAATCAAGATTACAAAGGCATGTTCCTGCATTTCGGAATAAAGGACGCCGTCGACATAGTTCTGGTGGCTCTGCTGCTCTACTATGCCTACAAGGTGATGAAAGCATCGCGCTCGCTGTATGTTTTCATGGGCATCGTGTTGTTCGTGCTGGTGTGGCTCCTCGTCAGCCAGGTACTCGAGATGCGCCTGCTGGGCAGCATCATGAGCCAGTTGATAAATGTCGGCGTGATAGGACTGATTGTCCTGTTCCAGGAAGACGTGCGCAAATTCCTCTACAGCCTTGGCTCGCACCACCGCATGAGGCGCATCTCGCGCATGCTGGGCATCGGTGCGAGGAAGGAAACCATGAGCAAGGAGTCGATAATGCCTATCGTCATGGCGTGCATCAACATGGCGCGCCAGAAGACGGGAGCGCTCATCGTGATAGAGAAAAGCATCAACATAGACGACATAGTGGCGACGGGCGACATCATCGACGCACGCATCGACCAGCGGCTCATAGAGAACATATTCTTCAAGAACTCGCCTCTGCACGACGGTGCGCTGGTGGTTTCCAACATGAGACTTAAGGCTGCGGGCTGCATACTGCCTGTTGCCCACGACATGGACATACCCCGCGAGTTCGGGCTCAGGCACCGCGCGGCAATGGGGATATCGCAGACCAGCGATGCTCTTGCCATTGTCGTGTCGGAGGAGACAGGACGTATCACGGCGGCAAAGAACGGAAAGTTCCGCATAAGACTTTCCGCCGAGGAACTGGAAAGCATATTGACAGAGAATTAAGATAAAAATGGATTTACTACAACAGATTTGCATGCGTGCCAAGAGTAACAGGCAACGCATCGTGCTCCCCGAGGCTACTGAGGAGCGTACGCTTCGTGCCGCCGACAAGGTTCTTGCCGACAAGCTGGCAGAACTCATCCTCGTCGGAAACAAGGAGGAGATAAACGGCCTTGCGGCAAAATGGGGTCTCACCCACATAGACGGCGCCACAATCATCGACCCGCTCGACAATCCGAAGAGCGAGGAGTACGCCCAACTGCTCACCGAACTGCGCAAAAACAAGGGCATGACAGTCGAGAAGGCACGCGAACTGGTGAAGAACCCGCTCTATCTGGGCTGCATGATAATCAAGACAGAGGGTGCCGACGGACAGATTTCGGGCGCTCTCTCCACCACAGGCGACACTCTGCGCCCTGCACTCCAGATCATCAAGTGCGCCCCGGGCGTGTCATGCGTGAGCGGAGCGATGCTTGTGCTCACCCACGAACAGCAGTACGGCGAGAACGGCATCGTGGTTATGGGCGACGTGGCAGTGACACCTAACCCCACAGCCGACCAGCTGGCGCAGATAGCCTACACCACTTGCCAGACGGCAAAGAGCGTGGCAGGATTCAAAGACCCGCACGTGGCGATGCTCAGTTTCTCCACCAAGGGTTCGGCAAAGGACGCCATCGACAAGGCAACAGGCAAGAGCGTCTACATCATCGACAAGGTGGTGGAGGCGACAAAGATAGCCAAAGAGCGTTATCCGGAGATGAAAGTCGACGGCGAACTGCAGGCTGACGCAGCCCTCGACCCCGCCACAGCGGCAAAGAAAGCACCGGGCAGCGAGGTGGCAGGCAAGGCAAACGTGCTGGTAGTGCCCAACCTTGAGGTGGGCAACATCGGCTACAAGCTCGTGCAGCGTCTGGGCGGCGCCACAGCCATAGGTCCTATCCTCCAGGGCATAGCGCGCCCCGTGAACGACCTGTCGCGCGGTTGCTCCGTGGACGACATATATTATATGGTGGCAATCACCGCCTGCCAGGCCATGGATGCCAAGGGAGAATAACGGAGAGAACGAACCTTACGACAAACGACAAAACATAAACAGCGATGAAGATATTAGTGTTAAACTGCGGCAGCAGTTCCATCAAGTACAAACTCTACAACATGGACGACAACTCCGTAATGGCAGCCGGCGGCGCCGAACGTATCGGACTGGAGGAGAGTTTCGTGAAAGTGACCTTGCCAAACGGTGAGAAGAAGAAGATCATGCACGACATGCCGGAGCACAACGAGGGCGTGAACTTCGTGCTGAGCCTGCTCACCGACCCTGAGCTTGGTGCCATCAAGTCGCTCGACGAGATTGATGCCGTCGGCCACAGAGTGGTGCAGGGCGGCGACAAATACTGTGAAAGCGTCATCGTGGACCAGAGCGTAGAGGACGGAATAGAGGAGCTTTGCGACCTCGCACCCGTGCACAACGCAGGTCACCTGAAGGGTCTGAAGGCAGTGGACAAGAACATGCCCGGCACTCCGCAGGTGTGCGTGTTCGACAACGCGTTCCATTCCACCATGCCGGCAAAGGCATTCCTCTATGCCATTCCCTACAGCCTGTACGAGAAATACCATGTTCGCCGCTACGGTTTCCACGGCACTTCCCACCGCTACGTGTCGCAGCGCGTGTGCGAGATGCTCGGCCGTGACATCAAGACACAGCGCATCATCACCTGCCACATAGGCAACGGAGCGTCCGTAAGCGCCGTGAAGTACGGCAAATGCGTGGACACGTCAATGGGTCTCACACCGCTTGCGGGACTGATGATGGGCAGCCGCTCGGGCGACATCGATCCTTCTGCCGTCACCTATCTCATGGACAAGCTCGGCAAGAAGCCGCAGGAGATGGCCGATTTCCTCAACAAGGAGAGCGGCGTACTTGGCATCTCGGGCATCGGTTCCGACATGCGCGATGTGGAAAATGCCGCTGCCGAGGGCAACGAACGTGCCCGCCTGGCACTCGACATGTATGCCTACAGAATCAAGAAGTACATCGGTTCGTATGCCGCAGCCATGGGTGGCGTTGACATCATCGTGTGGACAGCCGGCGTGGGAGAGAACCAGATAGGCATGAGAATGGACGCTTGCGAGGGTCTGGAATTCCTCGGAGTGAAGATGGATGCCGAGGCTAACAACGTGAAGGGCAAGGAAGCCATCATCTCCACGCCCGACTCCAAGGTGACGGTTTGCGTCGTTCCTACCGACGAGGAGCTGGTAATCGCCAAGGACACACAGGAGCTGCTGATGAAGAACAGATAGTTTCTGCAGGGCAGGAACACAAAGAAAGAGGGTGTGCCGCAGTACTTATGCTGGGCACACCCTCTTTGCTTTCTTGTCGGGGTGAGGCGACTCGAACGCCCGACCCCTACGTCCCGAACGTAGTGCGCTA
>CAVHUR010000039.1:0-20774 GCA_963639575.1 uncultured Spirochaetota bacterium
TATATATAATGTGAAGATAACAGGCAGCGAAGAGTTCGACCTGTACGGCGAGGTCGTGTGACCGGAAAGGACTGATGTCAACCTATGAACAATAAAGATTATATCAGCGAACTGGCAGACCGCACGGGAAACACCAAGCAGATGACGCAGAAAATGGTTCTCTCCGTCATGGACAGCCTTGTGTCACAGGTGGAGGAAGAGGATGCTGTGCAGATACCGCTCTTCGGTACATTCGAGCGCAAGAAACGACTTGAACGCATACTGACTAACCCCAACAGTACCAAGAAGATGCTTGTTCCGCCGAAACTGATACTTTCGTTCCGCCCCGCGACATCGTGGAAGTCGGAAATACAGAAAGGAGGCACTGACGATGAGCAGGATTGAGAGCCTGGGCAAGTGCCTCGTCGAGCGTTACGGACTTACCCGCAAGGATGCCGAGACATTCGTTTCCGAGATGTTTGCCGTGATAAGGGACAACATCGAAAAGGACCGGGTGGTGAAAGTGAAGGGGCTTGGCACGTTCAAGTTGGCTGACATGAATCCCCGCGAAAGTGTCGACGTGAACACCGGAGAAAGGATTCTCATAGAGGGTAGGGCGAAACTCGGGTTCACCCCGGAGAATGCCGTGCGCGACAGAATAAATTCACCGTTTGCGCAATTCGAGACCATCGACATTGACGAAGACGTGGACTTCACTGCCATAGACGAAAAATACAACGACAGGGAAGAGGCAGAGGACTTGCCGGAAAAGACGGTGGAAGAAGTCTCCGTGACGGAAACCGCAGCAGCAGAGCCGGTAATCGTGCCAGAAGAAGAGGAATCCCCGAAAGAGGAAAACACAGAGGACACAGAACCGGTGGCTGAGAGCACGATGCCAGTAGCGGAAGAACCGGAGGGCGAGAACACCGTAGCGCCTGTATCGGAGACGGTTGCGGAAACAACGGAAAAGGCGCCCGTACACAATCCGTTCTGCGAAGACCTCATCCGCGAAGGCATCACACACAGCAGGAAAATAATCCGCTTGCTCTACCTGATGTTGGCTCTCATCATCGTAGTCATGCTCGCCGGCGCACTGTACATGGGGTACAGGCTTGGAGCAGGGACTTTGGAACAAAAGGTTGTCCATGTAGCAAAGCCAGCCGCCAAGGTTGTCGCAGTAAAACCGAAACCGACAACAGTAAAACCCATAGCAAGCACAGAGCCGACGGACACGGTGTGCAGACAAGAGCACAAGACCGACTCCGTGGAACTGATGCAGGCAGAATACAATAAGGATGCCCGGGTCAGAACCGGCGCCTACAGGATTGTCGGCCTTTCAAAGGTCGTGAAACTACAGGCGGGACAGACTTTCGGAGGCATCTGCCGCGCCTATCTGGGCGACGGTATGGAATGTTATGTGGAAGTCTACAATGGCGGCAAACATGAATTTGCCACAGGTGACGAAATAAAGATACCGCTTCTTAAACTGAAGAAACGGACGAAGAAATAAAAGCAGTGCCCCGGTCTGTCGCTGGCCAGAAATGGCGAGAGGAAAGTCCGGGCAGCACAGGGCGCTCCACTTCCTAATGTAGAAGCTATTGGTGACAGTAGGTTAAGGAAGAAGAAAACAACCGCGCGCTTGTCGCGTAAGGGTGAGAAGGTAGTGTAAGAGACTACCAGCGGTGTGGTGACATGCCGGCTGTTCCGACTGGAGGCTGTAAGTTCGCGTATACCATTGACTGAGGGTTGCCCGCCCGAATTCCCCTATGGGATGCAATGGAGGGTAGAACGCTTGAGGCACAAGGTGACTTGTGTCGTAGATTAATGACAGACGCTCTCTTCACGGAGAGTACAGAACCCGGCTTATAGGGGCACTGCTTTTTTATTGCTTCGCCACGACCGGCAATCGCCATGCTGTGGTTTGACGCCATGTAAGATGCCGATTTGTCAGCAGAAAGGAGTAAATCAACACAGAAAATGACACCGTTCAATATCCATATACTCGGTTGCGGAAGTGCCCTCCCGACAATGCGGCACAACCCCACATCACAGATTGTCGATATAAGAGGTAAGGTCTTTATGATTGATTGCGGCGAAGGCACGCAACTCGCCCTGCGCCGCACCCACATACACTTCGAGAAGCTGCGCGCCATATTCTTGTCGCACCTTCATGGAGACCACTGTCTTGGTCTGGTGGGAATGTTGAGCACGTTCGGTCTGCTCGGCAGAACCGCTCCGCTGCACATCTATGCGCACAAGGATTTAAGTGCCATTCTGCCTGCCCAACTGGAGTTTTTCTGCCACGGACTGGAGTATGAGGTCGTCATCCATGACATCGACACGACCCGGAGCAGCGTGATTTACGAAGACCACAGTCTGACAGTCACCACCATACCGCTGCAACACCGCGTTCCCTGTTGCGGTTTTCTTTTCAGGGAAAAGGAGGGCAAACGGCACATCCGCCGGGACATGCTGGATTTCTACAATATTCCCTTTAGCCAGATAGACAATCTCCGTTGCGGACTTGACTGGACAGATGCCGAAGGGAACGTCATCCCAAATGAACGGCTCACAACACCCCCTGACCCGGCCAGAAGTTATGCGTTCTGCAGTGACACGAGGTATATTCCCACGCTGCATGAGCTGCTGAAAGGCGTGAATGTGCTTTATCACGAAGCCACCTATGCCAATGACAATGCCGACAGAGCGGCACTTTACTGGCATTCCACAGCCATGCAGGCGGCGCAAGTGGCAAAGGATGCCGGTGTGGGAACACTGATTATCGGGCACTACAGCCAACGTTACAAAGACGAGAAAATCCTTCTTGAGGAAGCACAGTCCATTTTCCCCAATACAGTTCTTGCGGTTGAGAAAATGACATTCGGTGTTAAATAACCTTAACACCGAACACTTTTCGTCCGATTTTCTTCTTTTTTGAGATTTATAACTTAACTTTGTGCGTGCGAACATATAACAAATAAAGGAAATACATGATAAAAAATATACTCTCACTCACTATAGCAGTTTTATTGTTGTCGGCTCCATTGACAGTCAATGCCGAACCAATGGTTGAGATTGTCGAGAACATTGACAACGACGTTTATGGCATTTCGGTCAGTGTAGACCAGTCTGCGCTCCATGTCACGGGGGCTGCGGGGCAGGTTATGCAAGTGTATAATGTTGCCGGTGTGTGTGTCGCCACGGTGAAAGTCGACAGTGACGACAAACGCTATGACCTCAATTTGACCAAGGGTTGCTATATAGTTAAAATCGGCAAGGTAGTGAGGAAGATATCAATAAGATAACAGCTTATATCATTGAGAAAAGGATTGGGCTTTGTAATGTCGGTTTTCGTGGTATGCATATTGTTCGCATGCCACGAAAATCCATTTAACCCCAACAGTAATCTCGTGCGCGAGAACTTTTCCGCGCTGTCGGTTGACAGCTACAAAATATCCGCATACCGCATAAACGAACAAATTGCCAGACTGCTGAAAGACGATGCAGGCATTTTGACAACAGACCGCTATGCTCGTTCCTATTATCTTTCCGGCGGCTCACTTCTGTGGGTAAAACGCCATGGCGTGACCAGCCAGGCCGACACACTGCTGCTATACCTGAAGACGGTTGATGATATAGGATTCTCGCAATCGCGCTTTTTCGTCAGTCAGATAGAAGATGACCTGAAGAAAGTAAAGTCCTTGGAATTTGCCGGTTGTGACATCAATGAACTTGCGGCACGCCTTGACTACAATCTGACAAAGGCTTATTTGCGTTATGTCATCGGGCAACGCTATGGGTTCGTGAATCCTTACAAGACGTTAAACAGACTTGACATCGAACCTTACGACACCCTGAAGAAGAATTTCCGCACGCTCTATGACGTAAAGACAGAGACTGCCAACAACAGGAAAGTGGCACATCTGCTGAACCAAATTGCGTGTGACAGCGTGGGAGAAGTGCTGAAATCGGCGGAAACAAAAAATCCGCTCTACCGCAAACTCAAAGCTCTGCTTCCGTCGACAGTCGGAGCAGAGAGAATGAAAGTGTTGGTAAACATGGAGCGGTGCAGATGGAGACAGAACCGATATCCGTTCGATTGCAGCAAATATGTGCTGGTGAACATACCTGCATACGGTCTTATTGCCGCCAAGGGGGAGGATATGCTCCGCATGAAAGTGGTGTGCGGAAGCAGGAAAACCAAGACACCGTTGCTCAACAGTGCCATTATGCGCATGGATGTCAATCCGAGGTGGGTTGTGCCGTTTAACATCGTGAAGCACGAAATGTCAAGGCACGCCGGGGATGCGGACTATTTCGAGCGCAACAATTATGTCATAACAGAAAAAACGACAGGCGCTTATGTGCCGGCAGACGAACTTTCGGCGGAAGCGTTGAAGAGTGGCAATTACCGTGTAGTGCAGGAGGGCGGCGAGGGAAACGCCCTTGGACGGATAATATTCAGGTTTGACAACAACTTCTCAATATATCTTCACGACACGTCGACACGCATGGCTTTCGACAGGGCAGACCGCAGTGCATCGCACGGATGCATAAGAGTGGAAAAGCCATACGAACTGGCTTGTTTCCTATTGGAGGGAAAAAGCGAAAGCGTGCTGGACAAACTGAAATACTCCATGCAGGCAAATCTCAGAGTGTCAACTGACCAGGAAGAACAGCCGGAAGCCGCCCGTGTTGACAAATCACGGTTGATTCGCAGCCTCGAAGTCACACCTCAGGTTCCGATATTCATCACTTACTTCACAAAACTGCTCCTGCCAAACGGACAGTTGGAGAGCTATAGCGACGTGTATGGATATGACGAGGTGATAGCAAACGAACTGACCGAGTATATAAAGCGTTGAATTGCAGTGTCGAAGTCTGACGAAAAGAAAATAACAGAACTGTTGTCCGACGCAAAAACCGTCAGGCAGGGTTTTGAAATGCTGGTAAACCTGTACAGCGAAAGACTGTATTGGCAAATCAGACGCATTGTCATTGCACACGATGATGCCAACGATGTCCTGCAGAACGCTTTTGTCAAGGCATGGCTGAATATCGGTTCATTTGAAAACAAATCAAAGATTTCCACGTGGCTCAGCAGGATTGCCATCAACGAAGCGATAGATTTCGTCCATAGAAAGCAACGCATCGACAATGTCAGTGCAGACGAAAGCTTGTCGGTGGCAAACCAGTTGATGGCGGACGAATATTTCGACGGCGACAGGACACAAGCCCAACTGCAAGAGGCAATCGCCCAACTGCCGCCTGTCCAGCGAGCAGTTTTCAACATGAGATATTTCGAAGAGATGAAGTATTCGGAGATGAGCAAGATACTCGGAACGTCCGAAGGCGCACTGAAAGCGAGCTATCACCTTGCAGTAAAAAAAATAGAGACTTTTTTTAACGCACACGATTAAACCTTTGGAATTGTCCAACGTCATATAAGTGAAAGGAATTAGAGATATGAAAGGAAATGTTCTTGACAACAAAAAACTGAGGGAAAATCCGTTCAGGACTCCTGTCGGATATTTCCAAAACGTTAAGACAGAGTTGATGGCATCATTGCCGGACGCTCCCGTTACCCTTCCTGCAAAGAGGAAACACACCGTCTTGTCGCTCCGGCCACTATTGACTATGGCTGCATCCGTCTGCATTGCGGTGTTTGGCGTGGTGGCATATACTCACTATTTTGATGCCGGCAAGAGCGGAAATCAAGTAAACACGCAGATTTCCCACCATTCCGACGATGATGCTTCAGACTACATCATCATGGATAACTCCGACATATACAATTACATAGCGGAACTTTAGACGCAGTGAATATGCTTAGATATTTGATAATTATAATAATGTCTGTGTCGTCGCTTGTGGTAAACGCCCAAGCACCAGAGCACAGAGACAGCCGCCGGTTCGACCCTCAGAAATTCGAGAAACAGCTTGAAGGTTTCGTGCTGAAGAGACTGGAACTGTCGCAAAAGGAGGCTGCGGCTTTTCTTCCGATTTTCAGACAAAAGAGGAAAGCGGAAGTTGAAGTCATGGTAAACGGCAGAATGAACCGGCACAAACGCCCTACATCGGAGAAAGAATGGGAGTATGCACTGAAGATGTTCGACAACAATGAGGTCAAACTGAAGAAGATACAGCAGACCTATCATGAGAAGATGCTGAAAGTGATACCTGCTTCAAAAGTCATGAAAATGATAAAGGCAGAAGAAGACTTCCACCGCGAGACATTCAGCAAGATGCAGATGAATGCAGCACGGCACAGAAAGTAGGAACTCATCTGCGTGACATTTCGCCCCAATACCATTGTCATTATACCCAAATAGACTCCGTCTTGCACAAAGACGGAGCATTTTTTGTAAATAATATGCATAGATACTTCATCCGGTTGTCGTACGATGGCAGCAATTATCACGGTTGGCAGATACAGCCAAACGGAAATTCCGTACAAGAGGAAATACAGAAAGCACTGACAACACTGCTGCGTTTCAATGTGGAAATCGTGGGGGCGGGCAGAACCGACGCCGGGGTTCATGCAAGGGATATGGCGGCTCACTTTGACGTGCAAGACCCAATAGACGGGAAACAACTGGCATATAGAATGAACCGCATCTTGCCGCGCGACATCGCAATACAGGGCATTGAAGAGGTTGCAGGAGATTTACACGCGAGATTCTCGGCAGTTAGTCGCACGTACCATTATTATATACACACGCAGAAAGATCCGTTTCTGCAACGTCGTTCGTGTGAACTGCATTACGACCTTGACTTCGGACTGATGAACGAAGCTGCCGGCCATCTGTTGAATGTAGACGATTTCAAGGCATTCTGCAAAAGCCATACCGATGTGAAAACTACCCTCTGCAATGTGACAGAGGCAAGATGGGTGCAATTGTCCGGGCATTCATGGTACTTTGAAATTACCGCCAACCGGTTCTTGCGGAATATGGTGCGTGCGGTAGTGGGCACTCTCATCGAAGTGGGAAGAGGCAGAATCACTGTGGAAGATTTTGATTCTATCGTTGCAGGAAGGCAACGTACGCAAGCAGGAGAGAGTATGCCGGCTCATGCACTTTTCCTTGAAAAAGTGCGATATTGAAACATAAAACACAGCCAAGATGACAATATGCAAAGGGAATAGTGATTTGTCAAAAAAAGAAATACCTATTCTTTCGGATTTAGATATAAAGTAGTATCTTTGCATCCAAATTGAAAGAAAAAAGTAAATTTGTATGGCACGTAATGTTTTCAAGGGGCTTGGACTTGCAATGATAACGCCATTCGCAGACAATGGAGACGTTGATTACAAGGCTCTTAAGCGCTTGGTAGAGTTTCAAATAAAGAATGGGGCAGATTTTCTGTGTATCTTATGTACGACCAGTGAAACCCCTTGCCTTACAAATGAGGAGAAAAAGAAAATCAAGAATCTTATTGTTGAGGTCAATAACGGCCGTGTTCCATTGATGATGGGATGCGGTGGAAACAACACCGCAACAGTAGTCAAGGAACTGCAAGAAACCGATTTTTCCGGTATAGATGCCGTCTTGAGCGTGTGTCCTTATTATAACAAACCGTCACAAGAGGGACTTTACCAACATTTCAAGACAATAGCTGCCGCAAGTCCACTGCCTGTTGTACTGTACAATGTACCCGGCAGGACCGGCGTCAACCTGAAACCTGAAACCACTGTCAGACTTGCAAACGACTGCGAAAACATCGTGGCGATAAAAGAGGCAAGCGGTTCTCTGGAACAAGTGGACGAGATTATAAAGAACAAACCTGACCGTTTTGATGTCCTTTGCGGTGATGACGCACTGACATTCTCAATGGTTGCCAGTGGCGCTGCAGGAGCTATATCCGTCATAGGCAATGCTCTCCCGAAGCAGGTATCCCGAATGATCAGACTGGAATTTAACGGAGAATACGAACCGGCACGGAAGATACACCACATGTTCACCGAACTCTACAGCCTTTTGTTTGTGGACGGCAACCCAGCCGGTGTGAAAGCATTGTTGAGCGAAATGGGATTTATAAGCAACAACCTAAGATTGCCGTTGGTGCCAACACGCATTACCACACAGGAGAAAATGGCTGAAATTCTGAAAAAACTTAGAATCTGACGGGAAACATGTCATGCCGTGCGCATTTTCACAAGTTTCCTTATCAGAGTCAAAAAGATAAATTATAAGAGAAATGGATAGATTGTTTATTTTTGATACAACTCTTCGTGACGGAGAACAGGTACCCGGATGCCAGCTCAACACCGTGGAGAAAATACAAGTTGCCAAGCAATTGGAACAACTTGGCGTAGACGTTATAGAGGCAGGCTTTCCGATTTCAAGTCCCGGAGATTTCAATTCGGTCATAGAGATAAGCAAAGCCGTGACATGGCCTGTCATCTGCGCCTTGACAAGAGCTGTCGAGAAAGACATTGACTGCGCAGCCGAAGCGCTGAAATATGCCAAGCACAAAAGAATACACACAGGCATAGGAACGAGCGACAGCCATATCCGCTATAAATTCAAATCCAACAGGGAAGAGATTATAGAACGTGCTGTGGCCGCCGTAAAGTATGCGAAGAAATATGTGGAAGACGTTGAGTTCTACGCAGAAGATGCCGGCAGAACAGACAATGAATACCTTGCAAGAGTGATAGAGGCTGTCACCAAGGCAGGCGCAACAGTCTGCAACATTCCCGACACCACGGGGTTCAGGATTCCCGGAGAGTATCAGGAAAAGATACAGTATCTGTATGATCACGTGGATGCGTTCGCTGCGGGTAAGGCAATTCTGTCCACTCACTGCCATAATGACCTTGGTATGGCTACGGCAAACACTATCGCAGGTGTGCTCGGCGGCGCCAGACAAGTAGAGGTGACTATCAATGGTATAGGTGAACGAGCAGGAAACACCTCGCTGGAAGAAGTCGCGATGATATTTAAAACGCATCCTGACTTGGGAATAGAGACCAATATAAACACGACGAAGATATATCCTACAAGTCGTATGGTGTCAAGTCTGATGAATATGCCAGTCCAGCCGAACAAGGCAATCGTGGGACGAAATGCCTTTGCGCACTCAAGCGGCATTCATCAAGATGGCGTGTTGAAGAATGCGTCCACCTATGAGATAATGAACCCGAAGGATGTCGGTATCGATGACAATGCCATCGTATTGACCGCCCGTTCAGGACGCGCCGCACTGAAACACAGGTTGCATGTCAATGGAGTTGATGTTGACGGAGATAAATTGAACAAGATATATGAGGAGTTCCTGCGTCTTGCCGACAAGAAAAAGGAAGTCACCGATGACGATATCCTCGTTCTGGCCGGTGGAGAGCGGGCTGCTATCAATAACATCAAACTCGATTTCCTGAGAGTATCCTCCGGTACAGGCGACGCAAGTTCCATTGCTGCAATAGGACTGGACATATCAGGGCAGAAGTTTGAGGCATGTTCCACCGGCAACGGTCCTGTTGACGCTGCCATTAAGGCACTCAAGCAGATAATACACAAAAACATGGTACTCAAGGAGTTTACCATTCAGGCAATAAGCAAAGGTTCCGATGACATGGCAAAAGTTCACCAGAGTGTGGAATACGATGGACACATCTACTATGGATTCGGAGCGAATACGGATATCGTACAAGCTTCAGTGGAAGCATATATTGACGCAATAAACAAGTTTAGATAATGAATACACTGTTTGATAAAATCTGGGATTCACATGTCGTACAGAATATAGAAGACGGTCCCACTCAACTTTATGTTGACAGATTGTACGCCCATGAGGTGACAAGTCCACAGGCTTTTGACGCATTGAGAGACAAAGGCATCAGCGTTTTTCGCCCAAATCAAGTATATGCGATGCCTGACCACAATACTCCATCCGACCAACAAGAGGTTATACACGACCCAATAGGCAAGAAGCAAGTGGACACTTTGGCTGCCAACTGCAAGGAGTTTGGCATCACTCACTTTGCCATGGGAACGAAAGACAATGGCATCATTCATGTCGTAGGTCCGGAAAAGGGGCTGTCATTGCCGGGCATGACTATTGTCTGCGGAGACTCGCACACCTCCACGCATGGGGCAGTCGGAGCTTTGGCAATGGGAATCGGTACGAGTGAAGTCGCCGAGGTGTTGGCTTCACAGTGCATTCTCCAGACCAAACCCAAGTCTATGCGTATAAACATTGACGGCGAACTGCAGAAGGGAGTGACGGCAAAAGACATCGCATTATACATAATGTCGAAGATGACAACATCCGGTGCAACCGGTTATGTAGTGGAATATGCAGGTTCGACAATACGGAATTTGTCAATGGAAGGACGTCTTACGCTGTCCAACCTGTCAATAGAAATGGGTTCAAGAGCAGGCATTATCGCACCTGACGCCACTACTTTTGCCTATCTGAAAGGACGTGAATACGCTCCTAAGGGCGAGGCTTGGGACAAAGCAGTGGAATATTGGAAGACGCTTAAGAGCGATGACGATGCCGTATTCGACAAGGAAGTGTATTTCAAAGCCGAGGATATTAAGCCCCGTATCACCTATGGTACGAACCCCGGTGCAGGAATTGCTATTGACGAATGTATACCCAACACAAGCGATATCCCCGAACAGGAAAGAGCACAATTCAATGCCATGCTCGACTATATGCAGTTTCAGCCTGGCGAAAAATTGGAGGGTCATCCGGTCGACTACTGCTTCCTGGGAGCATGTACCAACGGCAGAATAGAAGATTTCCGTGCTTTTGCGTCAATCGTGAAAGGCAAGAAGAAAGCAGACAGCGTTGTTGCATGGCTTGTTCCGGGCTCTTGGCTTGTACGCAAACAGATTATAGACGAAGGTATAGACAAGATCTTGGAAGACGCAGGGTTCGAACTCCGACTGCCGTCATGCTCTTCATGTCTGGCAATGAATCCCGACAAAGTGCCTTCAGGAAAACTTGCGATTTCGACAAGCAACCGCAATTTCGTAGGAAGACAAGGACCTGGGGCACGCACAGTATTGGCGTCACCGCTTGTCGTGGCGGCATCGGCATTGACAGGAAAGATTACAGATCCACGTAAACTCTTATAAGACGACAATTATGGCTAAAGAAAAATTCGATATAATACAGTCAACCTGTATTCCTGTACAGATAGACAACTGCAACACGGACTTGATAATCCCCGCACGGTATCTCGCATCCACGACCCGCGACCCGAAGTTTTTCGGTGATGCATTCATGCATGATTTGCGTTACGACAGTGACGGAAAGGCTGTGGAAACATTCGTTTTGAACAAGCCGGAGTTTTCTGAAGCTCCTCACAAGGGTGTGCATGAAATCATTGTAGGCGGTCAAAACTGGGGAAGCGGTTCCTCAAGAGAACATGCCGCATGGGCAATAGCAGGATATGGTGTCAGAGTCGTGATTTCAAGTTCTTTCGCTGACATACACAAAAACAATCTTCTGAATTGTTTCGTATTGCCTGTCGTTGTGTCTAAACAGTTCCAGCAAGAATTGTTTGACAGCATAAACGACAATCCCAAAACAGAGGTAAAGGTAGATTTACCAAACCAAACGGTCACGAACACAGCAACCGGTCATTCAGAGCATTTTGAGATTAATTCATACAAGAAATACTGTCTGCAGAATGCATACGATGACATTGATTTTCTTCTTTCAAACAAAGACAAAATAGAAGACTACGAAAACAGACATGATGCAAAAGTTCATTGAAATAATGGACACGACACTCCGAGACGGAGAACAGACCAGCGGAGTGTCTTTTCTGCCTCATGAGAAGTTGCAAATCGTACGACTTCTTATAGAGGAACTGTGTGTCAATAGGGTAGAGGTCGCCTCTGCAAGAGTGTCAGACGGCGAACTTGAAGCTGTGAAAAGTATATGTGCATGGGCCAAGAATCGCGGACACATTGACAAAATAGAGGTTCTCGGTTTTGTAGACGGAAACAAATCCTTAGACTGGATACAAAACGCAGGAGGACATATCATCAATTTGCTGACAAAAGGTTCGTACCGTCACTGTACCGAACAGTTGAAGAAAACCCCGGACGAACATATTGCAGATATTCTTGCCAATGTCGAGAATGCGAAGTCACGGGGCATGATTACCAATGTATATGTGGAAGATTGGTCCAGCGGCATGAAGGATTCACCGGATTATGTGTTCAATCTGATGGATGCGCTCCGTAACTCCGGAATCAAGAGATTTATGTTGCCCGACACATTGGGAATATTGAATCCTCTGCTTACATACAAGTTCTTTCACAAGATGACAGTCCGTTATCCAGAACTTCATTTTGATTTTCACGCACACAATGACTACGATCTTGCAGTAAGTAACGTGTTGGCATCTGTCCTCAGCGGGGCAAAGGGATTACACACATCCATAAACGGTTTGGGAGAACGTGCCGGTAATGCCCCGTTATCCTCCGTGCAAGCTATGCTGAAAGACCATTTCAATGTGTCGACGAGCATAAATGAGGAAAAGCTAAATGAGGTAAGCCACCTCGTGGAAAGCTATTCAGGCATAGCCATTCCACCGAATAAGCCGATTGTAGGTTCATCTGTCTTTACGCAGGTTGCAGGTGTACATGCCGATGGAGACAATAAGAATGGGTTATACCAGAATAATCTTGTGCCGGAGCGTTTTGGTAGAAAACGCGAATATGCATTGGGTAAAGTGTCCGGAAAAGCCAATATCAAGAGGAATTTAGAGGAGATTGGCATCGAACTTTCGGAAGATGCGATGAAGAAAGTGACGGCACGAATCATCGAACTTGGAGACAAAAAGGAACTCGTTTCGAGGGATGATTTGCCTTATATAGTCAATGATGTGCTGAAGCACAATACTCTTGACGAGAAGGTAAAACTGAAGAGCTATATGGTTTCCACCGCTTACGGACTGAAGCCGGTCGCTTCTGTACAACTTGAAATAGACGGTGCTGTCTATGGAGAAACAGCCTCTGGAGACGGTCAATATGATGCTTTCGTGAGGTGTATCAGACACATATACAAGAATAAACTTGGGCGTTCATTCCCATGGTTGTGCAATTACAATGTGACAATACCGCCAGGAGGCCGCACTGATGCATTGGTGCAGACGACCATTGACTGGGAATTTGAAGGCCGTACATACAGAACTCATGCTCTTGATGCAGACCAAACGGAGGCCGCAATCAAAGCAACGATAAAATTGTTGAACATTATAGAATAAGTAGTATATGAAATTAAAAATTGCAGTATTGGCCGGTGACGGAATCGGACCGGAAATAATGGAACAAGGAGTTGCGGTGCTTGATGCAGTTGCAAAGAAGTTTGGTCATGATGTTTCCTATAAAGAAGCTTTGTGTGGTGCACATGCCATTGATGAGGTTGGCGACCCTTTCCCTGACGAGACATATAATATATGCAAGGAAGCGGATGCCGTTTTGTTTGCAAGTGTAGGTGATCCGAAATTCGACAACGACCCGACGGCAAAGGTGCGACCGGAACAAGGATTGCTTGCAATGAGGAAAAAGCTTGGTTTGTACGCCAATATACGGCCTGTAACCACATTCGATTGCCTTGTACACAAGTCTCCTTTGAAGGACGAATTGGTAAAAGGAGCTGACTTCGTATGTATCCGGGAACTGACAGGCGGTATGTATTTCGGCAAGAAGCAGGAGCCTGCGATGAACGAGGAAATCGGAACAGAAGATGCACTTGACACCAATTACTATACTCGTCCGGAAGTGGAGCGCATACTGAAGGTCGGATACCAGTATGCGAGACAACGCCGCAAACACCTCACTGTCGTAGACAAGGCTAACGTATTGGCATCATCTCGCCTTTGGCGTAAGGTCGCCCAGGAGATGATGACGGAATATCCGGATGTAACAACCGACTTCATGTACGTGGATAACGCTGCCATGCGGATGATTCAAGATCCGAGATTCTTCGATGTAATCGTGACGGAAAATACGTTCGGCGACATTCTTACGGACGAGGGATCTTGTATCACCGGTTCCATGGGATTGCTTCCGTCAGCATCTACAGGTTCTTCCACTCCTGTTTTTGAGCCGATTCATGGTTCTTGGCCACAGGGAAAAGGACTTAACATAGCAAATCCTCTGGCTCAGATACTGTCTGTTGCCATGCTGTTCGAATATTTTGACTTGAAAGAGGAAGGCGCTCTTGTCCGCAAGGCAGTCAATGCTTCTCTCGATCAAAATGTCCGTACACCAGAAATCCAAGTTGATGGCGGTGGCAAATACGGAACCAAAGAGGTAGGCGCCTGGATTGTCGATTTCATTGTCAATGCATAGTTGATGCGCAGAGTTGCCGTTTCCGTCTTGTCCTTACTTGTTTGTTTGAGTCTGAATGCCCAAACAAACAAGCAGTTGCGTGACAGTCTTACCGTCATATCAAAAGAACTTTCGGAGAATCCCGAATCAGTTGACTTGAGACTGAGAAAGGCTGGACTGAATCTGCGACTTGAGCAATGGGACTATGCATGCAATGAGTATGACCGAATACTGGCTGACAATCCCAAAAACATTTCTGCTCTTTACTTTAGGGCATACGTATATGAAAGGCAGGGGAAATACAGTTTTGCAAGACGTGACTATCAGAATCTCCTCGCTATAGTACCAGGACATTTTGAGGCTCAACTGGGTTTGGCATTGCTGAATCAGAAAGATCGCCGGTTTACCGAAGCCCTGGACCAACTGAATGTCTTGTGTGCGCAACATCCTGAAAGAAGTGAGGCGTTTGCAGCAAGAGCTGGGGTGGAGAAGGAGAGAGGGCTTTATGATTTGGCGGAATATGATTTCGACCAAGCTATCCGCATAGAGCCTGCCAACACGGACTACCGCATATCACGTATTGACTTGTTGCTGAATATGAACCGCAAGGCTGATGCCATAGAAGCATTGGATGCACTGGTCGCAAAAGGAGTACCTCGTCCGAATCTTGAATTTCTGTATAAAAGGGCAAAATAACTGCCGAAGTGAAATACAATAAGGAACATATTACAAACCATAAAAACGGAAAACGAAATGGTAAAGGACATTGACATCTTCAATCTAATTGAGGAAGAACACCAACGACAGCTTCATGGCATAGAGCTTATCGCGTCAGAGAACTTCGTGTCAGAACAGGTTATGCAAGCTATGGGGTCATGTTTGACCAACAAATATGCCGAGGGCTATCCCGGCAAACGCTACTATGGAGGTTGTCAGGTTGTGGACAAGGTCGAACAACTTGCCATAGACCGTGTGTGCAAACTGTTCGGAGCGGAGTATGCCAATGTACAGCCTCACTCTGGAGCACAGGCCAATGCGGCAGTGTTACTTGCCGTTCTGAAACCAGGCGACACATTTATGGGACTGAATCTCGACCATGGCGGTCATCTCTCTCATGGGTCTCTTGTCAACACGTCAGGTATTCTCTATCATCCGGTGGGCTATAATCTCAACCGCGAAACGGGACGTGTGGACTATGATGAAATGGAACGTCTTGCGCAAGAGCACAAGCCAAAACTAATCATTGGTGGCGGTTCAGCTTACTCACGCGAATGGGACTACAAGCGTATGCGTGAAATTGCAGACTCTGTAGGTGCACTTCTGATGATAGACATGGCGCATCCGGCAGGACTGATAGCCGCCGGTCTGCTCGACAATCCTGTGAAATATGCCCATATTGTAACCTCTACCACACACAAGACACTGCGTGGACCACGCGGAGGAATTATCCTTTTGGGTAAGGATTTCGACAATCCGTGGGGACTGACAAATAAGAAAGGCGAACTGAAAAAGATGTCCACACTGCTCAATTCTGCAGTTTTCCCCGGTCAGCAGGGAGGTCCGCTTGAACATGTCATAGCCGCAAAGGCGGTGGGCTTTGGCGAAAACCTCGCCCCGACATGGCATGAGTATGCCAAGCAGGTCAAGACCAATGCCTCAGTTCTTGCCAATGAACTGATAGCCCGTGGATTTAACATCGTGTCAGGAGGTACAGACAATCACTCAATGCTTGTCGACCTTCGCTCCAAATACCCCGATTTGACAGGCAAAGTAGCGGAGAACGCTTTGGTTGCGGCAGATATCACGGTCAACAAGAACATGGTTCCTTTTGACTCCCGTTCTGCATTCCAAACATCAGGAATACGTCTCGGCACAGCCGCAATAACAACCCGCGGAGCAAAAGAAGACATGATGTTGCAGATTGCTGACTTGATAGAAGCAGTCTTGAACGCACCTGAAGATGAAAAAGTCATTAAGGCAGTACGTAAGAAAGTGAACGCAATGATGTCACAATATCCCATATTTGCCTGGTAAACAATCTGAAATCGATTAAAATAGCCCTTGCTGTCGAGCAAAATACTCTGGCAACAAGGGCTATATATGCAACGCGTTATCTTACAGTGGAATATTCCTCCCCAGTACCCTCTCTACTTGTGATTCAATCCAACGGTTCTGCTCGTCGATAGTCATGTTACTGTTATCGAGCATGAGGGCATCGTCTGCCTTACGCAAAGGGCTCGTTTTGCGATGTGAGTCTATATAGTCACGCTCCTGTACGTTTTTCAGAATATCTGCAAAGTCTGCTTTCTCTCCCTTGCTGCACAGTTCGTCGTAGCGGCGTTGCGCCCTTACTTCCGGCGAAGCAGTGACAAATATCTTGAGTTCTGCGTCAGGAAATACCGTCGTACCTATATCTCTGCCGTCCATAACGATGCCTTTGCCCTCACCCATACGCCGCTGTTGCATTACCATCATCTCTCTGACAAATGGTATGGCAGCTATCGGACTGACGTGATTCGACACTTCCATCAGCCGTATTTCTTTTTCCACGTTCTCTCCATTGAGGTAAGCATCTGCCTTGCCGCTCGTTTCGTTGAACTGGAAGCTGATTTCTATTTCATGCATTTTTGCCTCCAACTCGTCCGTTTTCACACTTCCGTCTTCACGGAACAGACCGTTACGCAGAGCAAAAAGGGTCACCGTGCGGTACATGGCCCCGGTGTCCACATATATATACCCGAGTTTCCGGGCAAGTTGTTTCGCCATTGTACTCTTGCCGCAAGATGAGTGTCCGTCGATAGCTATCGTTATTTTTTTCATGGTTTCCTACAGTTTATATGATAGATTTATGATTATACTTGAATTTCCGACATGGTATTTGCCCCATGAACAATTCACCCCGAACCGTTCGAGATTAAGTCCGGCACCTAATGAAAACCCTGCGCCATGTGAACTTTCGTTGTCGCCAGTGCCTATGCTCATCTCGCTGGCTCTACGGAAATTGTAGCCGCAGCCAACCCAAATATTGTCTGACAACAGCAGGTCCGCTCCGATTACAAGATGATTTTTCAGCTTGTAGCCAGTATGGTTTAAGTCCACGAGAGTGGCGTGCAGTCGCAACGGTGTGTTGACAAACCGCTTGCTGACGCCAAACTGCAAATCGAACGGCATTGGCTCATAGTCTTCATCGTATGCTTTCAGTTGCCCTCCGAGATTCTTGGCAACAAGTGACAGTGAAAGATCACCATTGTCATTCAGGTAATTCACTCCCAAGTCAATACCGACAGCAAGGGAATTGTAATCGCCAATATAGGAAGTGATTAACTTGGCGGCAATTCCTGCTGAGAAATTATCATTCAGCAGATAGGCAAAATAGCCTGACAGCGAGATGTCTTTCGCTCTGAAATCACCTGTGATATTGCCGTTGCTGTCTGTCTGTTTCATGCTTCCGTAATCCATATACTGTCCGGAAAAAGCAATGGTAGCCCTGTCAAAAGGAACGAAATTATAGGTTGCACTCAGCGTGTTTGCCCCCTGCATGTAGTTCATGTAGTTTAGACCGACAGTCTTGTCACTTGTATTGGTCAGCAAAGCGGGGTTCGCAAACGCCAAAGACGCATCATCATCATACAGGGAGATGTTGTCTCCACCCAAGGCGGCGGCGTGGGCACTGACCGGAATACGAAGAAAATTGTATTCAGTACGGCTCTCGTTCTGTGCCAAGACGGCAATATGACACATTGTTATATAGAGAAGGAGTACACCTTTTTTCATCTGATACGTTCTAAATAATAGGCAAAGTTACACCTTTTCTGAAAAAACAATGTTACTTTTGCACGTAGTTTCCAATTCTGAAGTTGGCATTTCCAATACCTTGTACACGTCTTTAACGTTACAAACTGAGAAAAATTGCAATTGCAGACTGAAAAATAAATGTTGGAAGAGAAAAAAACTGAAAGGGTCAATATTGAGAGCCGCAGAACCGAGATATTTCTCGTCGCTGTAGTGCTGATACTCTCTTGCATGTTCACGGCACTGGAATGGAATGCCAACATCACTGAACATGCAAGTGAAGACGCTGTTGAAGACTTGATAGAAGATATTGACATCAGCAAACTGAAAAAAGACCATGACATGGTAGCTGCCATTTCCCATACTGACAATCCTGCGGAAATAACCAACGTAAAGCCTGCTGAAATGATTGCCAACCGACAGACATCCGAACCGATAAACAGCAAATTGGTTATAGGGAACGGACAAGCGGAAATACCAGAAGCCAAAGTAGAGGAAGTCAAACCACAGACAATAGAAACCAAAGAGGATGTTCCAGAAGGGGTTAAGGCCGTGGAAGAACTGCCGGAATTCCCTGGCGGGGCGGGGGCATTCATGAAATGGATAACGGCAAACCTGAAGTATCCGAAATCCGCTCAGGACAGAAAAATAGAAGGAAAGGTTGTGGTCAGTTTCATCGTTGACCAGGAAGGAAACGCCAAAAATATCCGTTTGGAAAAATCAACAGACAGAATCTTAGGGGCAGAAGTCATTAGAATTATGGATAAAATGCCAAAATGGAAACCGGGAACTTGTAACGGAAAACCATGTAAGGCTATGATTGCAGTTCCGATAAACTTTGATTTGTAATGTATACATCAGCCGAAATTCAACATTTAGTGAATGAATTTATCGCTCACATTCCCAATGAGCGTAGTCCGAAATCCCTCTATGAGCCGATAGAATACGTATTGTCCGCAGGCGGAAAACGTATCAGGCCTGTGCTCTTGTTAATGTCATACAATCTGTATAAGGATGACATAGAGGCGGCAATGTGGACTGCAAGCGGACTTGAAACATACCACAACTACACTCTGTTGCATGATGACCTCATGGACAAGGCAGACATGAGGCGTGGCCGTCTTACGGTTCACAACAAATGGAACGAGAATACCGCTATTCTTTCCGGCGATTCCATGTTGGTATTGGCCTATGAACGGATAGCCAAATGCGACAATTCCAAATTGAGAGCTGTACTTGATTGCTTTACAAAAACGGCTCTTGAAATAGGGGAAGGCCAACAATACGACATGGATTTTGAGACCCGAAATGATGTGTCAGAGGATGAATACATTGAAATGATTCGTCTGAAAACAAGTGTCCTACTCGCTTGCGCAATGAAGATTGGCGCTATTTTGGCAGACGCAGACGACGAAGATCAAGAGAATCTCTACCGCTTTGGAGAAAACATCGGCTTGGCTTTCCAACTCCAGGATGACTATCTGGACGTGTACGGAGACGAAAAGACATTCGGGAAAAACATCGGCGGAGACATCTGCAACAACAAAAAGACCTACATGCTAATCAATGCTTGCAGCATGGCTATGGGGGAAGACAAACGGGAATTGACATCTTGGCTTTCGGCAAAGGATTTCGATAAAACTGAGAAAATAAAAGCCATAACAGATATATACAACAAGTTTGGCATAGACAAACTCGCTCTCCGAAAAATAGAATCTTATTTTGAAATAGCCCAAAAATATCTGTCTCTTGTAAAAGTTGACAATGAGAGAAAGGCCGAAATCCACAAGTATGCACAAAAAATGATGCACCGTAATTCATGATAGATACACATTCACATCTTGACGGTGAGGAATTCTCCCATGATCTCACTGAAGTCATAGACCGCGCAAAGGAAGCTGGGGTCGAAAAAATATTCGTTCCTGCCATAGATTACAAGACATGCCAAAGCACGCTGGCTCTTTGCCGGCAATATGAAGGGTATGCCTATCCCATGCTTGGACTTCATCCCGAGGAAGTAAAGGGCAATTACAAAGATGAACTGGACCGGATTTACAATTTGATTCGTTCGGAACAAGCATCACATTCACCCATTATAGCCATCGGAGAAGTCGGTCTTGACTACTATTGGTCGAGAGAATACGAAAAGGAACAACTTGAAGCGTTTCGCATACAGATAGAGTGGAGCATTGAAATGGGGCTTCCCCTTATGATTCATTGCAGGAAGGGGCAGAACGAAATGATAAATCTGCTGCGCAAATACAAGAACACACTAAAAGGTGGAGTCTTCCATTGTTTTACCGGAAACGAGAAAGAAGCAGAACAACTTCTGCAGTTTGACAATTTTGTGCTTGGAATAGGCGGAGTACTGACATTCAAGAAAAGCAATCTCCCGACAGTTCTCGCCAATGCCGTTCCACTTGACAGGATAGTCCTCGAAACCGATTCTCCTTATATGGCACCAGTTCCAATGCGCGGAAAAAGGAATGAAAGTTCATTTGTCAGGTTTGTTTTGAACAAGTTGTCTGAAATTTACAGTCAATCTGAGGACCGGATTGACGCAATTACAACCCAGAATGCACTCCGAATAGTTAATATTTAGTAAATGCTTCATAATATTTCACGTTTTAGACATTAAAGGATTACCTTTGCAAAAGATTTATAAAAGGAAAGGTGCTCGAGTGGCTGAAGAGGCACGCC
>CAVHUR010000040.1:0-20163 GCA_963639575.1 uncultured Spirochaetota bacterium
AGGAGTGACTCTACATTCCAAAACTTATTCTTGGAGATAATGTAGTTTGTGTCATAGCCTATTACTGATGCTTCCTCGAATGTACCTGTCAGATAGTTGGATGTGACAGGCGCACTTACTACCTTTGAGCCGGCTGCGCCGGTGACGGAGATGTCGCCCGCGGTGGTGTAGACAAGTATCGGCTCGCCGGCAGCGACAACGTCCTCTATCTTGTCAACTGTTATCACGTCCGTGCCAATGTTACTAATCCTGTAGCAGTTCACGCCTTTGTTAGAAGCGGGAGTGAAAGAGAACGGCAGGCAGAGGGTAGCCCAGTTGCTGCTGACAGTGCGCTCGTATGTAGCCGTATTGTCGGTGTCGAACTTGAAATTAAAGTCTGAAGCAAACGCATCCTTGTCGCCAAACTCCACATTATCATAGCATACAGCATCCACACCATCGGCATTATACTTATTGCTACCCACCCAGAATTTGCGACGCAATGTGAGATAGCCGTCAGTGTAGTTAGCCTTTGCTGCATCAATGCTATCAGAATTAAAACCTGGAAGTGATGTACAACCGCCAAACATATTTCTGCTTTCATTAATTGAAGGCAGAGAGAAATTCATGTTTACATAGATATTCTTTATGTTACTGCAGCCACCAAACATACTGCGCGCATCCCTGACGGAAGCAGTCTTGAAGTTGGATATATCAAGAGATGTCAACCCCTTACACCCAGAAAACATTGCGTCAATCGACTCGACAGATGAAGTATCAAAATTGGATACATCAATAGATGTCAAACCACTGCAACCACCAAACATGGAATCCATGTCGGTAACGTTAGATGTATTGAATGATGACACATCAATATCCTTCAGACTGCTGCAACTTGCGAACATGCAAGACATGCTTCTTGCGTTTCCTGTATGGAAACTGGACACATCCACCTTTGTGAGACTGCTGCAATTACGCAAGAACCAATAAAAGTTTCTGACATTTGCCGTGCTAAACGTGCTCAAATCCAACTCTTTCAGAGACGAACAATCATCAAACATCGCTTCCATATTGGTGACATTGGATGTAACGAAACTTGCCACATTAAGTTTGGTCAAATTCTTACACAGTTGAAACATGTAGCTCATATCATTGACATTTGATGTATCAAAGCTTACATCCAAATATGTCAGCGACTTACATCCACAGAACATGTAGCTCATGTCTTTCACAGCCGAAGTGTCGAAACGGTACAAATCGAGAGTATCCAGTTTACTGCAACCATTAAACATGCCTGCCATGCTGGTAACCTCAGAAGTGTTGAGATTCTCGATACCTTCTATAGAGGCGAGGTTATAAAGATATGCGAACCAGCTGGCGCAACTATATGGATGGAAGTTATAGAAATTCTCCTCAAATAACACCTTCTCAATGTCATATTGATGATCTTGCCACCATTCCTCTCCACTGCCAGTGGTAGCTATGACATATTTGTCGGTAGCATCAGTAGAGTTCATATTGCAGTCGTAATGGAATGTCAGCGTCTTCGTGCTGTCCTGGAATTCCGCCCACGCAGTAGGCTTTTCGGTAAGATAGCCATCAGTGTAGTTAGCCATCTCCTTGCCAATCTTGTCGGCTACATAACCATTAAGCGATGTGCAATTGGAGAACATGTTGTCTCCTACGCAGTCGTCTGACACCTTAAAACTTTCGCTTACATAAATGGTCTGAAGAGATTGGCAATTTATAAACATGCCCTTCATGTCAGTAACTGCCGACACATCGAAATTAGACAAGTCGAGTGTGGCCAGTCCTGTACAATTCATAAACATCGTTTGCATGCTTGTGACGGCAGAGGTGCTGAATGATGTCACATCAAGAGAGGTCAGGCTGGCGCAAGCGGCGAACATACTGCTCATGTCTGTCACCTCTGATGTGTTGAGGCATTTCAGGTTCTCTATGTCCGTAAGATTCTTCATGCCACTAAACCAAGACTTGCAAGTGGTGGGACGGACAGAGGCAAAACTCTTGTCGAATACCACCTTGGTGATGTTTTCACTATAAGTACTCCACTGCGGTGTGGTATCTTCAGAGGTCGGAATATCAAAAGTATTTGTCGCCTCGGACGATTCTCTCTGACCGTTATAGTAGAATGTGAGCGTCTGAGTGGTAGCATCATACTCTGCCCAAGCTGCTGCATTGGGATCCCACTTGGAGAAATAGCCGCCAGTAGTATTTGCCATGCTCACGTCAGTTTTGGTTGCGTCAAACCCGGGAAGAGATGTGCAGTGCTCGAACATGTAATCTCCTTCACAATCGTCAGACACCACGAATTTGTCGCTTACATATATTTCAACAAGTGATGTGCATCCGCAGAACATACCCGTCATATCAGTGACCTTTGATGTGTCAAAGGTAGTGAGATTTAAGTCGGTAAGGCTGGAGCAGTAAGCGAACATACCGTACATCGTAGTAACATCGGAAGTGTTGAGGTTCTCAATACCTACAATGCTATTGAGGTTGGCCAATTGGAAGAACCAAAAATAGCAACAGGTGGGCGTGTAGTTAGCGAAACTACTGTCAAACACCACCTTTGTTATGTCAGAACCGTAAGTCTTCAGCCAATCCGGATAAGTTTGTGTATCACTGGGGATGCTATACTTCGCTGTGGCTTCCGCCGATTCCTTTTGGTCATCATAACGGAACGTGAGCGTCTTGGTGGATTCCTGGTATTCCACCCACGCCTCGTTGTCCGCCTGTGCGATGACTGGCACGAGCATCAATGCAGCAAACACTGCAAGCCTGACAACGGATTTCAATGTCTTGTCCATATGTTTTATCTCTTATAATGTATGCGCACGGGTGCGCGAAGAACTACTTCTGCTCTTCGAAAGGGAAGAGACCGTACAGCTCGGCGTCTATTTTGTCGGTGATAGCCTGGAATGCTTGCGGGTCAGCTTCAAACTTGCAGGTGTCGCCGTCGACTATTATGAGGTTGCCCTTATAGGTCTTTATCCACCCCTCATACAGGTCGTTAAGTCCCTGGAGATAGTCTATGCGGATGCTCTGCTCATACTCACGTCCGCGTTTTCCTATCTGCGCGATGAGGTTGGGGATAGTGGAGCGGATGTAGATCATCATGTCGGGCAGTTTCACCAGTGACATCATCAGGTCGAAGAGGTCGGTGTAGTTGCTGAAGTCACGGTCTGACATATACCCCTGATTGTGCAGGTTGGGGGCGAAGATGCGCGCATCCTCGAATATAGTCCTGTCTTGTATGATTGTGTCCTTGCTCTTCGCTATCTCCACCACCTCGGCGAAACGCTTGTTGAGGAAATAGATTTGCAGGTTGAAAGCCCACCTCTGCATGTCAGCGTAGAAGTCAGACAAGTAGGGATTGTTGTCCACAGACTCGAACCGTGGAGTCCAGCCGTAACGTTTTGCAAGCATTTTTGTCAGCGTGGTCTTGCCGCTGCCTATGTTTCCTGCTATTGCTATGTGCATGATGAAAAGTGTTTTATTTGTCGGAAAATAGCCCGAAGAGTTCTGCGTCTATCCGGTCTGTGATTTTCAGAAAGTCCTCCGGACGGTTCTGATAGTCCATGCCTGTCACGTCGACTATCATGACTTTCCCCTTGTATTGTTCCTTGATGAACCGTTCGTAGCGTTCGTTGAGCCCCTTCAGATATTCGAGCGGTATGGCCTGTTCGCACTGTCTGCCCCGTTTCTGGATGTTTTTCACGAGGTGTTCGAGCGGAGCACGCAGATAAATCATGAGGTCGGGATACTTCACTATCGATATCATCTGCTCGAAGAGTTCCATATATGCGTTGTAGTCACGGTCAGACAGCTGCCCCTGTGCGTAGTTGTTGGCGACAAAGACATACACTCCCTCGAAAATGGAACGGTCCTGCACCGTGGTACGTTCGGGGTGTGCGGTGATGTCGAGCACATTCTTGAACCGTTCTTTCAGAAAGTACACCTCCAGGTTAAAAGCCCATCTCTTGATGTCCTTGTAGTAGTCATCGAGGTAAGGATTGTCCATGACCGGCTCCAGATGCTGTGTCCAGCCGTAGTGATGTGCCAGCATCTTCGTGAGCGTAGTCTTTCCGCTGCCTATGTTTCCTGCTATCGCTATATGCATTCTGCGTGCAAATTTACGGAATATATCTTGAAATGGCAGTCCGTTGCCTTTGTTTTTGCAACAAAAGACATGATTTTTTTGTTTGTTTGTGGAATAATGGTGTACCTTTGTAGTTACTATATTATTTGACAAAAGGTATAAACCGAAACCCCTGAGGGGCGGTCTGTTACTATCCGGACAAGGTGAAATGATTGCAGAAAACAAATTGGTTGCAGGCGGCGGGGACAGTTCCAGCGTTGCTTTTGACATGAAAAGTCTTGACGAGAGCGTGGCTCATCTCGTCGGAGTGTTGTCGTACAGGGTGGGCGAAGCCGACCTTCAGCGTGTGCGCAAGGCCTATGCCTTTGCCCGAGAGGCCCACAAGAACCAGCGCAGAAAGAGCGGCATCCCCTACATAGTGCATCCTGTGGCGGTGGCGAGGATTGCCGCCGAGGAGTTGAGACTGGATGTCAACTCGGTCATCTGCGCCTTTCTCCACGATGTGGTGGAGGACACTGACTACACCATAGACGACATCACCGAACGCTTCGGCGAGGATGTGGCGTTTCTGGTAGATGTCGTTACCAAGAAGAAAAAGGACCGCTACAACATGTCGAAGCAGGTGGACAACTACCAGCAGCTGCTCAATTCACTCCACTATGACATCCGCGCGCTCATGATAAAGATAGCCGACCGCCTGCACAACATGCGCACCCTGGCGTCGATGAGCCCCGACAAACAGATGAAAATCGCCGGAGAGACCGACTATTTCTATGCCCCTCTTGCCAATAGGCTCGGTCTTTTCGACGTGAAAACCGACCTTGAGAACCTCTCGTTCAAATACCGTTGCCCCCACGAATACGATGAAATAGCGTCAGCCATACGCAGTGACATGCAGCGCGACAAGGAGCGTCTCGACATCTTCTGCGGCAATATCGCCAAACTGCTTGACGCAAAAGGCATCGCAGTAAGGGTCAAGGCGTACTACCGTATGCCCTACAGCATCTGGCGCAAGATGAAGTCGCAGGACAAGGACTACAAGCACATCGACAACCGCTACTATGTGCGCGTGACCTTTGACAACTGTGCCGATTTTGCGAGCGAGAAGGACAAGTGCCTCAAGATATATTCCATCATCACCGATGTATATAAGGAGAAGCCCCAGTCTTTTGTCAACCAGATAGACCAAGCCAAAGAGAACTCCTACCAATCTCTCAATGTCATGCTCCTCTCCGGGCAGGGCGTGTGGGAGGATGTGCAGATTTGCTCGGAGCGAATGGTGGAAGCTTCCCGCCTCGGATGTATGGCCGAGCGCAATGAGAGCAATGTGGGGGAGTGGATAGACCGCTTCAAGCGCGTGCTCGAAGACATTGCCACCCAGACCGCAGGCAACACTTTCATCGAGAGCGTAGTCACTTCGCTCTACTATGACGACATCATGGTGTTCACCCCGAAGGGTAAACCCATAGTGCTGCCGGTGGGCTCCACTGCCATAGACTTTGCCTTCGAACTCCACACGGAGATAGGTCTGCACGCCCATTACGCCCGCATCAACGGCAAACTTGCGTCCATCCGCACCGTGCTGAAGCGTGGTGACTGCGTGGAGATAGGCGTGTCGGAGCAGATAATGGCACGCGGCGACTGGTTCGGGTCGACCTCTACATACAAGGCAAAACGTGCCTTGCGCCAGATAATACAGAAGGAGACATCGAGCCGCTATGTGCGTTGCACCGTGTGCAATCCCATCCCCGGCGGCGAGATAATAGGTTGCCGCAACGAGGACGGACGCATCGTGATACACAGCCGCTCATGTCCCGAGGCCATACACATGGCTTCCAAGCACGGCGACAGCATCGTCTCTGTCGACTTCAGCGAAGATCCTAACGTGACATATCCTGTAACTGTCAGGATAAAAGCCATTGACCGCTATCACCTGTTGATGGATTTGCTCGACGTGATATCGTGCAAGCTGCACCTCTCAGTGGATTCCCTGAGCACCTCTACCAAAGATCACATCGTCACAACGACGCTCACTTTCTTCGTCCACGGTGTCGACGAGAAGAACGAGGCGATAAGAAACATCTACCGCATCAACGGCATCGACGAACTGCGGAGTGTGGACTGCAGTACCGAACACGGACAGACCGGGCGTAACTGACGGCAGTTCGGTGCAGTCTATAGTCCCGCTCTGTCTGTCCGCATATATACTTTATTTCATCAGGGTAATGCCCTTCCAGTCGTCGGTGCGGAAGGGCGATGCCGGCAGACCTGCTTCGTTGCACAGGTTGCAGTCGGGGTTGTCCGCCCAACCGTAGCGCACAGCCATCGGGAACTTTACCTTCGGCGACGACACCACCACCGTGTTGCCCTCTATTCTGGCATCCGCCCACACGAACTTATGGTCCGGTCCGGCTATCTGGAACGTGCGCAGTGCGCCGCCGTCAGCCGTCTTCAGTCCGCCGTCAGTGCCGCGGAAACTGATGCGAAACGAGTTTCCTTCCACGCAATATCCGTCGTACATCGGCCCTTGCCACGTCACTTTCTTGCCGTAGTCGTTGGCTTCCGCCACGAGGGCGAGCCTTCTGCCCACCTCCTGCTTGTTCTTCGGGTGTATGTCGCCGGATTCTCCTATGTCTATGATGCACGCCAATTGGGTGTTCTTCAGACGTGTTGCCATCACCTGAGCCTCACGAAGCTCCGCCCAAGTGGACTCCGCAGGCTCGTCCTTTTGCGGCATATAGTTGGCCAACTGCACTATGTAGAACGGGAAATCGTATCCCCATTTCGCACGCCAGTCGGTTATCATGACGGGCAACAGCTCACGGTACTGGTAGGCAAGGGGCGCATTGGACTCTCCCTGATACCAGATTGCGCCACGGATGGAGTAGGGGACGAGCGGTTTCAGCATGGCGTTGTAGAGCACGGACGGAATGTTGGCGTTGTTCGCCGTGTTCATTGGCATGGCGGTGAAGCGGCGCATGTCCACCGACACCTTGTACTTCCACATTCCCGCGATGTCCACTTTGTCGTTGCCGCAAGTGATGTTGAAATTGTCGGCACCGCCCCAGCATCCGCCGTTGCCGCCGCCGTCGGTGATGCGTATTGTTATCACTGCCTTGCCGCCTTTCACCAGTTCGGCAGGCACTTTATAGCTTCTGCCGGCCATCCAGCCGTCGGTATGCCCGATTTCCGTGCCGTTGAAGAACGTGTTGTCCTCGTCGTCAATAGGTCCAAGGTTGAGTGTCAGTTCCTTGCCTGTCCAGGAGGCGGGAATGTCGACAGTCTTTCTCAGCCACACGATACCGTTGAATCCGCCCAGACCATTTTGCTGTAGATAGCCCGGAGTCTTAATTTCCTCCCAACCGGAGTCGTCGGCAGACACGTCAGCCCATGCCGCCTTGCCGTCTTCGTAGCCCTTGTCGGCGGCGCGGAAAGCGTCCCACCACTCGGCAATCTGCTTCTTATAGAGCTGCGACCGCTCCTCGTTGCTCTCGGGGAGCAGTGGCAGACCGTCGACCACAGGTCTGAAATCGGGCATCTGGCTCAGTGCTCCGGCACTGGTCCATGCCTCCGCCAGCGTGCCGCCCCAGCAGGTTTCTATCAGTCCGATGGGCACGTTGAGGTCCTTGTTTAGCTCCCTTCCGAAGAAGTAGGCGCATGCCGAGAAGCGTTCGATGCATGCTGACGAGCACACCTCCCACCCGTCGTTGACAGCGTTGAGTGTGGATTGCTCGCGTGTGCTGGTGGCGTTCTGCACATGAAAGAGCCTTATGTCAGGATACTTGTCGGCGTTGGCTATCTCCGTGTCCTTGTCTTTCACCTGTCCCACCGACATCTCCATGTTGGACTGTCCCGAGCACAGCCACACCTCGCCCACCATCACGTTGGACAGGGTGAGGGGCTTTCCGTTGTCGACAGTTATCGAGTAGGGACCTCCTGCCTTGGGAGTGGCCACTCTGACGCACCATTTGCCGTTGCCGTCGGCTGTGGTCTTGTAGGTCTTCTTGTTCCATGACGTGGTGACGGAAACGGTGCTTCCGGCATGGCTCTCGCCCCAGATCGGAGCTTCGGTCTTCTGTTGTAGTACCATGTTGTCGGAGAACATGGGTTGCAGTGTCACCTGTGCCTCGGCATACATGACACCTGCAAATAACATTGATGTGATGAAAATCTTTCTCATGACATAGGTTTTTGTTGTTGATAGGTCACCGGCAAAGTTATCCAAAATATCCTTTTTCCGTGTTCCGCTCCGTGTATGCACGCCCATGTTTGTCCGATTTTGATTTGTTTTGGTCGGATATTCACATGCCGGCACTGTGCCTCCTGCCGTTCCTGAACATATGGACTCCCTGCCGCGGATGGATTATGGGAACTTCCAAAGGGGTGGGGTCAGTTTTTTGGACAAATTATTTTGAGGAATGGAAAAATAGAAGTAATTTTGCAAAAAGCAAGGAAGATTGGCAGAGTGACCGAATGCGCTGGACTCGAAATCCGGTATACGGGTAACCGTATCGGGGGTTTGAATCCCTCATCTTCCGCATTTTAATGAATCTTTTTTTTCGAGCCACCTTTGGATGCGATGCCTGTCAGGACATCATCCAGAGGTGGCTTGCCGCATAAAAGCACCCCTTTTGTTGGCTTACTTCGGTCGAGGTAAGCACGTTGAACGACCGAAGTAAGATGACCCGCACACCGTTCTTGTCCTGCGAAAACACCCTCTTGGAGATGTCGGAAAAATGTCTTGGGGCAAGCGAAACCGTGTTATTGTGGAGCAAGATGAACTTATTGAGAGGGAAAAACTTGGTTTATTCGTAACAAATTGCTAACTTTGCATTATCCAAGCTGACAATGTGTAACTTATTTGTATATATTTCCTATAAATATGCTTGATATAGATATGCTGCGGAAGTTTTACCTTTCGTATTCGTCGAAGGTAGAACAGGCAAAACAGAAACTTGGTCGTGAATTCACCTATGCGGAGAAAGTACTCTATGCGCACCTGTTTGACGCCGCCCAGACGCGGTCGTTCGTGCGCGGCGAAGACTATGTGGACTTCCGTCCCGACCGTGTAGCCATGCAGGACGCAACGGCACAAATGGCGCTGTTGCAGTTCATGAATGCAGGCAAGAGCCGTGTTGCCGTGCCGTCGAGCGTGCACTGCGACCACCTCATCTGTGCCGATATGGGCGCATCGGTTGACTTGCCCAACGCACGCGCGGTAAATAAAGAGGTGTACGACTTTCTGCAGTCGGTGTCGCAGAAATACCATATCGGATTCTGGGGAGCCGGTGCAGGCATCATCCATCAGGTGGTTTTGGAGAACTACGCCTTTCCAGGCGGCATGATGATAGGCACGGATTCGCACACTCCTAATGCCGGCGGACTCGGCATGGTGGCAGTGGGCGTGGGCGGCGCAGATGCCGTCGACGTGCTCACAGCCCAGCCTTGGGAACTGAAGATGCCGCGTCTCATCGGCGTGAGACTGACCGGACGGTTGAGCGGATGGGCGTCTCCGAAGGACGTGATACTGAAAATACTCGGCATACTGACCGTGAAAGGCGGCACCAACGCCATACTCGAATATTTCGGCGAGGGCGTAGCCACAATCTCCGCCACCGGCAGAGCCACAATCTGCAATATGGGTGCCGAACTCGGCGCCACATGCTCGATATTCCCCTATGACGGCAACACCGAAGAGTATCTTGTGCACACGGGGCGCAAGGAGGTGGCTGACATGGCACGCGCGAATGCCGCGCATCTGGCGGCAGATGCCGACGTGTATGCCAATCCGGCAAAATACTATGACCAGATAATCGACATTGACCTCTCCGAAGTGAAGCCTCACCTCAACGGACCGTTCACTCCCGATGCGGCGACACCAGTGGAGGAGATGAAGGAAAAGGCCGTTGCCGAAGACTTCCCGACGACAGTGGAGGTAGGACTTGTGGGCAGTTGCACCAACTCAAGTTACGAAGACCTCGCCAAAGCCGCCTCTGTGGCACGCCAGGCAGTGGCGAAAGGCATCGTGGCAAAGGGCAGCCTGATAATCAATCCGGGTTCGGAGCAGATACGCTACACGGCGGAGCGCGACGGCATAATGGACGACTTCAAGCGTCTCGGGGCGGTCATCATGACCAATGCCTGTGGTCCTTGCATCGGACAATGGAAGCGCCACACGGACGACAACACACGCAAGAACGCCATAGTGACGTCCTTCAACCGCAATTTCCGCCGCCGCGCAGACGGCAATCCCAATACCTACGCCTTCATAGCAAGTCCGGAAATGACCGTGGCACTTGCCGTTTCGGGGCGTCTTGACTTCAATCCCGCCACCGACACACTGACAACCGGGGACGGCACAGAGGTGATGCTCGACGAACCGACGGGCGATGTGTTCCCGCCGAAAGGCTTTGCCGTGGAGGACAGAGGTTTTGTCGCACCGAGCGAAGGGCCGGGTGACGTGGAGGTGATAATCAGTCCCGACTCCAACAGACTGCAGAAACTGGAGCCGTTCAAGCCTTGGGACGGACAGGAACTCGTGGACATGCCGCTGCTGATAAAGGCTTCGGGCAAGTGCACGACCGACCACATATCAATGGCAGGACCGTGGTTGAAGTTCCGCGGACACCTGCAGAACATCTCCGACAACCTCCTCATGGGAGCGGTCAACGCATTCAACGGCGAGAGCAACAAGGTGAAAAACCAGCTGACGGGCGACTTCCAGGCGGTGTCGGCAGTGGCTAAAGACTACAAGCAACACGGCATAGCGAGCATCGTGGTGGCTGAGGACAACTACGGCGAAGGCTCGTCACGCGAGCACGCAGCCATGGAACCGCGTTTCCTCTACGTGCGTGTGATACTGGCAAAGAGTTTCGCACGCATACACGAGACCAACCTCAAGAAGCAGGGCATGCTTGCCCTGACCTTCGCCGACAAGGCCGACTACGACAAGATACGTGAGGATGACCGCATCAGTGTCACCGGTCTTGCCTCGTTCGCACCGTCGTCGCACTTCACCGTCACGCTGAAACATGCCGACGGAACGACGGAGAGCTTCCTCGCGGAGCACACCTACAACGAAGCGCAAATCAACTGGTTCAAGGCAGGAAGCGCACTCAACTATTCCGCCGAAAAGGGAAAATGACAATAGTAAAAGGCATATTGCAAAGAGAGATATGAAGATTACAAAGGAAAACAACCGACTGAATGTTCCGGCAAACCCCACCGTGCCGTTCATCGAAGGCGACGGCGTGGGAGCGGAGATAACCTCAGTGATGCGCCAGGTGGTGGATGCCGCCGTGGCCAAAGCCTATCCTGACGGCAGGAAGATAGAATGGATGGAGGTGCTGGCGGGAGGCAAGGCTTTCGAAAAGACCGGCGAATGGCTGCCGCAAGCCACGATAGACGCATTCCGCGAATACCTCGTCGGCATCAAGGGACCGCTCATGACACCCGTCGGAGGGGGCATACGCAGTCTGAACGTGGCGTTGAGGCAGACGCTCGACCTGTATGTCTGCCAGCGTCCGGTGCGCTACTACTCCGGCATAGAAAGCCCGGTGAAGCACCCGGAACTTGTCGACATGTGCATCTTCCGGGAGAATACGGAGGACATATATGCTGGCATAGAGTGGGAGGCAGGTTCGGACGAGGCGAAGAAATTCTACCGTTTCCTGCACGACGAGATGCACGTCAGCAAGGTGAGATTTCCCGAAACGTCGGGCTTCGGCGTGAAACCGGTGAGCCGCGAAGGCTCGGAGCGCCTCATACGTTCTGCCATAGAGTACGCCCTGGCGCACAATCTGCCGTCGGTAACTCTTGTCCATAAGGGCAACATAATGAAGTTTACGGAGGGCGGTTTCAAGAAATGGGGCTACGAACTGGCAGAGAGAGAGTATGCGGAAGAACTGAAGTCGGGCCGCCTGACCATAAAGGACTGCATCTGCGATGCCTTCTTGCAGAATGCGTTGCTGAAGCCTCAGGACTACAGTGTCATAGCGACGATGAACCTTAACGGTGACTATGTGTCCGATATGCTTGCCGCTCAGGTGGGCGGAATCGGCATTGCGCCGGGGGCAAACATCAACTACAGCACCGGACACGCCATATTCGAGGCTACCCACGGCATAGCTCCCGACATAGCGGGACAGGACATCGTCAATCCGTCGAGCATCATCCTCTCGGCCGTGATGATGCTTGACTACATGGGCTGGGGGCAGGCCGGCGAACTGATAACGGCGGCTTTGGAGCGCCTGTTCGTGCAGGGCACGGCCACAAACGACCTCGCACGCTTCATGGACAACGGCCACTCCGTGGGAACAAGGGAATTTGCTAAACAACTGATTGACGCGCTATGAACAAGGACTATCTGATTTACAAACTCAGTGACGAGGTGAAAGGCTCATGCAAGATTCCGCGTGAGGCGTTCCAAAAATACGGAGTGAAGCGCGGACTGCGCAACGAGGACGGCACGGGAGTGCTTGTCGGACTGACCAACATCGGTAATGTGGTGGGCTACAAACGCGACGAAGAGGGCAACGTACTGCCCTGTCCGGGAGAACTGTACTACCGCGGCTACGAGCTGAACGACCTTGTCACGCCGGTGCTTGAGGAGAAACGGTTCGGTTTCGAGGAAGTGGCTTACCTGCTGTTGTCGGGTCGTCTGCCCGACAGAGAGGAGCTCTCGGCGTTCAAGGAACTGCTCTACGACAACATGCCGCTTGACCACAGTACCATAGTACATATCATCGAACTGGAGGGAACCAACATAATGAACATCCTTGCACGGTGTGTTCTCGAGATGTACACTTTCGACAGCAATCCCGACGACATCTCGCGCGACAACCTCGTGCGCCAGGCTATCAACCTGATAGCGAAGTTCCCGACGGTCATAGCCTATGCCTACAACATCTACAGGCATAGCGTCCATGGACGTTCGCTCAACATACGCCACCCGAAAGAGAAACTTACGCTGGCGGAGAACTTCCTCTACATGATGAAGGGCGACAACTTCACGCAGCTCGACGCACGCACCCTCGACCTCCTGCTCATCATCCAGGCGGAGCACGGAGGAGGTAACAACTCCACGTTTACCGTCCGTGTGACATCGTCGACACGCACTGACACCTACTCAAGCATAGCCGCAGGCATCGGTTCACTGAAGGGTCCGCTTCACGGCGGGGCAAATATTCAGGTGGTAAACATGTATCATCACCTGAAGACTGCCGTCTCCGACTGGACCAACAGGGACGAGATTGACACCTATCTGACGCGTATGCTCAACAAGGAAGCATACGACAAGTCGGGTCTTATCTACGGCATCGGGCACGCCATCTACACCATGAGCGATCCGAGAGCGGTGCAGCTGAAGAAACTGGCGGGCGATCTGGCAGTGGAGAAAGGCAAGAAGAAGGAGTATGACTTCCTGTGCCTGCTTGAGGAAGAGGGCATAAAGTGCGTGCGCAAGCACCTCAACACCACCAAGCCGATGTGCGCCAACCTCGATTTCTACAGCGGTTTCATTTACGAACTGATAGGCATTCCGCACGAGATATACACGCCCATATTCGCCATGGCGCGCATTGTGGGCTGGATGGCGCACCGCATAGAGGAAATAACATGTGACGGTCGGCGCATCATACGCCCTGCCTACAAGGCGCTGCCAGACCAGAAAGAATATGTCGCAATAGACAAACGGTAGGACAAACATTAAGAGCAGAGTGTCACGACACTCTGCTCTTGTGTTTTTATAGGTTGTTGGAAATTGTCAATATGCGTGCTTGTCGGGCATGATGCACTGTGCTATGGTCTTCCATATTATCACGATGTCGAGCCAGAAACTCCAGTGCTCGATATACCAGATGTCACGTTGCACGCGACCTTCCATCTGCCATAGCTCCGACGTCTCACCCCGATAGCCGGTCACCTGCGCCCAACCTGTGATGCCGGGCTTTATGAAGTGGCGCACCATATAGGCGTCTATCCGGTCGCGGTACATCTCTGTGTGGCTCAACATGTGCGGACGCGGTCCCACGACACTCATGTCGCCGATGAGCACATTGAAGAACTGGGGCAGCTCGTCGATATTTGTCTTGCGCATGAAGTTGCCGAAGGCGAACTTGCGAGGGTCGTTCTTGGTGGCCTGTTTCTTGTCTGCGTCCTTGTTGACATGCATGGAACGGAACTTGTAACAATGGAAATTGCGGCCGTTGATGCCAGTGCGCTCCTGGCGGAAGAATATCGGTCCGCGGCTGCTGCACTTTATTGCGATGGCTATGAAGGGCAGGAACGGCAGCAGACAAATCAGTACGGCAAGCGACATGACAATGTCGAACGTGCGCTTTATGATACGGTTTGACACGCGCTGGAGCGGTTCGTCATAGGCGGTAAACGCCATCATGGAACCAATGCGCTCCAGTTTGAGCGAGCGGTGCGCCTCTATGGGGTAGTTGGGCACATAGTAGAAGCGAATCGTGTTGTTGTCGCAGAAGTGCATCAACTTGTCCACAAAGTCGTTCTGTTCGAACGGCAGACAACAGTAAAGTTCCTCAACCGTACCGACAGGAATGTGGGTCTTCATGATCTCCTGCGCCTCTTCCAACGTGCCGCGGTACTTCAGTCCCTCCGGGCAATCGGCAATCTGCTGATCCGCAAAATATCCGTTGATGCTGTAGCCGAATGTCGGGTCGCCGATAAGATATTCGTATATGGCAAGCATCGACGGTCCTGTTCCGACGAACACAGCGTGCCGCTGGTTGTGTCCAATACTGCGGTAAGCCTTCACGGACTTGTATTCGGCGAAACGTGCGAGCAGCAGGCATATCCAGAAAACTGGCAGGAAACACAGTTCAAAAAGTATTCCGGGAGCGTTGAACCCCTCATATCCCTGGTCGATTTCGCACAAAAGACACATTGCGACGAACTGAAGGAAAGCCAACAGTGACACCTGACGCAGAATCCGCGCAAAGTCCGAGTGGCGCTGGTGCACCACTGTGGAGAAGAAATACTGGGCTATCAGCATCGCGATGTTTGCGAGTACTATCAGCCGCTTGTGCGTAATGGCACCGGTCAAGATATTCTCCACGCAGTCCAAATGGATGTATATGTAGAACAAGACGTTGAGAACAACGAAATCACCGACAATAATCAGGTTGCGTATTAATGTGCTTGTCTTTGAATATTGGCGCATATTGTATATGTCGTATTTGGGATATTGGTGTGGAAACTAAAAGCGTGACTGTCTCGTCATGACTGATAAAACGTCTTAGGACAATGTCTGTCTGATGCCCGGTCTGCAGATGCTGAAATGCAAATCAGACGAACCCGTAACCGGAAAACGCAACCTCGGGACGGTGAAACGAACTCCGTGATCCGGTGGGGGGGGTATTTTTGAAATCCAAACCGGCAGAGAAAAGCATATTGTTATACATGTTTGCAAATGTACAACATTTTTAATGAAATACAACACAAATTGTCTCAGTAAATTTACTATGCCCCGCGATGAATTGATATGGCAAGTGCCGGGGTGACAACGCGTATGTCTGTCACCCCGGCACTTGTCTTTTACAGTCGTGTCTACTTGTAGAGGTAGCGCTTGATGCTCTTCTTCGGTGTCTTCTCAAACTCCTCTTCGACGAGTTCAATGGCACTGACCTTGCTGTAGGCCGGGACAATCTGGTTGAGCTGGACGCGGTTTTCCTCCATGAGTTTCTCCACGTCGGCGTGGCTCATGCCCACGTTTTTCGCTTCGTCACGGTCGGGATAGACCAGTCCGACAAGCTTTTCGCCTCTCTGGACCACCACACTCTCTATGACGTAAGGCATGGAGTTGAGCTTGTCCTCTATCTCTTCGGGATAGATGTTCTGTCCGTTTGCGCCGAGAAGCATGTTCTTGGAGCGTCCCTTGATGAAGATGTTGCCGTCACGGTCGATAAGTCCGAGGTCGCCCGTGTGGTACCAGCCGTCCTTGTCGAGTACCTTCGCGGTGCTCTCTTCGTCCTTGTAGTAGCCGAGCATCACGTTGATTCCGCGTGTGAGAATTTCTCCCGGGATGTTCAGAGGGTCAGGACTGTCGATGATAACTTCCTGGTGTTTCGCCGCCTTACCGCATGAACCGGGCTTGAAGTCGTGCCAGTCTTCGTAGCCGATGATTGGCGCACACTCTGTGGCACCGTAGCCCACGGTGTAGGGGAAGCCTATTTCGTGGAGGAAAGAGTCCACATCCTGGTTGAACGCAGCGCCGCCCACGATGACCTCATAGAAGTTTCCTCCGAACGCCTGGTACACCTGGTCGCAGATTTTCGCGTTTATCTTGTCTTTCAAAATCGGCGTTGAGCGGAGCATCTTGACAAGAGATCCCTGCACCTTAGGGAACACTTTCTTCTTTATGACCTTCTCTATTACCAGCGGAACGGCTATGATTACGCGCGGATGAATTTCGGCGAAGGCCTGTGCGATGATAGCCGGCGACGGGGTGCGGGTGAGGAAATAGACGTGAACACCGGAGCCGAACTCAAACAAGAACTCAAACGCCATGCCGTACATGTGTGCCATTGGCAGTATGCTCACGGACTTGTCGCCGGTCTTGATGTGCTCTCCGAACACGGTCTGGGCAAAGTCGTAGTTGCCCCAAACGGCTCTGTAGGGAATCATCACAGCCTTGGAGAAGCCGGTAGTACCGCTCGTGTAGTTGAGTATAGCCATTTCTTCGGGCGACGATTCACGGTAGTAGTGCACGTGTTCCTTACGGAAATACTTGGGATATTTCTTACCGAAGATTTCATTGAGATGCTCTCTTGCGTAGGTAAGCTTGTCAGTCCGGCTGACGGCAAGGGAGTAGTCGGGTATGTTGATGATGCCTTCGAGGTTGGTCATCTGGGTCGCGTCAATCTGCGTAGCTACCACATCGCCGACGAAAAGCAGCTTGGAACCGCTGTGGTTGACTATGTTGTGAATCTGCTCCGGCAGAAATTCGTTGAGGATAGGCACGGCTACCGCTCCGTAGGTCAGGGTCGCGAGAAAGGCAACAGCCCAGTTGGCGGAGTTTCTGCCGCACAGTGCTATCTTGTCACCTCTCTGTACTCCGCAGTGCTCAAACATTATATGGAGTTTCTCGATTTTACGTGCTACGTCGTGATACTGCAGCGTCTGTCCGTGAAAATCGGTGAGGGCATCGAGATCCCAGTTCTTTACGATGCTCTGTTCAATAATCTCATTGAAACTTGGTATGTTCATTGTTTCGATTGTAACGATGCCGTTTGTTTTGCGGCTTCTGTGTTTGCACAATAATGAAAATGGTGTGCAAAGTTAGCTATTACCATGCTCAATGCCAAGAAAAATGTGCAATTTTTTGAATATTTAATTGCGTTTTTGAGAAAAGGTGGTGTATTCCGGTCGCTGCGTGTTCCTTTTTTCGCAACGAAAAATCCCCTTCACGCTGTTTCGGTGAAGGGGATTGGCAATGCGGCTTATTTGTCTTGTTGCAGCCGGCACTTCGTTTTCAGGTATTTCCTGTCCACTACGATGAGGCTCATGGGACGCATCGTCCAGCTCATGTTCCTGTCGGTCACGGTGGTGGAGTAGTGGAGTGTGAGCATGTCACCGTCGCTTGTGAGTTTGCCGGGATGTATCTCCGTGTTGTCATTTGTTTCCGGGAGCACGATGCCGATGGTGAACTGTTTGCTGAAGTCGATAGTCGTAGGGCGTCCGTTTTTGCCCATCACGGCGGCGGCACCGTAGAGTTTGTCAAATTCCTCCTGTGTGGTGGTGATGGGAGAGGAGGGGACTGAGGCGTTGTTGTTGAAGAAATAGCGCTGTGCCTCCACATACTTGATGTTGCTGTTTCCCGTTTGTCTTGTCGTCGCACATGCCGTGAAGAACAGTGCCACGGCGGCGCAGACGGCGGCTAAGTTTAGTTTCATGTCGTTGTTTGTGTGTTGGTTATTTGTTGATGTTTATTCTTACGCCGAGGTTAAGTTCAAAGTTGAGGGGCTTGTCGGTGTAGATGGACTTCACGCCGCTGCCGTTGTCGAAATGGCAGGTGACCCCAGGCTGGGCATAGATGTTAAGGTATGGGTTGACCTTGTATTCTATTCCGGCGGCCACATTGGTGCTGAACACGGGGCGGTTTTCCCTTACGTCATTGTTGGAAATGGTCTTTTCTGTCGGCGAGACCGTCTTTGTCGTAGTCGACGCACCGTTGACAAGTTTTTCGACAGCGCCTCCTGCGGTAGCATATATATTAATGTGGTCGTTCTGCCAGATGTCGTAGCTTGCAGCGAGAGGTATGCCTATGTAGTCGAGTTTCTGGTTTGTCTCGGTGGAGTATGTGCTCTTTTCCGTCGTGAAAGAGGAGGTGAGGCGAGTGTAGGTGATGCCTGTCTGCAGGCTCCAGCGGCTGTTGAGGTTGTAGCGGAGCGATACGCCGACCTTCACGGTCTGGTGATGCGACTCTTTCTTGTCGCCTATTTCTTCCATCTGTACCATGTTGTTGCTGTCGAAGTAGACAGGTGACGACACTCCATAGCAGTCATACTGTGTGAGGAACACGGGACTTGCGTCTGCCGGATTGGCATTTGCTGCACCGCCATAGTATGCTCCGACGCTCCATGAAGAACTCTTGCTGCGGCTTGTCATGTGCGGTATGTTGTCACGGCTTGTACTTCCCACAGCGTGGTGTGACTGTGGTTTGTTGTCCTGTTTGGATGTTTCCGCTTTTGCTATGAGTGCCGTGGTGTCGGCAGGTTGTGCCGTCACGGCTTCCTGCAATTCCCGGCAGGCGGTGTCAGCCGCTGCCGCACGCTGCGCCACCCGGGCAATTAGTCTTTCCGCGATATTGGATGACGGTTCTTCGGTTGTCATTATCTCTGTAGCGGAAACGTTGTTTTTCGGCAGTATGACCGCTGTCTGCGGCACGCTGTTGGTGTGGCGGAATGTGGTCAGACCGATTCCTGCGACGACAACCACTGCGGCAGCTGCTGCGGCATAACGCCACTTGTGCAGCGCTACGACCTTGGCAGGCTGTGCCGCAGGCATGAGACCGCGGCGCAGCATCTCGCTCTTGACATCGTCAAGCAGCCCTTCCGGTGCCTTGCGGACGTGGTTTTCCGCAAGCCGTTTTATGTCTTTTGTCCAATTGTCGTTCATTGCTTGCTTCGTTTGTATTGTGTTATCAGTCTTGCGAGAATGTTTTTTGCCCGGTGCAACTGTGATGCCGACGAGTCCGGTTTGATGCCGAGAATCTGGGCTATCTCCTTGTGGCTCTTGCCCTCCACTACATAGAGGTTGAACACCATACGGTATCCGTCGGGCAGAGCCCTTATGATTTCCATCATCTCGTCGGCGTTCAGCCCGTCGGTGTCGGGTTCTTCCTCCGGCATGTCGGGCGGTTCGGCATTGATGACAACATCGTGCTTCCGGTTGCGCCGCAGTGTCTGCAGGCTCTCGTTCACCACGATGCGGCTCATCCACGCCTTGAGCGAGCCTTTGCCGCGGTACTGAAACGTGCCTATCTGGGTATATATCTTTATGAGCGACTCCTGGAGTATGTCTTTCAGGTCATCGTCATTGGCGATATATCTGGCGCATACGGCGGCGAGATAACCGGAGTATTCGGCATACAGCATGTCCATTGCGGAATTGTAATCCCGTTGAAACCGCTGCACTATCTGTTGTTCTTTGTCTGTCGACAGGATATTCATGTTTGCCCGTTTGCTATCTGTTAAATGCTGTGAAGCCGTTTTCCTTGCATGAAAAAATATTTTTTTTGAGATGCAAGGTTTTCGCTCTTCCTGCGTTTAATGGGTGTAACTGGCTTGAAAAAGCATAATATATATAAATGTAAGAACTATGAAAAGATTGAATTTAATTGGTTTTGCTGTTGCCTGCCTCATTGCGGGCGGAGTGTTCACTTCCTGTCTGGAAGACGAGGATTCGGGACTTACGCCTGCCGAACAGCAGTCAGCCTACCTGCAGGTGAAGGGTGATTACAACGGCAAGATGGTTTACTCGAAACTGAAAGAGGACAAGTCGGCATACGTCAACGACACGATACCGATGTCGTGGTC
>CAVHUR010000041.1:0-18000 GCA_963639575.1 uncultured Spirochaetota bacterium
CCAGTCGGGCGCAATGCCGGAGTATCCGGCGTCGCTCGCCGCACGGATAAAGTAGCAGTTGCAGCGTCCCCGCTGCAACCGAGTCCGCTTGAGAATCCGTTGGTTGAAGGGCAAAGCGGGGACGCTTCGCCTACTATGGTTAGTAATTGTAGCGGTGATTAGTAAGTAGTTGCAGCGGTAGTTTGTAGTAGTTGCAGCGTCCCCACTGCAACCGAACAGTTTGGGTTTATAGTTTTTCAATCGTGATTAGTGGTTGACGCGGGGACGCGTCAACCACTATTGTGTGTCAAGAGAGCCGTTCAAGCGCAATCTACGGTGCCCGCGCAGCCAACGGCGTTATCCTCGTCACCACAAAGAAGGGTAAGCTCGGCAAGGCAAAGGTGAGCTACAACGGTTCGTGGGGCTGGACATCAGCCGCAAAGCGCCGTGACGTGACGAGCGCAACGGACTACGCCATACTCCAGAACGAGTTCTACCTCAACGGAGGACAGGCTGCAAAGTATGCAGACCCCTACAACCTGACCGACTCCAACGGCGTTGCCATAACAGGATTCGGCACAGACTGGCAGGACCTTGTGTTCAATGACAACGCTCCGCAGCAGTCGCACGACGTGTCTATCAGCGGCGCTTCCGACAAGGTGAACTACTATTTCTCCATGGGATACTACGATGCTGACGGTATCGTGGGCGGCAACTACGGCCAGTCCAACTACGACCGACTCACCCTGACAGGCAATACCAACGCCAACCTCATGGACTTCACCAAGGAGAGAAACTTCCTCAACAAGGCTGACTTGACCGTAAAAGTGTCGTATGCCAACATCCACAGCACAGGCGTAAGCACCAACTCGGAGTACGGCTCAATCCTCGGCTCAGCCCTCTACATGTCTCCGCTGCTCGCTCCAACAGTGACCGGACAGGCAGGACAGGACCTTATCGCTTCCTATGCGGCGCGCGGCTACACTCTGCCGACGGATGCCAACGGCGACCCATACTCTATTCCGGGCAACAACGGAACGTATCAGGAGATGAACAACCCGCTTGCCATGCTTTCCGCAAACAACCCTACAAGAGGCTGGTCTCACAAGATTGTTCCCAACTTCGCACTCGACCTGCAGATATGGGACAACCTCAAGTTCCGCACATCCTTCTCTGCCGACGTGTCATTCTGGGGCAGTGATGGCGCGACAAAGTCACTCTACTACTACTCAGGCAACAATAAAGCGGAGCACACGAGCGCAAGCGCCTCCAAGTCAAACAGCTCCACGATACAGCTGGAGAACATTCTCACCTATGACAAGACCATAGGCAAGCACACCTTCGGCGTTGTCCTCGGCCAGTCGTTCACCCGTTACAAGGGCAGCTATCTCAGCGGCAGCCGCTGGAATCTGGTGAATACGGACAAGCCGTACATAGATTACTCTACCGGCGACTATGTGTTCAACTACATGACTGACGGCGACGGCAACAGGGTAATCGCCTATGACAAGGACGGCAACCAGCTCGGCGAGTTCATCAACGGCGTGACCGTGCAGCACAGCGTGTCGGGTGCGGAGTACACACAGCACCGTCTGGCTTCGCTCTTCGCACGTCTGAGCTACAACTACGACGAGCGTTACATGTTCCAGGGAACTATCCGCCGTGACGGTTCTTCACGCTTCGGTTCAAACAAGAAGTACGGTATCTTCCCGTCAGTATCTGTCGGCTGGAACGTCATGAACGAGGCTTTCATGGAGGAGACACACAACTGGCTGTCCAACTTCAAGGTGCGTGCAAGCTGGGGTAAGAACGGTAACGAGAACATCGGTGACTTCAACTACTCCGCCTACACGGCAATGAACAATAACTACCTCTTTGGTACACAGGCTTCAAAGTATATCGGTTCGAAGACATCAATAATGCCTAACCCCGACCTGCGCTGGGAAGAGTCAGAGCAGACGGACATAGGTCTCGACTTCGGTTTCTTCAATTCAGCGCTCACATTCACCGTGGACTACTTCGTGAAGAAGACCAACGGCATGATTATCACGCGTCCTATCCCGAGCTATACCGGTGAGAACAAGCCGCAGGCCAACGTGGGCGACATGACCAACAAGGGTGTCGAGTTTGAACTTGGCTACAAGTGGAACATCGGCGATGCACGCTTCGGCGCAAAGGCAAACGTCTCCTACCTGCACAACAACCTCGACAACCTCGGCAATGCCGACGGTTTCCAGAACTACGACTCAGTGCAGGGACTGACCGACCTCGTCACCCGTGGCGAGAACGGCTACTGCTTCCCGTTCTTCTATGGCTACAAGACAGACGGCATACTCCAGAATCCTGAGGAGGCTGCAGCCTACAATGAGAAGTACGGACTTAACCGTGTGCCCGGTGACGTGCGCTTTGTCGACGTCAACAAGGACGGCACTATCGATGCCAACGACCGTACCTACATCGGCGACGGCAACCCTGACTGGACGTTCGGATTCAATTTCAACGCCGAGTACAAGGGCTTCGACTTCAATATCTTCATGCAGGGCGTGACAGGAGCGGACATCCTTGACGCTACCTACCGCACCGACGTGTACTCAGGCAACTATCCTACATGGATGCTCGGACGTTGGACCGGCGAAGGCACTTCCACCAAGTACCCGCGTCTGTCATCGACAGGCGCCTACAACTGGGTGGGTTCTGACCTCTATGTATGCGACGGTTCATACTTCCGCATCAAGACTATGCAGCTCGGCTACACCCTTCCGCAGTCACTCACAAAGAAGGCTTTCATCGAGCGTCTGCGTCTTTACGTTTCCGTTGACAACCTCGTGACCTGGACAAAATACTGGGGCTACGACCCTGAAATCGCTTCCGGCGGCACATCACTCGGCGTAGACCGTGGCGTCTATCCGCAAGGCCGCACATGGACAGTGGGTGTCAACCTTTCATTCTAACCTATAAACACAAGGAATAACTCTATGAAATCAAATATAAAGACATTGGGATTGTTTGCGGCAGGACTGCTGCTGTCAACATCCTGTAGCGAGGACTGGCTTACCGTGGAGAATCCTACGGGTGAGCCTATCGAGGAGTACTACACCACGGACGCACACGTTTTCGAGGCGCTGACCGCCGCCTATGACCCGCTGCACTGGCCCGATTGGGGACTTAACCAGTACAATGCGCTCAACATAGACGCCGAAATCATGGGCGACCTCTTCTGGGTCGGCGGCGCCAACTATGCCGACATGCAGAACTGGCACTTGCTTTCCGACTTCAAGGGCGATCAGAGCAACACGCTGAGCTCACTCTGGACGGTGGACTATTCAGGCATTAAGCGCTGCAATGACGTTATCAAATATGTGGGCTGGGCGGATGCCAAGGGCAACATGACGGCAGAAAACAAAGCCTCATACACGGATCAGGCCCGCGTGCTTCGTGTGTTCTACTATAACATGTTGTGGCATTACTTCGGCAATGTGCCCTATTATACCAATGACTTGACGGAGCCTTACACCGCCCCGCAACTCAAGGCTGACGAGATATACGACAAGGTCATCACCGAACTTGAGGATGTCTTGGCGAACTGCTCGCTCCCTATGCGCTGGGATGCAGCCAATTCCGGACGCGTGTCAAAGGCGATGGCATACATGGTGTACGCCGAGATGGTGATGTATCAGAACGACGAGACACGCATGGCACAGGCCTACAAGTACATGAAAGAGATTATCGCCGACACTGGAAACTACTCTCTCAACGCTGACTTTGCAGCCCTCTGGCAGGAGTCAGGCGAGTGGTGTCCGGAGTCAATATGGGAAATCAACTATGAGGACGGCAACAATGACCGTGGCTGGAGCTGGGCTCTCGGCACGGGAGGTACGGTGCTTCCTACCCTGATCTCACCTAACTCGTGGCCCGGAGGCGACGGTTGGGCAGGCGGTGACGGCTGGGGATTCCTTCCGGTAAGGGTTTCCACATACAACATGTTCGACGAGAATGACGCAAGACGCGCCGCTACCTGCTGGGATACACGCGGTGTGGAGTACAACAACAGATACCAGGACACTCACATCTGGCTTGCTAAGTACCGTCCTTACACCGAAACCAATGCGGATGCAGGCTTTGACAACAACCTCAACTACAACAACAACTACCGCTACTACCGTCTGGCTGAGGCTTACCTCAACGCTGCCGAGCTCGACGTCAGAGGCTTCGGCGACGGCGATGCCAAGACTTTGCTCACGGCAATACGCCAGCGTGCCGGTCTGACAGAGGTGGTCGCCACCCTCGACAACATCATCAACGAGCGCAAACTCGAGTTCGTGGGCGAGGGCAAACGCTACTGGGACCTTGTCCGTATGTGCGATGTGCCGGCTTCATCGGTAAATGCACTCAACACTCTTGTGCCTGCGGCGTGCGACGGAACGAACCCTTCCGACGAGGGACGCACGGGAACTTGGACACGCAACAAGAAGTACATACCTATCGCACAGGGCGAACTTGACTCTGACGCGGCACTGGTTCAGAACACAGCATACTTCGAGTAATCTACAGAAACCAATCCTGACGGCAGGCGCATGCCTGCCTCAGGGCTTAACCAAACAAGAAAAGCAATTATGAAAAATATATTCAAATATCTGTTCGGACTTGCTGCACTTGCTCTGTTCGCAGCCTGCTCTCCCGAGAGTTTCGACGGTGCCGACGGCAAGATACCAAGTCTTGAGGACGTGGACCCGGTAGTCACCGTTGACCAGAACATCAATCAGGTCACCTTCTCGCTGCCTTCCAATGTCAAGGGAGTGATGCCCGTGTGGATCTTCTACGAGAACCGCGGCACGGCAAACGAGAAGGTTACCTACTCGACAGTCAACGGTCTGAAGAAGATCTTCACCTCTTCCGGCGACTATGAGGCGGAGTTCAAACTCATGAACCGCAACGGCATGAGCGACGGTTCGAAGTCTTTCACATTCCATATCGACAACTCGATAGTAAACTTCGACAAATATCTGACACTGATATCGGGCGGCACTGCTGCCGGAAGCAGCAAGGAATGGCGCATCGACAACTCCAAGGCTGCACACATGGGATGCGGTCCTTCGGGCACCACTGGCACGGAGTGGTGGTCAGCAAAGGCTGACGAGAAGGCGGCTTACGGCGTGTATGACAACCGCCTGACGTTCACTTCGGACTACAAGTACACCTTCAACCCTGGCGAATCTGGCACAATGTATGTCAACAATGGATGTACCACGCTCAACACGACAGGTTCTACCGAGGACTTCACCATACCTGCTACCGAGCAGACCGTGGACTATCAGTTTGAGGTGGAGGGCGATGATCTCTACTTGGTATTGCCTGCACACACCCAGTTCCCCTACATGCCGAATGACGAGACATGGGCTTCACCTCGCTTCAAGGTGGAGAGCATGACAGGCGCCGCTATCGAACTGGTGTGCGACAACGGCTCTATCGCATGGCACTTCAGCCTCACTTCCGGTGCGGCAGTAAAGGCTTTCGACGGCTTCAAGTACAATAGCGAGTTCAACCTGTGGAAGCCTTTCGACGACGCAGGCGACATCTCGACGCACTTCTACTATGCTCCGGGTTGGGCACAGATAGCAGATCCCACATTCGTGGCAAACGGTGCGGAGTACACATTCACCCTGCCGGAGGCAACATCTGACCAGTGGCAGGCACAGTGTCCGCTGAAACCGTCAGCCCTGAGCCTCAAGGCTTCTTCCACTTATGACTTCTCCTGCATCATCAATGCCACGAATGACATCAAGGGAGTGACCATTAAACTGACCGACGTGAACTCCGGCGAGAACTTTGTCTTCGTTGAGCGTGTCGACGTGAAGGCTTATGAGGACTATGTATTCTATGTTTCCGACGTCAACAAGATGACCGCCGACGCAGACTGCGAGGTATTCTTCGACTTCGGAGGCAACCCTGCCAACACCTCTGTTACGGTGAGAAATATCGTCGTGAAGGACCATGCCAACGACGACGGCACCGTTCTTCCGTCGGATGACGACGAGCCTGCCGGTTCAGTAGAGTGGCGCGAGGCTGACAACTTGCTTGCAGGCGTGACCTACAGCGACATCTCCACCTACTACGCACATACCAGCGGGTGGGAGGCTCTGCCCGAGTACACCCACTCTTATGCCGACGGAGTGCACACCATCTCACTGCCTACGGCTACCAATGCCCAGTGGCAGGCACAGTACACACTCAATAATCTCGGCGTGTCAACATCGGTTGACAAGAACTATGACATACGTGTCAAGATCAATTCGAGCCAGAGTTTCAACGGCGTTACCGTCAAGTTCGTGCAGCAGGACGATGATAACGTGTTCCTGACTGCCGACGTGCATGAGGTGAAAGCATATGAGGAGAAAGTCGTGGAACTTGTAAACCTCCCCGGTGTGGACATCTCCAACCTGAAGATAGTGTATGACTTCGGCAACTGTCCGGACAATACCGACATCACAATCAGCGGCGTTATCCTTCAGGAACACCAGGCTTCGGCTGACGAACTGACTTGGGATGCTACGGCAGCGGACAACATCTGGGGTGCGGATCTCTATCCCAACGTGTTCTACTACGCTCCGGGATGGGCTCAGATTGCCAACCCCGCAATCACGACAAACGGCCGCACCTATACCGTAAGTCTGCCGGAGGCTACCTCTGACCAGTGGCAGGCGCAGGTGACAACGGAGACCGAACTCTCCACAAGCGCTTCGGAAACGTATGATTTCCAGGTGATACTCACTCCTAACCAGGATGTGAACGGCGCCACAATCAAACTGACCAAGGTGGGAGACGACAACGTGTACTACACGGCAGACCGTCATGACCTCAAGGCATACGAGCCATACGCATTCCGCATGGTGGGTATGGCAGGTCAGGACATAGACAAACTGAAACTCGTGCTCGACTTCGGCGGATGCTCTGCCGGCACAGAAGTGGAGGTGTCTGATATCATCCTGCGCAAACACTAATATCCGATAACCCAACGAGACCTGCGCATCCACGGCGGATGCCAGGTCTCTTTACTGTATGTAAAAACGATGAAAAACTTGAAAATCTACACTTTGCTGCTGTTCTCCACGCTCTGCCTGTCGTGCAGCAGCGACAACGGTGGCACTGAAGACAGCGGCAAGGGCAACGTGACCGTCACCTTGTCGCCAGAAAGTATCAACGCTACCGCTCCCGGCGGCACGTATACCATCGACGTGAAGACATCCGCCAAGGAATGGACAGCATACTCTTCCGACGAGTCCGTGGTGACTGTCAGCACGACAGGAACAACCTCGCAGACGGGTGCAATCAAGGCTGTCGTAGCCAAGAACACCTCTTCCGCGTCACGCACGGCGACAGTGACGTTCAAGAGCGGTACGTTCCGCAAGAATGTCACCGTCACCCAGTCAGCGCCGTTGGCGGTAGACCTGACCTCGATAAGCAAGACGGCGGAAGCCGCAACAGTGGAAATCGCCGTCAGCGGACCTGCCGACTGGACGGCAACAGCGTCGGAAGCATGGATTACGACAAGCAAGGGCAACGGCACGCTCACCGTTTCGCTTGCTGCCAACAGTGGCGGTGAACGCAAAGGTACAGTCACTCTGACAGCGGCGGACGAGACCGTGGAGATAGCCGTTACACAGTTCGCGTCGGGCGATGCCATAGAAACTCCCGACGGATATGAGTTGGTGTGGCACGACGAATTTAACTCCGGCACGTCCCTTGGTTCTGACTGGACACACGAAAAACAGGCTGCCGGATGGGTCAACAACGAGTTGCAGACCTATGCAAGCGGTACTAAAGACGGCATAAATATCACGGAGATAAAGGACGGACACCTCAACATCAACTGCTTCAAGGGGTCTGACGGCAAGATATACTCCGGTCGTGTCTATGCCAAGGTGAATACCGGTTGGAAATACGGCTATTTCGAGGCGCGCATAAAACTGCCTTCCGGCAAGGGCACATGGCCTGCCTTCTGGATGATGCCGGTCAACAACGACTGGTCGAGCAACCCGTGGCCGATGTGCGGAGAGATAGACATCATGGAGGAAGTGGGCGTCGTGCCCAACGAGGTGTCCTCGTCTATCCACACACAGGACTACAACCACACCAAGAACACGCAGAAGACACACGCCATGACGATATCAAAGGCGGAGGGCGAATATCATGTCTATGCCCTTGAGTGGACGGAAGACGCCATCACGACCTATGTTGACGGCAAGGTGCAACTGTCGGTCGAGAAGTCGAAGATAGGTTCTTCGCACAACCAGTGGCCTTTCCACTATGAGTTCTATCCGATTCTCAACCTCGCTTTCGGCGGCAGTTGGGGCGGCATGAATGGTGTGGACTACTCCATACTCAACAATGGAGGCATCACCATGGAGGTGGATTACCTACGCGTTTTCCAGAAGAAATCCAACTGAAAATATACTTGATATGACACAAAGAGAGGTCTGCCCGAAAATGGGCAGACCTCTCTCGTTGTATTGCGGAACGCTTATCTGACTGTCGTTCCCACACGTTCCTTCTTGCCGTACTGCTTTAACAAGACCTTTGCGCCGCCTTCCATTTGGTCGGCAGGGGCTTCCACGGATACCGTGCGGCTCTCTCCCGGCAGCAAGGTTACGTATCCTTCGCTCATGATGGCGGGCAGTATGCGCTCTCCGGTCTTCCTGTTGACGAGCCGGATGCGCTCGGCGAATGCCACCGACTTGCTGCGGTTGGTCAGCGTGACGGTGAACTTGCCGTCCTTCACGGCACTTGCCTGACAGTCGACTTTCGCTTCGGGCAGAGCGTTCAGTTCGGTGTAGTCGTATTCTTTACGGGTGTTGAACCAGTAGAAGTTGTCGTCAAGTGTGCTGCCGTCGGCGCTGATGAGTTCCAGGCGGATGAATATCATGCCCTGGTTGGCCGGCAACTGCAGTTTGAGAGCTTCCTTCATGTTGCTCGCCTCCACACTTGTCATGCCGCTCGTCTGGCTTGCCAGTTCCGTGCCACCTATATTATATATGTGCGCTTTCACGTGTACGCCGTTCAGCGGCAGGGCGGTCGCATTGATTATCTTCACGCTGTTGTCGAGGCAATTCCACTGCACATGCTGTGCCTTGCAGGCCTGTTTGGCTCCCCAATAGCAGCCCGTCGGGTCAAGGTAGTAGTCGTATGTCTGCCACACGAACGACGGATATGCCGGATGGCTCATCCATATTATCAGGGCTGTGGCATCGTTCCACATCTTGTCGTTCCACGCTTCGTACATGCCCTTCATGTCTTCGAGGTTGATGAGCTGTGCCTTTTCGCAGAACTCCTCCAGGCTTTTGCACTCGCCGTAGCGGTCATTCACAGAGTGAACATAGTCTATCGGTCCGCCGTTCCATGCCTCCTTGCCGAAGAAGTGCCTGTTGTAGACGGTGTTGTCGGAGTCCTTCAGGGCTTCTTCAGAGGGCAGAGGCCACTGCTCTTTCTCAGGTATGAAGAGCCTGGTGCTCTCGTATGTGGGGAATGTAGCCATGCCTATCTCCGAGCGGAAACCGTATCCGTAGTCTATTCCGTAAGGATATGACGGGTTGTTGAAGGCAAGATTGGACGCGGAAGTCTCGAAATGGTGCTTCGGAGGGAAGTCTTTCCACCAGCCCGAACCCGACTTGCCGTCCTGGTTGGAGCATGACGTGTAGAGCCTGTCGTTGCAGTCCTCCTCCATGACTATCATCTCGCAGCCCTTGTCAAGGTCGGCTACAGGCCGGCATTCGTTGGCTCCGCACCACACGGCAATGCTCGCATGGTTGCGCAGACGGCGCACCTTGTCGCGCGCATTGGCGAGAAACACGTCGTGCTCAGCCACGTCATTCCATGCCACATAGAGCCAGAAGTCGGTCCAGACGAGTATTCCGTACCTGTCACAATAGTCGTAGAACTCGTCGTCGGTGACGCAGCCGGTCCACAGGCGGATAGTGTTGAAGTTCATCTCGCGGTGCAGGCGTATCGCCTTCTCGTAGTCCTTGTCGTGGTAACGGAGCAGATACTCCGACATGCCCCAGTTGCCTCCCTTCATGAAGATGCGCTGTCCGTTGCAGAGAACACAGAGCACGGGCATGTCGACCTTGTTTTTGTCCCAACGGTACTCGAATTTGCGTATGCCGAAATCTATGGTCTTGGTGTCGGTCACCGTGCCGTCGACCACCACTTCGAGGTTCGCTTGGTAGAGGAACGGAGTGCCGTAGCCGTTGGGCCACCACAGTTGCGGGTTCTTCACCGTAAGGTCTTTGAAGTCGCGGCGGTCTATCTTTATGTGTCCGGAGTGTTCGGTGTCCACGTCCACAGTCTTCTCGAAACGGATGTTTCCGGGCATTATAGTGCCGCGGAACGTCACTTTCTGCGCTTTGCCGCTGACATTCTTGAGTCCTGACTGTATGGTCAGCTGTGCTTCATCGAGTGTGGGCAGGTATGAGCGCACCCATGGGTCTTCCATGACAACGCCGCCTGTTATGTCGAGAGAACACTTTCCGGGGATTCCGTTGAGCCGTCCCGGGACATAGGGCATCCAGTCCCAGCCTGCGCCGGCAAGGTAGCTCGGAGAGCAAGCCACGCCGTAAGGACCTTTGTCGGTGCGTGTCTTTTTCTGGTCGACGTCGGTTATGAGTACCGCAATGGCGTTTTTGCCGCTCTTGTTGACAAACTCCGTGACATCAAGACGGGTGCGCATCATGTGTCCTTTTACGTCTCTCGTGGACTCTTCGGTGCCGCTCACCTTGTGTCCGTTGAAGTAGAAGTCGGCGTATTTGTTGGTGTTGTCGAAGCACAGCCACACGTGTTGCCCGTCCTTTATTTGCTGCGGCATGTCAAATTCGGCACGGTACCAGAACGGACGGTTGTACTTCGTCTCGTCCACACGGTAGATGTTGTCGGCATATTCGGGACATTTCTCTTTGCCGGCTTCCACGTATGACGTGAACACCACACCCGGCACGACAGCCTTGACAGCTCCCATTTCAGTGCCTTTCAACTGATAACCCGGTTGCGAGATGGTCTTTCCGCCATCCGCCACTTCCTCTTGCGGAGCCAGTGTCCACTCCACTCCCTTTTCGCTACTGGCGAGGGAGTAGCTCGTGCGCTGTGCCTGCACGTTGCAGCAGAACAGTGCCGACAGCGCTAAAAAAAACAGTTTTTTCATTAGTTCGGTATTTTTGTGTCTTGTTTATTGCTTTCCCCAGTTCTTGTTAGGCTCCGCTCCCATCTCCAGAACGAGCGTGCCTCCGTTGACGATATCCTTGTAGTCGATGTGGCATTTGCCGTAAGGCTTGCCGTTGAGGGTGGCTTTCTGTATGTAGACATTGGTCTCGGAGTTGTTGTCGGCAACCACTGTGAAGGTCTTGCCGTTGTCCAGTTGTATCGTCGACTTGCTGAACACGGGCGACGTAATCTCATATCTTGTCTCGCCGGGACAGTAGGGATGCAAGCCCGAAGAGGCGAGGATATACCATGCCGACATCTGACCTACGTCTTCATTGCCCTTCAGTCCGGTCTCCATTTTCTCGTCGTAGGCATGCCGGCAGATGAATCTTGTCCAGTACTGTGTCTTCCATGGCGCTCTAAGACGGTTGTAGAGGAACGGTACGAAGTGTACAGGCTCGTTGGCGTGGTTGTAGTATATGTTCCAGAGCATGTCGCTCGGCGTGTGGCTGAACATCCAGTCCAGGTCGGCAATGACCTTCTTTGTGCCGCCCATGAGTTTCACCATGCCCGGCACGTCATGCGGAACGAACCAGCCTTGCTGTAGCGGATTACACTCTATACAACCGTACCACTCTTTCAGTCTGCCCTCTTCCGGCCACTCTTGCCAGCTCCCGTCCTCGTTGCGGGGACGGAACCAGCCTCGCTGTTTGTCAAAAATGTTGTTGTAGGCTTTGCTCTTTTTCAGATAGGCGGCATAGTCCTTGTTCTTGCCAAGGAGTTGTGCCATACGCGCTATGCACCAGTCCGTGTAGGCATATTCGAGGGTGTAGGAGATGGAAAGACCGCCCGGCGTGTAGCCGAGAGAGTCGTTGCCGAACTTCGCCGAAGAGTTCTTCATGTACAAAAAGGCTTTTTCCGCGTCAAACGACCGTATGCCTTTGGCGTATGCATCGGCGATGACTGACAGTGCAGGGTTGCCGAGCATGCACCCGGAATAGGCGTTCATCAGTTCCCAACGCTCGTAGTAGTGGCGTCCGCTCTGCTCTGCCATGGTGGTGAGAGAGTTTATCATGTCGGAGACAAGGGTGGGGTTGATGATTGTCTGTAGCGGAAACTGGCTGCGGAACACGTCCCATCCGGAGAAAATGGTGCGCTTGGTGAACCGTGAGTCGGAGGTATGGACCTTTTGGTCGCCGCCGACATATCTCCCGTCGACGTCCTGATGGATGCGCGGGTCAATCATTGCGTGGTACATGCAAGTGTAGAACACCACCTTGTCTTCATGGGTTCCGCCCTCAACTCTGATTTTTCCGAGAGCCTTGTTCCATGCCTCATGTGCCTCGTCCTTTATCTGGTCGAAGTCCTTGCCGGCAACTTCCGCCATGTAGTTCTTCTTTGCGCCATCCACGTCCACATAGGATATGCCGACCTTCATCTCCACCTGTTCGCCTCTTGCGGTGGGAAATTCTGTGAAGAAACCTATATGGCGACCCTCGGTGCCGTCCTTTTTCATGGTTACGGCGGCATTGGCGATGCGTGCCTGATAGGTGTCGCTGATGACGTCATCCAGATGACGGCTTTGCCCTGCGGGTATCTCTGCCGACCACGAACCGTAGTTGTCGAGCGGTTTGGAGAACGTGGCGTAGAAATAGACGGTGTATTCCGAGTGTCCCTGTCCGTCGCCCCAGCCGCCGCCATCGGGTGTACAGTGCATGTAGCCCTGTATGGTGTGGTTGTCCACAACCTCCACTTTCTCCGTCTCGGCGGTGCCTCCCACACGTCGCGCAAGGTCTATCTGGATGCGTGACTGACTGTTTTCGGGGAATGTGAAGCGCAGTGCTCCGCAGTGTGCGGATGCTGTGGTCTCCACATCAATGCCGTAGGTCGACAGCCGGCAGGCATAGTATCCCGCCTTGGCAGTCTCTGTCGCCTTCTCGTAAGTGGAGCGGTAACCTTTCTGCGAACCGTCTTCCCGTCCTGCCGCAGTACACAAACGTCCTGTCGTCGGCATGACAAGGAAGTTGCCGAGGTCGCCGTTCCAGCCGATGCCGCTCATGTTGTTCATGGCGAAACCCTCTATTGTCTTGTGCTGATAGGAGTAGCCCGGTCCGTTGTCACCGCCGGTTATGGTCTGCGGACTCACCTGTACCATTCCGTAGGGAGTGTCAGCTCCGGGGAAAGTCTTGCCGAGTCCGTGGTATGCTCCGGCAAGTTCCACGTCGGTGCTTGCCCCGATGAAGGGGTTTACATAGTCCGCCAAATCCTGTGCGTTGGCAACCATGACGGCGGAGGAAAGGAAAAACGAGAATATGGTCTGTGATGTTTTCATATCTGGAATGTTATTTTATTGTCAACCGATAGGTTCTCACTCCGAACCGTGGCATGCTCACGCTGAACGCTGACCTGCCACCGGAGCGTGTCACGCTGATGTCTTTCACCTTGTTGCCGAGCAAGTTCACTTGTGCCACGGCGGCTATGTCTACGGCTGCGCTGACGGTCTGCACAGCGTCATCGCCCTCTGCATTGAACAGGCGCACAAGGTAACTGTCGCCGTCACTGGTGACGCTGGTCAGTTCATAGCCGGACTCTCCGAAGTCGAGCAGCGACTTTGCAGTCACCGCTTTGTCATCCGTATAGCCGCCGGATATGATGAGAGGTTCGTTCCATGCGGCGTTCATGCGGCTGATTTGGGCTTTGTCCCATGTTTTGTCATGGGGAATGAGGGCGTAGCGGAACTCGGTCTTGCCGTCAATCTTGTAGTCTCTGCCCCACAAACCCGGTCCGCTGTACTGGGCGGTAAGCGCCAGCGGATAGTCAGAGGCAAAGCTGTAGGACGTGGTGTGGTCGGTGAGCAATGCGAGAGAACGGTCACCGTGCCCTGTGTGCAGGTCTATCCACTGTTCTGCCACGTTGTGTTTTATCGAGTCCCAACTGTTGTAGAAAGTGCTCTTGAGTTTGCTTTCGCATACGTCAAAGGGCGCACTCTTGTAGAGTTTTGGGTTCTTCAGTGATGTGGGAAACATCAGCGACAGGGCATAACGGGTGTCGTAGAAAGTGGTGCGCTTGTCGTTGTCGGCTTTCTTCCCAGGTCGTGTGAAGTCTCCTATGCGGTGGTTTTCTTTCCAGTCGATGCAGAGTGTGCAGTCGATGAGCGGTGAACCCTTGCGCAGTGTAATGGTCTTGGAAAAGGGCGTTCCTGCTATTGTCCCTTCGATTCTCACGGTTTTTTCCAGTTCATTGTCCTTGACAGTCTGCACCGTGGCGGCGTGTTCGCACGACGAGACGAAACGTTGGCTCTCCTCGAAAAAACCTCTCAGTTCGCCGATGGAGTAGGGTGATTTGCGGTCGACATACTCATAGCCGCCGTCTTTCATCTTCAGTGACTTCACCGTACCGCCGTTCTTGAGGTCAAAGGTGATGCTCATGATGTCGTTAGCCATGGTGAAAATTCCGTCTTTCACCTTGACTGTTTTCGTGTCGTGCGCCTCTTTCAGTTGGGAGAGTGGTATGACGGTGTAGCCGAAAGCCGGCACTTCCGCCTCTGTGTCGACGGTTCTGCCGTCGGCAAGGGTCACCGTCACCACTTCCTTGCGTTGGTGTGCGGAGGTGTTGAACACCCTTACGGCAGGATTTCCGCACGACTTGTAACTCGCCAGAGCGCCGTTGACGGTCTCTTCGGAGATGCGGTGCGAGGCATCAGTCCACAGTTTCACGTTGTCGGCCCATGTGCCGCGGTCGTTCAGATGGTTGTAGGGCACAATCCAACAGTCGTGGTGTTGCGACAGCAGTAGTGTGCGCCATGCCTCGTCCATCGCCGTCTGGTTCACCGCAAAACGGTTTTCCATCCTTGCCATAGCCGCCATCTTCTCCGCCTGGGGGATGAAATATTCCTCGCGTCTGCACTGCTGTGCCAGCCGCTGGAGTACCTGGCTGCCCCACATAAGTCCCGGGCGCACGTCTTCCTGTGAGAACTTGTAGTCGTCGGAAGTGCTGCCTACGCTTTGCTCTTCGATGTATTTGGTCCATCTGGTGTAGGTCGTTCCGTGCAGGCTGTTGGCATCGCATCCTATCCACGGACCGCCTGTCCATCCCGCATCCTGATAGGTCATGCCGACCGGATTCTTTATTCCTGCGCGGAAACAGGCGTCGAAATACTTCGTTTGGTTGCCCCATGCTGTTGTCTGCCACACGCTCTTCTCTTCCAGACTCTCACATCCGTAGCGCGGCACGCATAGCATCCGTGTGCCGTCAGGGCCTGTCAGGTTGACCAGTTCGCCTCCGTAGGGAGCACTGTAGCCGCCCCAGCAGGTGTTGGGACACTTCAGTACGGCATACCGGAAGCCAAGTTGCGGCAGCAGTGTCGGCAGACAACTGGTGAAACAAGGTTCCTCTACGGCATAGGTGGAGATGATTACGTCGGGGAAATGACGGCGCACTTTCCTTATTCCGTATTGGAACTGGCGGATTATACTCTCGCCGCTGATGCAGTAGAGGTAGGACTGTCCGTAGGAAGGATTGGTGTACTCCACCTGGTCGGAGCTTGTCTTGCGTCTGAAGGCGAGGTATGCCTCCGGGGTCTTTGCCTGCACCGTGTCCCATGTTTCGGGTTCTATCTCCAGTCCGATGTACCATTTCGGGTTCTGCTCAAGTTGGTCCACGAGGAACTGGGTGTAGGTCATCAGGGGGTAGTGACCGTAGACTCCGCCGTGATAACCGTCGACAAAGTATTTGTGTTGTGCCTGTATGCCGGCAGCAGCGGTCGCCAAAAGGATTAGCAAAAAGGTGAATCTTCTCATTTATAGTCTGTTGTTTTGTGTTGTTCTGCTGTGTAATGCCGTCTTCGACAGGCAGATGATGAGCAGCGGGAGTGCCATCAGTATGTGAGTGAAGTCCACTTGTGGTGACACCGCCCACATCAGCATGTAGAGACAAAGTTCTGCAGTATAGGCAATCCACACCTTGCCGTACCACTTGCGGCGGCGTGATGTCAGCCACATGACGGCAGGAATGGGGTTGAGGACAAGCAGGTTGAGATTGAGCGAAGCTCCGGTCATGTCCGACAGGACGGTGACATAGAAGAACAGCAATCCGGCTGCTGTCTGTGCCGTGAATATCAGTGTGTGGTATGTGCGCACCAGTCGGCGGAGCTTGTTTCTGTGTTCAAGCAGCGCTGCGGCTATGGACATTATAAACAGAAAAACAAATAGCACATCGGGCGAGAACCATGTATGCGCACGCTCCAATGTGCCCCCGTTGAGAGTCTGCGGCTGTTTTTCGGCAAGCAGAGGGCGCACGCAACCGTCAGATGCCCTCAGTTTCGAGGCTTTGAGTATGGGCGGCAGCAGCGTAGGCCCCAGTTTGTGTTCCAGCGTTCCGTGGTTTTCGCCTTCGTGGCCGAGCAGAGTGGTCCACACAAACCTCGGCCATGGCCGTCCTTCCGATATGGACTTGACGAATGTGCGGTATGTTCCGGTGACGGCATCGCCAAGGTTGCGCCACTCTATCTCGTTGGTGCCAAGACATCTTTCTACCGCAAGAATGCTCATCGAAGAACAGTTCGTGTACAGGTAATTGTACTGCCGGTAGGCTCCGCCGGTAATTTCTCCGTCGAGAACCTTCCACAGTTCGCGCACCTGTTCCGTGGTCAGATTGAGCCGGTAGCACTCCACCTTCCTTCTGTTGCTCTTGTATTCCTTTATGAACTGTGGCGTGGCGATGGCGGAATAGGACCCTTTGCCGGAACCGTTGAACAGGGACAGTTTGTTGCTGAGACTTTCTTCGAGACAGTAAGTGTAGCAGAAATCGAGCTTTCTCGACGGACACCACAACCTGACGGCACAGTGTCCGAACGACGAGTAGAAATCATTGCCCGGCTCAGCCAGCAGCAGTCCCGCATATATGTCGGTCGGCAAGGCAGACACAGTAGCGCTGTCGGCAGGTTCTGTGTTGCCGTTAGAAGGATTTTCCTGGCAGAAGACACTGTTCAGGGACAGCATTATCGTGACAACCGTGACGAGGAGCCGGTTCTTCATATTTGTGGTTGCAGTTGATTCAGGCACTTTTCTTGCTGTTTGTATGTGACGCAAAATTAGACAATAAAACACTAATGCAAAGTAAAAAACAAGGCAAAAAATAGAAAAAAAGAACCAATGCCATGACGGCAGATGACTCGTCCGGCAACTTCATAATGGGATTTCAGGAGGGCAACTTTATGCTGCACGGAAAACGTAAACACCCTGAAAACCGTGCGGATATGGAAATTTCACGGCAAAAAATCAGCCGTTTCCTTTGCCGGATGAGATAATTGTTGTACCTTTGCACCCGCTTTAAGGTATTTGACACCACTTGAATAGCTTTGCAAGGAGAGATGGTAGAGTGGTCGATTACAGCGGTCTTGAAAACCGCCGTGCAGAGATGCACCGGGGGTTCGAATCCCTCTCTCTCCGCGGAAGTCAGCGTAACGACTTGTAAAATCAACGAGTTACGCTGATTTTTATTTTATACGTCGGACGAATTACGGACGATTCTTTCATATCTCTATTCGTTCATTTTGTGTAAATATACATTATTAACGACTACAAAATTATTTTGAGTCAGTCCGAAAACCAAGTTGCACTCCTCTCATTTTTGTTGTATAGTGTCCGTATTTAGACGTTGTTAAAAAATAGCCATACTTTCCTTTCTCTTTTACATGCAAAAGCATTAACTTTGCGTCAAACATGAAGTTTCAAATATGCCTGAGACCGGACATGACTAAATGGGCGTTGGTCTATGTTTGTCAAACGGTCTTGAATTTATCTGATAAATGGACGCAGCCTTTTAATTGCGACA
>CAVHUR010000042.1:0-17920 GCA_963639575.1 uncultured Spirochaetota bacterium
ATAGACCTATGCTAAAATTTTATCCACGGACTTATGCAACTGTGCCTATAATCGCCGATCGCACCAAGACACGCTGGGGAAAATACCGTCCATATCTGCTGTGGATGGCGCCTTTCTTCTCCGTGTGCGGCATTCTGCTCTTCGCCACGCCCGACTTCGACTATGCCGCCAAACTGATATGGGCATACACCACCTACCTGCTGATGATGACCGTATATACCGCCATCAACGTGCCCTACGGCGCCATGCTCGGCGTGATGACCGACGACAGCCGCGAGAAGACCGTATTCTCGTCCTTCAGGATGTTCTTCGCCTACGGAGGATCGTTCATCGCCATGTTCTTCTGGGAACCCCTCACCAACATGTTCGGCGGCTACGGCACCTCGGAAGGGTGGTTCTGGGCGATGTTCGTCATTGCCATGTGCTGCCTCGTGCTGTTCCTGCTGTGCTTCTCACTCACCCGCGAGCACGTCCACACGGTGTCTAACGTGTCGGTGGGAAGCGACTTCAAGGCACTCCTTCATAACCGTCCGTGGTGGATACTCATCGTTGCCGCCCTGTCGTTCAACCTCTTCTGCACCGTCCGCGGGGCCACTGTGGCCTACTATTTCAACGACATCATAGGCAGCAGCGCCGTTCTCGTCTTCGGTGCAGTGATGCTGCCCTTCTACGCCGGACTGTTCCTGTCGGTCGGCGAGGTGTCCAACATGCTCGGCGTGGCGGTCACCGTGCCCGTGGCAGGCCGCTTGGGCAAGAAGACATCGTTCATCATGGTCAACGCACTGCTCGTTGTGCTCAGCGTGGCGTTCTATTTCGTGCCGGCGACACCTGCCGGCTATTGGGTCATGCTCGTGATGCAGGTGTTCATAAGCATGCTCACCGGCATCATGTCACCCCTCATCTGGAGCATGTATGCCGACGTGAGCGACTATGCCGAGCACCGCTATCACACCGCCTCCACGGGTCTCATCTTCTCCAGTTCGTCCATGGCGCAGAAGTTCGGCAGTGCCATCGGCGGCTGGGCTACGCTCACCCTGCTCGGCAGTTTCGGCTATATCACCGACTCGTCGGCCCTCGCCTCCGGGGCGGTACAGCCCGACTCGGCCCTCGCCTGCCTGCGTTCGCTGATGAGTTTCGTGCCTGCGCTGGTGTCGCTCATAGCTATTGCGGTGGTCTATTTCTATCCGCTCACCACCCGGCGCATGGCTCTCATCGCCGAGGAACTGCAGGCAGAGCGGCATGCCAAGTAGTTGCAGCGGCACCGCTGCACCCTTGTCGTAATGCGAAAGCACCGTTCTTGCGGTGGCGCACCGACCGTGGTTCGCTCGAACACCGACCGTGGTTCGACCGGATACCGAGCGTTATTCGACCGGCTATCGGCCGTGGTTCGCCCACAAAAACGGTGTTCTTGCACCACTTGAAAGTAGTTGCAGCGTCCCCACTGCAACCTTTTTGCGGCATTATCCCCTCTTTTGAGTGGCAAAGCGGGGACGCTTCGCCTACTTCATTCGCCTGCGCTTGTTGGCGTTTATAGTAGTTGCAGCGTCCCCACTGCAACCTTTTTGCGGCATTATCCCCTCTTTTGAGTGGCAAAGCGGGGACGCTTCGCCTACTTCATTCGCCTGCGCTTGTTGGCGTTTATAGTAGTTGCAGCGTCCCCGCTGCAACCTGCCTGACGGCGAAAAACGGCGTTTTTGGTTTGCAAAAGTTGCGGATTGGTGAAATAATCTCTATATTTGCAAGCGAAACTCACACATGTTATGGACGGTAGAGTGCTGCGGGAATTGCCGCCACTGATGGACAATGACTTCATGTATGTGGCTGATCGGCGTAAGAAGGAATTCACTTACCCGATACACAAGCATGAGGTTTTCGAACTCAACTACGTGGAGAACGCCGCCGGAGTGGTGCGCGTCGTGGGCGACAGCACGGAGGTCATAGGCGACCGCGAGCTTGTCCTCATCACCAGTCCCGACCTTGAGCACGTCTGGCTTCAGGGCGATTGCCGCAGCGAGGAGATACGTGAGATTACCGTCCAGTTCTTCCTTGACTTCACCAATGCCGACAGCATATTCAACCGCACGCCCCTTCTGCCGATAAAGAACCTTTTCGAGAAGGCGAGGAAAGGGGTGGTCTTCACGCCCGAGGCGATAGAGAAGGTAAGCCCCAGGCTGTGCTGCCTGTCCGCCATGCAGGACAAGTTCCATGCCGTCATCGAGTTTCTCACCGCCCTCTACGAGCTTTCTCTCGCCGACGGCACACGCGAACTGTCCACCACATCGTTTGCCAAGGTGGACGTGGACAGCGACAGCCGCCGTGTGCTAAAGGTGAAAGAGTACATAGAGCAGCACTTCAAGGACGAGCTGCGACTTGTCGATCTCGCCGACCTCGTGGGTATGTCGCCCACGTCGTTCAGCCGCTTTTTCAAGCTGCGCACCAGCAAGACGCTGAGCGAATACATCGTGGACATCCGCCTCGGGGTGGCCGCGCGCCATTTGGTAGACACCACAGAGAGTGTCAGCGAGATATGCTACAGTTGCGGTTTCAACACGCTGAGCAACTTCAACCGGCTGTTCCGCAAGAACAAAGGCTGCTCGCCCACGGAGTTCCGCGAGAAGTATTACAAGACGAAAGTCGTCATCTGACGTTTTCCGTCTTTTTTGTCTTTCTTTCCTCTCGCCTGCATTGCCTTTGCCACAAAACAGCCCGCTCTTTTCACGAATGGCAAAATTGTGTCGTTTGTAGGTAAGATTGTGTCAACCGGTGTAATGCGTTTGCAATAATTTTGCAACCGTCAAGTACTGATTAAACGGTAATTAAGAACTTAAACAATGAAGACAAGGAAATTGTTGGCAATGGTGTTCATGTTGGCATTGACGTGCGTGTCGTGTGCCAAAGAACCTGCAACGGAGCAGCCCGGGCCCGGAAAGGGAGGGCATGCGCTCGCCAATCCCGATGCCACTGCCGAGGCGGTGAAACTCTACAACGTGCTTTGGAGCGTTTTTGGGACAAAGTCGGTGTCGGGCGTAATGGCGAGTGTGGACTGGAACATAAAGGAAGCCGACATGGTGAAGGAGTGGACCGGCAGGTATCCTGCCGTCAACACGTTCGACTTCATCAACATCCATGCGTCGAAAGACGTCAATCCCAAGGGATGGATAGACTACAGTGACGACACCGTGGTGAGGGAGTGGGCTAAGGCAGGAGGCATCGTCGGGTGCATGTGGCACTGGCAGATGCCTGCCAACAACGGCACTGACTACACCTGCACGCCCGGTACTGAGGCGGGCGAAACGTCCTTTGACCCTACGTGCGTGGGCAATCCTCAGTCGGCTGACTACAAGCGATTGGTGAGCGACATCGACCAGGTGGCGGGCTATCTGAAGCAGATGCAGAAGCGCGGCATTGCCGTCCTGTGGCGTCCGCTGCACGAGGCTGCCGGCAACACTTATGAATATGACGGCGGCAAAGCGTGGTTTTGGTGGGGCATAAAGGGCGCTGACGCCTACAAGAAACTGTGGCGCTTCCTCTACGACAGGCTTGTCAACCACCACAAACTGAACAACCTCATTTGGGTGTGGAACTCCCAGACGGGCGACGACGACTGGTATCCGGGCGATGACGTGGTGGACGTGGTAGGCCGCGACTCCTACTATGCGCTGCAGTATCCGCTGATGAAGGACTATAAGGAACTGCTTGCGAAATATCCCACGAAACTTATCGCGCTCGCGGAGTGCGGCAATGGCGACGAAGTGAAGATGTCGGCATGGAGCGACATCTGGCAGGAGGGTTCGCGATGGGTGTGGTTCATGCCGTGGTATGACTACGACTATGACAACGGAAACTCCGATACCCACCGCTTTGCGGACAGGCAGTGGTGGCAGGAAGCCTTCGGTTCGGGCACTGTGCTCGACCGTGACCAGATGAGGGCACTCATGGGGGACTGAAGAAGGTAATTGTTGAAGGATTGGAAACATTTGGATATTGGGATATTGAAAAATGGAAAGAATGAAAAACGGAAAGGGACTCTTGCTGGTGGTTGCCGCCCTGCTGTGCGCCATGTGCGCCGGTGCTGCTGAGCGCATCATCCTCGTAGGCCCGAAGACAATAGGTCCGGGGTGGAAGGACAAGATAGTCATCGAGGCACGGTTCTTTGCCGATGCCGAGGAGGGCGACATCCTCACGGTCTATGCCGACAATGCGGCACGCACGGCACAGGGCACATTCCAGAACCCTGACGGGTGGCAGGCCATGGCGGCGCAGTACAAGTATTTCGGGGTGAAGAACGCCTTTCGCATGACCGTCACCGCCGACATGCTGCCGTCACTGCGTAAAAACGGTGTGGCTGTGGGCGGACATGACTACCGCATCAGATACGCCACGCTGGCAAAAGCCGCCGACTACAAGGAGACAACGGTGTGGAACGGCCCTGCCGCAAGAATGGACTCCAACTGGGGAGGGGCGGCGGAGATAAAAGGCAAAGCACTGTCCGGACTGAAGGTGGGCGATGCTCTGAGGCTCCATATCAGCAAGACCAAGGACGGTTCTGCCGTGAAGTTGATGGACTTCACATGGAATCCCATAGACCAGACAGTGGACGGTGCGCCCGCAGGAGGTGACACCTTCACCTATTACATAGATGATGACGCACCGCTGATAAAGCTCTCGCTTGCCGGCGGAGGCGACAACGTGGCAATGCTGATAGGCGGCAAGGACTACCAACTCGACGCTCTCGGCATCGTGTCGTTTGCGGGCGAGCGCAGCGAAGACACAAGCGGTGCGCAGCGTGCGCCCAAAGAATACAGGCTCGCACCGGGCGAACTGTTTCACGGAGAGCAGGTTTTCCCCAATGACTGGAGCGGCAATCTGCGCCTCACGGCAGAGCCTTTCCAGAAATGCACCGCCGATGACGTGCTCGTCATAAGCTACAGACTGCTGCCCGGAGAGGAGGGCGTGACACCCCAGATGTCGTTCCGTGAGAACCGTGGCGACTGGACTGACATAGAGACCGGCGGCGAACCGGAGTGGCAGACCCTCGATGGCAACGACGTGGTGATGACATTCAGCGACGTGTCACTCGACAAGGCGAAGACCAGAGGCATCGTCGTCACCGGACGGGGATTTGTGCTTGAGAAGATAGAACTGATGAAAGTGGAATGACAATAACTAAAAACAACAACATGAAACGTGTATTATCATTAATTACATTGCTGCTGTCGGTGTGCGCCGCAGTGTGCGCACAGACGGCAATCAAGGGCAAGGTGCTTGACGGAAGCCAGGCCAACGAGCCGATGATAGGTGCAAGTGTGCAGGTGCCGGGCACGTCTGTGGGTTCGATCACAGATGTGGACGGAAACTTCTCGTTCACCCTGCCGAAGGGCAAAAGCATGATTCAGGTGTCGATGATAGGCTACAAGACCCAGGTCATCAACCTGAAAGGTAGGGACTATGTGGAGATTGTCCTCAAGGAGGACGCTGAAATCATGGACGAAGTGGTGGTCGTGGGCTACGGCACAATGAAGAAACGCGACCTCACGGGCTCCATGACGCAGATAAAGAATGACGAGCTGATGAAGGGCGGAGCTACCGATGTGGCTCACGGACTGCAGGGAAAGATTGCCGGAGTGAACATCTCGCAGAACGACGGTTCGCCCGGCGCAGGCGTTAACATCACCGTGCGCGGCGCCAACTCCTTCACTACCTCGTCGCAACCTCTGTATATCGTCGACGGCGTTCCCTACGGCACAGACCCCAACGGAGTGCCTAAGAGCGGCGCCAACGACGGCAACAACCAGTCGACATCGCCGCTCTCGATGATCAATCCCAATGACATCGAGAAGATAGAGGTGCTCAAGGACGCTTCGGCTACTGCCATCTACGGTTCCCGCGGCGCCAACGGCGTGGTCATCATCACCACCAAACGCGGACAGAAAGGCGAGGGCAAGCCGAAGGTGGAGTTCAATTCCAAGTGGAGCATATCCAACATAGGCAAGCGCGTGAAGGTGCTTGACGCCTACACCTACGCCCTCTACCAGAACGAGGCGGCGTCAAACAGCCGCTACTATGAGGGTTCTTCCACCAAAGACCCCTACTCTGGCACATGGGAATATCCCTATGTCGGCAGCGGCTATGTGTACAGTCAGGGCACCTACAACCCCTCTCCCGACGACTTCCTCAACCCCGGTCTGCGCACCGACGACTACGGCAATGTGGACGAAGTGGCAGGTGCTGACTGGCAGGACGAAATCTACCGCACGGGCTGGCAGCAGGATTACAGTCTCAGCGTGAGCGGCGGCAGCGACCAGGGATGGTACAGTTTCTCGGGCAACTACACCGATCAGGGCGGTATCATACGCAACACCGGGTTCAACCGCTATGGCGTTTCGCTCAACATAGGCCGCCATATCAACAAGTATGTGGAGATAGGCACAAGTTCGTTCTTCACCAACACGGTGACCAATTTCCAGCGAACCAACTCGGAAAACACGGGTATCATCCGCTCGGCACTCATCTTCCCGTCTACCTATGGCGTGCATACTTCGACCGAACAACTGGATGAACTCAACTGGCTTGCTGCCAATCCGTACAACTATGTGCACGGTGCTAAGGACGAACTGAAGCAGATTTCGTGGTTCTCCAGCTCGTATCTGGAGGCCAAGTTCACCTCTTGGCTCAAGTTCCGGCAGAATCTCGGTCTGGGCTATAACGACGGTCACCGCGGCACTTACTACGACCGCCACACGCAGGAAGGCAAGTCTCCCTACAACGGCAAGGGCGGCAAGGCATCCAATATATGGAAAAGCTTGACGGCGGAGAGCATCCTCACCTTTGACAAGACATGGGGCATGCACGCCGTGAATGCCGTGGCAGGTATGACATTCGAGCGCGGCATCGGCGAGACAGAGTCGATGACGGCCACCAATTTTCCAAGTGACCTGACCAAGGAAGCCGACATGTCGCTGGCTCTTGACCGCCCTGTCATAGCGAGCAGCAAGACAGAGCAGTCGCTGGAGTCGTTCCTTGCCCGCATCAACTATACGCTTTGCGGCAAGTACATGTTTACCGGCAGCGTGCGAACTGATGGCAGTTCGTCGTTCGCAAAGGACCACAAGTGGGCGACATTCCTCTCCGGCGCATTCGCATGGCGTGCAAGCGACGAGACATTCATAAAGAACCTGAACGTGTTCAGCAACCTCAAGTTCCGTCTGAGCTATGGTGAGACCGGTAACCAGGGCATCGGTGCATACCGCACACTGTCGCTCCTCAATGCCGCCAACTATTCCTACAACGGCACATTGAGCAACGGAGTGTCGCTCATAGACTGGCGCGGACCGACCAACCCCGACCTGAAATGGGAAACCACGGCACAGTTCAACGCCGGCGTGGACTTCGGTTTCTTCGACAACAGACTGCAGTTTACCGTCGACTACTACTACAAGAAGACGCGCGACTTGTTGCAGAACGTCACCATTCCGGCAAGTTCCGGTTTCGGACAGATGATGATCAACAGCGGCAATGTCACCAATGAGGGCGTGGAGTTCACACTCAATTACGCCGTGCTGACAAAGACTCCGCTGAAGTGGGACATCTCCGCCAACCTGTCAATGAACCGCAACCGCATCGGCGGACTTGAGGGCGACCAGTACGCCACAGCACTGTGGAGCCGTGCGGACCAGATGTTCCTGCAGCGCAACGGCTGTCCCATCGGTACGATATACGGCTATGTGGAGGACGGATTCTTCGACAACATCGCCGAGGTGCGCTCTTTCAAGGAGTATGCCAACCTCAGTGACAGCGAGGCTCTGAAGCATGTAGGCGAGATAAAGTACCGTGACATCAACGGCGACGGCTACATCACGGAGAAAGACCGTACCATTATAGGCGACACGAACCCCGATTTCACCTACGGATTCACGTCAAATCTCTCGTGGAAAAACTTCTCGCTGAGCTTCATGCTCCAGGGTAGTCAGGGCAACGACATATTCAATTACAACCTCACCGACATCCAGATGTCCAACATAGGCAACATTACCGTGGATGCCTACAATTCCCGCTGGACTCCCGAAACCGCCAGCGTGGCGAAGTGGCCGAAGGCTACGGCGGGCTATACACGCACTTGGCTCATGAGCGACAGGTTCATCGAGAACGGCAGCTACCTCAAGATGAAATACATAACACTGGGCTATGACTTCATCCGCCCGGTCAAGTTCATTGAGAAGATAGGCCTGACGCTCACGGCAAACAACCTCTTCACCATAACCAAATACAGCTGGTTTGACCCCGATGTCAATGCCGGCGGCAGCAATGCTGCCTGCCCGGGTGTGGACAGCTATTCCTATCCGAGCTCGCGCAGCTTCGCTTTGGGACTGAATGTAGTATTTTAATAAAGGAAACAACAATGAAAAAGAATATATTATCCGTCCTCGCTTTTGCTGCCGTAACGGTGTTCTCGCTGACCGGCTGCAGCAGTTGGATAGAGGAAAATCCTGACGGACAGATTACTGAAGACAAGGTGGGCGACGGCACCGACGCCGCCAGCTCATGGGTGACAGGCGTGTACAGCAAGTGGATATACGACATGTTCTGCTGGGGATACTTCCCCCGTGTGCTGGAAATCGACGCTGACTACATATCGGGACCGGACTGGATGTTCAACAAGTTCGGCACGGGCAACTTCCAGGGAGAGAGTGATGTGACCGACGCACTGTGGAAAGGATGCTACGGACTCATAAAGCGCGCCAACCTTGCGGAGACCCGCATCAACGAGATGAAGAACCTCACGGAGGCTGAGAAAAACAATTTCATCGGCGAAGTGCGCTTCCAGAAGGCTCTGTGCTATTTCCTTCTCGTGCGTGCCTACGGCGAGATACCCATCCAGGCGAATGACTCCAAGTACGAGAACATTAGCCAACCGCGCCAGTCGATAGCAAAAGTCTACGAGTACATCACGTCGACACTTGAGAGTGCAGCGGCGATGATGTACAAGAATACCGATGCTGCATGGCAGTCGGGACACGCCTCCGCCGGTTCGGCGGCAGGACTTCTCGCCAAGGTCTACGCCACGGAGGCTTCGGCAGCGATGCCTGCCGGCACGGAGATAACAATCCGTTCGGGCAAAGCCTACGACGGAAGCGGTGACACGAAGACCTATGCTCCCCTGCGCAGCATTACCCTGCAGAAGCAGGAGGTGGACGGATACGCCGACCTGGACGCAAAGTCCCTCTACGCCAAAGCTGCCCAATGGGCCAAGGCGGTGATAGACGGCGAATACGGCGACTATGAACTGCTGGACTATGACAACCTGTGGAAGCGTGCCAACGCCAATGCCAGCGAGTTCATGTTCTCGGTGGGCAGTGTGAGCGGCGACGCCACTTACAAGAACGCAATACACACCCAGTATGCCGGATACAAGACTGCCGCAGGGTCAGACTTTATCCAGGAGGGCGGTTGGATAGGCTGCACACGCCACTGGTATGACCTCTTCGACCATGATGACCTGCGCATAGTGAAAGGCGTAAAGCACCGTTGGCGTGCCTACACACAGGAACAGTCGAACTCAGGGTTCTACTATCCGAAGGATGAAGAGTACACCATCATGGCGACAGGCTATAATCTCAACGGCACACATGTGGGCGATCCCACCGGGATATATGCCGACGGAGTGAGCTATTACTACTCCATGGATTCGCAGTGTCTGGCGTTTACCACCAAATATGACGATGTCACCAACGATGCAATCAAGGATGCCGACTGCAACTGGCCGTTCCTTCGCTATGCCGATGTGCTGCTTGTGTATGCCGAAGCGGAGGCTGAACTCGGTCATGCGGACGCCGCAGTGACATATCTTAATAAGGTGCGCGACAGAAGCAATGCCGTTGAGGCTACGCTTGAAGGCTCCGGAGCACTCGACACGACGGTGAAACTGCGCTCCGCCATCATCGAGGAGCGTGCCAAGGAGTTCGCCTGCGAGGGCGACCGCCGTTGGGACTTGATACGCTGGGGCATTTATCTCGATGCCATGAACTCCCTCGAAGGCAGTGACGACTCGGGTGTAAGCAAGGTGCGCCAGCAGCGTTGCCTGCTCTATCCTCTGCCTGCATCGGAAATCAACACCAACAAGTATATAGACAAGAACAACCCAGGCTGGAACTAACAACAACTATTGCTATGAACAACAAGATATTTTCCGTAAGACCGTTTGCTGCCGTATGTGCCGCAGCAGCGCTCACGCTGGCGTTCGCATCGTGCGACAACATCGTGGAATACAATGACGGCTACACCCCGGCAGACCAGTTGGCAAATGCCGGCGCGCCTGAGATTAAGGCGGTATACAACATAGGCGACACGGCACTCGCTACGCCTATCACACAGGCCGAGATAGGAACGATGGTGCGCATAGAGGGCAAGAACCTCAATAATGTGCAGTCCGTGACGTTCAACACCGTGGCTGTAGACCTCAAGGAAGCCTACACCGCCTCCACCTACGCCAATGTGCGTGTGCCCGAAACACTGTCTTTCGAGACCGTCAACAAGATAGAGTATGTCACCGACAGGGGCACTGCGTCGTATGACTTCATAGTGCCGTTCCCCACACTCACGGTCAGTGGACTGGAGAACGAGTTTGTCAATGCCGGCGACTGCGTGACTGTCAGCGGTGCAAACTTCGACGTGTATGACTTCGGCACACAGTCCAAGGTGCTGGTGAACGGCACTGAGGCGACGGTGAGCGACATCACCAAGTCGTCGATGAAGGTGCTCGTGCCGCAGGGAACCCCCGATAACTCCACCGTTACACTGCAGTGGCAGTCGAGTGAAGGCGGGCAGAAGACAGCCGTACTGCCGTTCCGTCCCACGTCAAACCTGCTCTACGGCGACTTCGACGGAGTGCAGATGAATGTCAGCGGCGACGTGTCGGTAGCAGTGGAAGGCGACGATGCCACGTCGACAGCATCCTCCTCGCTCGGCCACAAGCACCTGCATTTCACAGGCGACTTCGGCGCTTGGGCATGGAATACTGTCGACTTGAGCTGCAATATGATTGATACGGGTGACGTTATTAATGTGGATGACTATGTGCTGAAGTTTGAAGTCCTCAACACAAAAGACCACCCTCTCACCGAAGCGACAGGCTTGAAGTTCTGTTTCAACTGGGGTAACGACTGGGCATGGAACCCTGCCGACGGTGCGGGAATAAACACTTTCGGCAACTGGAAGACCGTCACCCTGCCGCTGAAGGACATGGCTACCAACGGCATCAGTGCCGCAGGCTCATGGCAGACACTGCGCCTGATACTCCAACCGTCGGCTGCCTACAACGCAGACTTCTGCATAGGCAACATCCGTATAGTCAAGAAATAACGTCAACAGCATGACTGACATGAACAGATACATAGCATCATCGCTCCTCGCACTGTGCTTGACCCCGGCATACGCATGGCAGGGGAAGATAGAAGTGAAGACTCCGAATACCACAATGTTGCTGCAAGCCAACGAAGGGGAGGACTTGCGCATGGCCTACTATGGCGCCGCCGTTGCCAATCCGTGGCAGTTGGCGGACTCTGGCGACGACTTCAATTTTCCGGCAATGCCTGCCTTCGGCACTGTGGACATGATTCATCTGCCGGCTCTTCAGGTGCAGCACGCCGGCGGAGACATCAACCTGGAACTTGAGGTCTCCGGTGCGGAGACGCACAATGAGGGGAATGCCACCGTCACTGTGGTGACGATGAAGGACAAACTGCAACCTGTCACGGTGCGCCTGTGCTACAAAGCCTACACGACAGTGGACATAATAGAGACCTGGACGGAGATTTCGCACAGGGAGAAGCGTGCCGTCACGCTGAAGCGTTTTGACAGCGGACAGCTCACACTCCGCCGTGGCGACGTGTGGCTCACCCACTTGCACGGCAACTGGGCGGCTGAGGCTGTGCCCACGCAGGAAGCTCTCACGCCGGGACTTAAGGTCATACGCAACACCGACGGGGCGCGCAACGCCCACTGCGACGCTCCGGAGATAATGCTGTCGCTCGACGGCAAGCCGCAGGAACGCTGCGGACGCACCATAGGAGCGGTGCTCTGCTGGAGCGGAAACTATGAAATCCGTGTCAACACTGCCGATGCCAAGACGCATCATGTGTATGCCGGGATTGACCCGCAGTCCTCGGAGTATGTGCTTGAACCGGGCGAAACCTTCGCCACACCGCATCTTGCGCTCACCTATTCGGACAAAGGCATGGGCGGAGTGAGCCGCAATTTCCACTACTGGGCACGCCATGAGGGCATGCTCCACAACGGAAACGCCGTGCGCGACATGCTGCTCAACTCATGGGAAGGCATCTATTTCGACATCACGGAGAAGAAAATCATCGACATGATGGACGACATCAAGTCGATGGGAGGTGAACTGTTCGTGATGGACGACGGTTGGTTTGGCGACAAATATCCGCGCAACAACGACTCCACATCGCTCGGCGACTGGGTGGTGGACACCGCCAAACTGCCCGGAGGACTGGACTCTCTTTGCAAGGCAGCACGCGAACGGGGCATAAAGTTCGGCATCTGGCTCGAACCTGAAGCCGCCAATACAAAGAGCGAATTTTACGAAAAGCATCCCGACTGGGTGCTGCAGACCAAGGGTAGGGAACTGAAGCTCGGCCGCGGAGGCACGCAGCTGGTGCTCGACATGACCAATCCAAAGGTGCAGGACTTTGTCTTCGGCATTGTCGACAATCTGCTGACGAAGTATCCGGAGGTGGCGTATATAAAGTGGGATGCCAACGCCTCGATACAGAACTGCGGTTCTGTGTATCTGCCGACAGGTAAACAGCAGAACCTGTACATAGACTATCACCGCGGATTAGTCAAGGTGATGGAGCGCATAAGGGCAAAGTATCCCGACGTGGTGATACAGGATTGCGCCAGTGGAGGAGGGCGCGCCAACTACGGACTGCTGCCTTATTTTGACGAATTTTGGACAAGTGACAACAATGACGCACTGCAAAGGGTGTACATACAGTGGGGTACGAGCTACTTCTTTCCGTCCAATGCCATGGCGCAACATATTGCCGGGTCGCCCTACCACATGACAGGGCGCATCATGCCGATAAAGTTCCGTTGTGACGTAGCCATGAGCGGCCGCCTCGGAATGGAGCTCCAGCCGCGCAATATGACCGAGGAGGAGCGTGCACAGTGCACCGTTGCCATCGGTGACTACAAGAACCTGCGCAACACGGTGCAGCTCGGCAACCTCTACAGACTGGTGTCTCCCTATGACCACAACGGTTTTTCATCTCTGATGTATGTCGATGACGCACGGCAGAATGCGGTGCTCTTCGCCTACAAGACGGAGAACTTCATAAACATGACAATGCCACGCCTGCTCCTCGACGGACTTGACGCCTCGGCGACATATGTCCTCCACGAGCGCAATGTGAAGGTCAACGGCAAACCGTCGGCACTCGACGGCAAGGCATTTACAGGCGATTTCCTCATGCAGGTGGGCGTAGAGATGCAGCTTGACGGCGACTATGCAAGCCGTGTATTTGAGATTACGAAACAATAGAACACTTATGACATATATATATAAGGTGGCGATGACACTGTTGGTTGCCCTTGCGGCAACCTCCACAGCCGGGGCTTCGCGCAAGCCGGCGACAAGACTCATCAACCGTCTGGCTGCCCTGCAGAAGCGCGGAGTGATGATAGGACACCAGGATGACCCAGTGTACGGCTGCTCATGGAAATGGGATGAGGGACGCTCCGACGTGAAAGAGGTGTGCGGAGACTATCCTGCCGTGATGGGATTTGACCTCGGTGACATCGAGATTGACAAGGACTGCAATCTCGACGGCGTGCCTTTTGACCGTATACAACGTGAGATAGTGGCCCAGCATGAGCGTGGCGGCATCGTTACACTCAGTTGGCATCCCAACAACCCGGTAACCGGAAACAATGCGTGGGACCCGAGCGGAGATGCCGTGGGCAAACTTCTGCCGGGAGGAGAACTGCACTCCAAGTTCAACGGATGGCTTGACAAGGTGTCGCGGTTCATAGCTTCGCTCCGTACGGCAGACGGCAGACTGATACCCGTAATATTCCGTCCGTGGCACGAGATGAACGGTACGTGGTTCTGGTGGGGCACTACCGGCTGCACGGCAGAGCAGTACCGGCAGTTCTACCGCTACACATACAAGTACATGATGCGCCGTGGCGGCAGCAACATAGTGTGGGCTTACTCGCCCAATCTCGCCGACGGGGCGGAGACTGTGCAGCACTATGAACAGTACTATCCCGGCGACGACGTGGTGGATCTGCTCGGTATCGACATCTACCAGCGCAAGCCCGACAATGCGCAGTACCAGCGTTGGCTGCGCTCGGAACTTGATGTGATGAAGCAAGTGGGCGCTAAACACCGCAAGCTTATTGCCGTTACGGAGACCGGCTACAACAATGTGCCTGACTCCACATGGTTCACACAAGTGCTCCTGCCTGTGCTCCGGGAATACCCTCTGTGCTATGTGCTGCTGTGGCGCAATGCCTGGGACAAGCCCGAAGAGAACTACATGGCGGCGCCGGGCAAACCTTCGGAGGAGGATTTCCGCCGCTTTCATGCGGATGAAACCACCCTCTTCGTGAAAGACATAGCACAATAGACACAAGAAACGACATAACTGCAACAGACAAAAATACCATACTACAGACATGAAAGACTTCAAAACACGGGAAAAGGAAATCCGTAGCGCACACGAGGCGTTGCTTGCAAAGAAAAACAAACCTCTCGAGACCTCAAACGGGATATACGAACGTTATGAGAACCCGATACTGACCGCCGGGCATACACCGCTGGAATGGCGTTATGATTTCAACGAGTCGACCAACCCGTACCTCATGGAACGCATCATGATGAATGCCACTCTCAATTCGGGCGCTATCTATATGGACGGCAAGTTCCGCCTTGTGGTACGCGTGGAGGGCGCTGACCGCAAATCGTTCTTTGCCGTGGCGGAGAGCGACAACGGCGTGGACAACTTCCGTTTCTGGGATGAGCCGGTGCTGCTTCCTGAGGACACGGTGCCCGCAACCAACGTCTACGACATGCGTTTGACCCGCCATGAGGACGGATGGATATACGGCGTGTTCTGCGCCGAGCGTCATGACGACAGCCAGCCGGGCGATCTCTCTGCGGCAACCGCCACCGCCGGCATAGCAAGGACAAAGGACTTGAAGACCTGGCAGCGCCTGCCCGACCTGAAGACACGCAGCCAGCAGCGCAACGTAGTGCTGCATCCGGAGTTCGTGGACGGCAAATACGCCTTCTACACACGCCCCCAGGACGGTTTTATAGATACCGGTTCGGGCGGCGGCATCGGCTGGGCTTTGGTCGATGACATCACCCATGCCGAGGTGAAAGAGGAGAAGATAATCAACGAGCGCCACTACCACACCATCACGGAGGTGAAAAACGGCGAAGGCCCCGCGCCTATAAAGACGCCCAAAGGTTGGCTTCACCTTGCCCACGGAGTGCGTGCCACGGCGAGCGGACTGCGCTATGTGCTGTACATGTACATGACGTCTCTGGAAGATCCCTCCAAGGTCATAGCCAGTCCGGGCGGCTTTTTCCTCGTGCCGCAGGACGGCGAATACATCGGCGACGTGATGAACGTGGTGTTCTCCAACGGCTGGATAGCGACCCCCGACGGACGTGTCTACATCTACTACGCATCGTCCGACACGCGCATGCACGTCGCCACCAGCACCGTAGACCGCCTTATAGACTACTGCATGAATACTCCAGAGGACGGATTCCGCTCGGAAACGTCGGTCAGGAACATAATGCAGATGATAGAAAAGAACCGCAACAATGGATAACCGTGAGTTTGCAGCCGACGCACGACGGCTGCTCGAAGAAAACATACTGCCTTTCTGGAGCACCGTGATGAGGGACAACCGTCGCGGCGGCTTCTATGGCAGGCAGACCGGCGAGGGCGTTGTCGAGGAGGATGCTCCGCGCGGGGCCATCCTCAATGCACGCATCCTGTGGTCGTTCTCGGCTGCTTACAGGGTGCTCGGGCGCAAGGAATACCTCGACATGGCTACTTGGGCACGCGACTACATGCTCCGTCACTTCATCGACGAGGAGTACGGAGGCGTCTACTGGTCGGTCGATGCCGACGGCAATCCCCTCGATACCAAGAAGCAGACTTACGCCATAGGCTTTGCCATCTACGGTTTTTCGGAGTATGCGCGCGCCACCGGCGACGAACAGGCTCTGCGCACAGCCGTTGACTTATACCGCTCCGTAGAGGCTCATGCCTATGATGCTGCGTACGGAGGCTACCATGAAGCCCTGACGCGAGAGTGGCTGCCGATAGGCGACATGCGTCTCAGCGACAAGGACGAGAACTGCGACAAGACGATGAACACGCACCTCCATGTCATCGAACCCTACACCAATCTCTACCGTGTGTGGCGTGACGAGGGACTGCGCCGGCAGATTTTAGGTCTTGTGGACGTGTTTGCCGACAAACTGCTCAATCCTGAGACGGGACACCTTGACCTTTTCTTCAATGCCGAATGGCAGGGACGGCGCGACATAGAGAGCTTCGGGCATGACATAGAGGCATCGTGGCTGCTCGACGAGACCGCCGCCGTGCTGGGTGACGAGACCCTTACGGCAAGGCTTGCGCCCATAGTGAAGCGCATAGCCGATGCCTCGGAGGAGGGTCTCAACAGTGACGGCTCGCTCACCGGAGAGCGTTGGAAGAGCGACGGACACACCACCACGGAGCGTGACTGGTGGGTGCAGTGCGAGTGCGTCATTGGCGAGATGAACATGGCGATGCGCTCCGAAGGCGGTGAGAGCCGTGCTTACATGGACAGGGCACTGCGCTGCTACGACTACATAAAGCGCAATCTCGTCGACTGGGATAACGGCGAGTGGTACTGGAGCGTATCTCCCGAAGGCACTCCCAATAGGAATGACGACCATGCAGGATTCTGGAAATGTCCCTATCACAACACCCGTATGTGCCTGGAAATCATAGAAAGGCAGGAAAGTGTCATTAAATGCTAAGATTGTGGATGCGGAGTTGTCTGGCGCAGAGTAACTTTGCATCCGTGAACTAATGACAACAAAACAATAGATTTATTATGAAAAAACTCTTTACATCAATGATTCTCCTGCTGGTGTGCACATGCCTCTCAGCATCGGTAACGATCTTCGAAGGTCCTGTAACACTCAACTGGTCTGACGGAACTAACCTCGACGGTTCGCTGTTCGCATCCGTGAAGGCTGGCGACAGACTGGTGGTGACCACCGAAAACGGCGGTTGCAAGGTGGCACTCAACTATCCGTGGACAGACCTCGTGTCGGGCGACGGACCCACAACGGAATATGTGTTTGCCGAAGACATGATTTCCGACATCAAGTCATCGGGCATACGCATCCAGGGAGGCGAGGAAGTGACACTCGTGAAGGTCGTTATCGAGAGTGACGGCGAGCCTGCGGAAGAGCCTGCGGACAACAAGACGGTAGTCGCCACGCTGCTTGACACTCCGCAGACGATAGGCAACTGGGACAACACTATAGAGGTTTCGGGCGACAAATTCACCGAAGCCGGGGCAAAGGCAGGCGACTTCCTGCGTGTCAACTACACCGTGACGGAGAAGGGAGCACAGATTCAGCTGTGTGCCAACAGTCCGGAGTGGCACAACATCCTGCCCTGCAAGGATGTCACGTCGACCGCAAAGTATGTGGAAATGGAACTTACGGCAGAGACAATAGAGAGTCTTGTGGCGGACAAACTCTATGTCCAGGGCAAGCAGCTCACCGTCGAGAGCGTGCAGATAGTACGCGACCAGACGGAGACAAAGGTCAACACGGTGAACACCGCGGATGCCGCCAATGGCGCAATCTATACTC
>CAVHUR010000043.1:0-17716 GCA_963639575.1 uncultured Spirochaetota bacterium
TTGCAGGAGGCTCGGCAGATATGTGGAATATGACAAAGAACCAAGATGTCAAGAAAAAGATAACGGTTATGAAGAAGAGGATAAAGACGCTGTTGGAGGAGATTGAGGGGCGCATCCAAAGGTACTGCGAGGAGAACTGCGAGATGCCCGGGACTTTCGAGTATGACGGCAGGACGGACAACAACTGGGTGACGGTGAAGCTGGTGCACAACGGTGACGGCTGGTACGAGGTGGAGGATGCGGACATCGCCAGCATGGACGGCATAAGCCGGACGTGCATAGAGGATGCCCTCGTGGGCTGCACGCTGGACATGACGCAGACGGCGGAAGACGTGGAGGACATGATAGAGGACAGGAGACGATACCACAGAAACACCTACGACTACAACGGAGTGAGCCCATGGGACTTTCTGTGATAGGGAAAGATAGAAAAATGACGTAAAGGTAAAATGATGCACGTTTACACAAACTTTAACGTTGGAAACGTTTTACTATTTCGGGAAACGTTGTAACTTTGCGTCATCGAAAACAGAGAGAAATGAACAGTCATTCCGTAAGAAGCAGAAAGGAAGTCGAGGATTTCCTGCGGCAGTTCATGCCGAAGCTGGAGGTATTCGGCATAATGTTCCTTGACCGTGAGAAGAACGAGGAAGCCCTGAAGATGCTCGGGATAACCCCGAGAATGAGGAAGGAGATAATAAGGGACATCGAGGCGGACGACTACATCGAGAACATAATGGACGAATTTTCCTACGGCGACATGTGGGTGTTCGGCAAGGACTTTGACGGAAACGAAATCTACGTCAAGATTTCCCTTGGCGCACCGGGCACAAGGACTATCTGCATATCGTTCCACATTGCGGAGCATCCGTTGGACTATGCGTTCAGATGAGAGGAGGTTACTATGAACAGGAGTATCGCAAAAGACATGGCAAGTCCGTACACAGGCGGAAGGGTTTACCTTGCGGAGGGTGTCGAGACAAAGACATTCCGCAAGGAGGAATACGTGGTCTACTCACGCTATTACGAATGCGAGGACACCGGCAGGCAGTTCACGACGGAGGAACAGGACGAGCAGATGTTCACGGAACTGTACAACCAGTACAGGACACGCCACTGCATCCCCTTCCCCGACGAGATAAGGGAAATGCGTGAACGTTACGGGCTGTCATGCCAGCAGATGTCCGCAATATTGGGGTTCGGGCAGAACCAGTGGGGACACTACGAAGCCGGCTGCATGCCGTCCGAATCCAACGGCAAGGCAATCAACATGGTACGGTCGAAAGAAGGTATGCTCGCAATGGTGGACATAAGCCGGAACGAGTGGGACGAGGCTGCGTACACGAAGATACGGAACAAGGTGGCGTGTGCGGCAGACGAGCCCCGGGAAGATGCCGGGCACGTGTATTTCTACGGAAAGACGGAAAGAAGCCTGTACAACGGATACACGAAAACGGACTCGGGGAAGTTGCAGTGCATGGTGCGGATGATTGTCAGCATGGAGAAAGGCGGAGTGCCGAAGACGAAACTGAACAAGGAGATGTTCTATTCGGATTTCCTCTGCTACCGGAGGTACAGGCACGGCATCAGCGGACTGGAGTACAGGGCTATACGGTACGGCGCAGTGCCGGAACACTACGAGACGGTGTATGACCATGTGGCGGGACTGGAGAGGCGGATTGCCGGCAGTGACATGGAATATGAGCTGCTCTGCTGCGACGAGCCTGACGTGTCGGCGTTGAGCGAGGAGGAGAAAGGCGTGATAAACGATGTCATGTCGGTTCTCGCAGGAATGAAATGTTCCGATGTGGTAAGGCTGAACCATGAGGAGGACTGTTGGATAAAGAACAGGGATTCGCACGGATTCATTCCGTATGACGAAGCCTTCGGTCTGAAAGCCTTTCCGGTGTAATGTCGTTTTTTTGAAAACTATGCGGTATGGTGAAGAAAGAAAGTCTGAAACTGTTTGAGGGCAGGAATGTCCGCACGGTGTGGGACAGCGAGCAGGAGAAGTGGTATTTCTCGGTCGTGGACGTGGTGGCGGTTCTTACGGACAGCGCAAACCCGAATGCGTACTGGCGCAAGTTGAAACAGCGGCTACTTGCAGAAGGCAATGAAAGCGTGACAAGTTGTCACGGTTTGAAAATGCGTGCGGCGGACGGCAAGATGCGCATGACGGATGTTGCCGATACGGAACAACTGTTCCGCCTGATACAGTCAATACCCTCGCCGAAGGCAGAGCCGTTCAAGCGCTGGATGGCGACGGTGGCTTCGCAGAGGATAGACCAGATGCAGGACCCCGAACAGGGCATCGCCCAGGCGGTGGCGGAAGGAACAGAATAGGCTATATAGATTTCAAAACGTTTTTTGGAGGGGCGGTGTAGTGATACACTGTCCCTTTTTCGTGCAAGCGGTATTCCGGATAGGAGTGCCGCCTTTTTCGTATACGGAAATATTGTAAAATCAAAATATCGGATTATGGAGAAACTTGAAAATTTGGCGGTCACGTTCGGAGTGATTGCGTTGTTGACGGCGATGGTGTCGCTGGTGTATGTGCTTTCAAAGCCGAAAACACTGGGCATCGTGAAGCGTGTGGAAGTGCTGGAGCAGAAATACGACAGTCTGCAAAGGCAGATTGACTTCATGGTGGAGTAAAAAAAATAATGAATAAACATGATAGATGAAAAGAAGATAGCGGAAGCGGCAAGTGCGCATCTGAATGATGTACGAGCTGATTATGGAGTTATGGGGGTTGGTGTTTATTCCTACCCATCAGACCTCAGAGACATAGAAGAACAGATTAAAGATGATTTCACGGCTGGTGCAAACTGGGCACTCCAAGAGTTCAAGAAGTCCTTGTGGCATGATGCAAGAGAAAAACCTCAAGACGGAGTTTATCTTCTTACGGAAGAAGACTTTGGTCCTGATAGTCATCTTGGTATATATTACGCCGCGGATAAATTTAATTCATATTATGAATCATGGGAAGTAAGAGTTGCTAAATGGAGAATACTCAGATGGCTCTACATTGATGACCTCTTGCCAAAGAAAGGAGGTGAAGTATGACAAGAGCGGTGTCAATGGCGCTGCACCCGGTAAACAACTACATAAAGGACTGAAGGCTATGAAATCGAGACTGGCAATGAAACTGACACGCACCCCATGGGACAGGCTCGCCCCGATGTGGCGGAGAGCACTGCTCAGTGGCGGCAGGGACGTGAGGATAAGAACGACACTGAAAATGATTGAGAAATGGGAGAAATGGGAAGAATGGAGACAGAGAAGGCTGAAATCTACTGGCTCGAAACGGAGGGCGGCAGGGCGTACTTCCAGGTGAGGGAGGACGGCACGATAACAGGAAAGGGCGGAAAGGCGAGGATGCCGATGGAGAAATTCCACGACTTCCTTGCCGCCGCAAGGATATTGGGACTAAAGACAGGAAAGATATGAAACACACGGTGGAAGACGTGCGACTGGACATAGAGCCGGAGTTCCGCACACTGCACAACAGGGTCGGGGTGTTCAACACCCATTTCCAGAATTACGGGCACATGAACATCCCGAAGGCGCAGCTGATACTGGCTGACCCTCCGTACAACCTCGGGAAGAACGCCTACGGCTCAAATCCGTCATGGTATATCGGCGGCGACAACAAAAACGGCGAGAGCGAACTTGCGGGGGAGGAGTTCTTCGACACGGACAAGGATTTCCGTCCGGCGGAGTTCATGCACTTCTGTTCGCAGATGCTGCGTCCCGAGCCGAAGGAGAAGGGCAAGTCGCCCTGCATGATAATATTCTGCGGCTGGGAGCAGCAGTTCTACTACAAGGAACTCGGCCAGAGGTACGGATTCAGGAACTGCATCCCCCTGGTGTTCCGCAAGAACTATTCGGCGCAGGTGCTGAAGGCGAACATGAAGGTGGTGGGCAACTGCGAATACGGACTGATACTGTACAGGGACAAGTTGCCGAAGTTCAACAACGGCGGCGAGATGGTGATGAACTGCATGGAGTTTCCCCGGGACCTCGGGATGCCACGCACGCACCCCACGCAGAAGCCGCTGCCTCTGCTGAAGCGCCTGATAGGTCTGTTTACAGACCCCGACGACGTGGTGATAGACCCCACGGCAGGGAGTTGCAGCAGCATCGTGGCGGCTGCATCGATGCAGAGGAAGGCGTACGGATTCGAGATAAAGAAGCAGATATACACGCAGGGTGTGGCCAACGTGAGGAAGTATGTGAGCAACGACATGTTCGAGGTGTCGCCGCAGCTGGAGAAACGGAAGCAGTACACGCAGGGAAACATATTCGGGATATGAGCAGGGTGATACAGCCGCACGAACTGGACGCGGAGATGATGAAGCTCATGCGGGGCAAGTTCGAGGCAGACGGCAGGATAAGGGAAATGCAGGTCAGGGCGGCGAGGCTGCAACAGACCGGGCGTTTCAAGGAGGCGATGCGCATCCGCCAGCAGATAGAGCAGCTGTTCGACAAGGTGGTGGTGGCGTACTGCAAGGAGGCGGAATCGCAGGTGAGGGACGTGACGCTGGAAGCCGCCGGCGTGCCGGAGGAGGACATGGAGGCAATCGAGTGCCTCATGGTGACGCTGTACATGGCGGTGGACATCATGGATTCGTGCCTCATGGACATCAACGACACGCTGCACCGCACGGACAAGTCGCTCTCGTACGAGAAAATCCTCGACCTGAAGGAAATGGCGCACCTCTGCCGTGAGCAGATGAGGATGTTCGGCTCGCAGGCGGACTACACGAAGTACGCCGAATGGGGCGACATCACGGACAACATGTACTCCATGATGCGGAGCAAGGCGAAATCCATAATAAGGAAAACGGAAAAACGGAAAGGCTGAAGGACATGACGTACAAGGAAGAAAGGACGGAGCACGAGAAGGCACGGAAAATGCTGGCGAAGTTCAAGGCGAACGAGAAGAAGGGGAAACGCCACACATGGATGGGGCATAACCTCACGGTGTCGCACACAGACCTGAAAAGGCTGAGGGAGATTGTGGAGGAACTCGGACACGAATGGGATGAGGGAAAGGTGGAAAAAGCAAGAAACAGGAAAGATGGAAAGTGCGAATAGACAGTTGGAGATGCGTCTTGCCAACGCCAAGGAATGGCGCTGCTGGCGTGTGGTGTGCGCAAGGATAAGGGACATTGCGAGGAATGAGCAATGGCACGGCGTGCCGTACGAGGAGACGCTGCGGAAATACAACTACGAGTTTTACAGGAAAAGGATAAAGGACTGAAAAAAAACGAAAGACTATGAAAGTAATTGAGAACATCATGGAGTTCCTGCTGGGCAGGAAGTACTATGCGGTGGTGCTGTGGCGCACGTCCACGCCGGTATTCGAGATTTCGTCAAGGATATTCCGCAGCAGGCGGGAGGTGGCGGAATACCGTGAGCGGATGCGCGGCAACCTCACGTACAGGATTCATGCGGTGGTGTCGTTCCGGACGAGAGAGCCGCTCGAATGGAAGAGCGAAATTAAAAAATAACAGTCGTGCGGAGACGCCGGCGCTTATCTTTGCAATATGAGAATCAAGGACATCATCAACAGGCTTCGTCATCGGGGTATGTATGTAATCATAGACCCGACTGACGATAGTGTGACATTAAGCAAGAGACTCTACAAGCGCATGGATAAGGAGTGTGGGGGCAGATTGGACACGGTGTATGTGTTCACGGCAGAGGGCGAATATGCCTTCTGCTGCAACCCGAAGGAGCGCGGATGGCTGGAGGCGGACAGCAAAGCCCCCCTGCCGCGCATCCAGTACAACGCCGAGTACAGGTGCATAGGCTTCCATGCGGAGTGCCCGACGGTGAACAGGATAGTGTACGACTACGGACTGCCACTGTGCAAGTCAAGGCTGTCGGCATATCCGTGCGAGGCGAAGGGCATCAGGTACTACAGGATTTGCAAACGCTGACACAAAATGGACATAAATCTTCTTTCGCTTTCGACCAATCCGTCAGACCACGAGTGCAAGGACGGAGACCTCGGCGCAATGCTCGGCGTGATACACGAGGACGGTGCGCTGCACATGATAGGGCAGCCGAAGGAGCAGGGTGCGGTGTCCCTGCGGGACAAGGACGGCACGGCTTTCGGCTATGCCGCCAAGGACACGAGGTACTACATCCACAAGGTGGACAACGACGACGTGGAGGAGGACGACCACGAGAACTGCCTCGCCGTGGTGTCGGGTGATTCCGGCAACCACGTGCTGTGGTGCGACGACCTGTACGCCGAAAAGCAGGCATGGCAGGAGATAGCCGCCATGAAGGGCTTCGGGGTGAATGCCGTGACCTTTACCGGGCGTGTCGTGAGCCTTGTGGGCACGGCGGAGACGCGGTGGCTGATGTGGGACGGCGCGGACTACCAGCCGTATGTGAAGGACGACTTCGCCTTTCAGGTGCGGATATGGTCGGAGACGCTCGGTGCGGACACGTACAAGGCGAGTTTCGACGACATCGTGATGCCGAACTATGTCGACGCCAACGGCATCCCCATGGCGGACGGCGACAAGAAGGCGGACATCCGCGGACTGTCGAAGGCGGGCATGGCGTATTTCATGGAGTGCACGGACGCGGCGGTCAGCGCGGCGGTGGAGAACGGCGACAACCTGCACAAGTACCGCTCGTTCGGGTTCTGCGCCCTCAGGATGTACGACGGCACTTACGTCAGGGTGTCGGACATCTTCTGCATAGGGTCGAAGACGAACACCAGTTACCTGACGTACAACGATGTCGGTTCAGACCGTTACGTGTCAATCTCGGCAGACCTCCACAGGCACAAGATAGCCGTGGCGATGCCGGAACTGGAGAGGGCTAAGAACCTCATCCTCGGCATCGACGTGTTCCTGTGCGCCCCGAGCCTGTTCTACAAGACAGGCCAGGTGCACCGGTTCACCCGGCAGCCGTACACAAGCAACGGTTCGTCGTCGACAGGCGTGCAGCTCCAGCCGTACAGCAAGGCGGAGATGTACGACGTGGTGGACAGCCTGTCGTTCCACAGGGTGCTGCGCATAGAGAAGAGCGGCATCGGCAAGGCGATAGCCGGTGCGGAGGAGCGCTATATCCCCTCCTTTGACGAGACCGGCAGCGTGCTGACGCTGGAGGACTTCGGGGCGAGCGCCTACGGCGCCACGGTGGCGCACAACTACAACGGACGGACGAACCTCGGCGACGTGTGCCGGACGGTGGCGTTCAGACCGTGCGACACGGAGAGGGGCGTCGACTACCGGTGGGACGGGAGTTATCTGGACACCGGCACGGACACGTCATGCGGAGGCGTCAGGTGGAACGGTCTGTGCTATCCTGTATACAGCAAGAGCCTGTCGCCGTACCGCTTCGACACCGGCACTGCGTACTTCACGGTACGCTACGTTGACGGCAGCCAGCGCAGGACGGTGTACGCCATGAGCAAGGTGGAGCTGCCGCTGCCTCCGGTAGTGATGCTCCCCTACCCCAACGTGGAGTCCGTGGACATGTATGTGGGCGGTCTCCAGTCGCAGGACTGGCCTGACGGATACCGCGGCAAGTACTGGTGCAGGAAGGGCATGGAGTTCCACACGTCGGCGACAGGCAACTGGTCGTATGTCGTCACCATGCACGGCAACGGAACGGTGCTGGGCAACCTCAGTCTCCTGTCCCCAATCAGGTACAGCGGCACAACAGTAAAAATGACCGGTGACTTCGAGGAAATAGAGCCTGCGGAATACGGTGCGGCAGGGAACGCATACGCCGACGGCGCAAAGGAGCTGAGCGTGCGCTACCGCAACGGCATATTCGTGTCGGAGAGCGGCAACCCCTTCGCCGTGAAGTCCACGACGCAGGTGACGGTGGGCGACGGCACGGTGCTGGCGCTGGCAGCCCCCACGCAGGCGATTTCGCAGGGTCAGGCAGGTTCGACGCCGTTGGTGGCGTTCACCTCGGAGGGCATATACCCGCTGTACGTGGACACGTCGACAGGTCTGTACGCCGCAACGCAGCCCGGACCGAGGGACGTAATCATCAAGGGTGACGGCGGATACAACACGGAGGCGGTGGTGTCGATAGACAACGCCATACTGTTCCCCACGGACAGGGGGCTGATGATGTATGCCGGGGCGGGCACGACGTGCCTGACGGAAGCCCTCAACGGAAAGGTGCATGACGTGACGCTGCCGCACATGGCGGACATCTTCGACGAGTGCGGACTGAACAACGGCGGCGAGGACAGCCTCTCAGGCTACACGATGGGGAAAGGGCTGCGGGAATACCTGAAGACGTGCCGCATCGGCTACGACTACACGTCGCAGCGGATATGGCTGTTCCAGCCGGACGACGGTGCGTTCGCCCTGGTGTACTCCATGCGTTCGGGTGCATGGGGCATGGCGGAAAACAACCTGCGGCAGTGTCTCAACACCTACCCCGACGCGGTGGCGGTGACGCAGGACGGCAAGATTGTGAACCTCTACAACTCCGACCCGGGGGAGCAGGAGTTCTTCGCCGTGACACGCCCGGTAGGTTTCGGCGCGCCGCATACGCTGAAGAGGGTGAGCCAGTCGATAGTGCGCGGGCTGTTCAGGAAAGGCAAGGTACAGTGTGCCGTGTACGGTTCACGAGACTTGCGGAACTGGTATCTGCTGACGGCATCGAAGAACCACTGCCTGAGGGGGCGGTTCGGTTCGCCGTACAAGTACTTCCGCTACCTGATACTCGGGAAGTTGGAGAACGGCGAGACTGTGGAGGGCATATCCGCCGATGTGACGGAAAGCATGAACAACCAACTGAGATAAGGTTGGAATACTGAAAAACGGAAAGAGGAGATTCCGCATTGGCTCTCCTCTCTTTTTTACCACAATGTGACCTTGCCCCCCGCTCCCAGGTCGAGCGTCGCAGAGGGTATGCCCAAGGCACGGAACACACGGCTTATCGTGGAGAGCGTGGGCGAGCACCTGCCGCTTTCGAGCTTGCATATCTGCGAGCGTTTCACGCCTATCCTTTCCCCCAGTTCCTCCTGCGAAAGGTTGCTGTGCAGGCGGGCGTTCCTTACAGCCTCGCCGACATGATAGGCGTGTACCGCAGCCTCCACTTCGTTGTCAAAATCATCCCTTTCCCTTGTTCCCTTTTTCCCGATGATTTCGTCCGTCACCTCATCCAAGGTGTAGAATTTCATGCTTCCAATCCGTTTCATAATCATCTTCTTTTTAGTTCAAAATACAGTTTCATCAAAGCCTCTGCCTTGGCAATTTCTTTCTTCGGGGTTTTCTGCGTTTTCTTTATTATGCCATGTGTGGCTACGACCAAGGTCTGTCCTTCCGTATCCCAAAAGGCGAAAAGCCTGTATGCCATGCCGTTGTAGAGGGCACGGAACTCCCAAATGTCAGAGTTCTCCAGTTTCTTGAACAGTTCGCTGTTCTTCTCCCCTTTGGCAATTCTCCAGACGTTGTATAGTATTTTCTTGTTTGCCTGTTGCGGCAAGCCTTTAAGGAAGTCCCTCGCTTCCTCCAATAAAGTAAACTGGAATACCGCCATACCGTTTCATTTTCTTTCCGAATGCAAAAGTATAAGTTTGTTTCCGAAAAAGCAAACATTTGTACAAAATAGTGTGAAAATAGAATGAAAACAGTATGGGCTATCCGTTCGCCTCGTCACCGAGGATGCGCAGGCGGTCAAGGAGCGGCGTGTCGCTTTTGCCCTCCGTGATGTCGGCGGAAATGGCGGTGAGTTTCGGTTCGATGATGTCGAAGACACCTTTTGCGGCGGAGACGTAGTCCTTGCCGTCGAGCGAGGAGAGTTCCGAAAAGTACCTGTCCCAGAACTCCGTGGTGTTGGTGAAGTTGATGAGCATCTCGCGGACGATGGGCTTCTTCCTGTTGCCCACGCCCTTTTTCCGTCCGCTGCCCGGTATCTTCTTCTGTCCTTTTTTGAATGGCATACATTAAAAAATAAAGTTCCGGTGCAAAGGTAACTGTTTACTTTTGCCCTGTAACCAATAAATATTTAAGTATGTTAGGAGCAATCATCGGTGCGGCCGTCAGCGCCGCAAGTGCAATCGGGAACTCGATAGCGACAGGGAAAGCCAACAAAAAGCGCAAGCGCGAACTGAAGCGCAGGGAGGCTGCCGCCAACAGCGACGCCGTGGCAGACCGCTACGGAGACTGGCGGTATTCGGGCGCGAACCTCTATTTCAACAAGGCTGCGGACGAGATGAAGGACTACGTGGCGCAGCAGAGGGCAGCGCGGAACGTCACCGGTGCTGTGGACAACGGAAGCGCAGTGAAGGCGGCAGGGCAGACGATAGGCAACGCCGCAGGACAGGCCGCCGCACAGAGGCAGGCCGTGGGCATGCAGATGGCACAGCAGGACAAGCAGAGGGCGGACGGATATGCCGGCAAGATTGACGATGTGAACGCCGCACAGTCGGCGGCGACGACACTGGCATGGAGGCAGCTGGGGCAGACGGCAGGCAATCTTGCCACCTCAACAGGTGACAATATAGAGAGCGGAATAAACAAAAAATCGGCAAAACAACAACTGCAATTCGACAACGGCAACATTGCGAAGCCCGACTTGTCTTCGGACGGAGGAAATTCCACCATAGACTTCAACCGTGCGCAGACGGACGTGGACTACCAGAACCAAATCAGGAAACAGATAACGGGAGGACTGTAACATGGCACAGAGCACATACAACTATATCCTCGGCATAGAGGACGACAAGAAGACAACCCCTACCCCACAGGCGCAAGGCACGCCGCAGCAGACCGCAACACCGGCAACCACCGCCACGGCTACGCAACAGACGGAGACAACCGCTCCGCAGACAGAGGCGCAGAAGCCTACCGTGGACGAGCGCATGGCGGAGTGGACGAAGAACAACCCCGAACCGGTGAGGAGGGAGGTGGCAGCGCCGCAGTTGCAGCAGACCTTTTCGTACAAGGACATCCTCGACAGGTACGCCAAGGCGCAGAAGCCTGACGCCAGGGCAGAGAAGCGCAAGAGGATAAACCAGAGCATAGCGGCGGTGGGAGACACCATCGGCGCACTCATCAACGCCGTGGGGACGACCCGGGGGGCGAACAACATGCCCGCGGACGCATCGCAGAGCCTGAGCGAGAAGATGCGCCAGAAATACAAGGAGGACGAGGCTAAGGCGAAAGACCTGCGTGACAGGTATTTCGCATTGCAGATGCAGGTGGCGGGGCTTGAGGACAAGGACAACCAACGCAGCCTGTCACTGTACAACACGGCGCAGGCGAAGGCGGATTCCGACTACAACCCACGGAAGCGCAACTGGGACAGCGCATACGACAGGAAGGCACGCTCCTACGAGCGTCAGGACGCGGCGGAACAGAAGGCAGAGGATGCGAAGAAGACGCAAGAATACCGTGATGCGGTGCTTGACCTCAAGAGGCAAGGTCTCAACGAGACGGCCCGCTATCACAGTGGCTCTCTGAACATCCAGAAGCAGCGTGCGGACAACGCTTCGGGCAAGGACAACACGAAGTACCGCATAGGGGAATGGCACTCCGACAGGACATTCTCCAAGGAGGAGCTGGCTACGGTGGCGGCGAGGATGTTCGAGAAAGGGCTTATCACCGTGGCGGACTACAACGCCGCGGAGGCAGGGCTGAAGAATTTCGCGCCCCTCATCGAGAAGGCGGCACGCACCGCAACAGGAGAACGGATAATGAAGTCAAACGGATTCACAAAGAACAAGTAAGCGCACGGAATATGGCAACAGGCATGGATTTCCTCAACAGCTACATGAGGAGGAACGACAACGGTGTATGGGGCGGAAACGACGACACCAAGGAGACAAAGGAAGAAAAGGACAACTATCCTTATGTATATACACCCAAGGAGAAGGACATCTTTGAAACACCGTGGTCGCAAGACCTGACGGAGACCGACAATTATCCTTATGTGTATGCACCGGAAGAGCCGAAGACGGATGCGTCCGGGGACGGTGCGGAAGTGACGGAACAGACGACGGAACAGCCGAAGCATACCAAGGCGTGGGCGGAAGCAGCGGTTATCCCCGAGGTCAAATTTGACAACACCGGATACAGTCGCAGGCCAATCTACAATATCAAGGACGGTGCAATTGACGGCATCAAGGGATATGCGTACACCAAGGACGAAGGCAAGACCTACTACAACAACAAAGGCGAGAAACTTGACTTCACCACCTACGGCGACAAGGCTGACGCTCCTGCACTCACACCACAGCAGGAGATTCCGATGCTGGTCAGCAATGCCTACAGGAAATTGGGCAACGGTCTTGCGGATATGCCCGAAGACGAAGCGAGGAAAAAGTTGTGGGACACCATCCAAGGCACTATGGGCGAGATAGATTTCTCTCATTATAAAGAGGGAGGAAAACTCAAGAGTGACCTCAAGGATGCAGTATGGGAGATGTACAAGCAGACCGCAACGGACTACCGGCTCAAGAAAGCGGAGAACGAGCAGAAGAGGATTGACGAGGCTATGCGCAAGCGCATGGCGGAGATTGACGGCCAACCGGGGCAGAAATTCCATGACTTCATGGCCGGAGCTGCGGCATCATCATCAACGGCAGGACTTTTGGCGGAGCAATATGCAAGGGATAGCAAGTATCTTGATGACCCGATATATATGCAGCTGGAGTCTGCGGCACGGAAAAACCGCAAGACTATCCAGTTGCTCAAAGACAAGGTTGAAGGCAGGACGAACGAATTTTGGCACACGTTAGGCAGCACCCTTATGGACGGATACAGTTTATCTGACGGTATGGGTGACATGCGTGACGCAGAAGCACAGAGAATTGCCCTGAAACACGCTGATGCCATAGCCAAGAAGCAAGCGGAAGGCAAGCCATTGACAGCTGACGAGCAGGTCGCAGAGACCGTGCTCCGCAACTCTGCCAACGAGTATCTGACCGAGGCGGAACTCGGCAACCAGTACGGAGCATTGGCAAGAGCCGCCAACACTACTGCAACGAGTGCAGGTCTAATGAAAGACATTATGCTATTCCCTAATGCAGGCGGTCTTGCCAAGGATGTAGCCACAGGTATAACCAATCAAATGTTGCGAGGTGTAGTCAAAACCGCAGGTTGGAAAGCGGCGGGAAACCTGTGGGCGCATACCGTTCCAAGAGTACTTATGAAAGCTACTGGCATGTTTGCAGGCAGCCATCTTATCGGCGGTCTTGTCAGCAACACTACTGGCATTGGCAATACCATGGGCGTAGTAGCCAAGGAGCATTCCGGTCACATAGTCCAGGACAAGCAAGGCAAGTACACGGCATACGAGGCTAAAGACCTCGCTTCCGCATTCCTTGAGGGAGAGAGAACGCAGATGCGGGAGAACGGCTCCGAGATGTTCGGAGAGTTCATTCCGTCCGCAACCAAGATAGCCAAGAAGATTGGTCTCAGCAAGATAGCCGACGGACTTGAAGACATGGCAAAGCCTGACTGGCTCAGGCAATACTCATCTATCCTCAAGGCAAGCGGTTTCCACGGTCTTGGAGGTGAGATTGCCGAAGAGTACGAAGGTTCTGTATTTGACGTGGCTACTGGGCATTGGCAAGATGCGTGGGAGGAGATGAAAGACCCTCAGACACATATAGACATTGTATTGGGATGTGCCGCCACGGCAGGACTGTTGGGAGCATTGCCGGGTGGAGTGCAGACATACCGCACGGCACGATACTACCAATATAAGCATGCGGTCAACAAGGCTGACAGGCTTGCCTCACTCAACCTTGGCTCTGACAAATGGATGCCTATCCGTGACCATATTGACGAGACAGACAACAAGGCGTTCAGCAATGCGGTATATAATGTCTTGCAGACCCAGTGCATCAACAGTACGGAGAAGAACCTTGTCCTTGACTACGCCCGCAATCTGACAAAGATGCGAGGCTATAACATTGCGGACATACAAGCAAGCAACGAGGCGAAGCCTGAGGAAGTGAAGCCTGAGGAGCAGGCTACCAGTGACAATTACTCAGAAGGATACCAAACTACTGACCCCAAGGCAATGAACGAAGCCAAGGAGCGGTATGATGCGCAGAAGGTGAAACTTGCGCAACAGTTGGGCTGCAACGTGGAAGATGTTGACGAAAAGGTCGGCAACGGTCTTGCGTATGTGGATGAGCAGAGAAAGTCGGGTGACACCGAAAGTCTGCAAACTGCAATAGAGTATGCCAATGCCAAGGCAGCATACGAAGGCATGGTGCAGAGAGTGCGTGATGACATTGATGACCGTGTGGCAGAGAGTGATGCCACTATAGACCAACGTACCCATCAGGACGATGGTAAGGTGCATACCGCTTCACTCAAGACACTCAACGAGAACAATACCAACAAGCAAGTGTTTATCGTCAGCGGCAATGTCGCAACGTTTGACGATGGCAAGATAGACAAGCAGAACTCTGATGCTACGGTTGTGGTGCGTGATGCGGTCACCGGGGAGTTGCAGATGCTTTCTCCCGATGACTTCTCCACGATAGATGCCATTACGGATGCGGAGCAGGAGAAGGCTACTGCGGCTGACGCTATACGCACGGAGATGGCACAAGCAGCCGCCGACAACATTGACGGCAAGAACAATGCTAACACGGAGCAGGAGCAGACCAAAGGTCAGGAGCAAGAGGCTGAGCAGAAACCACAAGAGCAGAGCGAGCAAACACCGACTGAAACTGTACCAAATACCGAAGTAAATGCGGAACAAAGTGCGGAAAATCAGGACGTGCCTACTGATGCCGGGGAGAATGTTGCGCAAGAGCAGACGGATGCTGAAAACGGACAACAATACAAGGTGGCGCAATCCTTACATGGCAAGATAGGAGGTTCTCTTTCTAAGGACGAGGCAAAAAGTCTGACCGAAGAAATGGAAAGCCGTGCCGAGGCTGCAAGGGATTTGGAACTTACTCCTGAAAACTGGAATGCGGAGTTTGGCGATGACGGAAAGGTCTCTACACCTCTTGGCGAGGTGAAAATGGGAGAAAACCAAATAACGAAACTGTTTTTGAAAGGCAGAGATGCAGAATTTGGAATGATAAAGCCAACATTGACTTCACCAGATGTCATTATTGAAGAAGCGAGCAAGGCTGCTGACGGAAATGAAGAACGAGCAAGTTCCTACTTATTTATTAAAACCTTCATCCGCAATGGGAAGAAAGTGAAATTTTTCACATCGGTAACGGTTAAAAAGGATGGCATGGAAGTATCTGTAAGCAGTCATATCAAAAGCAAAAATGCCATAGACAAGAAGATGCAAGAGGGGAAGATACTATATATAAAAGGTGCATCATCCTCCAACAGCTCTGATAGGCACTTAGCTGAACACTCCAATGGTGTGCCGGACCTCCTTCCTACGCAAGAGAATGATGCTCCTTCTTTAGGCAAAGGTACGGACAACGGCACTGATTTGCAAGAAAACGGTGTTAAATCTTCAGGAAATGAGCAGAAAAACGGCAAGGAAAGTGCAAGGCAGACCGGCGGAAAGGTTGAAATAGACTATGACGCTGCGTTGTCAAGACCGTCGGGACTGCGTATAGGCAGGAGCGGAAAGAGTGCGGTGGATGTATTCAAGTTCACGGAACACGACAAGGAGCGGCTTGGCGAACACCCTGCCTTGGGCGGAGTACACTACGAGGACGGTGTTGCGGTCGCTTCTGACGGTCATGTGCTTGTCGCTGTCAGCACAGACTACAGCGAGGAATATGAGGGCAAGACCGTCAACAAGTCGGGAGAGGCTGTTGAGGGGAACTTCCCAAAATGGAAAACGTTTATGCCGACTACAGGCGAAAGTGTGGACACGGACGCTTTCCTGCACGCTGTCGGTGAAGCCGAGGCTGCGGTCGGCGAGATGAAGGAACTCGTCAAGGAGTACAAGGAACAGAAGAAGACCGACAAGGACGCAAAGCCTTCCGATGAGCAGGCACAGGCTTTGGACATAATGGACACCGGGAACGTTTACATCGCAGTGCCGTCATCCCATGGCGATGTGATGATTAGGTATGACGCTGCCATGAAAGTGGCGGATGTCATGCGCAAGGCGCAAAACACGGAGGTGCTTGTCGGGATGCCGAAATACGGTGGAGGTATGCTTGTGGCGACAGGTGACGGTGTCGTGTCAATGGCTATGCCGGTGCTTGTGGACGAAAGTCTGACACAAGGAAAGTTCTTCCATGTTGACGAGAGTGCAAGGATGAGCGTAAAGGTATCCTCTGCGCAAGAGGAGCAGTCTCAGACTACCGAAGCAGAGCAACACAACAACTCTGATGAAAGACTTGCCGAGAGCATAGAAAACAACAGAGTGGGCAACAACAACACCGTGGACTTCATCATCGGCAAGAAGATGCGCAAGGCTATAGAGCGACTTGTCAAGACGATGGGAGTAAACGTGGAGTATCTCTTCACGGATGAGGAGAACAACGGTTGGTATGACCCGAAGACCAACACGGTGTACGTCACGCTTGATGCTTCCATGACCGAGGGTGTGCAGTTCATTGTCGGTCATGAGATGACGCATGAGATAAAGACGAAGAATCCGAAGGCTTATGAGGAATTGCTGAACCTTGTGAAAAATGAGTTGGGCGAAGACTACGAATCCAAAGTGGATGCCATGACGCAGAGATACTCCGATGCAGGACTGTCGGACTATGGTCGTGGATACTATGAGGAAGAAGTCGTGGCTGACCACATAGGCACATGGTTGCAGGATGCGGACTATGTCCACACTCTTGCCATGAGGATGTCACACCCATTGCTTGCAAGGCTTCATGATGTCGTTGACCGCATCAAGACGGCTCTTGTCGGCACGGAGTATGGGAACAATGTCAAGAACGTGCTTGATGCCATTGAGCAAGCGTATGTGCAGACCAAGGACAAGGGCAATGCGGAATCGGTTGACGAGGAAGTACGTCACCAGCTTCGCAATGATGGCGAAGAGCAAGTAAGAAAATCTCTTGAAGATAATGTTGACAACCAAGAATCTTATCTGACAAAAGAGGAAGCAATATCTTTGCGCCAACAAATGGCAGATAATGCAGAACCTGAAAGAATCTTGGAACATACTGAGGAAAATTGGATAAAGGAATTTGGAAAGGATAGTCGTGTGACTACCCCTATTGGTAGCATTAAGTTGGGCGAACACCAATATAAGAAAGCAGAAAGAGGAGACAGAATCAAACGATTTGGACTATTGAAGCCTACCTTGGAGCATCCAGATGTAATATTGGAGAAATACGCTCCTAAGGAAAATGCTGACCGTCAAACTAAGTATTTGTTCATCAAATCCTTTAAGAAACCTGACGGAATAACAACTCTGAACTACGAATCAATCACAGTAAAACAAGGTGAAGAAGAGGTGTCAATTAGCTCACACCAAATAGAACCCTCTAAAGTGGTTAAAGAAATAATATCTTCAAAAGTGCTATGGAATCGTTTCAGAGACGATTCTAATTCCTTGGGCGAGAATCAAGGTTTGGCATTAACTCCACCCGCAAATAACCCAAGCGGAAAGGATAGCGGCCTGAATCCTCATAGCATTGCAAAGGAAAGCAATTCTTCTGAGACCGCCAAGGATAATTCCGGAAATATCAACGGCGAGGGACAAAAATTCTCTTTGAGGGATGCCGAATACATGAAAGCGGTGGAAGACGGCGACATGGAAAAGGCGCAGAGAATGGTGAACGAGGCTGCCGAGGCGGCAGGATATT
>CAVHUR010000044.1:0-17622 GCA_963639575.1 uncultured Spirochaetota bacterium
AGCGTACACCATACGTTGCACGATGACACGGAGGGTGCTTTCATGCGGCAAGAGCGCCGTTTCCGCAATGCGGAACACGGCATTTCACACAAACAAAAAGAAGCCTGCGCTGGCAGGCTTCTTTACATATACATTGCGGAAGATGTGTCTTATTAGACTTATCCGCCGAAGTTGTCGAACGAAATCATGTCGTCCTCGACACCGAGACTGTGCAGCAGGTCGAGCACGGTCTTCGCCATCATCGGAGGTCCGCAGAGGTAGTACTCGCAGTCCTCGGGTGTCTCATGCTGCTTGAGGTAGGTGTCGCCCATGACAGGAGCCACAAATCCGGCAGTGTAAGGCACGCCTGCGGCATCCGCCTTCGGGTCTGGACGGTCGAGAGCGAGGTGGAAATGGAAGTTGGAGAACTCCTTTTCCAGTTCGATGAAGTCGTTGAGGAACGGCACTTCGTCCAGTGCACGCGCTCCGTAGAAGTAGTGCATCTCACGGTCGGTGCAGTGCTTTGCCTTGAGCATGTGCATGATCTGCGCACGCAGAGGAGCCATTCCGGCACCGCCACCGACCCAAATCATCTCACGTCCGGTGCCGTACTTGGGATGGAACTCGCCGTAAGGACCGCTCATCACCACCTTGTCGCCAGGCTTGAGGCTGAAGATGTAGGACGAAGCGATGCCCGGGTTCACCGGCATGAAGTTGTTGGCGTCCGGCTTCTGCTGCTCGCGCGGCAGGAACGGAGGCGTGGCTATGCGCACCGTAAGGGTGATGATGTCGCCCTCGTCGGGATAGTTTGCCATGGAGTAAGCACGGATAGTAGGCTCCGGATTGGAGCAATGGAGGTCGAACATGTGGAATTTCTCCCATGTAGGCAGGTATGTGTCGCCGATAAGCTCACGGTCGAAGTCCTTGTAGTCAATCTCGAATGCAGGGATTTTTATCTGTGCGTATGAGCCTGGCTCGAAGTCCATGTGCTCGCCCGGGGGCAGAGCCACCTTGTATTCCTTGAGGAATGACGCCACGTTACGGTTGCCGATGACGGTGCACTCCCACTCTTTCACGCCGAGAACGGAGTCTGCGACCTTGATGCCGATGTCGCCCTTGACCTTGCACTGGCATCCGAGACGGTAGCCTTCCTTTATCTGCTTGCGGGTGAAATGTCCCTTCTCAGAGTCGAGAATCTCGCCACCGCCCTCGACAACCTGGCACTTGCACTGACCGCAAGAGCCCTTGCCGCCACAGGCTGAAGGCAGATAGACACCCTCTTCGGCAAGTGTCGAGAGCAGACTTCCACCCTGTTCCACTTCGTAAGAGTTCTTTCCGTTGACGGTAATCTTCACTTTTCCCGATGGCGTGAGGAACTTCTTTGCTATGAGAAGCATGCCTACGACCAGCAGGATGACTACTATAAACACCCCAATAGAGGCTATAATGAAATTTGCCATATACTTGTTTTCCCTTCTTTATTATATAGTAAGACCAGAGAATCCCATCATCGCCAATGCCATGAGCCCCACTGTTATGAACGTGATGCCCAGTCCCTGCAGCGGCTTCGGAACGTCTGCGTATTCCATTTTCTCGCGGATTGCACCCATAGACACTATGGCGAGCGTCCAGCCGAGACCCGAACCGACGGCATAAGCTATGGCATCCCACACCGAACCGATGTACTGCGTGTTGGAAGGCTCAAGGTTTATGCGCTGCTGCATGAAGAGTGACGCACCCATGATGGCACAGTTCACAGCTATCAGGGGGAGGAATATGCCGAGCGCAGAATAGAGTGACGGGGAGAATTTCTCCACTGCCATCTCCACCAACTGGGTGATTCCGGCTATCACGGCTATGAAGAGGATGAACGAAAGGTAGCTCAAGTCAACGCCTTCGATAAGGCAGTCGGGACCGAGAACCTTGGTCTGGAGAAGATAGTCAATGGGAACGGTGATGAACAAGACGAATGTCACGGCAAGACCAAGCCCCATGGAAGTCTTCACATTCTTGCTGACGGCAAGGAAAGAACACATTCCGAGAAAGAATGCAAAGATCATGTTGTCGACGAAAATCGACCTGACGAACAGTGAAATTATATGTTCCATAGTTTATTTCTCCTCCTTATAAAAGTACGCACGGTGAATCCAGATGACGACGCCGACAAGTATCAGCGCCATGGCTGGCATGGTCATCATGCCGTTGTTAACATATCCGAAGTCGTAGAAGCTCTGCGGTATTATCTTGAAACCGAGCAGCGAGCCTCTGCCGAGCAGCTCTCTCACGAAACCTACTGCCACGAGGATGTAGGCATAACCCAGCCCGTTGCCTATTCCGTCGAGGAATGACGGCCACGGAGAATTCATCATCGCGAAAGCCTCAAGACGTCCCATGAGAATACAGTTGGTGATGATCAGACCCACATAGACCGACAGTTCCACGCTCACGTCATACACGTAGGCCTTGAGAAACTGGCTCACTATCGTCACGAGAGAAGCCACCACGATGAGCTGCACGATGATGCGGATGCGGTTTGGAATGGTCTTTCTTATCAGCGAAATGATGACATTGGAAAACGCAGTGATGACTGTCACAGCCAGACCCATTACTATGGCGGGCTTGAGCTGGGTGGTCACTGCCAGTGCGGAGCAAATGCCGAGCACCTGAACCAATATCGGGTTGTTGCCGTTCAGAGGGGAGGAAAGTACTTCCCTATTAGCTTTTGAAAATAAACTCATATCTGTTTTCCTCCTTTTTATTTTGCGTTTATAAATGACATGTAGTTCTTCAGTCCTTCATGAAGCATGAGGTCCACGCCGTTCGACGTAAGTGTCGCGCCGGTTATGCCGTCCACTTCCGATTCAGGATGCTCCACCGCCTTCTTCACGCCGAGTGCTACCGCACCGCCGACAAAGGCTTTCTTGCCGCGGAACTTGGCCTGCCAAGCCTTGGAATCCTTGATTTCGGCACCGAGACCGGCAGTTTCGCCCTGATGGTTGAAGTAAGCGCCGTAGACAGTCTGCTTGTCGCTGTCGAGGGCGATGTAGCCCCAGATAGGTCCCCAAAGACCCATTCCGTAGACAGGAACGACATACTTCTCGCCTCCGTCGACCTTTGCCACAAAGACATGATAGCGTCCGGCCTTTATCTCGGAGTTGTATTCGGTCTTGAAATCTTCTGCCGGAACTTCCTTCAGGGCCGTTCCGTCCCACAGACAGTCCTTGACCAGACTGTCGTAAGTGGCACCCACGCTGTCCGTGTCAATCTGCAGGGCAGCGAGAATCTGCCTCTTCACATCGTTCTGGACGTTCTTGTCCTGCTTCTCCTGCAGGGCAGAAGAAACGAAAGCCAGAAGAAACGCCACGACGATCACAAGGATGGCAGCGTATGCAATGATGTATGAATTGCTGTTTGTATTCAGTTTTGCCATTTCGTTTTCCTCCGTTTTATTTCTTGTTAGCACGTTTCGCACGCTTGCTGATGTTGGCTTCCACAACGAAATGGTCTATCGTCGGGGCGAACATATTCATCAACAGGATAGCGAGCATCATTCCTTCTGCATAGCCGGGGTTCATCACACGGAAGACAATAGCCATGACTCCGATGAGGAAACCGTATATGTACTTGCCCTTTTCAGTGCGGCATGACGTCACGGGATCGGTCGCCATGAACACCGCGCCGAAGCAGAAGCCGCCGTAAGCGAGCTGTTCCGCCCATGTCAGAGGGCTCATGTCCAATGCGTTGAAAAGCGCCGATACCAATGCTCCGCCCACGAATACGCTCAGCATAGTCCTCCAGCTTGCGATGCCTGTCCATAGCAGCAGTATAGCGCCAAGGGCTATCGCGATGACCGAAGTCTCGCCGATTGAACCGGGAATGAGACCTGTCACGGCTGCGCAAAGGTCAGTTCCTGTCGTTCCGTTCTGTGCAAGGATGCCGAGAGGAGTTGCTGCTGTGGTTCCGTCAGGCACTGCGCAGCCAAGGCCGAAGATAGTGTCTTGTGCCACCCAAACGGTGTCGCCGCTCATCTTGGTAGGATAAGAGAAGAACAGGAAAGCACGCGCAAGGAGTGCAGGATTGAAGATGTTCATTCCCGTACCGCCAAAAATCTCCTTGCCGACGATGACTGCAAAGGCGCAAGCCAGAGCCAACATCCACAGCGGACAGTTCACTGGCATAATCATCGGAATGAGTATTCCCGACACGAGATAGCCCTCCTGGATTTCCTCATGCTTCCATTGCGCCCAGCAGAACTCTATTCCGAGACCCACAATGTAGCTCACGAGAATCATCGGAAGTACCTTCAGAAGACCGTAGACAAACATCGAGACGAAAGAAGTCTCAGCCAGTTTGCCTGCCAAAGCGGCGTTCTGGTAACCCACATTATACATACCGAACAGCAGTGCCGGCATCAATGCGATGACCACAAACGACATTATGCGCTTCGAGTCTATGGCATCGTGGATATGAACGCCCGACTTCGCCGTGTCGTTAGGTACGAACAAGAATGTCTCAAAGCCATCAAACACGCTCTGGAAAGCGGAGAACTTGCCACCTTCCACAAAGTTCGGCTTTATCTTGTCAATATATTTTCTCAACGCTTTCATGTCACGCATTCTCCTTTCTCAGAATGTCAAGCCCCTGACGGACTATCTTCTGCAATTCCAGTTTACTTGAATCAACGAACTCTGCCACTGCGAAATCCTCGGGAGAAACCTCGTATATGCCGAGCGCTTCCTGCCTGTCGATGTCGCCGGAGATAATGGCTTTGATGAGATACTCACCGTAGATGTCCATCGGAAGCACCTTGTCATATTCGCCGCTCATTATCATGTGGCGCTCGCCACCTTTTATTCGGGTGTCGAGTTTATATTCTTTCTTGCCGCAAAGCCAAGAGAAATAGCTACGGGAAGACGAGTATTGGTCCATACGCGGCATTATCCAGCCGAGCATCTCGTCAGCATGGGCGCCCTCAGGCAGTATACACACTTCGGAAGAGTGCGCTCCGAGGAAACCGTCGAGCGAGGTCTTGACGCCCGTAAGCGGGTTTCCGTCGATTATCCTCTTGCCTTCCGCAGTGTCCAACCTGCCTGCAAGAATGTCGGAAATTGGTGTTCCGACGAGCGTGTCGACATAGCTGGCGTTCTTGACTTCCGATCCTGCCACGGCAACAGTCCTTGTCAGGTTCACCTTGCCGGTATTTATCAGTCTGCCGATGAATATCACCGCCGTAGGGTCAACGGTCCACACGACCTCCCCTTTGTTTACCGGCGAGATGTGGTTTACCTGTACTCCGACATTTCCCGCAGGACATTTGCCGTCGAACACAGTCACTTTCACGTCCTTAGCACCAAGCAATGCCGGGCTTGTCTGCTTTGCCCCGACACCCAGATAGGTCTTTGCCATCTTGCTCAAAGCGGTAAGTCCCGTCTGGAAATCAGCCTCCTGACCTTTGAGTTCCACCTCAAAGTCACCGGCGAGGGGCATATCCCGCAGTGCGGAAACGAAGATTCCCTTCGGTGTGCTGTCCGCATCTGCCACGACTGCATAGGGCAGTTGGTTGATGTAACCGAACAGTCCAGCCTCCAACAGGAGTTCCTTCACCTGTGCACCGGTCATGTCTTTCGAAATCTTTTGCGAGAAATCAGCGTACTGCTGCACTGCATCCGCTTTCACTCTGATGCCGAGCAGCTTGCGCCTTTCACCGCGTTCCACCAGTTCAACAACGCCACTGACAGGTGAAGCGAACTTCATCTGCGGCTGTTGTTTACTGACAAACAAAGCGTCACCGGCCTTGACAACGTCGCCTTCCCTTACCACTGCCTTCGGGGTCAGACCCACGAAGGGCGGCAGAGTGAGGGCATAGGAAGCGGAAAGAGGCAGTTTCGCCCTTACGGGCTCAGCCACTCCGGCAAGACGAATGTCCAGACCCTTCTTCAGCCTAATTATTTTTGCCATAAATAAAATGTTGTATTTGTAATTGTACTACTTGCAATCGGAACAACAAACACATGAAAATCACGTGTATAAACAGGTGTTCAAACGTGACTGCAAATTTACGAAAAAAAGGCTGAAAGCAAGAATAAAACAAACAAAACATCGGCAAATATGCGCAAAAACAAACGGTTTTTCAAGTATTTCTCTTTAACTTTGCAGAAAACAGACACTGCGTTAAGAATACACAACCTTGCTTGCAGATATACAGGAAAGGCTTTTCCCATATACAACTAAAGTTGAGTAAACCCGCCGGAACATGAAACCTATGATAAAATACAGGGGAGGAAAGTCAAAGGAAATCCCCAACATAATGTGGCATATCCCCCGCTTTCAAGGGAGATATGTAGAGCCTTTTTTGGGAGGTGGAGCATTGTTCTTTTATCTCGAACCCCGACAGGCGATCATAAACGACATAAATGACAAGCTCATAGGTTTTTACAATGGTGTCCGAAACGATTTTCCTGCACTTAGAGGCGAATTGGACGAGTTGGAAAAAACTTACGAACAAAACCGCAAGGAGTTTGACATTCTGAAAAAAGCACACCCGAATGACCGTGTACAAGACAAGAACGAAGAGTTGTACTACAAACTTCGTGCAATGTACAACGGCATGGCAGACAAAGTGTATTCTGACGCTGCATTATACTACTACATAAACAAGACGGCATATTCCGGCATGATAAGGTATAATGCAAAAGGTGAGTTCAATGTTCCGTTCGGCAGATATACGCATCTCAACACCCAAGTCGTATCCTTGTCACACAGCCAACTCCTCAAACGTGCAGAGATTTACAACCGTGACTATTCGGGCATTTTCAATATGTGCAACAAGGATGACTTCGTTTTTTTAGACCCTCCTTACGACTGCATTTTTTCCGATTACGGCAATGAAGAGTACAAAAACGGCTTCAACGAAGACAACCACAGGAAACTGGCACAGGACTTTGCGAACCTGCCCTGCAAGGCTCTCATGGTCATAGGGCGCACTCCTTTGACCGAAGAACTTTACAGTCGCCACATAGTAGGCGAGTATTCAAAGAGTTATGCAGTAAATATACGCAACCGGTTCAAGTCTTTCGCCACCCACATAATAGTGACCAACTACAGGAAAGAGTTAGATAGCGCAAAAGATGCCACCACCGTAAGCAGACGTTATCCTGACATTCCGGAAACCACGCAATTACGTTTATTTGAAGATACCCCCAGGTATGGCAACGATAAATAGCCGGGTGCTTTTCATGACAACATCCCCCCGCACGCCGGAAAAGATGATTCCGGAGATAGGGGTGCTGGCTCAACATTTTACAGGATGCAAGTGGACGCACGATACACAGTGCGCTTTCATGAAAGTATTGCGCGATGAAGACTTCTTCAACGGCAAGGGCGAAAACGACGAAGCCTTCAGTGCAAGGGACAGAGTCAACAGAGCGCCCAAGTCTCTTGGCTTTGTCCGCCTCAACCCGACCATATCTCTCACTCCTGCAGGAGAGGCATTAATAAAATCAAAACGCAAGGACGAAATATTCCTGCGGCAGATGCTCAAATTCCAAATTCCCTCCCCTTATCATAAGCCAACGGAGAAAGCACGGACATTCTGCATCAAACCTTATCTGGAAATGTTGCGGTTGGTCAGAACGATGGGGACGTTACGGTTTGACGAGTTGCGCCTGTTCGGTTTGCAACTCACGGATTGGCACGACTTCGACAGCATTGTCGTCAAAATAGAAAAATTCCGTAAGGACAAGATTGAACACAGAGGCAGTTACCGGACTTTCTTCTGCGAATACTCCAGAAGAGAACTTATGGACATCTATGCGGGGCAGATAGCCAAAGGCAAAACAAAGACCCGTGAAAGCAAGGACCGCTCTGTCGAGAAGTTCATCAAGACACAAACGAGCAACTTACGTGACTATGCGGATGCCTGTTTCCGCTATCTTCGCGCGACAGGTCTTGTCAATGTCTCACACACTGGCAAGTCCTTGAGCATCGTTCCAAACAAGTTGGAGGACGTAGATTTTATTTTGAGCAACACGGAACGAGAGCCTGCACAGTTTGACAACGAAGATGCTTACGCCGAATATTTGGGGAATGCCAACACCCCCACATTATATACAGACAACAAAGAATTACTTCTGAAACGCATACACGGCACTTTCCCTGACAGCAAAACAGATGATAACCTGAATGTGGAAAAGCTAAAGGATTTGCTTGCTGAAATGTTGGAAAGCAGAAAAGCGGAGAAACTCCAACATCAAGTGAAAGACATCAAAAGCTACAAGATGTATGACGACATTCAGGAAACATTCCGTCAGATAAGCGACAAAAGCCTGTATGACACTCCGCTTGTATTGGAATGGAACACATGGAGAGCCATGACGATGCTTGACGGTGGAGATATCAGGGCAAATCTGAAGTTCGATGATTTCGGGAAACCTTTGTCTACAGCACAAGGAAACGTAGCCGACATCGTGTGTGACTACGGAAACTTCATGCTCACAGTAGAGGTTACCATGGCAAGTGGGCAGAAACAATACGAGATGGAGAGTGAACCCGTAAGCCGTCATCTCGGCAAGATGAAAAGGAACTGCACCAAACCATGCTACTGTCTGTTTGTTGCGCCGGCCATAAACGAAGCTTGCATAGCCCACTTTTTCGCATTGCACCATCTGAATATTGCATTTTACGGAGGCAAATCCGCCATCGTTCCACTACCGCTGGATGTATTCCGGAAAATGCTCGAAGACAGTTACAAAGCCGACTACACCCCGAACCCCGAACATATCAGGCATTTCTTTGAACGGTCAGTGGAAATTGCGAATAGCGGTTGCAACGAAAAACAGTGGTTTGAGGAAGTCAAAAAAGAAGCCATTGACTGGCTCAGGTGATTTCGCAGTGCCGTTGTCCCACGGCGAATCATTAGTTTCTATCGTCTGCGACCTTTCATTCTGTGACGATTACCACCTCCTCATCAGCTCGAAATCCAAGGAACAATTCGTGATAAAAATCACAAATTATTCTGGACAAGTTTCCGTTTTGCACGGAAAATGATGTAATTTTGCGACGCAATTCAATCCCAAAACATTTCGGTCTGAAACGAATTCGACACCTTGTAAATGTATTGGTATGGACTTTAGTGGGAACATACGTGATACTGACTATACTGCTGAACATCCCGGCGGTGAAACTTTCCATTGCCGAAAAGGCAGGCACGATGCTCTCCGAAAAGCTCGGAACGGAGGTGAGAATAGGGAAAGCGGACATCTCCATATTCAACCGCATTGTACTTGACGACATCAGCATCAAAGACCAACGGCACAAAGAGCTGCTCACCGCCCCCCGAATATCGGTAGGATGGTCTATGTTGGAACTGATGAAAGGCAGGATTTCCATTTCCTCAGCCCAAATTTTCGGCATGAAAGCCAACCTCTACAAGGAGACGGCATCGTCGAAAATGAATTTCCAGTTCATCATTGACTCGCTCTCTTCAAAGGATAAAGACGAGCCAGGAACACTCAACCTGCAAATCAGTTCCCTGATAATCAGACGCAGCCAGATATCCTATGACCAGCTGGACTGTCCTTTACAAGAGCAGTTTACGCCCAAACACCTGTGTATAAAGAATATAAGCGCTCACTTTATACTCAATAAACTCACCAACGACTCACTCGACCTGAACATCAAGAAGTTGGCTTTCAATGAGCAAAGCGGACTTGCTGTCAAGAAGCTGACGGCGAAAATCATTTACGGAAAAGGCGGTGCCCGACTGTCAGATTTCCGCTTGTCACTACCCCACTCCGACATTTCCGTCCCTCATGCCACCGCACGCTACACGACAGAAGGAGGAAAGATAAAAGCCAACACCCTCAACTACGATGCCGCAATCAGCGATTCACACATCTCATTGTCCGACTTCAACTGCTTCTACAAGCCGTTGAACGGTGACGCACGCCCTTTCTATCTCTCCGCCGAGATACACGGAACAGACACGGAAGTCGCTGTCAGGGACGTGCGCCTGACCCAACTCCCCGGACTGCTTCTCGCCGGCAATGCGTCGTTATATAAGGTGGACAACCGCTGGAAGTGGGAAGGCATCGTGGAAAAGTTCCACACCGATGCCGCAGGACTGAAGTCCATTGCCGCCAGCATAGGCAAACAGGATATCATCCCGCCCGTCATTGACCGGTTGGGAGAAATCTCCGTAGTGGGGAAAGGCAGCGGAGAAGGCGGCGACATGAGCATCGACGCCAAGCTCAACACCGACATCGGACATTCCGCAATCACCCTCAACAAGCGTGGCGAGAACTACAAGGCGAGAGTGGAAGGCAAGGACATCAATGTTGCGACACTCGCCGACAACAGCGATTTCGGCACGCTCGACTGCACCGTTTCACTCGATGGGCAGGCACACGGCGGCAAAATCACATTGTTGAATGCCACAACCGACATAGAGCGATTTGCCTTCAAAAACCACAACTACCGCAATATCAACGCAAAAGCCAACTACGTTGACGGCGGAACAACACTCTTCTCGGCAAATCTCAACGACGAGTCCGCCATCGTAAACATCGACGGCAACTGCGACCTTTCCGCCTCCGTGCCAAAAGCGAAGTTCGAGATTAACGCCAGAAATGTCAGTCCCTCGGGATTAGGAATATCCGACAAGTGGAAGGACAACACGTTTGACTTTGTCATAAACGGCAACATCCGCGGCAACAACATCAACAATTCGGAAGGCGAAATCACCGTGCGCGACTTCGCCATGCACACTGCAGACGACACCTATAACATCTCTTCGCTCGACCTGCAGAAATATTCGGAGCACGCGGGCATCCAGCGCCTCACGCTGAAAAGCGACTTCGGCAAGATGTCAATAGACGGCAAGTTCGACTACACCACCCTTTCCAACAGTCTGACATCCGCCATACGCAAGCGGCTTCCCACCATGCCGGGACTGCCGAAGGCAAAAGAGACCGACAACAAAATCAACCTTTACGCCACTGTACACAAGACCGACTGGGCGGAAAAGTTGCTTGGCATCCCCCTCCAACTGGGCGAAGAGGCTCACATCATAGCCAACATCGACGACAAGACCGACAAAACGGACATCAACATAGACATCCCGGATTTCACCTACAACGGCAACAGATACAAGGACGGCTATGTCATCGTGACGTCACCGGGCGACTCCCTCAAGGCGAAAGTCAATGTCACCGCCATCGGCAAGCGCGGCGACACATCGCACTACCTGCTGAACGCCAAGGCGACAGACAACCACCTCGTGTCCCAAGCCCTGTTTGACATCCACGGACGCAACAACATAAACGGACAAATCAATACCGACGCACACTTCTTCAACTCCCCGGAAGGTGCGGCGACAGCCCACATCAACATCCTGAAATCCGACATCCTCATCGGCGACACCGTGTGGACGGTCAGTCCGGCGAGCATAGAATACGTCAAGAACAGGCTTGCCGTCAACAACCTGTCCATAGGCCACGATGACCAGGAGATAAGAATCAACGGCATGACAGCCAAGGATTCCGACGAGGAAATCAAGGTTCACCTGAAAGACGTCAACGTGGCTTACATCCTCGACATGGTGAATTTCCATTCCGTAGACATGTCCGGATACGCCACAGGCAGCGCTTCCGTCGTGTCGCTCTTTGGTGAACCGTCGGCAAAAGCCGACCTCAGCGTGAGGGACTTCACCTTTGAGAGCGGCGCACTGGGCACTCTCCATGCGAAAGCAAACTGGAACAAGGACGAGGGCGCCATAAACATTGACGCCGTAGCTACGGAGGATGACGACCACCAGACCATAATCTCCGGCTACGTGTCTCCCAAAAACAAGAACATCGACCTGTACATAACGGCAGACGGTTCGAGCCTCGACTTCATACAATCCTACTGCAGCAGCTTCGCATCCGACATCAACCTGCGCAGCTGGGGCAGCCTCAACGTCGTCGGTCCACTGTCCGCCATCGAACTGATTGGCGATGCCCGGGTCAACGGAAGCGCCCACATCACCAGCCTCAACACCACCTACAGCCTTCAGGGAGCAAGGGTCAAGCTCAACCCCGACGACATCATCTTCTACAACGACACTATCCGCGACCGCAACGGGAACATCGGTGTCGTGAACGGCCACCTGCGGCATCAGCACATAAGCAGGTTCACCTACGACATCGACATCAGTGCCGACAACCTGCTGGCATACGACACTCATGACTTCGGAGACGACACCTTCTACGGCACGGCCTATGCCACCGGCAAGTGCGACATCAGGGGCAAGTCGGGCGAAGTGGTCATCAACATAGAGGCAACACCCGAAAAGAACTCGCAGATAGTGTACGACGCCACGTCGCACAATGCCGTCACCAACAATGAGTTCATAGTGTGGAACGACAGAAACGCCCCGACCGGCGAGGCGGCAGACGCCAGTGATGCCGACAAACAGAAGCGGCAGAAGCAAGTGGGCACCAATATGTACCTGAACATGATAGTGCACTGCACCCCCGACGCCACGCTCAAGGTACTCATGGACAGCCAGACGGGCGACTGCATAGCGCTCAACGGCAGCGGAGCCATAAGGACGGCATACTACAACAAGGGCGGTTTCGACATGTTCGGCAACTACACCGTCGACCACGGCACGTACAACCTGACCATCCAGAACGTCATAAAGCGCGACTTCGACTTCCTGTCCGGCGGCACGATAGCTTTCGGCGGAGACGCCTACAACGCCCTGCTCGACCTCAAGGCACAGTACACGCTCAACAGCGTACCGCTCTCCGACATCAACCTCGGCAAGTCTTTCCTCAACAGCAACATACGCGTCGACTGCATCATGAACATCTCCGGCACTCCCGCGCAGCCCCATGTCGACTTCTCGCTCGACATGCCTACGGTCAGCAGCGATGCCAAACAGATGGTCATGAGCATAATGAACAGCAGCGAGGAAATCAACCAGCAGGTGCTCTATCTGCTGGCTATCGGACGCTTCCTCAACCAGAGCAACAACAGTTCCACAGCCCAGTCGCAGCGCCAGAGCCAGACTTCGCTTGCCATGCAGAGCATTCTCAGCGGCACGATATCACAGCAGCTCAGCAACGTGCTGGAGAATGTCGTGGGCAGCAAGCAGTGGAATCTCGGGGCGAACATATCCACCGGCGACGAGGGATTCAACAATGCGGAATACGAAGGTCTCGTTTCGGGACGACTGCTCAACAACCGGCTGCTCATCAACGGACAGTTCGGCTACCGCGACAACCAGAATGCCACCTCGACATTCATAGGCGATTTCGACATCCGCTATCTGCTCGTGCCGAGCGGCAACATCGCCGTGAGGGTCTACAATCAGGCCAACGACAAGTATTTCACCAAGAACTCGCTCAACACGCAGGGCATCGGCGTGATATTCCGCAAAGACTTCAGCGGCTGGCGCGACTTCTTCCGCTGGGGCAAGAAGTCCGGCAAGGCAAAGCCGTAATCCCGTTTTCATTATCTCCGACATCCTTTTCCACTTCATCCGAAACGGCCTTTTGTAACGCCAAAGCGGTCTTTCCGTTCTGGGCAAACTGTGTTTCCGTCATACCGGAACGGTGTTCTCGCGGGTTGTTCACGACCGTGAGCCGGTCGAACCACGGACGTGGGCCGATCGAATAACGGTCGTGGTCCGACCGAACCACGACCGTGAACAAGCAACCAGAAAGGTGTTTGCAGACAACCAAAAGGCAGTTCATGGGCAGCAAAAAGGCTGTTTTCAAGCAACTAAAAAGCCGGCCACCACCCCCTGAAAGGGTGATGACCGGCAGTATGTCGGTTTGACGCGGCTCTTATTTCCAGTCAGACAAATCCTGAGGATTTTCGATTACGGAAGGTATCTTGCCTATTATCGCCTTGATTTTGGCGCAGTCAAACTTAGGAGTACGGTCGTAATAGTACATTCCGTTCTTCTCCTGCTCCACGTCGGTGAGCTGAGTGTAGCAGAAACCGACCACGTGCTTGCATGCCGCAAAGGCGTCAATCTCCTTTTCGAGGATGCTGTAGAAGTCGTCGAGGGTCTCTATCTGCGCTCCGTAACCCCATGAGTTGGCGCGCTGCTCCTTGGGAATCCAAGGCAGACCGCCCATTTCGTCCACCATGTAAGGCTGGCCTGCGTAGTGCGCCATCCACTCCTGGTCACGCGCATTGCGGTAGGGTTCTACGCCGGCTTTTATGGTCTGGTTGCTTATGATCTTCTCCGGCTCGCGAGTGTAGTCGTGCACACTCCAGATGTCGGTCTTGATGTGGGTGTCGCCGCTGGCATCGTTGATCGGGCGTGTGGGGTCCATAGCCTTTGTGATGTCGTAGATGTCACGCACCATGCGCGGATAAGTGCCGTCCTGTGCGCCCCATGTCTCGTTGAAAGGAGTCCATGTCACGATAGACGGATGGTTGCGGTCGCGTGTCACCTCTTCAGTCCATTCGGTGATGAAATTGCGTGCTGCCAGCTCGTCATTGATGTCAAGACACCATGAAGCCTGTTCCGCCCAGGTGATGTAACCCAGTTTGTCGGCCCAGTAGAGGTAGCGCTCCTCGAACACCTTCTGGTGCAGACGTGCGCCGTTGAAACCGCAGTCCTTCGACAGGAGGATGTCGTTCTTCAGGTCTTCATCGGTCGGAGCGGTCCACACACCGGTGGGATAATAGCCCTGATCGAGGATAAGACGCTGGTAGTAAGGTTTGTTGTTCAGATAGAAATAGCCGTTTGCACAGTGCACCTTGCGCATTCCCGCATAGGAAGACACCTCGTCGATGACCTTTCCATCCTTGCTCTTGACGGTATATTGCACATCATAGAGGTTGGGAGTTTCGGGTGTCCAGAGCTTAGGATTCTTTATTGGGAGCACCGCAACGGACTGGTTTGTTGCCTTGACGGTCTTCGTTGCCACGACCTTCTTGCCGTCCTTAACCTGGATGGTGAGTGTGTTGTCGCTGGATTCGGTGTAGAACTCCGGGCGTACAACGAGCACCTGCTCGTCGATGTCGGGTGTTGCGAACACCTGTTTCAGTCCCTCCTGTGCCACAGGTTCCATCCACACGGTCTGCCAGATGCCGGTAACACGGGTGTAGGAACATCCGCCGGAGTAGAAGTTAGGACACTGCTTGCCGCCCGGCTGCTTGCCGCCGCGCAGGTCGTCGATTACCCTTACGACAAGGCTGGCGGTCTCTCCCGGCTTCACCAACTTGGTGATGTCGGCGGTGAAAGGAGTGCCTGCACCGTGGTGTTCCACCACTTTCTTGCCGTTGACGAACACTGTGGCATCATAGTCCACTGCCCCGAAATGAAGCAGGATGTTCTTGCCTGTCCATGCAGACGGCACCGTTATCTGGCGCTGATACCACATGGAATTGATGAAGTCCACATACTCCACTCCTGACAACTTGCTCTCCGGGCAGAAAGGAACGGTGATGTTGCCGTCGAAACCCTTTGAGTTCTGGAAGCCTTTGTCAAATCCTGTCTTTCCGAAATCGAACGTGTAGGTCCATGTACCGTTCAGATTCTGCCAGTCTTTGCGTTCAAACTGTGGGCGTGGATACTCCGGACGGGGTGTTTGCGACATGGAAGTCTGCACCCCGGTCAGCAGTAGTAGCAATGAAAGGGCGATGCCTTTCCTGAATGTTTTGTTCATAAATGTTAAGGTTATTGGTTATATTTGGTCATTCATAGACTTCGTCAAGGTTTATTTCACCCTCGTCATCGGACTCCGACTCGCCCGATTCGCTGTTGTAAGAGCCGCACGGATTGAAATCCTCAGGCATGTCGAAAGGCACTGAAGTGGAATATCCCAGTGTCTTGTCCTTGTATATCTTCATCATGTAATATGCCCATACAGGCAATGCCATGGACGCTCCCTGTCCGTAGGTCATGGAGTCGAAGTGGATGTCGCGGTCCTCTCCGCCCACCCAACAGCCCGAAACGAGCTGGGGAGTGAACCCTATGAACCATGCATCGGAGTGGCGGTTGGTGGTTCCGGTCTTTCCTCCTATCTCGCCACCTATATTATATTTGTGCCGGATTCGGCCGCCCGTACCCTCGTCGATGACCGCACGCAGCATCACAAGCATCCGGTCTGCCGCTTCGGCAGAGATGACCTCGTTCATCCTGGGGTGGAATTCCTCGATGAGATTGCCGTTGTTGTCCTCTATGCGCGATATGAAAACGGGTGACGTGCGGATGCCGTGATTGACGAATGTGGTGTATGCGCTCACCATTTCCGCCACACTCACCTCGCACGGACCGAGGGCAAGCGCCATCGAAGGATGTATCTCGGGGTTGTTGATTCCGAACGAATGGAGCAGTCCGACAAACTGGTCGGGCGACAGACGGCTCATGAGATAGGCGGAAATCCAGTTGTTTGACCGTGAGAGACCCCACTTCAGAGTGACCATCTCGCCATATCTGCTGCGCGAAGCATTCCTCGGGGTCCACGGCTTACCTGCCACTATGTAGGTCTGCTGGACGTTGGGAGCGAGGTCACACGGGGTCATGCCGTTCTCCATAGCGAGTGAATAGAGGAACGGTTTAATGGTGGAACCGACCTGACGGTAGCCCACGGACACCATGTCATACATGAAATGGGTGTAGTTAGGACCTCCGACATAAGCCTTGACAAAGCCCGTGACAGGGTCCATTGACATGAATCCGGCACGCAGGAACGACTTGTAGTAACGGATAGAGTCGAGTGGAGTCATCGTGGTATCTATCTCTCCCTGGTAGGTAAAGACCGTCATCGGGGTCTTTTTACGGAAAGATGCACGGATTTCATCATCGGAATGACCAGCCGACTTCATGACTGCATAGCGCTCGCTCTGCTGTATGGAGCGTTCCATTATGGCGTCTACCTGTTTCGGAGTGAGCGCACTGCTGAACGGAGCATTGGGTTTCTGGCGGTTCTCTCTGTCGAATGCAGGTTGCAGATACTTGCCCACGTGAGCCGCAACCGACTCTTCCGCATAGCGCTGCATACGCGAATCGATAGTGGTATGTATCTTCAGGCCGTCTTCATAGACGTTATAGTGCGAGCCGTCTTTCTTGGTATGCTTGTTGCACCAGCCGTATTGGGGGTCTGTCTCCCACGCTATCGAGTCGATGACAAACTGTCGGTAGTTCCAGTCAGGATAGTTTGAGCGGCGCGGTTTGTCCGCCATGAGATACTGGCGCAGATATTCGCGGAGGTAAGGAGCAAGTCCTTCCTTGTGGTCAATGCGGTGGAAATTGAGTTTCAGGGGTTGTGCCGACAGCGAATCGAACTCCGCCTGCGAGATGTAATCGGCCTTGAGCATCTGTCCGAGCACCACATTGCGCCGCTGTGTAGCCCTTTCGGGATAGCGCACAGGGTTGAACATCGACGGGTTCTTGCACAGACCGACAAGCAGAGCGGACTCGTTTGTGTCAAGGTCTGCCAAGGGTTTGCCGAAATAAGTGTCGGCTGCCGTCTTTATTCCGACGGCATTATGAAGAAAATCAAAGTAGTTAAGATAGAGCGCGACAATCTCTTCCTTGGTGTAGGTACGCTCCAGTTTCACGGCGATAACCCACTCTATGGGCTTCTGCATCCGCCTGACAAACGTGCTGGAGGCTGTGCCTGAATAGAGCTGTTT
>CAVHUR010000045.1:0-17044 GCA_963639575.1 uncultured Spirochaetota bacterium
GTATGGTATTTATCTGCAGTTCCTGTTCCAGTTCGTCGAGCAGGTCAAACGGGTCGCGACCCTCACGGTCCATCTTGTTGACAAATATCATCACGGGAGTGTTGCGCATACGGCACACCTCCATGAGTTTCCTTGTCTGCGTCTCCACACCCTTGGCGCTGTCCACCACGATAATGGCGCTGTCCACGGCAGTGAGCGTCCGGTAGGTGTCCTCGGCAAAGTCCTGGTGTCCCGGGGTGTCGAGAATGTTGACCTTATAGTCGTTGTAGTCGAACTCCATTACGGAGGTGCTGACCGATATACCGCGCTGTTTCTCGATGTCCATCCAGTCGGATGTGGCGGTCTTGCGTATCTTGTTGCTCTTCACGGCACCCGCTACCTGTATCTGTCCGCCAAACAGCAGGAACTTCTCCGTGAGGGTTGTCTTTCCTGCGTCAGGGTGTGATATGATGGCAAAGGTGCGTCTTCTTTCTATTTCCTGGTTCATAATGCGTTCATGTTTGACATGCACTGTCTCAGCGAATCCGTCCAATAGGGTATCGCAATGTGGAATGTCGTCTTTATCTTTGTCTTGTCAAGCACGCTGTAGGCAGGTCTCTTGACGGGGCTGGGGAACTCGTCGCTGTGGCAAGGCTGTATGTCGCATGACGTGTGACCTGCCAGTCGGGCTATCTCCTTTGTGAAGTCATACCAGCTGCATACACCCTCGTTGGAGTAGTGGTACACGCCGCAGTTACCCTCATACAGGCGGTTTTCCACAATGTGGAATATCGTTTTGGCAAGGTCGCCGGCATAGGTCGGCGTGCCGCACTGGTCGAACACCACCTTCAGTTCGGGCTTGGTGGCGGTCAGGTTGAGCATCGTCTTGAGGAAATTCTTGCCGAACTCGCTGTACAGCCATGCCGTGCGGATGATTATGTAGTCCGCTCCCGATGCGGCAATCTTCTCTTCTCCCAGTTTCTTCGTCTTGCCGTAGACACCTGTGGGCGTGCCTTTCTGGTCTTCACGGCATGGTGTGTTGTAAGGATCAGCGCCGAACACGTAGTCCGTGGAGATATGTATGAGCAGTCCACCGGCCTCTTTCATTGCTATGGCAAGGTTCTCCGGAGCCGTGGCGTTCAGCGTTTCCACGATGTCGCCTGCCGTCTCTGCCTTGTCCACATTGGTCCATGCGGCGCAGTTAATGATGCACTTGATGTCGTTGGCGGCGACTTCCTGGCGTATGGCGTCAATGTCGGTGATGTCTAACCGGCGGTAACCGTCGCACACATCCGTAAAGATGTAATTGTCCTTCGACTGCTTTGCCGCAATCTGGATTTCGTTGCCCAACTGTCCGTTGGCGCCTGTAACAAGGATATTCATGTGTCTTGCTGTTTTAGGGGAATGTTTCCCGTGTGTCAGATTTCGTCGTCGTCAAACTGCAGTCCTTCGGTTTTGTCCTTCAGGTAGTAGTCGGACAACATGCCGAGGAATGTCGTTATCTCGTTCACCGCACTCTGTGTCTGCTGCGTAATCTCCTTTTTCTGCAGGCGGAGCATCATGACGCCGTAGAGGGCATTGAGGCATGTCTCTATCTCGGACACGTCTTTGCTGCCGCGGTTGCGCAGTTCCACAATGAACGGCAGCACCTTGTAGTACTCCGCATTGTAGAACGGGAACTTCGAACTCTCCAGCAGCCGGGCGTTCAACTCGTTGAGGTCCTGCACCAGAATCTCGTTTATGGCGATGTGCCCCTTTTCCCTTTTGCCCTCCTGGTTCATCATCCTGATGATGTTGCCGTACCAGTCGACAATCTCGTCCAACTCTTCCGCGTCCTTCACCTCGAACTTCGAGATGTATTCGTCCTTCATTCTGCTGAGCGAGAAACCGTATGCACGGATGACGTCCTCCACCTGCCACATGTACAGTATGTACTCGATGATGTTCTCTTTACGGAGTTTTTGCGCTATAATCATAGTTAATACCAAGAAAGGGAATATAGGTTGAACACTGTGCCGATCAGGAAGACGATAGACACGAGGATGACTATTGTGCCGATGATGCGGTTGATGATCTGGATGCCCTCGGCGTTGAAGCGTCCGCGTATCTTGTCGATGAGCCACGTCAAACCGAACCACCACAGCAGCGCACCGGCGAAGATGCTCATGTAACCGATGCCCATCTCAAGCGGATGGTCGGACACGACGAACGTCAGCTGGGTCATCGAGGCGATGAAGAGCAGTATGATGAGCGGATTGGCGAACGTAATCCAGAATGCCGTATGGGCGTTGTAGAACAGCGAGGTGTTGCGCTTGTTGATGAGATGCACCTGCCGGGGCTTGCTCATGAAACAGTACACGCCGAACAGCAGCAGCACGGCCGAACCGGCAATCTTCAGTATGTAGAATGTCGTTTCCTGCTGTATGAAGTCCTGTATGAAGCTGATGCCCATGCCGGTCAGCACTGCGTAGATGACGTCACTTATGGCAGCGCCGACTCCAGTGGCAAATCCCGGCCAGCGTCCTTTGTTCAGAGTGCGCTGCACACACAGCACCCCGACGGGTCCCATCGGTGCGGACGCAATGACACCTATCAGTATCCCCTTGAAGATTAGTTCTATTATGTTTATCGGGAATATTATCTGCATAGGGTAAGAATACTTGTTTGCAAATATGACATAATTGGCGCAAAGTTACTCCAATTTTCCGACAATTCGGGCAATTGGTATTTTATTTTTGCCAGGAGGCGCTTTTTTATGATGTAGTCCTTTTGTACTCTACGTTTTTTTACATAACTTTGTGCCATAGCGCTGCACGGACGAGGACTGCTTGCCGGGCGGACTGACATGACTGGAACTAATTTAATTAATAACAAAAAACTAATAATGATGAACGAAACAATGGAGATAAAGCCGTATGTTATCGGCTTGGACCTCGGTGGAACCAATTCTGTGTTCGGCATAGTAGACAGCCGTGGCGAGATAAGGGCGACCACTTCTATCAAGACACAGGGTTATCCCACTGCCGAAGCTTATGTGGAAGCCGCTTGCGAAGCACTGCAGCTGATTATCGATCAGGTGGGCGGCATCGACACGATCAAGGGTATGGGCATCGGCGCTCCTAACGGTAACTATTACAACGGCACCATAGAGTTCGCTCCAAACCTGGAGTGGGCACACAACGGAAAAGTGCCTTTGGCAGACCTCTTCTCCCAGAGGCTGGGCATTCCGGTAGCTCTTACCAACGACGCAAATGCCGCTGCGGTGGGCGAGATGACCTATGGCGTGGCACGAGGCATGAAGAACTTCATAATGATAACCCTCGGCACGGGTGTCGGTTCGGGTATTGTCATCAACGGACAGGTGGTCTACGGCTGCGACGGATTTGCCGGCGAGCTGGGCCACACCATACAGGTTCGCGAGAACGGACGTGCCTGTGGCTGCGGACGCTTCGGCTGTCTGGAGGCTTATTGCTCCGCTACGGGAGTGGCACGCACGGCCCGCGAGATACTCGCAACTACCGAAAAGCCGTCTCTGCTGCGTGAACTCGACCCGGAAAGCATCACCTCTCTCGATGTCTCCATTGCTGCCGGAAAGAACGATCAGGTGGCTCTCGACATCTACGCCTTCACCGGCAAGATGCTTGGAGAGGCCTGCGCAGACTTCGCGGCATTCTCTTCACCGGAGGCATTCGTGTTCTTCGGCGGTCTGACAAAGGCCGGCGACCTCATCATGAACCCGATAATCGAGGCTTACGACAACAAGGTGCTCAACATCTTCAAGGGCAAGGCGAAGTTCCTTGTCAGCGGTCTTGACGGCTCATCGGCAGCTGTTCTCGGCGCATCAGCCATAGGTTGGGAAATCTGACACCACACATATCATCAACAATAAAGGTGAGTCGGCAGTGCCGACTCACCTTTTTCGTATTCCGTAATATGTCTTCTTGTGGTCGTACAACGGTCGATGTACGACCGTACATCAGTCGTTGTACGATCGTATATCGGTCGTTGTACGTTCGTACATCAGCCGTTGCGCCACCGCCAAAACGGAGTTCTTGCATTGCCCAAACACAGTCTATACACTGCGCAAACTCCATTTGTGCATACAAAAAAGCAATCCCCATCCGTGAGAAAGGAAGGGGATTGCCTGTAAAAAGAGTGGTCTTAGAACTTCTTGAAGAAGTCGTTGCCCTTGTCGTCAACGAGGATGAAGGCGGGGAAATTCTCCACCCGGATCTTCCAGATGGCCTCCATGCCGAGCTCGGGATACTCCACGCACTCGATGCTCTTGATGTTCTGTGCCGACAGGTAGGCTGCCGGACCGCCGATAGAACCGAGGTAGAAGCCGCCGTGTTTCTTGCAGGCGTCGGTGACAACCTGGGTTCTGTTGCCCTTGGCAATCATTATCAGCGAACCGCCGTTGTCCTGGAACTCGTCAGTATATGGATCCATGCGGTTTGCTGTGGTCGGTCCCATCGAACCGCAAGGCATTCCTTCCGGTGTCTTGGCAGGTCCTGCGTAGAGGATGGGGTGGTCTTTGAAGTACTGCGGCATGCCTTCTCCTGCGTCAAGACGCGCCTTTATCTTGGCGTGGGCAATGTCGCGCGCCACGATGATAGTGCCTGTCAGGCTCACACGGGTGGACACCGGATACTTGGAGAGTTCCTTGCACACGTCCTGGATGGGCTGGTCGAGGTTGATGGCAACGGCATTTCCTTCGCCGGCATTGCGCAGTTCCTCGGGTATCAGTTCGTAGGGTTTGTCGTCCATCTTCTCTATCCACACGCCGTCCTTGTTGATCTTCGCCTTGATGTTACGGTCGGCGGAGCATGACACGCCGAGACCTATCGGACAGGAAGCGCCGTGTCTTGGCAGGCGGACAACACGCACGTCGTGGGCGAAAGCCTTGCCGCCGAACTGTGCTCCGTAGCCTATGTTGCGTGCCTCTTCGAGGAGTTGCTTCTCCAGTTCCACGTCACGGAAGGCGCGTCCTGTGGCGTCGCCTGTCGTAGGCAGGGTGTCATAGTACTTCGTGGACGCCAGTTTCACGGTGAGCAGGTTGCGCTCTGCCGATGTGCCGCCGATGACGAAGGCGATGTGATAGGGTGGGCAGGCAGCCGTGCCGAGGCTCTTCATCTTCTCGACAAGGAAGGGCACGAGTGTGCCGGGGTTCTGTATGCGTGCCTTTGTCTCTTGGTACAGGTAGGTCTTGTTTGCCGAACCGCCGCCCTTGACCACGCAGAGGAAGCGGTATTCCATGCCCTGTGTCGCCTCGATGTCTATCTGTGCGGGCAGGTTGCAGCGTGTGTTCACCTCGTCATACATGTTGAGGGGCGCATTCTGCGAGTAGCGCAGGTTGTCGGTGGTGTAGGTGTTGAACACGCCTTTCGACAGAGGTTCCTCGTCCTCAAAGTTGGTCCATACCTGCTGACCCTTCTCTCCGTGGATGATGGCAGTGCCCGTGTCCTGGCAGAAAGGCAGCTGTCCCTTGCACGCCACCTCTGCGTCACGCAGCATGGTGAGTGCCACGTACTTGTCGTTTTCTGACGCTTCGGGGTCGTGGAGAATGGCTGCCACCTTCTCGTTGTGCTCGCGGCGGAGCATGAAATTCACGTCGTGGAAAGCCTGGGTGGAAAGTAACTCGAGGGCTTCAGGTGCTACCTTCAGTATGGGAGTGCCCTCAAACTCGCTCACCGACACGCCTTCCTTTGAGATGAGGCGGTACTCTGTGGTGTCTTCTCCCAACTGGAACATCGGAGCGTACTTGAATTCCACGGTGGAATTGGTGCTCTTGGATGTTGTTTTTCCGTTTGAACTGCTCATGATAAAATGTGCTATGTTTGTTTGTAAATGTAATCAGTAACCGAAAATCTCCTCAAGGCTGACGTGCTTGACAGGCCCTGTCTTGCGCAGGGAGTCCATGTCCAGTTCCTTCTCGTCGCCGAGAATGAGGTAGCGCAGCGGCTGTCCTGCCACGTTGGCACGCTCGAACTTCATCACGTCCTGCATGGTCAGCGACGGCAGCTGGTCGTATATCTTCTTGTTGATATACGGATTCAAGCCCCGCTTCTTCAGGCTCAGGTAAGTGGTGATGAGGTTGTATTTCGTGATTCTGGATGCCGCGATGTTCTTCATCAGGGACTGCTTGGCAATCTCAAGGGCGGCTTCGTTCTGCGGCATGTTGTCCGTTATCTCCTTGAATACGTTGATGCAGTCCATCATCTTGTCGTTTTGCGAGATGATGTGCAGGCGCATGTATTCGGGATTACCGGCCTTGCTTGGCAGCATGTAGGTGGCAGAGGCATTGTAGGCAAGACCTCTTGTCTCGCGGAGTTCCTGGAATACGATGGTGTTCATGCCGCCTCCGAAGTACTCGTTGAACAGGTATATGACTGGACACTCGCTCTCGTTGAACTGCTTCTGCTTCTGGTTGACCATGCGCATGTAGATGTTCTTCGCTTCATAGGGGGCGATGATGACCTCTGTGGAAGGTGTCGACACCCATTCGTAAGGCTTGTTTGCCGGAGCGTCAGCCAGAGTCTTTGCCGTCGTGTGGTTCTTTGCCAGTATGCCGGACAGGGCTTTCTCCGACTGCGGACCATAGTAGAGCACCGTGTGCTTGATGTCCTTCAGGTTGCGCAGCAGGTCGGTGAACACCTTCGGGTCGGTGTTTCTGAGGTCGGCGGCACTCATCTTGTCGGTGTAGAAGTTGTGTTTGCCGTGGAGACCGTACTCATACAGGCGGAAGAAACAAGCCTTCTGGTTGAGTTTGTCATCGTTTCTCGATGCGATAATCTGGTCTACATACTTGTCGTAGGCTGCCTTGTCAGGCTTTGCGTTGTTCATTATGTCGTTGAGCAAGGCAAGAGCCTGCGGCATGTTCTCGTCGAGACCGCTGAGGGTGACGGTGGTTTCGTCTTCGCCTACATGTATGTTATAGTAGCAGGCAAGTTCGTAGAACTTCTTCTTTATATCCTCTGCCGTCATGCGTTTTGTGCCGAGCAAGTCCATGTAGCCTGCCGCTATGTCGTAGCGGTTGTCGGCTTGCTTGCCGAAATCATACTTGAACGTGAGGGTGAACAGTGAGTTCTCGTTGTTGCGGACATAGATGACTGGCAGTTTCTTGCCGGTGTTTGTGAACGTCAGTTCCTTGTCGTAGTCGGGGAACTTCGGCTGTATCGGCTTCACTTTCTCCTCTGTCATGGCCTTCACGAAATCGCTTGCGTATTCGCGGTTGGCGGGAATGGGCGTTATGGCGGGCTTCTCTATCTTCTTCACAGAGGTGTCCTCGCCCTTCCGTTTCTCCACGCACGCATATCCGTCGGTGAGGTATTTGTTGGCGAAAGCTGTGATGTCGGCTTTCGTGAGTTTAGCCAGACGGTCGATTTGTCCCACTTCCTGCGCCCAGTCCGTGCCGTTGATGAATGCGTCGACCATTGTCGACACGCGGCTTCTGTTGTTGTCCAGCTGGCGGAGATAGTTGAGTTTGATGTTGTTGACCACCGATATAATCAGGTCATCGTCAAATTCTCCCTTCTTGAGTTTGTCCACTTCGGCGAGCAGGAGTTTCCTTACCTCGCCCAAAGACTGTCCTTCGTTTGGCGTAGCGTAGAGTGTCATGACGGAGTAGTCCTTGAGTGCCATTACATCTGCACCGGCTTCCTGCACTGCCATCTTGTGGTTCAGGTCGAGGTCGATAAGTCCTGCGGTGCCGTTGGAGAGAATGCTTGACAACACTGCCAGGGTGTCGTTCTGCAGGTCGGAAGCGCCTTTGAAACGCCAGCCGAGCATCAGGTTCTCCTGCTCCAGACCCACCACATGGGTTTCCTGGGGTGTTGTGAATGTGGGCTGCGGGGCAAATTTGCGTCCGGAAACGTCCTTTCCGGGTTTCCAACTGCCGAAATACTTGTCGATGACGGCTATTGTCTGCTCCGGCTCAATGTCGCCCGCGATGACTATGGCGACATTGTTGGGCACGTAGTAGCGGTCATAATAGTTCTGTATTGCCACCAAAGAGGGGTTCTTCAGGTGGTCTTGCGTACCGATGGTTGTCTGTGTTCCGTAGGAGTGAGAGGGAAACAACTTGCCCATGTATGCGTCAAACGCTTTCTCGTTGTCATCGGCGAGGCTTATGTTCTTTTCCTCGTAGACGGCTTCAAGTTCCGTGTGGAAACCGCGCAACACGAGGTTCTGGAATCTGTCCGCCTGCACTTTGGCCCACCGTTCCAGTTCGTTTGACGGCACATTCTCCGTGTAGCACGTCACGTCATAGCTTGTATAGGCGTTGGAACCGTCGCTGCCGATGAGCGCCATGAGCTTGTCGTACTCGTTGGGAATGTTGTATTTGGCGGCTATCTGCGACACGGAGTCTATCTCATGATACTTGGCTTTGCGCGCCGCAGGGTCGGTTATGGTGCGGTATTCCTCATAAAGGGCGGTGATCTTGTCTATGTATGGCTTCTCGGCAGAGTAGTCTGTGGTGCCGAATTGCTTTGAACCCTTGAACATGAGGTGCTCCAGATAGTGTGCCAGTCCGGTGCAGTCGGCAGGGTCGTTCCTCGATCCTGTGTTTACGGCGATGTGCGCTGTTGCCCTCGGACTTTCCTTGTTGACTGACAGGTAGACTTTCAGTCCGTTGTCAAGGGTATAGATTCTGACCCCCATCGGGTCGTTGTTGACGGTAATGTACTTGTAATCCTTGGCGTAAGAGCAAAGGAACAGGGCTACTGAAAATGTCAGTAAGATAAGTCTTTTCATTACATTGAATATTTGAGATTCTCGAATTCGGTCTCCTTGTCGAGGTTGTGCAGGAAGTCATTGAGCGTGTTTTCGTCCACGTCACCGAGGTCATACTCCTTTATGGCGTCCTTTCTTATCTCCGCAATCCATGCGCGGCGTGCGTCCACATAGTCCTTGTGAGCCTGCTCCGCCACCTCTTCCGCCACCTCTTCCACACCGTAGTATTCGCAGATGAGGCGGTAGCTCCATGCCCAGCGGTACTCTACGTAGTTGCGGTGAGCGTCCTCAAACTGGCACAGCAGGTCGTTTACGGAAGCTATCTTGCCGCTTTTCACCTCGTCAACGATGCGGAGTTCCTCCGACAGAGGTATCAGCATGCCGCCCAGGTCGCTCCACTTGCCTTTGCCGATGTCGGATGTCGGTACGCTGAGGACATGGCGTTTCAGCACCGCACCGATATATATGCGCAGGGCTATGTCGTAGTATTTTATTCCCTTTTTCAGGGATGAAGCCTTTATGTTGTAGTCTTGGTAGATGTAGGACTGCACGTTTTCGCCCGACACCTGGAGCAAACTCTCCAGTGTGCGCTTGGCTGTCATAATCCGTCCTACGGAGAATGGCGACAGCCAGTCGAAGTTTATGATTGACAGTTTGCCCACTGACGTGCGCTTGTCACGCTTGGGCCACTTCTTGATATCGCGGTAGAGACCCACCGTGGTCAGGTTTCTGCCAGGCACAAGATAGTTCTCTCCGTTGCCGGAAATGATGTAGGAGAACGGCAATTTGCGTGTGTCGGGGTGGAACATAATCTTGCCAAAGCACACCGAATACATGCCTATCTTCGCCGGAAGCAGTATGTAGGAACCGCTTGCGGTCTTGGTGCCGCGCTCCAAAGTGCCGTAGTGCATCGGCCCCATCTTGTACATGTGGTTGGAAAAGTTGGTGTTTGACCCAGCGTTATAGAAGGAACAGGATGTTCCGATGAGCAGTGTGCTCTTGTGGTGACTTGCCGTGAACGGCCCGCAGAAGGTGGAGCAGGCTTCTCCGTTGGCAAGATAGGAGTTGGCGAAGAACACTGCGTTGTCGGCGGAAAAACCGTTGGTGACGGTGCAAGCCTCGCCTACGAAGCAGTTCTGCAGCTTTACCGAGTTGAGAATACTTGACCCGTTGTACACGATAGAGTTCTCGCAGATGACTCCGGGACCTATGTAGACAGGGGCGGAAGGCATGCTCCGCAGCGTGCACTCCGAGAGTTTGACCGCCCCGTCAATCTCGCAGTCGTCGCTGACTATGGTGTTTGTTATCTGCTTTGTGTTGACTATCCTCACCCTGTTGCCTATTGTTCCGTGGTCAGGCAGGTCGCCTATCTCCGCATATATGAGGTTTCTTATCGCCGTGGTGAACTCTTTGTCCTGCTCGTGGCTTATCATCAGCGCCGCCAACTGCGATGTCAGACGGCTGAAGAGCAGTATGTTGCCTTCGCCAATCTCGTTGAGCACCGATATGAGATTGCCCTCGCCGTAGTTCGCGCCGTCCGTTGTCTCGATTAGCGAAGTGTTGGCTATGAGACAGTCATCGCCGATAGTGTAGTTGTTGATGTGGCATCCCACATTCTCTATCAGGTTGTTGTCGCCAATGACAACGTTTCTCAGGGTGGCGCTGAATATGCCTGTGTGCTTGTAGAAACCGCTGCTGACCTCAACGCTTTTCTCGAACGAGCCGAGCTGAATATCCCCGTAGAAATGCACATTCCTTATGTATGTCGGGGCAAACTCTTCGCTCACGCTTATGGCAGTCCAGTCTTCGGCAGTGCATCCCTGTTCTTCCAGGATGCCGATTTCTTGCTCTGTAAGTAGTCGCATGACCTTTCTCGGTGTGGGTTATTTGTCGTTGATTATGGGGTAGAGGAAGTCGTTGTACGGATATTTCTGCACGTGCAGTCCCCGTACTCTCCTGTACAGTGTGTCACGGAACTCGTCCACGTTGCACTTGGTCTTGGCAGAGATGAAGATGCAGTTGTCGTTCAGCTTTGCCATCCAAGTGCGTTTGAGTTCCTCAAGCGGTATTTCGTTCTTCTTGACAGGTGTCAGGTCGTCGGGTTCTTTCTCTGTCCAGCGGTAGTTGTCTATCTTGTTGAACACTATGATGCACGGTTTGTCGGCACATCCCAGTTCGCTTAGCGTCTGTTCCACTACCTTTATCTGTTCCTCAAAGTCAGGATGCGAGATGTCCACTATGTGCAACAGCAGATCAGCTTCTCTCGTTTCATCGAGCGTGGACTTGAAAGAGTCGACAAGATCGGTTGGCAGTTTGCGTATGAAACCTACGGTGTCGGCGAGCAGGAACGGCAGATTGTCGATGACAACCTTCCTCACAGTGGTGTCAAGAGTGGCGAACAGCTTGTTCTCGGCGAACACCTCGCTCTTTGCCATCATGTTCATTATCGTGGACTTCCCCACGTTGGTGTAGCCCACGAGAGCCACTCTTATCATCCGTCCGCGGTTTTTCCGTTGGGTGGATTTCTGCTTGTCGATGTCGGCGAGCCGTTCTTTCAGCAGCGACATTCTGCCCAGAATGATACGGCGGTCCATTTCCAACTGCGTCTCACCCGGTCCTCTCAGTCCCACAGAACCCTTGCCACCGCCCGAACCGGAGCCTCCTCCCTGACGTTCGAGGTGTGTCCACAGACGCTGCAAGCGAGGCAACATATACCTGTATTGTGCCAGTTCCACCTGCGTCTTCGCCTCTGCCGTCTGGGCACGCATGGCGAATATGTCGAGTATAAGGCTTGTACGGTCGAGTATCTTGACCTTCAGCTCGCCCTCGATGATGCGCAACTGCTTCGGCGAAAGTTCGTCGTCGAAGATCACCATGCCTATTTCCTCGTAGGGAGTGCCGTCCGCCATGACCTGCTCATCGGCGGCTCTGTCGGCGCAATCCTGAATGTACTCTTTGATTTCCTCCAGTTTACCCTTGCCCACATATGTCGTTGTGCTGGGGCTGCTCACCTTTTGGGTGAAGCGTCTGGCTACTTTCGCCCCCGCCGTATCGGCGAGAAACTCCAGTTCATCCAGGTATTCTGTGGTCTTGTCTTCGTCCTGTTGCGGGGTTATAAGTCCCACCAGAACGGCAGTTTCGGTCTTTACTTCTGATATTACAAATTCCTTCATATATTATAATACGGAGTTATGCAAAGTTACTATTTCTTTATGTGAACGCAAAGAAAAACTTTTCATTTCGTTATCTTTCTGTTCTTTTCTTGTGAGTTCCCTCAACTTTTGTTAAGTTTGTGCTCAAATAACTTAACCAATATGAAAAAACTAACTCTTTTACTGTCAGTTTTAGTGTTTCCGACACTTCTTTTCGCCCAGGCGAAAGCCGATTTCAACGTGGTTCCGCAACCCCAGTCCGTCACCCTTACAGGCAAGCCTGAGTTTGTCCTCGACAAGGACACGCGCATCGTCTACCCCGAGGGCAACGAGGAGATGGAGCGCAATGCCCGCTTCCTCAGGGAGTATGTGGAGAAGAATACGGGACTTCGCCTCTTCCTGTCCACCAATTACGCCAAGCCGCAAGCCAATTCCATAGTCCTCGCTTTGGACAAGACGGTGACCGGCGACGAGGCTTATGCCATCACCGTGGACAAGAAGAACATCACCATAAAGGGACTTCAGCCTGCCGGAGTGTTCTATGGCGTGCAGACTGTCAGGAAGTCTCTCCCTGTAGGCAAGGCGGAGCAAGTGGCCTTTCCGGCAGGAACTGTCACCGACGCGCCTCGTTTCGCCTACCGCGGAATGATGCTCGACTGTGCCCGGCACTTCTTCCCCGTGGAGTTTGTCAAGGAGTATATCGACCTCATAGCAATGCACAACATGAACAAATTCCATTGGCATCTCACCGATGACCAGGGTTGGAGGATCGAGATAAAGAAGTATCCGCTGCTTACAACCAAGGGAAGTGTACGCCAGAAAACCACCCTCGGACACAACTCGATGGCTTATGACAACACCCCTTACGGCGGCTACTACACTCAGGAAGAAGCCCGCGACATCGTGGAGTACGCACGTCAGCGCTACATAACGGTCATTCCGGAGATTGACATGCCGGGGCATCAGAAGGCCGCACTCGCATGTTATCCGGAGCTGGGATGTACCGGAGGTCCTTATGAAGTGGGGCAGAACTGGGGCGTATACCATGATATACTCTGCCTTGGCAATGAGAAAACCTACGGCTTTTGTGAGGACGTGCTGTCCGAACTGATAGACATCTTCCCGTCAAAGATAATCCATATCGGAGGCGATGAGGCTCCCAAGATGCGCACGGCGAAGTGTCCCAAGTGCCAGGCTCTCATGAAACGCGAGGGACTGACGGTCGACAACGTGCAGGGATACTTCACTAACCGCATAGAGAAGTTTGTCAATTCACGCGGCAGAAGCATCATGGGATGGGACGAGATACTCGAAGGCGACATCAACCAGAGTGCCACCATTCACTGCTGGCGTGGACTTGAGCACGGCATAAAGGCGGCACAGGCAGGCCATGACGTGATAATGTCGCCTACGTCACACTGCTATTTCGACTATTATCAGGCTGATCCGTCCAAGAGCGACGAACCTCTTGGCATCGGAGGCTATCTGCCTCTGGAGCGCGTCTACGAACTGGATGCCGTGCCAAGCAGCATCTCTCCCGAGAACCGCAGCCACATCATCGGCGTGCAGGCCAACCTCTGGGTGGAGTACATCGCCACGCCAAGTCATGTGGAATATATGGTATTGCCTCGCATGGCAGCCCTTTCCGAAGAGCAGTGGTGCCAGAAGAAGGGCACGTTCGAGGCGTTCATGCCGCGACTGACGCGTCTTGCAGAACTGTACAAGCTCTACGGCTACCAGTATGCACGCCACGCTTGGCCCGACACGATATGGCCAGAAGACCGCGGTTTCTGATTTTTCCGCGGATGTCAAACGGCGAAATGAAAAACCTTGAATACCTTTAAGGCTGACGAAAGCCAGCGGAGTGTCATTGAGGCACAGACCGGTGAACACCTTGTGCTGGCACCTCCAGGCTGCGGCAAGACACATATTCTCACCGAGAGAATACGTGTCGCACATGAACGTGGGGTAGAGTATGGCGACATGCTCTGCCTCACGTTTACCAATCGTGCCGCCCGCAGCATGAAGGAACGCATACGGAGCAACATCGACGACACTGGCGTTGCCGCCGTCTATGTGGGCAACGTGCACCGCTTCTGCTCGCGTTTCCTGTTTGAATATGCCCTCGTTCCGGCAGAGACAAGCGTCATCGACGACGATGACATCATAAGTATCATCTCGCGTTTCATGGGCGATGACGAGAGCGTAGTGGCCGCCTCGTTCAAGCGGAGGAAAGAGTGCTTCGACGCAGTACACCTCTCTGCCATGATGCACCAGATAGAACACCGTCATCCGAAGGAACTCCGTCTGCACCCGGAATGTTTCTCCAAGGACGACATCGCAGCCATGCGCCACATCTGCGCCGTGCAGGGCATGCTCTTCACGCCCTCTTCCATGCAGCAGGTCTACCGTGATGCCCGTGGCTACCGTGACATTGTGAAAGGCGAGGGCTATCTCGCCGAATGGCAGCCGTGCCTCATGGCGATGCTCCGCAAGATGGAAGTGGCTGACTACTACGATCGCTACAAGAAGGAAAACAGGCTCATTGACTTTGAAGACCTGCTGCTTCTGACCTACGATGCGCTTGTCGACGATGCCCTGCCGCAACGCGATTCTGAAGGCTATCCCTACAAGCACTACTCCTGGTGTCAGGTGGACGAGGTGCAGGACCTCAACCCTCTACAGATGAAAATCGTCGACTTGCTCATGAATCCCGATGCTCCCGACCGCAGCATGATGTTCCTCGGCGACGAGCAACAGGCCATTTTCTCGTTCATGGGAGCCAAGATGAGTACTCTCGAACAGTTGAAGCGCCGCTGCGAGGGCAACATCCACCACCTGTCGGTCAACCACCGGTCACCCAAATACCTCCTTGACGTGTTCAACGCCTATGCTTCGGGCGTTCTCGGAATAGACCGTTCGTTTCTCCCCGACACCGATTACACTCCGCCGGTAGCCGGCAACGAACTGTCGGTGATGTGCAGCAAGACCCTCGAAGATGAATACAGCGACGTGGCGCAGCAGGCTTTGCGCCTGCAGGAGCAGAATCCGGACGAGACCACTGCCGTCATCGTGGCTGCCAACAGCGATGCCGATATCATCAGCGCACGCATGGACGACATGGGACTAAGGCACTTCAAGGTGAGCGGCACCGACATGTTCGCTTTGCCGGAGGTGAAACTTCTGCTCGCCCACCTTTCGGTTTTCGCCAACGAACACAATTTCATCGCATGGGCAAGACTGCTCAAGGGGCTGCACGTATATGAGCAGAACGCTTCGGCGAGGGCGTTTGTCCGCCAGCTGTTCGACCGTTCGCTGCTCCCCACCGACCTGATGCTGCGTCCCGGCAGCAGCTATGTCATGGACTTCGCGCGGACTTATGCCGAACAGGAGATAGTGGTCTTCGACACCGAAACCACTGGTCTGGATGTCTGCGAGGACGACATTCTCCAGATTGCGGCGGTGAAGATGCGCTGCGGAGAGGTCGTTCCCGGTTCGGCGTTTTCTGTCTATATCGAGACCGAACGTCCCATTCCGTCCATGCTGGGCGACATTGTCAACCCGATAGTGGAGGAGAGAAAGCACCACAAACTGCTGCCTCACGACGAGGCGCTGGCACAGTTCATGCACTATGTGGGCGACTCCGTGCTGCTCGGACACAATGCCGACTACGACTACAGCATCCTTGACAACAACCTCAAACGCTATCTTCCCGACACAAGTCTTGCCGGTCAGTGCCCCATATACTACGATTCACTGAAACTCACAAGGCTGCTCGAACCGCAGCTGCACCAATATAAACTGAAGTATCTGCTTCAGGCGCTGTCGCTCGAAGGTGCCAACAGCCACCTTGCCGACGATGATGTGGCGGCAACGGTCAACGTCGTCAGGCATTGTTACGAACGTGCTTTGGAGGTCATTCCGCACCAACAGGAGTTCCTTGCACTGCGGAGTGTGAAGGAGCGTGCCGCCGACATGCAGCGCAAGATACTGCCGCTTTACCGGGCTACACGCAGCCGTCTGCACAAGCGACAGCCGCCCGAGGGCGAGGCGTTGCTCGCTGTCGAACTGCGCAACTTCTATTCTTACCTGGAGCGCGAGGCGATAATCCAGTCCGTGAGAAACGTGGAGTATATGTTCAGGTACATCTCGCGCGAGGTGGTGAGTACCGTGGACGACCACGACCTGATGTCGCAGATAGCCGCCCACATACTCGAACTGTCGACGCTCAAGGAGAGCGACCTCTGCACGACCGACATTGTCGACGAGCGTGTGTTCGTCTCCACCGTCCACAAAGCTAAGGGTCTGGAGTTCGACAACGTCATTGTCTTCGATGTCAACGACGACCGTTACCCCGGCTTTTTTGCCAAGGACAACCCCGTGGCGATAGAGGAGGACGCGCGCAAGCTCTATGTCGCGCTCACGAGGTCACGCCACCGCATACTCGTTACCCTTTCTGCCGAGAAATACAACCGTGGCGGACAGACCCCAAAGAGGGATGTCAGCCGTTTCATGAAGGACATCCTGCCGTTCTTCAAGCAGGAGAACACGGCGGTGTGAACGGACAAGGCAAAGTGTGAAACCCAAAGACATAATGTTATGAACAGACGTGATTTTCTGAAAAACAGTGCCGCCCTGATAGCCGTGCAGAGCATTCCTGCGGTGGCGACTGCCGCCGTGATGACAGGCGAGACAGAGGAGAAGAAGGACGGAAAGACATCTTCCAAGTTGCTGATCGACAGCGAGCCGATGCTCCAGAACTATGCCGAGGACAGCATGGGCGTGGCGTTCAGTGTCACCGCCAATGCCAACGGCTATGTCATCTACGGACTTCAGCCCGATTTGTCCGACGGGAAGAAAGTCTATTGCGGCGGTTTCCGTGTCACCGGAATGAACCCCGATGTCATGCAGGTGAGGCTTACAGGACTGTCGCCTGCCACTACCTATTATTATAGAGTGGGGGCTGACCGCATCGATTACGCCGATGCCTACCACATGAAGATTACCGGCAACAACGAACTGCCGCGCATCTACTCCTTCCGCACGGCAGGTGTCGGGGCGGAAAACCACTTTTGTGTCATCAACGACACGCACACCCACTGGGACGCAATGGCGAAACTGACGGCGATGATACGGCCGCTTGCGCCGTCGTGCGTGGTGTGGAACGGCGACACCTGCAA
>CAVHUR010000046.1:0-16695 GCA_963639575.1 uncultured Spirochaetota bacterium
ACACCGTTGATATGTCGCACCTGCGCATGTTCAACCAGTATTTTCCTCCTTATCAGGCTGCGGCAGAGGCCGGTGCGGGGTCGTTCATGACGTCGTTCAACCTTGTCGACGGACAGCACGCCACCGCCAACAGATGGCTTTTGCAGGACGTGCTGCGTGACAAGTGGAAGTTTGACGGTTTCATCGTGACCGACTACGGCTCTATAGGCGAAATGGCGGTACACGGTTTCGGCGACCTGAAACACAACTCCGCCTTGGCTATAAAGGCAGGAACCGACATGGACATGTGTTCTTACGGTTTCCTGGGAACGCTGAAGCAGAGCCTCGAAGAGGGCACGGTGACAATGGCTGAAATCAACGCTGCCTGCCGTCGCGTGCTTGAGGCGAAGTACAAGCTCGGTCTTTTCGATAATCCGTACAAGTTCTTGAGCTCCAAGAGAGAGAAGAAATACATCTACACAAAGGAGAACCGCAACGTGGCACGCGACATTGCCGCCGAGACATTTGTGCTCCTGAAGAATGAGGGAGATGTGCTCCCGTTGAAGAAACAGGGTAAAATAGCTCTCATAGGTCCTCTCGCTGACACGCGGAACAACCTCACCGGCTGCTGGTCAGTGGCTCAGGCGCCAGACAAATACAAGACTCTGAAGGAGGGATTTGAGGATGCGCTGAAGGGAAAAGCGCAGTTGCTGTACGCGCAGGGTTCGAACATCTGGGCTGACGAGGCACGTCAGGTTGCCGGCGAATACGGCAAGACGATAGCGAGAGTGGACGATGCTGCCGCCAAGGCGGAGGCTCTGCGGATAGCGAAACAGGCGGATGTCATAGTGTGTGCCATGGGCGAGAGCGCCGACATGTCGGGCGAGAGTTCCTCGCGCGCCGATCTTGTCATGCCAGATGTGCAGATGGCTCTGTTGAAAGAGCTTGTCGCACTGGGCAAACCTCTGGTGCTGCTCAACTTCTCTGGCCGTCCGACGGTGATGGAGTGGGAGAGCGAGAACGTGCCGGCTATCATGAACGTATGGTTCGGCGGTTCTGAAGCACCCGACGCCATCTGCGATGTGGTCTTCGGCGACAAGGTTCCGTGCGGCAGACTGACCACTTCCATGCCGAAGGCTGTGGGTCAGGAGCCTCTCTACTATAACCATCTGAACACCGGACGCCCCGTTCCCGACAATGCGGAAGGCTACCGCAAGTATCAGAGCAACTACATTGAGGTGCGCAATGGCGCACGCTATCCGTTCGGATACGGCTTGACTTACACCACGTTCAAGTATGGCGACATGAAGGTGACAGGTGAGGGGCGTGACTATGACGTGACTGTCGACGTGACCAACACAGGCAACCGCGACGCATACGAGGTGGTTCAGCTCTATGTGCACGACGTGGCTGCGGCGGTGGCACGCCCTGTCAAGGAACTGAAAGGGTTTGAACGCGTGCTCATTCCGGCAGGTCAGACCAAGACAGTGACGCTGAAGGTCAACGAGGAAAGTCTCACCTATTACGACAACGACGGTCAGCGCGTGTTCGAACCGGGCGATTTTGAAATAATGGTAGGTCCTAACTCACGTGACCTGCAGACCGTGAAGATAGCAGCGAAATAGTCTTTCCGGTAAATCCGAACGGTAACTGCCAAACGCCACTCCCCTCCTTGACTTCGCCGCCGGGGAGGGGAGTGCTGGTTAGGAATATACAAAATATCTTAAACTTTTAATGAGCGGATTTGTGCATTAATGAGTAAAGATGTACCTTTACGGCACGAAATGGTTTTGAGAAGGAAGGAAACATGAATAGACAGCAGACGATAAAGGCAATCCGTGACTACCTGTCAGGGCAACCGGTGCTTAAGGCTTGGATATTCGGTTCTTTCGCCCGGGGGGAAGAAAAGGCTCGGAGTGACATTGATATCCTCTTTGTACCGGACTTTAGCCAAGGTTCATTCACTCTGCTTACCCATGGCGGAATGTATGAAGACCTGAAACAGTTGCTCGGAAGAGAGGTGGATTTGGTTGTGGAAGGTTCGTTGCGCCCTTATGCAAAAGAAAGTGCCGAACGTGACAAGGTCTTGATATATGAGAGAGCCAGTTAGAGACAAAGGACGCTTGGAGGATATTGTGGAATATTCAACCAATGTTCTGAAAATTGTAGAGGGCGTGACTTTCGAGGAGTTTTCTTCGAATATACTCGTCTATTACTCCACTATGAAGAATGTGGAAATAGTTGGTGAGGCTGCCTATATGTTGACCAAAGAGTTTAAGGCGAGCCATGCTGATATCCCTTGGAAGCAAGTTGAGGGTATGCGGCATGTGTTGGTTCACGGCTATTCCCAAGTCCTGCCTCAAATTCTATGGGCAACTGCCAAAGAGAATATACCCGAAATAAAGAAGCAGGCGGAACGTTATCTGTCGGAAATAGATTGGGATAATTATTCCAAAGGGTAGGACTGTTCCGTTCGGCTTTGTGCTTCCGTACTGCCGGAAAGTCTTTTTTTATCGTGAAAGTTGGGCGTATTTGCACCGCAATTCGTTTTTCAGGGTGTTGACAACGTCGGTTTCGCCTCTGCGGATGAACAGCAACGGTGTCTCCATACCGAAGACCTCGGTGAGCAACTCAGTGTTTGGCAAGTTCCTGTTTCAGGTCATAATACAGTGTTGTCGCCCCTAAGCACCACGCTTTACTCTTTTCTCGTTCCAGCCGTTTGTAGGTGTCGGAGGCATAGACCGCCATGATGGCATCCGTCAGACTGATGCCTTTGTCTTTTTGCAGCATTTCTGCCAGTTGGCACACCTTTATGGGAAGCAATAGATACAGGTTGCTTTGATTTATTGTCTCTGTCATAGAATCACCTCCTTAGCCTCTATGAAATTCAGAAACTGCAGCGCTTCAACCGTATGAAACAGATATTGGTCCGCCAGTCTGTAGGTCTTCAGACGTTTGACAAGTTCCTCCCTGTCAATGATGCCGCCCTCATAGAGTGTGAAAGACAAGTACACCCGGTCGTTGGCAACGGGTCCGTACACCAAGTCATAGTCGTGTGTGAAACCTGCCTGAGTACGGTTAGCCATGACAAAATCAATCCATTCGTCCGTGGGAGAGTGGAAAAGTAGACGGTGCAAACATCGGCTTGCCTCTTCGTCAAAGTCATACACATTGACAAAACCATTCCTTATGCCTTTGTCATTGGCTCTGCGTGCGACCCACGCTTGAGCCTGTTCACATGACGTAGTGGCATAGAAACCGCTTCCATAGTCCAATGGACGGTCAGCGACTTTTATCTCTGGCGTTTCCACCACCTCGATACTGCCATGGTAGACTTTCATTGTATTGCTTCTTTTTGGCGGTTTCCGATAAACTCGTCGATTTCAGCCAAGAGCCATGTGCTGCCTTGCGTATGCAGCACTTCGTATGATTTGGCTAAATAGTCCAATACTCCATAGCGAATGAACAAGCGCATGACTTCCTCACCTGTCATGTCTTTGGCTTTCTTGTACTGTTCTATACAAAACGACAGGAACAGCAGCCGGTCTTGATTAGCTTTGCTCATATCGCGTCACTTGTGGCGGTTCGCTCAATTGACAGGTTCGGTTTCCAGCGTCTCCACGTAGCCAGTGATGGGGTTGAGGCGCAGTTTGGTAATCATCTTCTTGCCGAACAGCGTGTCCGACAGGAGTTCCAGACGGCCGTATTGGGCGGCGTAGAGTTCGAAAGCCGTTACCGTGCGGTTGCCGGCAGTTACTGTAGCCTTGATCTTTCCGGGCATGTTCACCGTGATGCCGGTGGGGTTCTTCTGCTTCTTCTCACCGTCAGCGGCGGTGTGAATCTCCGGAATGGTCTTCAGGTTCTCTATGTCCAGACGGTAGGGGGCACCTGCCAGGTCGTCGGCGTCCACCAGTCCCAGCTTCTTGGAAAAGCGGAACAGCGTGGTGCTTTCGCCCTCGGCGTTCTCGTCGCCGCCGTTGCCTTTGGGGCAGAACACTATCTCCTGTTCCACAGTGTCCTTCTCCACGACACCCTGGAACATCTGCAGGAGGATGCTCTCCTGGCGGTTGAGGTTGGCGAGCATTATCTGCAGCTGCTCACCGTCCTTAGGCATGTACTCCGCTTCGCCGCGTGTCAGTTCGTTGCGTGAACTGCGAATGTCGTATATCTCGCGTGCTGTCAGTTCCGCCATCTTCGCTTTTGAACCGGCAGCGAGTATGTCCTCGCTCATGTAGTCGCGCGGATTGGGCAGCGCCGCCTTGGGCGCAGGCGTGAACGAAGACGGCTTTGCAGCCTCCTTGCCCTTGGTGTTTATGGCGAGCAGCACGCCGTTGCGGTCCAGTTCCACATCGAATATGGAGTGTTTCTTGTCCACTGGCACGACGTAGCACTTGGCGGTGTCGGGTATGGCAGTGGTGTACATCTTTATCCCCACGATGTCATACGATGTCGCAGGCTGCTCGCTTGCCGTCTTCTTCAGGAAACGTTCGGAGTAGGCGGCGTATTCTCCCGGAGTATATGTGGTCTTCTCTACGAGTATCTGAAACCGCATCTCGGTCTTGGGCAGACAGTATCTTGTGCCCTCCACCTGTGCGTTTGCGGTCATTGACGCAAATAATACACTCAACAGCATTAGCGCATTTCTTTTCATGTTACTGATGTTTTGTTTTTATAGTGTTTTGTTCTTTCGTGTTCTGTCCGCAGTCTTCCGTCAGAGGGAAAGCCGCTTGAATGCCTTGGGGAGCATCCTGATGATGTCGCTTGCTATGAGGCTCTCCTCCCCCAGCTCCTCTGCTGCGATGTCGCCAGCCAGTCCGTGCAGGTACATTCCCAGTATGCAGGACTCCCGGCGCGTATATCCCCTGGCGAGCAATCCCGTGATGATGCCTGTCAGCACGTCGCCTGCACCTGCCGTGGCCATGCCTGCATTGCCCGTGGGGTTGATGATGGTCTCGCCGTCAGGACAGCACAGGGCGGTGTAGTGCCCCTTTAATATAATGTAGGACTTCTGCTTTTCCGACAGTGCGCGGGCTTTGGCGAGCCGGTCATAACTGCCGTTTGACGCACCGCCCACTAAACGGTCAAATTCCGCAGGGTGCGGAGTGAGAATCAGATCAAACGGCAACTGGTTGAGCCAAGCCCTGTGCTGGGCTATGATGTTTAGTGCATCTGCATCGAGAACCATAGGACACTGCGTGCGCCGAATTTGCGACATGAGGGCCAGGGCGGTGCCTTCGTCACGACCTATGCCCGGTCCCAGTGCCACGGCATCGTAGTCGTCAGCATTGGCATTGTGCAGAAACAGTTTCTCCTCCTTGTCGTGCTGGAGTATGGCTTCGGACACTGCGGTCTGCAGGATGTCGTTGTTGCAGGTCGGAGTGTGTACCGTCAGTTTTCCCACTCCGCTCCTCAGAGCCGCCTTTGCCGACAGTATCGCCGCCCCAGCCATGCCGTAAGAGCCGGCGAAAAGCAACGCATGACCCATCGTGCCCTTATGTGCGAACTTGGAACGCGGACGCAACAGTCCCTTCACATCGGCTTCTTCCAGAATGCAGAACGGTGTGTGCGTGCGGCACGGAAACTCTTCCGACAGTCCGATATCTACGACTTCCACCTCGCCGAGGCACGGTTCGTTGTCGGCAAGGTACATGGCGAGCTTCTTCTGTTGCAGAGTCAGCGTCACGTCAGCGTGTATCACGTTTTGCCTGGAATTGCCTGCGTTGTCCTCGGTACGCAGTCCTGATGGCATGTCTATGCTCACCACGATGGCCGGCGAGGCATTGACGTACTTCGCCACGGAGGCGAATCCGCCCTGCAGAGGCTTGTTCAGACCCGACCCGAACAGTCCGTCGATCACCACCGTGTGCTCGTTGAGGTGTGGCGGTTCAAAGTTCTGTTTCACCTCCACAAAATTCTTTAGGTGCTTGGCATCCTGTGCGCGGTGCATGTTCTGCGAACATTCGTCTGACAGTTTGCCTGTGGTGTTGAAAAGAAAAGCCTCCACCGTGCGCCCCGTTTCGCTCAACAGCCGCGCCACTGCCAGTGCATCGCCGCCGTTGTTGCCCGGTCCTGCGAAAACCACAAAGTGGAAAGTGTTGTCCCAACGCCTGACAATGGCGTCGGCGAGAGCCTTCGCAGCCCGTTCCATCAGGTCGATGGAGCGTATCGGTTCGTGCTCAATGGTGTATTTGTCCCAGTCGTGTATCTGTGTGCCAGTTAATATCTGCATAGCTCTGCAAAAATACTAAATTAATGCAAACAACGGTTCCGGTTTGTCGTTTTTTTAGTAATTTTGCAGCAAATATCATGTTTTTCGCATATGGGCAAAATTAAAATACAGGACAAAACCTTTGTGACGATGATGACAGAGGAAACTATCCTGAGCCGAATTGACGAAGTGGCGAAACGCATCAACGAAGACATGAAAGACAAGAACCCCCTTTTTCTTGCGGTTCTCAACGGCTCTTTCATGTTCGCCTCCGACCTTATGAAAAGAGTGACAATCCCCTGTGAGATTTCCTTTGTCAAACTTGCCAGCTACCAGGGCACAACTTCCTCCGGCAAGGTGAAGGAAGTGCTCGGCATCAACGAGGACATCACGGGGCGCACGGTGGTGATAGTGGAGGACATAGTGGAGTCCGGGCTGACGATGAAACAGATGACCGAAAGCCTCGGCACACGCAATCCCGCCGCCGTACACATCTGCTCCCTCTTTGTCAAACCTGCCTGCCGCAAGGTCGACATCAACGTTGACTACGCCGTGATGAACATAGGCAACGACTTCATAGTGGGCTACGGGCTCGACTACAACCAGCAGGGGCGCAACTACAAGGACCTCTACGTACTGTCAGAAGACTAAATATCAAGATACAATGAAGAATATTATCATTTTCGGAGCCCCGGGTTCCGGCAAGGGAACACAGAGTGACAAGATTATCGCAGAGTACGGCGTGGCACACATCTCCACAGGTGACGTGCTCCGCAGCGAGATAAAAGCCGGCACGGAACTTGGCAAGACGGCATCGCAGTACATCAATGAGGGCAAGCTCGTGCCTGATTCCCTCATCATCAACATGCTTGCCGGAGTGCTCGACTCCAAAGGAAAGGACATCCCCGGAGTTATCTTCGACGGTTTCCCGCGCACCATCGCACAGGCCGAGGCGCTCAATGACATGCTCGCTGAACGTGGCGAAAGCGTGAGCGTAGTTATCGGTCTGGAGGTCGACGACGCAGAACTCATCAAGCGCATCATCGCCCGCGGCAAGACCAGCGGACGCGCCGACGACAACGAGGAGACGGCAAAGAAGCGTCTCGACACCTATTATTCGCAGACCCTTCCGCTGAAGGACTTCTACATCAAGGCAGGAAAATACGCCAAAATCAACGGTGTGGGTTCCATCGATGCCATTTATTTCGACATCAAGAAAGCCATTGACAACAACTGACAAGCGCCGGCATTGCGCCTGACAGACAATCCCTCTCATTATGGAAAGCAACTTCATTGACTATGTGAAAATCCTGTGCCGCTCGGGCAAGGGCGGTAGAGGAAGTATGCACCTGCGTCATCTGAAGTACCAACCCAACGGAGGACCCGACGGAGGTGACGGCGGACGCGGCGGAAGCATTATCCTCCGCGGCAGCCATAACCACTGGACGCTGCTGCATCTGAAGTATCAGCGTCACATCTTTGCGGAGCATGGAGGCAACGGAGGAGCCGACAAGTGCCACGGCACTGACGGCAAGGACGTCTACATAGATGTGCCCTGCGGCACCGTGGCCTATGATGCCGAGACCGGCAAATATCTGTGCGACGTGCGCTACGACGGTCAGGAGGTGGTCCTGCTCAAGGGAGGACGCGGCGGCCTCGGCAATTTCCAGTTCCGCACTTCCACCAACCAGGCTCCTCGTTTCGCCCAGCCCGGCGACCCCATGCTTGAGATGACCGTCATCCTTGAGATGAAGCTCCTCGCCGATGTGGGTCTTGTGGGTTTCCCGAATGCGGGAAAGTCCACCCTGCTGAGTGCCGTTTCCAACGCCCGCCCCAAGATAGCCAACTATCCGTTCACCACCATGGAGCCGTCGCTCGGCATTGTCGGCTACCGTGACAGCAAGTCGTTTGTCATGGCAGACATCCCCGGCATCATCGAGGGAGCGAGCGAAGGCAAGGGCTTGGGCTTGCGCTTCCTGCGCCACATAGAGCGCAATTCGCTGTTGCTCTTTATGGTTCCGGGCGACACCGACGACATAAAGAAAGAGTACGAGATACTCCTCAACGAGTTGCGGCAGTTCAATCCGGACATGCTGTCCAAGCACCGCGTGCTGGCGATAACCAAGTCCGACCTGCTCGACGACGAGCTCATAGAGATGCTGAAGGAAACTCTGCCCACCGACATACCGTGCGTGTTCATCTCAAGCGTCACCGGCAAGGGCATCGAACAGCTCAAGGACCTGCTCTGGGAAGAGCTCAACAAGGAGAGCAACAAGATGCAGGGGGCTATCGACGAGCAGCTGATAGTGCACCGTGACAAGCCGTTGGCGTTCCTCAACAAGGAGATGGAGGACGAGGGAGAAGACGAAGAGATAGTCTATGTGGAGGATTCCGATGCCGACGACATCGAGTTTGTCGATGACGTGGACTACATTGAGGATGTGGAGAACATAGATGGATGACGTGATAGAGTACACTTTCCCCGGTCGGGAAACGGTGGCTTTCACGACCTTGCGGACACTTGGCAGAGACAGGACACGTCTCTGCCAGATGCTTGATATAGACGACTGCCGTCTGATAATGCCCCATCAGGTACATTCCGACAAGGTGATTTGCATCGGCGAAGACATCATTGCCATGTCTGCCGAACAGCGTAAAGACGCGCTTGAGGGCTATGATGCCGTGGTCACATCCCTGCCCGGCGTCTGCATAGGAGTGAGCACCGCCGACTGCATTCCTGTGCTTCTGTATGACCCGGCGACCAAAACTGCGGCGGCAATACACGCCGGATGGCGCGGGACAGTCGGCAGGATAGCTGCCAAAACCACAGGTGTCATGACGGACAAGTACGGCGTGAAGCCGGCAAACCTCTATGCAGTGATAGGTCCCGGCATATCGCTCTGCAATTTCGAAGTGGGCGACGAGGTGTACGCACGGTTTGCCGAGGCAGGCTTCGACATGGCGTCCGTAGCCCGCAGATATGCCAAGTGGCACATCGACCTGTGGGAGTGCAACCGGCAGATTCTCACCGGTTGCGGAGTGAAAACAGAGAACATACACATCGAGAGGGTCTGTACCTACGACAATACCGACCGTCTCTTTTCGGCGAGAGTGGAGCAGACGGGCACTGAGAAGTGCGGTCGCAACTTCAACGCCATAATGATGCGACAAACCTAAATCAACCTATGAACAGAAAGAAACTGACAATAACACTCGCAATGCTGGCCGTGACAGTGATGTCGTGGGCACAGGGCAAGGAGTTTACAGCCGCCGAACAGCAGCAGATAAGTATCGCCACACCGGGGCTTTTCGACAAGAGCAACGTGTTTGAGATAGACCTCGCACGCCTCACAGACAAGGACTACTCGTTCCCGTTGCCTGTGGGCAAGGCGCTGGTAGTGCGCAATCACTCCGAACTACAGATTACCACGAAGAAGGGAGACGCCGTGAAGGCGATGTTCGCAGGGCGTGTGCGGTTGGCGTACAAGCATCCCGAGTACGGCAACATCATCGTCATCCGCCACGACAACGGACTGGAGACGGTCTACGGAGACAATGCCCAGAACCTCGTGAAGACAGGTGACCGTGTGAAGGCGGGCCAGACCATAGCCATCGTCGGAGGCATCGGACAGGACAACTACTGCACGTTCGCCATAATGGTCAACGGCAACAGGGTCAATCCCGAGACAATCGTGGAGTCCAACAGCCACCGTCTGCGCAAGATAACACTGAAGATCAGCCGCGAGGGAGGGCGCATCCGTGTGGCGGCACTGCGCCACGACGCTCCGGGCAAAGGGCTGATGGCATACACCGGAGAGGACGTTTTCGAGAACCAGTCGTCAGTGACAATCAACCTGGCGCAGATAGCTTCCAACCGCTGGGCGTATCCCTTGCCCGGCTCAAAGGTGATAAGCCCCTACGGAGGACGGCGCAATCACTCGGGAGTGGACCTCAAGACATTCCCCAACGACAAGATAAAGGCTGCCTTCGACGGCGTTGTCATACGCAGCGGAGTGTTCTCCGGCTATGGCAACTGCATCGAGATAAAGCACGCCAACGGCATAAAGACCCTCTATTCGCACCAGTCGAAAAACCTCGTCAAGGTGGGCGACCATGTGAAGGCGGGTCAGGACATAGGACTCACTGGGCGCACTGGCAGGGCGACGACAGAGCACCTGCACTTCGAAATCAGTGTCCAGGGCAAGCGTTACGACCCCGCACGGTTCTACGACTACGCCAACCACAAACTGCACGACAAGACCTTCAAGATCATGAAGTCGGGAGCAGTCACGGAAGTGAAATGACAACACAACGCAATATGAAAGAACTATCACTCAAGTACGGATGCAATCCGAACCAGAAACCCTCTCGCATATTCATGACAGAGGGTGAGTTGCCAATCGAAGTAGTCAACGGACGGCCGGGCTACATCAACTTTCTCGATGCCCTGAACTCATGGCAGCTCGTCAAGGAACTGAAGGAGGCGACAGGTCTGCCGGCCGCTGCCAGCTTCAAGCACGTCAGTCCTGCAGGTGCGGCAGTGGGCTTGCCGCTAAGCGAAACCCTCCGTAAGATCTACTTTGTAGACGACGTGAAGATACCGCTTTCGCCGATTGCATGTGCCTATGCCCGTGCCCGCGGTGCCGACAGAATGAGTTCCTACGGCGACTTCATTGCCCTTAGCGACACCTGCGACGAGTCCGTTGCCACGCTGATAAAGCGCGAGGTGAGCGACGGTGTCATAGCTCCCGACTACACTCCGGAGGCTATAGAGATACTGAAAGCCAAGCGCAAGGGCACTTACAACGTGATAAAGATTGACCCGAACTACGTGCCCGAACCTGTGGAGAGGAAGCAGGTGTTCGGCGTGACATTTGAACAGGGACGCAACGAGGTGAAGCTCAACGACCCGAAACTCTTTGAGAACATCCCCACAAAGGCAAAGAACTTCACGCCGGAGGCTCTGCGCGACCTCATGATAGCCCTCATCACGCTGAAGTACACCCAGTCAAACTCCGTGTGCTACGTGAAGGACGGCCAGGCGATAGGCATCGGCGCAGGACAGCAGAGCCGCATCCACTGCACGCGTCTGGCTGGCAACAAGGCCGACATCTGGTGGCTGCGCCAGTGTCCGAAGGTGATGAACCTGCCGTTCAAGGAGGGCATACGCCGTGCCGACCGTGACAACACGATAGACGTCTACATCTCCGACGACTACGAGGACGTGCTCGCTGACGGCACATGGGAGAACTTCTTCACCGAGAAGCCGGCACCTCTGACCCGCGAGGAGAAAAAGGCGTGGGTGGCGCAGAACAAGGGCGTGGCTCTCGGCTCAGACGCTTTCTTCCCGTTCGGCGACAACATAGAGCGTGCCCACAAGAGCGGCGTGGAGTACATAGCCCAGGCCGGCGGCTCCGTCAGGGACGACAATGTGATAGAGACTTGCGACAAATACGGCATGACAATGGCATTTACCGGCATCCGCCTGTTTCACCATTAATCCGCAAAAAAGCACTATGGACGATTTCGACAATATCCTCATCAACGGCATAAACTTCGGAAGGGGAGGGGAGAGGAAAGACCCCAATGCCGACAAAGTGAAGACCAAGGCCCGCAAGAAGAAATACATCACCGGGGCGCACGGCTCAGGCTCTGCACGGCAGAAAGCCAAATACCGTGAGCAGAGGGCCAATCGCCACAAATGAAAAAGTGTTTCCGCTGCCGGATGTAGTAGTAGACGCGTCCCTGCGTCTACCTTGTCGGCAAGTCAATTCTTACTTGGCTGATGCGGCGAGGACACCGCAACTACTATGAAATGTGATTTTTTGTTCGACGCTGGGACGCGTCGGTTATTATGGAAAAGTGTTTCTGCTGCCGGATGTAGTAGTAGACGCGTCCCCGCGTCTACCTTGTCGGCAAGTCAATTCTTACTTGGCTGATGCGGCGAGGACGCCGCAACTACTATGAAATGTAATCCTTTTGTTCGATGCTGGGACGCGTCGGTTATTATGGAAAAGTGTTTCCGCTGCCGGATGTAGTAGTAGACGCGTCCCCGCGTCTACCTTGTTGGCAATTCAACTTCTGTTTGAGTGATGCGGCGGGGACGCCGCAACTACTATGAAATGTAATCCTTTTGTTCGACGCTGGGACGCGTCGACTACTACGGAATGTCGCCTACTTATTGCCGTCAGTGTCTTCGCCCTCGTTTATCTCCTTCTTGAAGCTCTCCCAATCCTGGAAACCGGCGAGGATGGACAACCGGTCGAGCATCTCGCGCGAAGGGTGTTCGTGGAGCGAACTGACGATTTTGCGCTCCAGATGGTCGAGCAGCACCTTCACGTCCTGCCTTATTTCTGATGTCTTGCGGTGCATGGTTACTGCAGGTTCAGTTTGAGTTTGCCCACGAAGATGGCGTGTTTGCCGTTCTGGTCTACCGGCACAGGCTTGCCGTCGAGGTTGTTGACATACTTCAGCGACTTGAAGTACGTGTGGGAATGTCCGCCCAGCACGAGGCCTATATTGCGTGTGTTGCCTATCACATGCTGGTCGCCGTCACCCTCGCCCATGTCCCATCCCATGTGGCTGAGGCATATCACGACGTCGCATTTCTTCTCGTTGCGGAGCAGGTCGGCGGTCTTCTCGGCGGTGGCTACTGGGTCGAGATATTCCACGCCCTTGTAGTTGTCGGCGGCAACCAGCCCCTCCAGTTTCGGCGAGATGCCGAAGATGCCTATCTTCACGCCGTTGCGCTTGATGATGATGTAGGGTTTGACGAGCCCCTCCACTGGTGTACCCGAGAAATCGTAGTTGGCGCACACGACGGGGAAGTTGCACATGCGGAACAGGCGCGCCATGTTTTCGAGTCCGAAGTCGAACTCGTGGTTGCCTATCGTGCAGGCGTCATAGCCCATCATATTCATCAGTCCGACCTCCACGTCGCCCTTGTAGATGGTGTAATAGGGTGATCCCTGCGAGAAGTCGCCGCTGTCGAGCAGCAGCAGTTTGGGGTCTTTACGGCGTTCCTCCTTTATCATGTTGACCCTGCGCAGGTAGCCGCCGCGGTCGGCGAGCATGGTGTCCGCCAGGTTCTTGCTCAGCGGCAGTATGCAGCTGTGGCTGTCGTTGGTGTGCAGGATGGTTATCTCCTTCTTGCCCTTTGCCCCTGCCGAGGTCACGGCTGCGAACAGCAGTGTCAGCCAGAGGAGTGTTGCTTTAGTCTTCATATACGGTGTCCTTTAAGCGTTTCTTATTTCACGGTGATGCGGCCTTCCACCTTGCTGTCGACCACCTCGCCCTGTTGTTCCTTCTCCTTGAAGTAGTCGATGATGATGTACCTCACGTTGTTCTCCGTGGTCTGCGGCGAGTTGAGGCGCGTCTTCTTGGTGAAGGCGGTCAGTCCGTCGTTGCCCTGCGCCAGGTAATCTATCGACGCCACACGGTAGACGGCATTGCGGTCGACCTCCTTGCCGCCTATTTTCGCCGACAGCAGTTTGCGGTCGTTCGTGATGACCAGTTCCACGCCGTGGCTCACGCCCTGTCCGCCTGTCGCCGCTATCTGCGAGAAAAGCTCCATGACAGCATCGCCCGTCATGTCGAAGAAGCATATCTTGTTCTCGAAAGGCGCCACATTGATGACGTCGCCGAACGTCACCTCGCCCTTGGAGAGGGCTGCGCGTATGCCGCCCATGTTGTAGACGCTGAACGCCGGCTGCTCATTGTACTTCTTGCCGCCCCACACGAGTATGTCGGAAAGCAGGTTGGAGAGGTCGCTCTCGGGCGACTTCGCCTCCATGTCGTGTGCCAGATGTCCCACGACAGGGCTCATCAGGCTGTCGACAGTCTTCTTGTAGGGTGCGAGAAAAGCCGCCGCCCCGGCATCGGGATTGCTGTCGAAAGAAGCGTCGACGAGTATCCTGCTCCTGCTGACACCCGTCAGGCGGTAGCTGGAAGCGCACGACGACAACAGCAGTACGGCGATTGCTGTAATGGAAAGAATCTTTTTCATCGGTTTGTGTTTTGCTCTGCAAAAGTACTAAATATTTCGTTTGCAGTGGCGGGGAAACCACTTAAAGATGCGTTTTCGGGCGTTTGTGTCAAGATTGTAATCTCATGCCGAGGGCTGTGACCGGTCTTTTGGCGGTGTAAGAACACAGTTCTTGCGATCTGTTGGCGGTCGCCAACAGATTGTGCGGCAACTGCCAACAGATCGTGCGGCAACTGCCAAACGATTGTGTGGCAACTGCCAAACGATCGAACCACGGTCGTGGACAACCCGTGAAAGCGTCGCTTGCGTATTGCGCAAAAGGAGTTTGCAGTGTCGTAGTAGTTGCAGCGTCCCCGCTGCAAACCCTTGTATGGAGATGTGCGTGCTCGGTGGGTAGACGCGGGGACGCGTCTACTACTGTTGCAATTCAGCCGTCACAGAAATTACTCCGTGTAGAAATCGATGATGTCGCTGATGGCTTTGCGGCACACGGGACAGAACTCCGGGTTCTCGTTGGTGCGCATTCGGCAGTCCTGCATGGGTCGGTACACGCCTTTCACACTGTAGCCGCCGCCCTCGAAAACACCCACCTTGTCGGCATATTTCTTGGTCGGTGGGGTGGGGATGGGTGTCTTGCGGTCTATCATGTCCTCCCATTTGCCGTGGAAATCGCACATCGTGGTGATGTTGCGCTCCCAGGGCTCGATGTCATGGGGGTACATCGGTATGGCTTCCGATTCGTATGCGTACTCGTCGGCAAGTCCTGCGAAACTGTGTCCGAACTCATGCACCACCACGGGACGGAACATCCGGTGGTGCGTCATCGACAGGTTGTAGGAGTTGAGGATGCCTCCGCCGCCGTACTTGTCGGTGTTGACGAGCACGATGATGTGCTCATAGGGCACGCCCGCCAACTGGTCGTGCATGTCCTTGAGGTTGAGCGTGGTGAGATAGCGGTCGCTGTAGAAGGTGTCGAAATGGCTGCCCAGCACGGTGTTTCGCCATATACCCTTCGACGGTTCGCTCGTGCCGCTCTCGGCGGACGCCGCTTTCACCGCCACGACATTGAACTTCGACTTGGCGGAAGCGAACGGTTCGTGGGCGAAGAGTGCCTCGGTGGCTGTGCGCACGTCGGCGAGGAAGGTGTCCATCTCGCCTTCCGTGTAGCCCTCGGCGAGGAATGCTATGTGGATGCAGCGTGTGGTGTCGGCTGCCTGGACGAGGGTCTCGTAGGGCGTGACGCCCGAGAAGCCGATGTGCTTTATGAGTATGTCGCTGGGGTCGACGGTGTGGGTGAACGTGGCACGCACCTCGCGGCGGTTGTCGCGCAGGTCTACGGTGACGTCGACAATGCGCTTGGGCATGGGGATGAGAAACACGTTCTCGAACGATTTGCGTGTGGTCTGCGCCTCGTCATAGCTGAGCCACTCCTGAAAAAGGGTGGAGAAGGAGTTGCGGTAGACCACCTCCTGCGTGGCGTGATCGCGGACGGTAATCTGTCCGTTGCCCTCGACGGGCAGTTCCGACAGATGTCGGCGCTTGCCGTACCAGCGTGGAGACATGTTGAGTTTGTCGACTGAGATTTCCTGCGACTGTGCGTTGCCGGCGAAAGTGTAGTCGATGCGGAGGGTGCTGTCGCGGAACACCTCGCCGAAAGTCTGTGCTCCGGCGCTGCTGCAACAGACGGTGAGCATGGCGGAAGCCATGATGATGTATGTGCGTAGGGTTTTCATGAGTAGTGCAAATTTACTTATATTGCGGCAAACGGCATCCGCCTTCTCCTCACTTTTTGCCGCTTCCCGACGAAAAAAGTTTGCAGCGGGGACGCTGCAACTACTATCCGGCAAAACGACAAGAGGGGCTTCACCCTCAGGATGAAGCCCCTCCGTTTTCTCTGTCTTTTGCTGTAAGCTTACTTCTCTGTAGCAACAGGAGTGCGCTTCTCTGCGATACGCGCCTTCTTGCCAGTGAGCTTGCGCAGGTAGTACAGCTTTGCGCGACGCACCTTACCACGCTTGTTCACCTCTATAGAGTCGATAGCCGGTGACTCAATCGGGAAAATACGCTCTACGCCGACTGTTCCGGACATCTTGCGAACGGTGAAACGTCTCTTCTCACCATGGCCCACGATCTTGATGACCACACCACGGTAGAGCTGTATACGCTCCTTTGTACCCTCGATGATTTTGTAAGCGACTGTCACAGTGTCACCTGCACGAAACTCAGGAAACTGCTTGCCGGTTGCAAATGCTTCTTCAGCAACTTTAATTAAATCCATTTTTCTAATAAATAATTAAATTGTTCATCTCACCAACGCAACATGGCCAGTGACTCTTCCACTGCCAGCGGTTACGCCGAAAAGCGGTGCAAAGTTACTGCTTTTTCCCCGAATATTGACAATTCTTTGTACTCGCAGTCAGTCATTTAACTATTTTTATATCCGACAGGGTATGCAGCGGGGACGTGCGGACTGTTATTTGAAGAGCATTTTCCTTGCGAAGCCGCCCTTCTTCACTATCATCAT
>CAVHUR010000047.1:0-15896 GCA_963639575.1 uncultured Spirochaetota bacterium
CATCAGAACTGGCAGGCGTGCGGCAGCTACGACGGAGAAGTGGATATCGTGAAGAACTACATCACCGACCGCATAGCGTGGATAGACAAAAAACTCGGATTTGACGCTACCGGAATAGCTGATGTAGACGCTGCGCAGACTGTAACAGACAACCACGTGTACAGTCTTGACGGACGTGACCTCGGCACAGACACAAAGAATTTGCCGAAGGGAATCTATATTTACAACGGAAGAAAACTGCTTGTACGTTAAATAGAAACGCCGGTTCGGTTCTTTTCTCACGGTAAATAAACCGCAGACAAGAGCCGAACCGGCGTTTTAGAATTAGAGTCTTTCCTTGATGACAGCGACAAGTTCGTCCTTGGAAACTAACTCCTGCTCACCCGTAACCATGTCTTTCAGGGTGATTTTACTTTCTGCAATCTCGCTTTCACCTGCCAAGGCTACGAAACGAACCTGCTTGGCATTGGCGTAACTCATCTGCTTTTTCATCTTCACAGCATCGGGGTAAACCTCCGTAAGTATGCCTGCTTCACGTGCAGATTTGGCTATAGGCATGCTGTACTGCATCTCCTTTTCTCCGAAATTGATAAACAACAGTTGTGTGGAACGGATAGCATTGACGGGATAAAGGTCGAGCTGGTTGAGCACGTCGAATATTCTGTCTGCACCAAACGATATTCCTACACCTGAAAGGCCGGGCATTCCGAAGATTCCGGTGAGGTTGTCATAACGTCCTCCGCCGGTGATGGAACCGATCTCCACATCGAGTGCCTTAACCTCGAAGATAGCTCCGGTGTAATAGTTGAGTCCTCTTGCCAACGTCAAGTCGAGCTGTAGCTCGTTGTTAAGTCCCATCTCCTCAAGTTCGGAAAGTATGAAGCGGGTCTCCTCTACACCCTTCAAACCGGTTTCTGAGGCAGAAAGCACATCGGAAATGGTGTCAAGTTTTTCTGCGTTAGAGCCCGAAAGCAACAGGATAGGCTTGAGTTTCTCTATCTGAGAATCCGTCAAACCGTCCTCTTTCAGTTCTTCCACCACTTTGTCCAAGCCGATTTTATCCAGTTTGTCAATGGCGACCGTGATGTCAACAATCTTGTCCGACGCATCCAGAACTTCGGCTATGCCGCTGAGAATCTTCCTGTTGTTGATTTTTATCTGTACCCTTACCCCGAAACGAGTGAACACCGTGTCGACAATCTGCATCAGTTCTACCTCATTCAACAACGAGTCTGAGCCTACGACATCGGCGTCACACTGGTAAAATTCGCGGTATCTGCCTTTTTGCGGACGGTCAGCACGCCATACGGGTTGTATCTGATAACGTTTGAAAGGCAACTGTAGTTCCTCCCTGTGCTGTACTACAAATCTTGCGAACGGGACGGTAAGGTCATACCGCAATCCCTTTTCACAAATCTTGGAGGCCAGCTTTGTGGTGGAAGTTTCGGCGATATCGCTTGCCGTCATGCCATGAAGGAAGTCGCCGGAGTCAAGAATCTTAAACAGCAACTTGTCGCCTTCCTCGCCGTATTTGCCCATTAACGTAGACAGATTCTCCATTGCCGGCGTCTCTATCTGCTGGAATCCGTAAAGGGCATACACGTCTTTTATGGTATTGAATATGTAGTTGCGCTTTGCCATCTCCAATGCGGAGAAGTCGCGCGTACCTTTTGGTATTGATGGTTTGTTCATGTCTGGTGGTTAAATTCATAAGGATTCTGCAAGTGCTTTGGCGCATCACAGAATCCTTACTGTTGTTTCTTATTTGTTTCTTACTATTGTCTGTTCGCGGTCAGGTCCTATGGAGATGATGCTTATAGGCGTTTCCAATTCTGCTTCAAGGAATTTTATATAGTCGTTGAACGCCTCCGGGAACTCGTCTTCACTGGTAAACTGTGTCATGTCAGTCATCCAACCGGGCATCTCTTTGTATATCGGCTCTATACCATTCTCTATATTATAAGGGAAATCACGTGTCTCCTTGCCGTTCACCTTGTAGGCAACGCAAGCCTTAATTGTCTTGAATGTGTCGAGCACATCACTCTTCATCATAATCAGTTGGGTAACTCCGTTGACCATAATGGAGTAGCGCAGTGCCACAAGGTCTATCCAACCGCAACGGCGCTCACGTCCGGTGACAGCGCCATACTCATGACCTATCTGGCGGATAGTAGCGCCTGTCTCGTCGAAAAGTTCTGTGGGGAACGGACCAGAACCCACTCTTGTGCAATAAGCCTTCATGATGCCGTAGACCTCGCCGACCTTATTCGGTCCGATGCCAAGTCCCGTACATGCACCGGCACAGATGGTGTTGCTCGATGTGACAAAGGGATAAGAACCGAAATCGACGTCGAGCATCGTGCCCTGCGCACCCTCGCACAATACCGATTTGCCCGATTTGAGCAACTGGTTTATTTCGTGCTCGGAGTCTACAAGCTGGAATTGCTTGATGTATTCGATGCCTTCCATCCATTGACGTTCTACATCCGTGATGTCGAAATCAGTATAGTTGAGAGATTTCAACGTGTTGAGATGCATCTGCTTATGTGCGTTATATTTCTCCAGGAAGTTATCAAGAATGTCGCCTATACGCAGTCCGTTGCGACTGACTTTGTCCGTATAGGCAGGTCCGATGCCTTTTCCTGTCGTGCCTACCTTGCCTGCTCCCTTCTGAGCCTCATATGCCGCATCGAGTAATCTGTGTGTCGGCATGATGAGATGAGCCTTCTTTGATATGTGCAGACGGCTTTTCAGATCGTGTCCGCTCTTCTCAAGTTCTTTCGCTTCAGACATGAACAGATCTGGAGCAAGTACCACTCCATTGCCTATGATATTGATTTTGTCACCTTGGAAAATTCCGGAAGGAATGCTGCGGAGTACGTATTTCTGTCCCTCAAACTCCAAGGTATGTCCGGCATTGGGACCGCCTTGAAATCTTGCAACGACATCATAGTTGGGCGTAAGTACATCTACGACCTTTCCTTTTCCCTCGTCCCCCCACTGCAAACCGAGCAGAACGTCAACTTTTCCTTTATTCATACACTTGAATTAATGGATATTTATCAGATTTATTATCTGTATGCAAATTTACCACAAATGGATGAGACAGGCAAAAAATACCTGTTTTTTTAACCCTAACGTGTGTTTTGGCTTGTAAATGCGAAGATTTGCAATGCCCAAAAACAAAAAACGATAAATATATTTACATAGTAGTGAAAAAACATCAGTTTGTTTTGTCGGTCACTAAAAAAGGAGTACCTTTGAAATCAAAAACTGTTATTATAAAGATGAAAAAGTGTATTTTTGCATGCTTGGTGCTGTTTTCAGTTCTTAATGCCGCAGCAATTCCTGCGCGTCGCAATACAGCAAAAGAGGTGACACTGGCAGATGGGACGAAGGTTATGGCCTATCTCAAAGGAGACGAGAACGGTCATTGGTGGGAAACATCAGACGGTGAGTATCTTGTGTTAGACGAAAACGGGAACGCCACAGTACTTTCTTCGTTCGAGAAAGCCAACAGAAAACAGATTGCGGCCAAGAGAATACAACGGTCAAACGCCCGAAGAACGTCAAGACTAAAGAGCGCATCTTCTTCCAGTTCTGCCATTGTCGGCAAGAAAAAAGGTCTTGTGATTCTTGCAAACTTCAGAAACAAGGGTATGTCTACTGCATCTGCGCAGGCATATTTCACCCGTCAGTTTAATGAAGAAGGCTTTTCCGAGAATAATCATATAGGCTCCGTACATGACTATTTCTATGATCAGAGCTATGGACAGCTGGACATCCAGTTTGATGTAGTGGGACCTGTCACAGTATCAAGGAACTATGCTTATTATGGACAAAATGACGATGATGGCAACGATATGTATCTTTGCACATTTGTGGCGGAGGTTTGCCGGAAAGCCGACAGTATGGTCAATTTTGCCGATTACGATTGGGATGGTGACGGAGAAGTGGATCAAGTGTATGTGATATATGCCGGCTACGGTGAAAGTTACGGTGCTCCAGAAAATACAATATGGCCTGCAGAGTGGAGTTTGGATGACGGTAAGTATTTTGGAGACGGTAGTGGCTCGATAACTCTTGACGGTGTAAAGGTCAACACTTTTGCCGTTTCATGTGAGTTGGCTGATACATACGGCAGTACAATCAACGGTATGGGTACTGCATGTCATGAGTTCTCGCATTGTCTTGGCTTTCCTGACATCTATGACACCAGCACTACAGGCAAAGGATGGGGTATGCAGGCGTGGGACGTAATGGACCATGGCTCATATAACGGACCTGACTATTACGGTGAGATCCCATGCGGTTACACCGCTTATGAGAGATGGTTTGCAGGTTGGCTTCAGCCTACTGAATTGGAAATAGGGATGAGTGTGGATGCCCAGCAGCCCTTGAATGAAACGCCGGAAGCGTATGTCCTCTACAATGACAACAACAAAAACGAGTATTATCTCTTGGAGAACAGACAACCTTCACGTTGGTTCAGTTACCTTCTTGATTACACTGCATCGGGAGGTTTGCTCATTACTCATGTCGACTACGACGAAGATGTGTGGGCGAATAATGCCGTCAACGCAGATGCGAATCGCCAAAGGATGACCATGTTCCTTGCCAATAATCAGAAAGGAACTGTATATAAGAATAATTATTATCCCACAGAGCAGCAATATCAGGGGCATTTGTATCCATATGAAGCAAATGACTCGTTGACCAATACATCTGTACCGGCTGCGACTTTACACAATGTCAATACGGATGATACCAAGTTCATGAATAAAGGAATATTCGGTATAAAGAAGAATTCGGACGGTACGATAAGCTATACTTGTAAGAAATCGTATGCCTCAAGCAGTCAGGATGACCCTGTTACAGGTGATGTCATCTTCTACGAATCGTTCGACAAATGTGCCGGAACTGGCGGTAATGACGACCAATGGAACGGTGATATTGCAAAAAAAACATTTGATCCGGATAATTCGGGGTGGAATGTAAATTCGGCGAGAGGTGCTGACAAATGTGCAAAATTTGGAACTACGTCAATAACAGGAAAAGCTACAACTCCTTCATTCACGTTCTATGGTAATGCCACACTGTCTTTCCTTGCCGGTTCTTGGATTGGCGACAACGAGACTCTCAGCGTTTCCCAGGGCGAAACACTTCTCGGTCAATACAACATACCTAATGGCAAATGGACAAATATCAGCGTTGACATAACATGTGATGGGGCGACCACGCTGACATTCTTGGGCGATAAGCGATTCTTCCTCGACGAAGTGAAGGTGACAAAGAAAGCGACCACGGGCATAAAAGACGCCATTGTCAATGACAAGAATAACGGACATGTGTACAGCATAACGGGACTTGATCTTGGAACAGACATCAACAAGCTCCCTGCAGGCGTATACATCTATGGTGGGAAAAAGTATATCAAAAAATGAAATTTCACGTTCTGATATTGTTTACTCTGTTCTTTTCCGTTGCGACTTATGCACAGAAACAGGACACGTCAGACGACCGGAAAGCCGTCAGGAAAGCCATATCCAGTGCCCGCGCCAACATCAAGCGAGGTTCGGGACTTGCTGAAGCTGAGACTTCCATGCGCAATCTGTTGAAAGACTCAACCAATTTGGGCAATGAGAAGATTTGGTTTACGTTGTTTGATGCTGTAAAGAAACAATACGAACAGTTGAATGAGAACCTGTACTTGAAGCAGCAGTCGGACACGGCGAAGTTTTTCATTCACACACTCCACATGTTTGACGTGCTCGAAAGTCTGGATTCTGTAAGCGCAAGCCAAAGCAAGGCAGGTAAATCCGTGCCTTCCTACAGAAAGGAACATGCCAACTATCTCAACCAATACCGCACTAATCTGTTCGGTGGCGGCGGATATTATATCCAGAAACATGACTACAAGAATGCCTATAACTTCTTCAAAGCCTATCTGGATTGTGCCGAACAGCCGTTGTTTGATGGCTATGACTATGCCGATAAAGACAAACGGATGGTTGATGCAGCCTATTGGGCTGTGTTCTGCGGATATAAATTGGGACAGCCGGACATAATAGACCGGTATTCCGCACTGGCAGCCCGTAATCCCAAATCGGATGTTTACTTGAAGCAATACATGGCGGAGGCGTATCTTCTCAAGAAAGATACCGCCAACTATCGCTCTGTTTTGGAGGCTGGTTTTGCCAAATATCCCGACAACGCCTATTTCTTTCCGCACTTGGTAGTATATTATGCAAACAACGGAATGCACGACAAGGTGCTTGAGATAACCCAACGTGCACTGGAGATTAACCCTTACAACACTTCCGCTTTGATTGCGAGGGGTTCCGCACTCTTGTATAAGGAGAAGTATGAGGACTGTATCAAAGTATGCGATCAGGTGATATCAATTGACGAAAACCAACCGCTTGCTTATCTGAACGCCGGTCTTGCCTACTATAACCAGTCCGTTCCTCTCGCAAGCAAGAAGAAGCAGACTAAGGAAGACAAGTCCAGGATTATCGATTTGTACAAGAGAGCGCTCCCATATCTCTCCAAATACCGTCAGATGATGCCGGATGACAAAGACATGTGGATTTCACCTTTATATAATATATACCTGAATCTGAATATGGGTGATGAGTTCGAAGAACTCGAAAAATTATTAACTCAATAACTGTTTTTGATATGAAGAAGTACAATTTCAATCCGGGTCCGTCCATTCTTCCGCGTGAAGTAATCGAGAAAACGGCTCAGGCATGTCTCGATTTCAATGGTTCCGGCCTTTCGCTTATGGAGATTTCACATCGTTCAAAGGATTTTCAGGCTGTCCATGACGAGGCTGTAGCTTTGTTCAAGGAAGTCCTTGACATTCCGGAAGGCTATTCCGTACTGTTCCTTGGCGGTGGAGCAAGTCTTGAATTCTGTATGGTTCCCTATAACTATCTTGAGAAGAAGGCCGCCTACCTGAACACTGGTGTATGGGCAACAAAGGCAGAAAAGGAAGCGAAGGCATTTGGCGAGGTTGTTGAAATAGCATCTTCTGCAGACAAGAACTTTACATACATTCCGAAGGATTATGTGATTCCGACAGATGCGGACTATCTTCACATAACGACAAACAATACCATTTACGGTACGGAGCTGCGTAAAGACATTGATTCTCCTATCCCCTTGATAGCCGATATGTCCTCCGACATTCTCTCTCGCCCCGTAGATGTCAGCAAGTACGCCTTGATTTACGGTGGAGCACAGAAGAATCTCGCTATGGCAGGTCTTACTTTTGTCATTGTGAAAGAGGATTCTTTGGGAAAGGTTTCACGTCATATTCCTACCATGCTCGACTACCGTACACATGTAAAGAAAGGGTCCATGTTCAACACACCGCCTGTTGTACCTATCTATTCCGCTATGCAGAACCTCCGTTATGTAAAGGAACATGGCGGCGTAAAGGCTATGCAGGCTCTTGCCGAACAGCGTGCCAAGATTGTCTATGACGAGATTGACCGCAACAAACTCTTTGTGGGTACGGCGGAAGAAGACAGCCGCTCTTACATGAATCTGACCTTCGTTCTGAAACCAGAGTATGCGGAACTGCAGGACGAATTCCTCGCATTTGCGCAAAGCAAGGGTATGGTAGGCATCAAGGGTCACCGCGATGTCGGCGGTTTCCGCGCTTCTTGCTACAACGCTATGTCTGTCGAAGGATGCGAGGCACTTGTTGCGTGCATGAAAGAATTTGAATCCAAGCATTAGAATAACCTCAGTCCGGCTCTTTATGGCCGGACTTTATTAATTCAAAAAGTCATGAAAGTACTGATAGCAACCGAGAAACCATTTGCTGCATCGGCAGTGGAAGGTATACGCAAAGAGATAGAAGGAGCTGGACACGAACTTGTCCTGCTTGAGAAATACACAGAAAAGGCACAACTCCTTGATGCTGTCAAGGATGTCGATGCTATGATTATCCGTTCTGACAAGGCCGATGCAGAAGTGCTCGACGCTGCCAAGAACCTCAAGATAGTGGTACGCGCAGGTGCCGGCTACGACAATGTCGACCTCGCTGCAGCCACTGCTCACAACATTGTAGCAGAGAATACACCCGGTCAGAACGCCAATGCCGTGGCGGAACTTGTACTCGGTCTGTTGGTGTATGCCGTACGCAACTTCTACAACGGCAAGGCTGGCACAGAACTGAAAGGTAAGAAACTCGGTATCCTTGCATTTGGCAACGTGGGCCGTAACGTAGCTCGCATCGCCAAGGGATTTGGTATGGATATCATGGCATACGATGCTTTCTGCCCTGCCGAGGTCATTGAAGCTGCCGGTGTCAAGGCTGCAGACAACCAGAACGAACTTTTCGAGCAGTGCGACATCGTGTCTCTGCATATTCCTGCAACACCCGAAACCAAGCAGAGCATCAACTATGAGCTGTGCAAAAAGATGAAGAAAGGGGCGATACTCATCAATACTGCACGCAAGGAAGTTATTGACGAGGCTGGTCTTTTGAAACTTCTCGCAGAGCGTACAGACTTGAAATACATTACCGACATCATGCCTGATGCTGATGCAGAGTTCCGTTCTTTTGAGGGACGTTATTTCTCTACACCGAAGAAGATGGGCGCCCAGACTGCGGAAGCCAATACCAATGCAGGCATTGCCGCTGCCAAACAGATAAACGCATTCTTCGCTACAGGCGACACCAAGTTCAAGGTAAACAAGTAGTTATCATGGCAAGAGTAAAACCATTTCGGGGCATACGTCCGCCAAAAGAGTTTGTCGAGCAGGTCGAGTCACGCCCTTACGATGTACTTGACTCTGAAGAAGCCCGCACAGAAGCTGGCAATAACGAAAAGTCACTCTATCACATCATTAAACCGGAGATAGACTTTGAGCCTGGCACAAGTGAATATGATCCGCGTGTGTATGCCAAAGCACGCGAGAATTTCCTTAAGTTTCAGAAAAACGGTTGGCTTGTTCAGGACAGCAAGGAGCAGTATTACATATATGCCCAGACCATGAATGGCAAGACGCAATATGGACTTGTGGTCTGCGCATATTCCGGTGACTACATCAGCGGAGTAATAAAAAAGCATGAACTTACACGCCGTGACAAGGAGGAAGACCGCATGAAGCATGTCCGCATCAACAATGCCAACATCGAGCCGGTGTTCTTCGCATATCCCGACAACAGCGTTCTTGATGCCCTCATACGCCGCTATGCCGCCACAAAACCAGAGTATGATTTCATCGCCCCCATAGATGGTTTCGGACATAAGTTCTGGATTGTCTCCGATGATACGGACATTCAGACCATCACGGAGGAGTTTGCCAAGATGCCGTCACTGTATATCGCCGATGGACATCACCGCAGTGCGGCTGCCGCTTTGGTGGGTGCAGAGCGCGCAAAGCAGAATCCGCATCACACGGGAGATGAGGAATACAACTTCTTTATGGCAGTTTGTTTCCAGGCAAGCCAGTTGACAGTGCTCGATTACAACCGTGTATTGAAGGACCTCAATGGACTGACTTCCGAGGCGTTTATAGCCAAACTGCGTGAGAATTTCGATGTTGTCAACATGGGAAAGGACATCTACAAGCCGTCCAGACTGCACGAATTCTCGCTCTATCTCGACGGAGAATGGTGGAAACTTAATGCCAAGCAGGGCACTTACGATGTCTCTGACCCTATCGGAGTACTTGATGTCGACATCTCTTCACGTCTGATTCTTCAGGACATTCTGGAACTTGGCGACCTCCGTTCGTCACAACGCATCGACTTCGTAGGAGGTCTCCGCGGGTTGGAAGAACTGAAGCGGCGTGTCGACTCCGGTGAGATGAGGGCTGCCCTTGCCCTCTACCCTGTTTCCATGAAGCAGATTATGGACATTGCCGACAGTGGAAAAATCATGCCGCCAAAGGCAACTTGGTTTGAGCCGAAACTACGTTCTGGTCTTGTTATCCACTCTCTTGACTAATGGAGGACAGCTACAAGACACTCAAAAACACTTCAGAGGGCTACTACACTGACAAGCGAAGCAAATTCTATGCCTTTGCCCATCATGCCGAAACCCCCGAAGAAGTAAAACAATTACTGGCTGGGTATCGTAAGAAATACTACGATGCCCGCCATGTTTGTTGGGCTTACAGGCTTGGGCCAACGGGTGACGAGTTCCGCATGAACGATGATGGTGAACCCTCATCCACTGCCGGCAAACCCATTTACGGGCAGCTTCTAAGTCGTGATATCACCGATGCCGTTGTATTCGTGGTACGTTATTACGGTGGAGTAAATTTGGGAACGAGCGGTCTTATAGAGGCTTACCGTGAGGCAACTGCCAGTGCTTTAGACAAGGCAGAGGTGGAAGAACGGCTTGTAGAGGCTGTTGTTGACTACAGTTTTCCCTATGCCATGATGAATGGAGTGATGAAAGTGGTGAAGGATTTGCAGCCTCGCATAGTCTCACAGACCTTTGACAACACATGTGTAATCCGTCTTGCGATACGCCAAAGCATGGCTGAACAGTTGCAGGCACGGCTCGACAAACTTTCTTTTGAATAGATGCGACTTATTTGTGACAGTGGAAGCACCAAGACAGACTGGCTCATTGCAGGGGCAGAATCTGTGACTGCAAGGTTCAGTACTTGTGGTCTCAACCCGTCGGTTATGGGTACGGACCGGGTGAAGACCATTCTCCAGACCGACGTTGTGCCGCATTTGGACGGCATGGACATAACCGACATTGAGTTTTATGGGGCTGGATGCACGCAAGCGATAATCCCTGCAATGCGGCAATTGTTGGCAGAAATCATACCGTCAGCGCAGCACATACTTGTTGCGAGCGATGTTCTCGGCGCAGCGAAAGCAGTCTGCGGCAAAGAGAAAGGTATTGCCGCCATACTCGGAACAGGTGCAAACTCATGCCTTTTCGACGGAGAAAAGATTGTCAGCAATACCCCCGCATTGGGTTATATCTTGGGTGATGAGGGTTCGGGAGCAGTGCTCGGCCGTCTTTTTCTCAATGCTCTCCTCAAAGGGTTGTTGCCTGATGACATCAGAAAGACATTCTCCGAAGAAACAGGACTGACGCAACAGGATATAATAGAAAAGGTCTACCGTTCTGCCACTCCCAACAGATTTCTCGCCTCAATGTCGCCTTTCATCCACCGGCATCTCGGCATCGGCGAAGTGAGAGAACTGGTGGTGACCAACTTCCGCAATTTCTTCACCCACAACATACGGCAGTATTGTCATCCGGAATTGCCTGTCAACTGCGTTGGAAGCATGGCATATTTCTTTTCGGAACAACTTTTGGAAGCTGCTCAAAAGGAGGGTTTCACTATCGGAAAGATTCTCCGTTCGCCCATAGAAGGGCTCGGCATTAGCAAGTGACATTTGTTTTTGTACAATGTCGGCAGAATTTCCTGACAGCGTAAGAGGGCGAACCGACTACCCTACTCGCTCACATTCCCTTTCTTGAACTGTAGTGGTGTCATGCCTGTGTTTCTTTTGAAAAGGCGTGTAAAATGGTTCGGGTAGTCAAATCCCAATTCTTCTGCAATCTCGTTGACTGTCATTGTTGTGCCGATAAGCAGCGACTGTGCCGCGGCAATTATCTTTCTCTGGATGTATTCGTGTGCCGTTATGTGTATCTCGTGCTTTACAAGGTTGCCGAAATAGTTTGGCGAAAGGTTGAATTGCGATGCCAGCCATGCCACTGTCGGCGGTCCCTGTTGGGCAGGAGAGCAACTGGAGAGGTAGTCGTCAATAGTTTTGTCCATGCGTTCGCAAAGGTTTCCCGGCTGACCGTTGTGTTTTGAAAACTGACGTTCAAAGAAACGCTTGCAGTAACTTAGCAGATGTCCGATGCCAAGACGGAGCATGTGGTTTGTGAGATAGTCGTTCGGCGTTTGCAGTTCGGCGCAGATGTTTGCATAACTGTTGAGTATTACGCCTCGCTCAGCTTGTGACAAGGTCAACGCTTCGTTGACATCATGCGAGAAAAAACTGAACATGTAGAAATCACGGCCAAGTCCTGATCTCTCCAACAGTTCAGGTCTGAATGCGAGCATCCACCCTTGCGGCTTCACAGAATAGTCCAGGTTCATCGATATGACCTGCCCCGGTCTTACCGAAAATATTGTGCCCGACTGATAGCGTATGCTTGTACCGCTTTTCACAAGTTCCCCGAAATTGGCGTCCATCAATACCACACAGTACATGTTGAAGTCCGTCGGTTCAAACAAAGACAAATCCGCCTGCGACAGATTGCCCACCGACATCAGTGGATGAAGGGTCGGCTGGTGAAAGTAACCGTTAAATTCTTCTATGCTGTTTACTACGTTATACATTATATAATATATGTGTCTACGCAAAGGTAGTGATATTGTTCCAAAATAGATTGTATTGGTAGTAGAAAGTGGTAGAAAACTTTCGTAAAAGTAAAATTGGTCTTTATCTCCGTAAAAATGTTCCTCTTTTTCCGTGTGAATACCATTATCTTTGCACAAGACGAGCTGAAAGACGGCTCAACAACTGAATATTCACTAAAAACATAAATCTGTTATGCCAGTAAAATTTTATTGCTCAGAGAATCAAGTACCACTCGAAATGCACAAGGTGCGCGTAGTTCAGAAGCTCAATCTCCTTCCCGTTGACGAGCGATTACGTGCCATTCAGAATGCAGGAAACAACACGTTCCTGTTGCAGAACAAGGACATCTATATGGACATGTTGACCGATTCCGGTGTCAACGCCATGTCCGACCGCCAGACGGCAGCCATGCATATCGCTGACGACTCCTATGCAGGAAGCGAGAGTTTCAATCGGTTGAAAGCCGCCATAAAGGAGGTTTTCGGTGTCGACAACGTGCTGCCGGCTCATCAGGGGCGTGCTGCCGAAAACATATTGGCGTGCAGATATATAACCCCCGGCAAGTATGCGCTGATGAATTTCCATTTCACCACGACCAAGGCACATGTGACACGGCTTGGTGGCGAGGTGCTTGAACTCGTGCAGAAGAAAGGTCTGCAACCGGTAAGCGATGAACCTTTCAAGGGGGATTTCGACCTTAAACTGCTCGAAAAGACCATTAAGGAAAAGACTCCGGAGAAGATTGGCTTTGTGAGAATTGAGGCCGGCACAAACCTGATCGGCGGACAGCCTGTGTCATTGGAGAACATGTGCGCCGTGGCGGACATCTGTCACAAATACGGAGTGCCGAGTGTGCTTGACGCATCCTTGCTTCAGGACAACATATACTTCATGAAAACGCGTGAGGCACAGTGCAAATACATGACTCCGAAGGAAATATACCATCTCCTTGCAGACAAGATGGACATCATCTATTTCAGTGCCCGGAAACTCGGTTTCGCCCGTGGCGGTGCGATAATAAGCCACAACACGGAAATCATAAAGGGCATGATGGAGTTCATTCCCCTCTATGAGGGATTCCTTACCTACGGCGGTATCGACGTGCGTTCTATCGAGGCGATGGCTGAAGGCTTGTATGAGAGTCTCGACATGGAGTACTTGTCACACGGACCGGAGTTCATCGCTTATCTCGTGAAGGAACTTGATGACTACGGAGTTCCGATGATTAAACCGGCAGGAGGACTTGGCGCACACTTGAACTGTTCCGCTTTCGTGCCTGACATGCCGCACGATCAGTATCCTGCAGCTGCCGTCTGTGCCGCCTTGTACATCTGCGGCGGTATACGAGGTATGGAGAGAGGTACTCTCAGTGAGCAGCGCGAACCCGACGGAACAGAGCGTTTCGCAGAACTTGAGCTCGCCCGCTTGGCAGTGCCACGTCGTGTCTTCACCCTCAGCCAGATAAAGTATGTGGCAGACAGAGTGAAGTGGCTGTGGGACAACCGCAAACTTATAGGCGGTCTGAAATGGATTGAAGAACCGGAAGTGCTGCGTTTCTTCTTCGGCAGACTGAAGGAAATCGGCCATTGGCAGGAAAGTCTTGTGGAGAAATTCCGCGAAGATTTCGGAGACTCACTATAGTTGCCACAACTCTTTCCGACAGGGAAATCATACGGAAAGAGTTGGTCTTATACTCAAAAAGCACCATTCCGATTATGCAGGAATGGTGCTTTTTGTTAATAATGACAGTATTCTTGGATAATCAATACGGCAAATCACCCATTGGGGGAACGTCATTCGGGAAATAGTTGCCGGCATCCATACCGGCGTTGATGCCAGAACTGATAAACTCTTCGCCGCCGGCTTCACTGCCACCTCCGATGAAGTCATTGCCTGGATTGGCAAATCTGGTGTACTGACCGAGGAATCTCAGTGTCACCACATCGGTCGCACCCTTTCTGTGTTTGGCAATAATGATTTCCGCCATACCGTGCAGGTCATTGCCTTTCTGGTCCTCATAGATGTGGTAATACTCAGGACGATGCACGAATACCACCATGTCGGCATCCTGCTCTATGGCTCCAGATTCACGCAAGTCGGACAGTTGCGGACGCTTGCTCTCGTTCTCTTTTCGGTTTTCCACACTACGGTTCAACTGCGACAAGGCTATAATCGGGATGTCCAGCTCCTTCGCCAGTCCCTTGAGTGAGCGCGATATGGTTGACACTTCTTCCTGTCGGCTGCCGAACTTTGCACCGTTTGCATTCATCAGCTGGAGGTAGTCAATCATGATAATATTGACTCCCTTCTCGCGTACCAGACGCTTCGCCTTTGTACGCAGTTCGAATATGGAGAGTCCAGGGGTATCGTCCAGATAGATAGGAGCGTGCGACAACCTCTCTATATTACTGTCCAACCTGACCCACTCGTCATCATCGAGACGGCCGTTGAGTATTTTCGTTCCTTCTATCTCAAAGGTATTGGACATCAATCGGTTTACCAACTGCACGTTGCTCATCTCAAGCGAGAAGAACGCGACAGGCGTTCCGTTGTCCACAGCCATGTTCTTTGCCAACGACAATGCGAAAGATGTCTTGCCCATGGCAGGTCGTCCTGCGAGGATAATCAAGTCAGATCTCTGCCAGCCGCTCGTGATTTCGTCCAGTCGGGTATATCCGGTCGGAATACCAGTGGTACTCTCCGGATTCTCCGACGACTTCTTCAGAATGTCTATGGCTTGGTTCAGGACCGGGGCTATCGGCGTGTAGTCCTGCTTCATGTTCTTTTGTGAAAGCGTGAACAGTGAACCTTCCGCCTCCTGCATAAGCTCGTCCACATCGGTGCTTTCGTCAAAAGCCTTCGTCTCGATGACGCTTGCGAAGCTGATAAGCTGTCTTGCCAGATATTTTTGGGCAAGAATCTTCGCATGATATTCTACATGTGCGGACGACGCAACCCCGGCACTCAGTTCCACGATATAAGCCTGTCCGCCCACCATCTCCAGTGTCCCGAGCTTCTTCAGTTCCTCTGTCACCGTGATGAAGTCCACCGGACGCTGGTCAAAGTTCAGTCGGCGTATTGCCTCGTATATCTGTTGGTGCTTCTGCTCGTAGAAAGTTTCCGGGCGCAAAATCTCATTTACCACCGTGTAGGCATCGCTGTCAATGAGCAAGGCACCCAATACGACGCGCTCCAATTCCACCGCCTGCGGCTGCAGATGACCGTACGTATTGTCTATCGGAGCAGAATTTCTTCCTCCGTTCCTGCTTCTGTTTGTGTTGTCTGTTGGCATTGTGTTGTGTGGTTTTATACGTACAAAAGTACAAAAAATAAATGAATGGAGTATCTAATCGCTCTCAAATGGGAAAAACATTTTCCTTTCCGGACGTTGTAAACAAATTATCAAGAAAACAACGAAATTATTTGGTTATTTGCAAAAAAGGCAGTACCTTTGCAACCGCAAATAACAAGCAGGCACCGTTAGCTCAGTTGGTAGAGCACCTGACTCTTAATCAGGGTGTCCAGGGTT
>CAVHUR010000048.1:0-15696 GCA_963639575.1 uncultured Spirochaetota bacterium
GAAGCCAAGAAGAAGAAATACGGATTGGACTACAATGGTCTCATGGACTACCTCATGGCGAAGCACGGCATAGAGCGCAACAGTTTCATTGCACTCAGGACGAAGCTTACCGAGGCTCAAGAGGAACGTGCGAAGCAAGTGACCGACCAACTCAAGGCGAAAGCGGAGCAAGACTTCCAAGATGCTCTCAATGCAGCCAAGGGACTGCAAGGAATAGACCTTCTGAATGCGGTCAAGAAAGCCAACCAAGCGAAGCACAAGGCAGACCGCATAGCGGAGCAGACTGGTGCTGAAGAAGGTCGCAAACTCCGTGACTCACTCTATGACGGATACAAGAATGATGCTGACTTGATACAAGCCAAGCAAGACTTGGACAACAAGAAAATCACCTTCCGTCAGTATGAGGAGAAGAAGCGTGACATCATGGAGAAGCATCTACCGGGTACGAAGCAGAAGATACAAGACCAAGGAGACAAGGCAGGACTGTCCAACATCATGGATGATGACACCGACTTTGAGGCATTGGCACATAACTTCGTGGAAGACGTGGAAAGGAATATCCCTACCGATGAGTTGTGGAGTAAGGTCAATTCAGCCACAGGCAAGACTCTTGAGAAGAGTTACACAAGTGGCAGAATGACGAAGAACACGCACGACTACATAGGAGGAATGTTTGACTTCTATGTGCCGCTCCGAGGTTGGGACGAGACCACGGCAGACGAGGTGTATGAGTATGTCAATGCCTCACGTCCTGTGTTCACTCCTGCACCTAAGAAGATGTTCGGGCGCAAGAGTAAGGCGGAAGACCCGATAGCGTACATCGGCAACATGGCGGTGTCGGAAATCTCCATTGGCAACAAGAACCTCATGAAGCAATACTTGCTCAGACTGGCGCAACAACATCCGACAAGCGTATTGTCAGTAAGCGAGGTGTGGTATGAGAACACCGGCACAGCGGCAAATCCGCAGTGGGTAGAGGTGTCTCCGAACATTACCGAGGGAATGTCTGCTGATGACATTACTACTGAGATGGAGATATTCAAGAACGACATGGAGCAGAAACGTCAGCAAGGCATGGCCAAGCGCACCAAGGAAGGACTGTCAGTGGGAATGCCTATCCTGCCCATGCAGGAGCAGGAGCACCGTGTGGACGTAATGGTAGACGGACAAAAATACTCCGTCTTCGTGAACGGTTCGCCCAAGGCGGCGCAGGCCGTGAACGGCACAAACAAGGTGAACGTGGACTTCCACTTGGGCGACAGCTTCATCAACAGGGCGAACAGGTTCATCTCCGAGGTACTGACGAGCAAGAACCCGGCATTCGTGCCAGCCAACTTCGCAAGAGATATGATTGGCGCACACTCTCAGATATGGATTAAGGAGAATGCCAAATACATCGTGGACTTTGAGAAGAACGTGCTGAAGGTGGTAGGCACACCAAGAGCAGGTGGCAAGTTGGGTGTGACTGGTTATATGCCCGAACTGATAAGGAAATGGAAGGCAGGCAAACTCGACACGTCAAACGACATTGAGAGATATTTCGGGGAGTTCATGGAACACGGCGGTGAGACCGGGTATGTGAACGTACTTGGTGTGGACAAGTACAAGGAGGACATCAGGAAGAAACTCGACAACTTCAGCGGTCACTACGGCAAGAACGCATGGAATGCGGTGTGGGACACCGTGGAGTTCTACAACAGGGCGGTGGAGGACGCCACACGCTTCATCACCTACATGACATCGAGGGAACAGGGCAGGAGCGTAGACCGTGCCATTGACGACGCCAAGGTCATATCGCTGAACTTCAACCGCAGCGGAACAGGAGCGAAAGGCAACGCCCTGCTGCGGAAGACGGTGATATTCGTGAACCCCGCCATACAGGCACTGGACAACCAGTTCAAGCTCATCTCGCAGCACCCGGCACGCTTCGCCGGGCACATAGCGATGCTCATCATGATAGGCATGGCGCAGAGCAAGCTCAACGACCTGCTCATGAGCCTGTTCGGCGGCGGCGACGACAAGGAGGGCTACTACGCAATCCCCGAATGGACGAGGCGCAACAACCTCGTGCTGTGGATGCCCGGCACGCGCAACTTCCTGAAGATACCGCTGTCGCAGGAGTTCCGGATGTGGCACGGACTGGGCGAGACGATGCAGGGTGTCATTGACGGCAGGACGAAGAGCGACCCCGCGACAGACCTCCTGTCGAACATGCTCTCGCTCCTCCCCGTAGACCCGACAGGCAACGGCGGCAACCCCATCGCCAACGTGATGCCCACCGTGGTGAAGCCGGTCTACGAGATTACGGAGAACGAGAACTTCTTAGGTCTGCCGATATACAGGGACAACCAAGGCAACGAATACGAGCCCGAGTTCCAGAGGGTGTCCTACGGCACTCCTGCATGGATGACCAAGGTGTCGGAGGGACTGAACACCCTCACCGGCGGCGACACGCACGAAAAGGGGTGGCTGGAGAAACCGCTTGCTGACAACAAGTACGCAAGGCTCTTGACGAACCCGAGCGTGTGGAACCATCTGCTGTCGGGATACTTGGGAGGACCTTACAACGTGATAAGCCAGACGGCAGGGATAGCCACGGACATCAAGGACGGAGAGGGCGTCAAGGTGTCGGACATCCCTGTGGCGAGCAGGTTCGTGGCGAGACCGTCGGAGAGGGAGACGGCAGGGCGCACGTCTGACCAGTACCGTGACCTGGTGAAGGAAGCCGAGGAGACACGCAGCAAGTACCGCCACTACAGGAGCGACTACGAGCAGGCGACCGTCAACGGAAACGAGGAGGAAGCCGCAAAGGCAATGGGCAAGATGCAGGAGATAATGCGGAGCGAGGACTTCCTGCGCATGAGGACGGTGGAAGCCTATGACAGGCAGATACAGAAGGTGCGGCAGATTGTCAACATGTATGACGACAGGGAGACGAAGCGGAAGTACGGCGAAATGCTGAAGGACATGGAAGAACAGCTGCTGAGGCAGATTGAGGCGTCAGAGATTAAAAAATAATCCGCACGGCAGGAAACAACGGACTATATTTGCATATCAAAACAACCATTATGGCAGAAGCGAAAATGAAACTCATACCGAAGAGCAAGGTCAGCGGCAAGCACCGTGACCTTGACTCCGTGAGGGCATCGGTAAAGGATGACCCCTACCAGCGCCGCCGCGGCATGGACGTGCTGATGCAGGCCTACCGCTACTACAGCAACATGGACAGATTCCGCAAGGACAGGGAGCGCAACAAGCGCTACAACTACGGAGACCAGTGGGGAGACCGCATACAGGTGGACGGCAAGTGGATGACGGAGGAACAGTACCTGCTGGAGCAGGGCAACGTGCCATTGAAGCAGAACCTCATCCGCAGACTGACGAGGAACGTGCTGGGGACATTCAAGAACCAGAGCAAAGAGCCTACCTGCACCGCAAGGGACAGGGACGAGCAGACGCTGGGCGAGACGATGTCGACGATACTACAGGCGAACAGGCAGCTGAACAGGATGAACGACGTGGACGCGAGGAGCATGGAGGAGTTCCTCATCAGCGGACTGGTGGTACACAAGAAATGGTACGGCTGGAGGAACGACAAGATGGACTGCTGGACGGACTATGTAGCCCCGAACAATTTCTTCATAGACAACAACATGAGGGACTTCCGGGGCTGGGACTGTTCGTGCGTGGGCGAGCTGCATGACGAGACCTTCGGCGACATCGTGGGCGAGTTCTGCACGTCGCCCGAGGACTACAAGCGCCTGAAGCAAATCTACCATTGTGCGTCTGACCGGGGCATGATAGCCGACCACGCCAACGACTTCGGCTTCTCCCGAATGGAGAACTGGGACTTCCTCTGCCCGAGCAACCCCTCGCTGTGCCGTGTCATAGAGGTGTGGTGCAAGGAGCGCAAGCCGCGCTACCGTTGCCACGACTACAACAACGGCGACTTCTACAAGATAGACGAGGAGGACTATAAAGAAATGGTGGAGGACGAGAACCGCAGGAGGACGGAGCAGGGACTGTCGGCGGGAATGGAGAAGGACGACATACCCCTCATCGAGACCGAGTGGTTCATGGACAACTACTGGTACTACTATTACCTCACGCCGTTCGGAGACATACTGGCGGAGGGCGAGACGCCCTACGCGCACAAGAGCCACCCCTACGTGTTCAAGGCGTATCCGTTCATAGACGGCGAGATACACTCGTTCGTGAGCGACGTGATAGACCAGCAGAGATACACCAACCGCCTGATAAGCCTCTACGATTGGATGATGCGAGTGTCGGCAAAGGGCGCTCTGCTGTTCCCCGAGGACGCACTTCCTGAGGGCTTCGACATGGACGACATTGCCGAGAACTGGGCGAAGGTGGGCACGGTGATAGCGTTCAAGGCAAAGGCGGGCGTGCCGCTGCCGCAGCAGATAAGCACCAACCTCACCAACATAGGCATCGGCGACCTGCTCAACATGCAGCTGAAATTCTTCGAGGACATCTCGGGCGTGAACGGCGCTCTCCAGGGCAAGCCCGGCTATTCGTCAACGAGTGGCACGCTCTATGCGCAGCAGACGCAGAACGCCACGACGAGCCTCCTTGACCTGCTCGACACCTACTCGTCGTTCGTGGTGGACGGAGCGTACAAGGACGTGAAGAACATGCAGCAGTTCTACGACAGCAAGAGAGTGTTCAACATCGCGGGCAATACCGCCACGCAGGTGGTGTATGACCCGAAGCGGCTGCGTGACGTGGAGTTTGACCTCAGCATCGTGGAGAGCACGAACACCGCGACATACAGGGATGTGGCGAACTCGTTCCTCATGCAGATATGGCAGAGCGGACAGATAAGCCTTGAGCAGATGTTGCAGACCGGCAGTTTCCCGTTCGCGGACGAACTGTTGCAGAGCATACAGTCGCAGAAGGAGCAGGTGAGCCAAGGGCAAGTGCCGCAGGGCGTGTCGCCCGAACTGTTGCAGCAGGCAGCCGCAGCCGGGAATCCGCAGGCACAAGCCAAAGCACAACAGATGCTGCAACAGGGGTAGCGTATATATAATATAATAATGTACACGAAAGGCTTGTCTCCGGAAATGGGGCAAGCCTTTTTTAGAGGGGGCATACTGTCTATTTCAGATACTCATACACGAATATCGGGAAAGAGTTCAGGACTGATACACTCTCCGAGGGTGTCACGAACTGTTCCCTCTGTGCACGGAATATCCTGTCCTGCGCTATGTCTTCCTTAGCGGCAGGCATCTCGCCATGCACGCCGTTGCACAGAAAATTGGCCTTGCGCACATGCTGCAATTTCAGCAGTTCCCAGTTGCGTGCCACTTCCTCGTCCGTCACTCCGTTCGTGTTGCCCGCAAGCAGGAATGAAGTGTCGGGATAGTAGGAAAATCGTGACGCCAGTTCCTTGAAGCGGCGGCAGTCGTCACGTTTCACGACGTAGTCGTCAAACTGCGTGTCGGGCAACCGTTTCGTGTATATCACCGACTCTACCATAGGATAGTTGACATAGAGTTTTCCGTTCTCTGTCTCCTCGTTGAAATACCGCAGCATCTCCTCCAGTCTGCGGTTCTGTTCTTCCAGACTGACACGGCTGTTCTGGAAGTCGTAGTCGAAGAACAGGTATATCTGCCCGAAGTCCGACGCCTTATACCCATTGAGCGTCTCGTCACCGCGCCGCTGCAACCGTTCCCTCAACACATAGAACAAATCCCAGTCGTTGGCGATTAGGGATTTGTAGAGAGAATGGAAATCCGTCCGGTAGGTACACACCACCACGGAATCCCCACGCCTGAAGTATATCCTGCGCAGGGATTCGAAAATGGCGGGCTCTTTCTTCTCCCCTTCAAAGACGAACAGTATCATGCCTCAAAAGTTCCTCCCCGATAGAGTTTCTCGATATTGTTGGCCTGACGCAGTTCCTTGTCCGTCAGGTCGCACAGCGGAGTTATCCTGTTGTCCTTGATGTAGAAGTTGCAGTCCGGGCGCAACAGGTCATTGGTCATCAGGTAGGTGTTGTGTGTCGTCACGAAAGACTGGCACGGCATCCCAAACAGGTGGCGGCACACTCCGTAGGACAGCTCGAAATGATAGAAAGCGTCAAACTCGTCAATGAACACGAGGCTTGCCTTGTCTGCCGTCTTCTTCATCCAGAGATAGAACAGTTCGAGCGAACGTGTCCCTGTGGAGGCTATCGTCTGGAACACCACCTGTTCCTTGCCTATTCTGCAATACAGCACATCGGGCGACGGCGAGGGGTTGACGAAATGGAACTCCTGACCGCTGACCGCATTCACGAAAGAGGCGAAGTCATCAATCAGTCTCTTCTTTATTATATATTGCTCTATCTGCGTAATGCCGGTCTCGAACCCTATGAACTCCCTCTCTTCGAGACACCTGAACCACAGCATGTTTTCCACGAACTGTTGCAGCATGAGGAGGTAATGACCTTCCTCCAACGGAAAACTCGATATGAGGAAGTTTACGATAGAGACGCTGTTGGCATTGTCCTTGAGATTTTCCATGAGATTTCCTTCAACGGGAAACTGCCGTGCGTCGATTTCAAAACTGGTCTTGCTCTTGAGCGCAAACACCCTGTGACCGTCAACGGACAGTCGCTCGTCAACAAGCCTCCCTCCCTTTACCTTGGAATAGCGGTATTCCACAGTCGTTGTCCCGAAGACAAATTCGTATCGGAACTCCACAGGTTTGTCGGCAGCACCGGCATAGGCGAAAGAGTTGTAGTAGTCGCTCATCTTCATCTTGTGGGAGATGTGGTTCACGATGTCGAACAGAGCCAGACCGAGATTTGACTTGCCCGAACCGTTCCTGCCATAGATGATGCCGTTTTTCACTATACCGTCCTTCACGGCAAATGTATTGAAACCGTAATTGCCCGGACTTGACAAGTCCCATGTGAGTTCCTTTGCGAACCCCCTGAAGTTTGAAACGGAAAATTTCTTCAGCATAGCCGCCAATATCATTTTGTTTCCGGCAAAATTACGACTTTGCCTCCATATATCCGTAAAAAAATTACGGCATTATGTATTTTTAACGCCCTGGCCTTATACTATGGAGGCTGCGGAGTAGGCTTTCCTTTTGGCTGACGCCTTCGCCTGCCGTGTCCGCCGCTGCGTGATTACCGACGGCAGGGGCATCTCCTTGAAGCAGATGTGCAGTCCTATGGCACGTGTCATCAGGAGGTCGTCGTGCTTGCCGAGGATAGCGCCGTAAGAGCCGTTCTGCCTGCGCTCATAGCAGAGGTATTCGTCAAGGCAGCGCACGTCACGCTCAATGTAGAGGCCGTCACGGATGACCTTGACGAGGGTGGAGATAATCTTCGGTTTGGTAGCCACGTTGGTATGGAAGCCGTACTTGCGGGGCGCACCCTCCGCAATCTCCGCCTCCGACTGCCGGCGTGCGTAGAGGTTGCCGTAGACATCCCTTATCTGGTTGAGGATGAACTCCGACTGGTCGCCGTCGACATGGCGGTCACGGTCTTTCGTCTCAAGCGTGTTGCTCTCGATGACGAGCAGGGCGTTGTCGTACCATGCGGCAATCTGGGCGGCTTTCCATGCGAGCAAGTCCATGTCTATGTGTCCGTACCACTGCGCCACGACAGAGGGCTTGTCGCCCTCAATCATCCAGTAGCGGTCGAAGACCACGATGACCGACCAGTCCGCCTTCGCGCCGCGTCCGCCGATGTCCACGACGGCGAGGTAGCGGTTGCGGACTTTCTCGTCCCCGTATATCTCGGGCTTGTCCCATACCCACAGCTGCCCCTGCGCATCCTCCACGAAATGAAGGTCGCCGAGAGCGTCCCTGCCCTCGTCTCCCCTGCCCTGCACCTCGCCGATGAACTGCGGAGGGCGGCATCCCCGCTTGAACGCATTGACCTTGTAGCGGTCGAAGACCCTCGCCCCCGAATAGGTGAACGCCTCTATGTCGTCAATGGGGAACTCGCTCGCCATGTCCGCATGGTCGTGGTATTTCCTGCGCTCCTGCACATACCAGTTTATAGCCTCGAAGGTAGCGCCGAGCGTCCACATATACCAGTAGAACCTGCCCGATTCCGAGCGGTCGTCGGGGACGTTGGGGTTGTTGCGGTTGCCGTAGAGCCACCCGGCGAACGCCTCCCTGTCATCGACAGGAATGGCGTAGGTCTCTATCTCCCAGCAGGCGACGAACATGGCGGCGAACATGGAACGCCCCGCCTTGGCGTCGTCGTATTCACGCTGGAAGAAGTTGCCCGTGCCGTTGGGCGACGATTCGTAGACAATCATGGTATAGGGTTTCGGCAGCGCCCCGGCACAGGCGGAGCGCACAATCTGCTCCGGCTTCCTGCCCTCCGTCTTCTTCCAGAACGCCACCTCCGTACAGTGGACGAGGGCGGAATCGCCTCCCCGGGCGGAGTCGGGTTTCTCGGCAGTGCCCACCTTTATCTTGCACTTGCGCTGCGGAACGGAGTGGATGTTCTGCGTGTGAGGGTCACCGGCGTACTTCGTCTCCTTGGCATCGTACTCCGCACCTATGGGATACAGGTATTCCACCGGGTACGCCTCGATTACCTTCTTGAACATGCTCTCCACCTCTGCGGACGAATCCTTCTGGTGTCCGACGATGATGCTGTTGAGACCTATCCTGTGAACCAGCTGAAGCCATGCCATGTAAATCTGCGTTGCGGTAGAGCCTCCCCACTGCCGTGACTTGGCGAGGACGAGGCGTATGGGCTTGCCGGCGGTGCGCTGCTCCTCGTAGAGAGCCACGAGCCTGCGCTGCTGCCTGTTGAGGCGGAACGGAATGTCGTCGCCCTCCCCTTTCGGGTGGATTTTCACGAAGACGTAAGCCCAGAATGGGAAGTCGTGCCTGCACCTGACGCGCAGCAGCTGGTCAGCGACATCGTTGACCATAGCCTCCCACCTGTCACCGTCCGTGTCCTCCCTGACAACGCCGTAGTCCTTTTCGAGCCATTCGCCTATGCCCCCGCGGCCGACGACCTGCCTTACCAGCGGCACTTCAAGCATGGCGACAGGCAGGTGCAGGGTGCCGAGTTCCTCTATCTCCACCGCCCTGCGCTCGCCGACAGAGCCCTCGCCGGTGACAGGGTTGAACGGCGAGAGCATCAGGTCCGAACGGCGGCGGTCTTCCGCCATGAGCGTTTCTATTTCCTTTTCCATACGCACAAAGAGTAAATTATTCCGCAGACGAAGCACCACAGGTGGACGCCCCAGGCGATGTTGGGCAGCAGCACGCCGAACAGGATGACGGAGAGATTGCCCGACAAGTAGCGCGCCTTATTGCCGACCGTGTGCGTGATGCCGCCGAGGAGGAAGAACACCACCCCCGACAGTCCCACCGTGGGGACACCGACAAGGGCGTCTGGCACAAGCGAGGCGGACAATGCCCCGAGGAGCAGCATCCACATGTCCACCCGGAACAGGAACACGATGTAGAGCAGCGCCCACACGTTCATGCCGAGGTGGATGACGTTGGCATGGCAGAACATGTACGTCACCCGACGCCACCACTGCGCCCCCGGGGCGAGGCACACGTCCCCCGCCCCGGGAGACGCCACAAGCATCCCCACGCACATCAGTGCCGCCAGCAGCGTCAGCGCCTTTGCTTCCGTCCTGCCCATTGCTTCCGTATCTTGCACAGTATCACCAGCGCCGACTTGGGCGTGAGGTAGAACCTCGGTGCAGGCTGCCGGACTACGAAATCCGTCAGCTGCGCCACCGACCAGCCGGGATGCTCCTCCCTTGCGGCGAGCAGCCTCCTGTAAATCTCGCCGTACATCTCCCTTCTCGTGGGGCTCATCCTTTCCGTCGTCTTGCCCCGGAGCATGGCGTACATCACGAGCGTAGCCCTCTCCCTGCTCACCCAGAAGCGCGAGGACGGAGACATCACCGTCCGCCCGACACACTCCGACAGCCTGACCATGCCCCGCTGCATGAGGTTGAGCCGGAACGTCCTGAAGAGTTCCGCGTCCCTTTCGCCCTTGAGTTCGTAAATGTCACCTAATCTTTTCATACAAAGCGTTTTTGCAAATTTACGAAATGCAATTAAAAAAATAATGTTTTTGTCCTGTCCGAAGATTTTATCTTTGCCGCAGATACAACAACCAACACCGTAAGAATATGGGAGAAAAAGAAAAACAACCGGCGGCAAGCAAGCGAGAGGCTCTTCTGGCGAAGGTGCGCGAGCGTTACCCCGACCAGACGTTTGAGAGTGACGACGACTATTCCGCGCGCATCTCTGACGACTATGACGACTTCGACAGGCGGATAAGCGAATACCAGGGGCGCGAGAAGGAACTGTCAGACCTGTTCCAGAAAGACCCCATGGCGGCGAAGTTCATCCAGGAATGGATGGATGACGGCGACCCGAGGGTGCAGTTGCTCAAGGCGTACGGCAGGGAGGGCATCGAGGCTGCCTTTGAAGACCCGAAAGTTATGGCGGCGATGGAAGCCGCCGACAAGGAGTTCCGTGAGCAGACCGCCCACGAGAAGGAACTGGCGGAGCAGTGGGAGAAGAACCGCGAGGAGAGTTTCGCCAACATGGAGAAGATACAGCAGGAGAACGGCTACACGGACGAGCAGATGGACGAGGCGATGTCGTTTCTGCGCCAGCTCGCCCTCGACATCGTGATGAACAACTTCACGGAGAACGCCTTCAAGTCCGCCCTCCACGCCCTGAACTACGACAAGGACATGGCGGAGGCGGAGCACGTGGCTGAGGTCAGGGGACGCAACGAGAACATCGAGGAGAAGCTGCGCAAGCCCAAGGGAGACGGACTGCCGCAGTTGGGCGGAGGCTCTGCCGCCCCTCAGAGCAGACAGTACCGGCTGCCCGGTGCGCTCGGACGCGACAGGAAGAGCATCTATGACCTCGGAGGCATGAAACGCATACCCCGCAAGCAGTGACAAGACAATGTATAATCATAACCAGTTTTTTACAACAATGAAAAAGTTTCTTTCTTTTCTTCTGACACTTGCCGCATCCGTATTCGGAGGCAGTGTCGCAATGGCAACGGGAAACCTTCCCGATGCAGGTACTACCGACGGAGGCTACGGCAAAGACCAAGGCACTAACGGCGAGCCTACCAACAACAACCAGTCGGGCGACGGCATGGCATCCACCACCGCCAACCTCGATGCGGACGCCGATTTCCTTGACAAGGAGATAGACCGCAAGATTACGAAAATCCGCCCGATGTCAACTCCTATCGACCAGATTTCACGCTATGCGGAATCGGGCTCTACCAAGCAGTTCGCCTTCAAGTATTTCTCCGTAGGCACACGTCCGATAAAGACCACCCTCAAGGCGAGCATCGCCAAGGCAGGGACGGCGAACGTCACCGTGACCAACCCGGAGATATTCACCGTGGACGACACCCTGCGCATCGTGGGCGAAAAAGCCCTGTACAACTACAAGGGACAGGCATACGCCACCCTTACCGGCGTGAAGACTCCTGACCTTGTACTCAAGGTTGCGGAGATTGGCAGTGACGGAACGCTGAAGTGCTTCGCCGTAAACGGAGACCTCGACAGCGCAGGCCAGCCTTCCGTAGTTCCTGCCGTTACCCTTGCTGACACCCCGCAGGTTGTCATCCGTATGGGCAAGGCGTGCGGCGAACTCGACGTGCAGACAGGACGTTTTGCAAACATCCCGACCGCTACGGAGCAGTACTGCCAGAACTTCCTGATGCAGGTGGAGCAGTCCACCTTCGACAAGATTTCGGCGAAGAACGTGGACTGGACATTCAGCGACCTGGAGGAGGACGGCGTGTACGACATGCGCCTCGGCATGGAGGGTTCGTTCCTCTTCGGCGACATGGGCTGCATCAAGCACGTCAGCAAGAACAACATGGCGACATGGTTCACCAAGGGCATCTGGTGGCAGGCAGCGGGTACTGACATCGAGGTCGGCACATACGATTCTACCACCAAGCAGACCACCATCACCGACGACGACCTTGTGGACATCGCCAAGGACTTGTTCGTGGGCACTGGCTCGGGCACGAAGAGAAAGGTGATGTTCTGCGGCAGCGGGATGCTCGCAGCATTGAGCAAGATAGACAGCGACAAGTTCCGCCTCAAGGACAACGTGGAGGCTTGGGACTTGAAGTTCAAGTCTTGGGACACCGACTTCGGCGAGATACTCACCATACACCACGAGCTGTTCGACCTCAACGACATGGCGGACTGTGCACTGTGCATAGACCCCGAGTACCTCGGCAAGAAGAAGTTCATCTCGTGGACACGCAACGTGCTTGACCTGAAGACCGCCGGCGTGCGCAACACCGAGGCGGTAGTGCTTCAGGAGGCTTCGGCGCTCTACCTGCGCTATCCGAAAGCGCACTTCCGCATGCACTTGGCGAAATAAATTCAGTCATACTCTTCAATTTATTCCTGGGGGCGAGGGTGGAAATTAAGCCCTTGCCCCTTTTTTAATCCAAGTAATACATAGCAAGACATGGCAACGAAAACATATACGGCGACGGCAGGGTTCAGCATAACGCTGAAGGTGCACGGCAGGAGGATGCACATAAGGTTCGAGGAACTGGGCAACGGCACGAGCGAGTACGTCACCGGTGACAAGGATGTGCAGAAAGAGCTGGAGGCACGGAAGTCCTACGGCGACATCTTCACCGGCAAGGTGACGGAAGCGCCTGTCACGGAAACTCCTGTACAGGCGGCGGAAGCCAAGGCGGAGAAGAAGCAGGTGACGGTGGGCAGTCTCACGGAAGCCAAGGAATACCTCGTGCAGTACTGCGGCATGGGACGCACCATGCTGCGCACCAAGGAGAGCATACTGGCGGCAGCCGGGAAGAACAACATCGAATTTAGCGGACTGGAGTAATGGAACTGACGGCTTTCAAGGCAAGGGTCAGGAAGGTACTGGACATGGACAACATCCCGGAACTGATAATGGCGGACGACACGGACGCCGCCACGCTTGACGCCATCATAGAGGGCAACGCCGTTCCTGCCGCAAGGGAGATAGTGTCGCTCGCGCCTGTCAGGACGCTTGCACCCTATAAAAAGGACAGTTCCGGCTTGACGAAAGAATTTGTGCAGTCCAACGGCCTGTATGTAGTAAAGAGCACCCTGCCCGATGACTTTTTCCGTCCGGTCTGCATCAAGATGAAGAGTTGGGAGCGTCCGGCGAAGATTATCACCGACGACAGCGTGGAGTATGCCTTGCAGTCAAGCAAATGGGCAGGACTGAGGGGAAATCCCGAAGCGCCTGTGGCGGTGTTGGTGAAGAGTTCCGGCAGCTGCGGATACAGACTTGAACTGTACAGTTCCAAGAGCAATACTGACGAATTGGAGGATTTTGCCTACGTGCCGCTGCCGGCGGTGTCGGGGACGGAGCTGGACATACCTGCGAGGGTGGAGGATGCCGTGGTGTACGCCTGCGCCTCGCTGACGGCGGATACCTTCGGCAACGCAAGCCTTGCCGAGAGGTTCATGAGCCATGCGTACAGGCTTGCGGAGATAACAACCAACAACACTACAGACGATGGAAACAAAGAATGACGAAGAGAGAATAGTCGTGAACGGAGGGTGCTTTCCCCTGCACTGGGTGCGCAAGTTCTTCAACATCGCCACATCCGACATAGAGGACAAGGCGGTGACGGAAGCCAAGTTGGAGGACGCACTGGTCAGCAAGATAGGGCAAGCCATAGCAGGGATGCAACTGACATGGAATGCCACATCCGGCTGCGTGACGGTGACGAACACCAAGGGAGAATCCGTGAAACTCACGCTTGCGCCTGCCACCACGGCTATGGCAGGTGTGATGTCGGCGGAGGACAAGGGAAAGGTGGAGAATGCCGTGAGAGACGTGACCTTGACAACTGACGACACATCCGTGTCGCTGAAGATGACCAAGAGCGGACAGGCGGCATCGACAGTCGCGAAAATCCCCACCGTCACGGAAACAACGGCAGGAGTGATGTCGGCTACAATGCTGACGGCGCTGAAGGCGGCTTACAGCATAGTGGGTTCTACGATGGACGAGAGTTCGGTGTCGCTGCAACTGACAAAGAACTCGGGAGATATAACCAACACTACCGTCAAGGCAGCCACCACATCCTACGCAGGGGTGATGTCGGCGGAGGACAAGAGAAACCTTGACGATGCGGTGAAGCAGATAGAATCGCTGAAGACACGTGTGACGGCACTTGAGAAGGGCGATACCGGGACTTGCGGATGTTCGGACATATCGGACGACACCGTGGACGACATCCTGTATTCGGGCAAATAACGGTTTAACAATTTAATTTTCTTTTTACTATGGCAAAATTTTTGGACGAAAGCGGCATTGCCAGAATAAGGGACTGGGTGCAGGACGGAGCGAACGGCGCACTGCCTGTGCTGGATGCGAGCGGACAAATCCCCCTGAGTTTCCTCGGCAATGTTGACACCACCTTTGTCGAGGTGGTGACGGAACTGCCGACGACAGGCATAGGAAAGCACCTGTACTTGGTGAAGGATTCGGAAAACACATCGGGAAACGTCTATGCGGAGTATGTGTATGCCGGTGACATATCCGAAGCCTACGATGCGGCGAAATGGGAGAAGCTGGGTGACTTCCGTGCGGATGTAGACCTCAGGAACTATGCGAAGAAGAGTGCTGCTCTCGGCAGTGTCGACAACGACAACAGAAGATATGCGGCAGGGTATATAGAGATACCGGTGTACAACGTCGACAAATCGTCGGCGACATCTATCCAACTGCCGGTGATGACCGCCGCATCGGAGAACGAAGCCGGAAAGGCAGGTCTTGTTCCCGCGCCGTCGGCAGGCGAGCAAGGGATGTTCCTCCGTGGTGACGGCACATGGGCAACCCCAACGGACACCAAGGGAAAGAATGTCGTGGCGAACACTTCCGCAGACTATACGGAAGCAAGCAGCACGGACAACAGCAACACATACCTCAACCACATAGAGGGAAAGACCGCCGTGTCCTCCATGAAGATTACCGGCAGCGGCATTGTGTCGGTGAAATCGGAAGGCGGCGACATCACCATCACCGGAACGTCGCCGTACACGTCAGCCGAACAGGAGAAGGTGGCACAGTCGCTTTATGACAGCGACAGCACGGACTGGGAGGGGGAGAAGGACATCGTACTGTCACTGTCCACCAACGGGGGTGCAACCAAGGAAATTACTCTGGCGAAGGCAATCACGGACGATGAAGTCAAGAAAATACTCAACGAGAAATCCAATGAATAACGGCAGCAGGGGGAGAGGATGCATCTCCCCCCATTGCATTAAGACATATTTGACACATGGCAAAGTATCTGGACGATGCAGGATTGAAAATCCTGTGGGAGAAAATCAAGACGCAGGACAGCACCGTGAAGAACAGCGTGCTGTCGGAGTTGTCGGCAAAGATTGGGACGAAGAACGGCGTGGCTTCGCTCGACGCAAACGGCAACGTGCCGCTGGCACAGCTGGGCAACATAGACACCACGTTCGTGGAGGTGGTGACGGAACTGCCCACGGAGAACATCGGCAAGCACCTCTATCTGGTGAAGGATTCGACGGTGGAGGGCGACCTCTATGCGGAATACATCTACGTGACGACAACGGACAGTTCGGGCACTACGACAAGCAAATGGGAGAAAATTGGCGAGTTTAAGGCTGACGTAGACCTTAGTGGGTATGCGAAGAAGAGTGAGGC
>CAVHUR010000049.1:0-15052 GCA_963639575.1 uncultured Spirochaetota bacterium
ACGAGGCTGAGAACCTTAAGAAGGCCATCGAAGAGGCTGGTGCTAAGGTAGAGCTGAAGTAAGCTACAATACATCGTTTTTGAAAAATATGGTTAGGGTTTGCCAGGTAGGTGAATCCTAACCTTTTTGTGTCTTTCTATTGACCCGGAAGTCTGGGTTGGCAGGAATTGCCGGAATAACAGGAACTATTTTTTTAATTATGGCTTCAAAAGTAATTGATAACAGAGTAAATTTTGCAAGAGTACACAATCCGCTTCCCTATCCGGATTTTCTTGATGTACAGTTGAAGTCCTTCAAGGATTTTCTACAATTGGATACACCGCCGGAGAAAAGGAAGAACGACGGATTGTACAAGGTATTTGCAAAGAATTTCCCTATAACGGATACCCGTAACAATTTCGTCCTTGAGTTTTTGGACTATTATATAGACCCTCCGCGTTACAGTATAGAGGAGTGTCTTGAGCGCGGACTCACCTATAATGTGCCGCTGAAGGCCAAGATGAAGCTGTATTGTACAGATCCTGATCACGAAGAATTCGGTACTTTCATTCAGGATGTGTTCCTCGGCACCATTCCTTATATGACAGACAACGGCACCTTTATCATAAACGGTGCAGAGCGAGTTGTCGTTTCCCAGTTGCACCGTTCGCCGGGCGTGTTCTTCAGCAACGGCGTTCATGCTAACGGAACGATGCTTTACAGTGCCCGTATTATTCCGTTCAAGGGTTCGTGGATAGAGTTCGCTACAGACGTGAACAACGTGATGTACGCCTATATCGACCGTAAGAAGAAGCTTCCTGTAACGACATTACTTCGTGCCTTGGGTTATGAAAACGACAAGGACATACTTCAGATTTTCGATTTGGCAGAGGAAGTCAAGGTCAACAAGAAGAACCTGAAAGCTGTTGTCGGCCGCAAACTTGCTGCCAGCGTGCTGAAGAGTTGGGTTGAAGACTCTGTCGACAACGATACGGGTGAGGTCAATTCCATCGAGCGCAATGAGGTTATCCTTGACCGTGAGGCTGAGATAACGGAAGAAAACATGGCAGAAATACTTGGTAGTGGAGTTTCCACAATCTTCCTCCACAAGGATGAAGATGGGGAAAATAAGTATGCCATCATTTTCAACACCCTTGCCAAAGACCCGTGTAATTCGGAAAAAGAAGCCGTAACATACATCTATCGTCAGTTGCGCAATTCCGACCCTGCTGATGACGCAAGTGCACGCGAGGTGTTCCAGAACCTGTTCTTCTCAGACAAACGTTATGATTTGGGAGATGTTGGCCGTTACCGCATCAACAAGAAGCTCGGTCTGAACACTTCTTCCGACAAGCGTGTGCTTACGAAGGAGGACATCATAGAAATCATAAAATATCTCATCAACCTCGTCAATTCCAATGCGAGTGTCGATGACATCGACCATTTGAGCAACCGCCGTGTCCGCACCATTGGCGAACAACTGGCCAATCAGTTCAACATAGGTCTGTCGCGCATGAGCCGCACCATAAAGGAGCGCATGAATGTCCGCGACAATGAGATATTCACGCCGACAGACTTGATCAACGCCAAGACGATTTCCGGCGTTATCAATTCTTTCTTCGGAACCAATCCTCTGTCACAGTTCATGGACCAGACCAACCCGCTGGCAGAGGTGACACACAAGCGTCGTCTCTCTGCCCTCGGTCCTGGCGGTCTGTCACGTGAGAGAGCTGGATTCGAGGTTCGTGACGTCCACTATACCCATTACGGTCGTCTCTGTCCTATCGAGTCTCCTGAAGGACCTAACATCGGTCTTATTTCTTCACTCTGTGTCTATGCTAAAATCAACGACCTCGGATTCATCGAGACACCTTACCGTAAGGTTACGGATGCCAAGGTCGACATGGACAACAAGGATGTTGTATACCTCACCGCAGAGGAAGAGGAGAACCTCATCATCGGTCAGGGTAATGCACCGCTCAATCCGGACGGTTCGTTCATACGCAAAGTCGTTAAGTGCCGTCAGGATGCCGACTATCCGGTAGTGCCCCCGACACAGGTTGACCTTGTTGATGTCGCACCTCAGCAGATCGCTTCCGTGTCCGCAGGTCTCATCCCGTTCCTTGAGCATGACGACGGACACCGTGCGTTGATGGGATGTAACATGATGCGCCAGGCCGTACCTTTGATTCACAACGACGCTCCGATTGTGGGTACAGGTCTTGAAAAGCAGGTTTGCGAAGACTCACGCACCATGATCACCGCCGAGGGCGACGGAGTGATCGACTATCTCGACGCAACCACAATCCGCATACTGTACGACCGCACTGAGGAAGAAGACTTTGTCAGCTTCGAGCCGGCACTGAAAGAGTACCGCATACCTAAGTTCCGCCGTACCAACCAGAATATGGTCATCGACCTCCGTCCTATATGCCACAAGGGACAGCGTGTGACCAAGGGACAGATACTCACCGAAGGCTATGCCACTGAGAATGGCGAGCTGGCACTCGGACGTAACCTTCTCGTTGCCTACATGCCTTGGAAGGGTTACAACTATGAGGATGCCATCGTTCTTTCTGAGCGTCTTGTCCGTGACGATATCCTCACCTCTGTTTCCGTAGACGAGTACAGTCTCGATGTCCGCGATACGAAACGTGGTATGGAAGAGTTCACTTCCGACATACCAAACGTGAGCGAAGAGGCAACCAAAGACCTCGACGAGAACGGTATCATCCGTGTCGGAGCCCGCGTAGAGCCAGGCGACATCCTCATCGGAAAGATATCTCCTAAGGGTGAGAGCGAGCCGTCGCCGGAGGAGAAACTGCTCCGTGCAATATTCGGCGACAAGGCAGGCGATGTGAAAGACTCCTCTCTGAAGGCCAATCCGTCACTGTCGGGTGTCATCATCGACAAGAAACTGTTCTCCCGCGCTATCAAGACACGCGAGTCGAAGAAAACCGACAAGGAGCTTCTCAAGAAGCTTGACGAGGAGTACGAGGCTAAGAACAACGACCTGAAAGACATCCTTGTCGACAAACTGATGATTCTCACCGAGGGCAAGACATGCCAGGGCATAAAGGACTACTCTGGTGCTGAAATCATAAACAAGGGAAGCAAGTTCACCAATGCTGCCCTCAAGAATCTAGAATACGACGGCATCCAGTCCAACGCATGGACAGAGGACGAGCACACCAATGAGCTTATCCAGAAGCTCATCATGAATTACATCCGCAAGTACAAGCTGTTGGATGCAGAGCTGAAGCGCCGCAAGTTCGCCATCTCTATCGGTGACGACCTGCCGTCGGGCATTCTCCAGATGGCGAAAGTCTATGTTGCCAAGAAACGTAAGATTGGTGTCGGCGACAAACTCGCCGGTCGTCACGGTAACAAAGGTATCGTTTCCAAGATTGTCCGCGTAGAGGACATGCCTTTCATGGAAGACGGACGTCCTGTCGACCTTGTGCTCAACCCGCTCGGTGTGCCTTCGCGTATGAACCTCGGTCAGATATTCGAGGCTGTCCTCGGTGCTGCCGGCAAGCGTCTGGGCGTCAAGTTCGCCACCCCGATATTTGACGGAGCGCGTCTCGACGACCTCAACGAGTGGACCGACAAGGCAGGACTTCCACGCTATTGTTCCACCTACCTGTATGACGGCGAGACCGGAGCCAAGTTCGACCAGCCTGCAACAGTCGGCATCACCTACTTCCTCAAGCTCGGCCACATGGTTGAGGACAAGATGCACGCACGCTCCATTGGTCCTTACTCTCTTATCACCCAGCAGCCGCTCGGCGGTAAGGCACAGTTCGGAGGCCAGCGTTTCGGAGAGATGGAGGTTTGGGCGCTCGAGGCATTCGGCGCATCTCACGTCCTTCAGGAAATCCTCACCGTCAAGTCTGACGACACCGTCGGCCGTTCCAAGACATACGAGGCCATCGTCAAGGGCGATGCCATGCCGACACCGGGAATACCCGAGTCGCTCAACGTGTTGCTGCATGAGCTTCGCGGTCTTGGTCTGAGTGTGAAACTGGATTAATAGCATCTTAAACAGAAAAGAATATGGCTTTCAAGAAAGATAAAAAGGTAAAAAACAATTTTACTAAGATAACCATCAGTCTGGCTTCACCCGAAGAGATTCTCGAGAACTCCTATGGCGAGGTGACCAAGCCTGAAACCATCAACTACCGCACCTACAAGCCGGAGCGCGACGGTCTGTTCTGCGAGCGCATCTTCGGTCCTACCAAGGACTACGAATGTGCCTGCGGAAAATACAAGCGCATCCGTTACAAGGGCATCGTGTGCGACCGATGCGGTGTGGAAGTGACTGAAAAGAAAGTGCGCCGCGAGCGTGCCGGTCACATCGAACTGGTCGTTCCCGTTGCACATATATGGTATTTCCGTTCACTGCCCAACAAGATCGGCTACCTTCTCGGCATGCCTACCAAGAAGCTCGACGCGATTATCTACTACGAGAAGTATGTAGTCATACGTCCGGGAGCACTCGAAGGCAGAACCGATCAGGACGGTTACGAACTGAACGGTTCCCACAAGCTGGACCTTCTCTCCGAGGACGAGTATCTCGACATCATCGAGAACAAGCTCGACCCGAGTAACGAACTCCTCGACGACAGCGATCCCAACAAGTTCGTAGCCAAGATGGGTGCAGAGGCAGTCTACGATTTGCTCGCCGGACTCGACCTCGACACACTGTCCTACGAACTGCGTGACATGGCGGCAAAGGACTCCAGCCAGCAGCGCAAGACCGAGGCGCTCAAGCGTCTGCGTATCGTAGAGGCTTTCCGTGCAAGCAAGGACATCAATCGTCCGGAGTGGATGATAATGAAGATTATCCCTGTCACTCCTCCGGAACTCCGTCCTCTCGTGCCGCTCGACGGCGGACGCTTTGCCACATCCGACCTCAATGACCTCTACCGCAGGGTTATCATACGTAACAACCGCCTGAAGCGACTGATTGAGATTCACGCTCCTGAGGTCATCCTCCGCAATGAGAAGCGTATGCTCCAGGAGGCTGTCGACTCCCTCTTTGACAACAGCCGCAAGGCAAGTGCCGTCAAGAGCGAGAGCAACCGTCCGCTGAAGTCACTGTCCGACTCACTTAAGGGTAAGGCAGGACGTTTCCGTCAGAATCTTCTCGGAAAGCGTGTCGACTATTCTGCACGTTCAGTAATCGTTGTCGGTCCTGAACTCAAGATGGGCGAGTGCGGTCTGCCTAAGCAGATGGCAGCTGAACTTTACAAGCCGTTCATCATCCGCAAGTTGATCGAACGCGGCATTGTCAAGACCGTGAAGTCCGCAAAGAAGATTGTCGATCGCCGCGAGCCGATAATCTACGACATACTGGAGAACGTCATGAAGGGACACCCCGTTCTCCTCAACCGTGCCCCTACACTTCACCGTCTCGGTATCCAGGCATTCCAGCCGAAGATGATAGAGGGCAAGGCAATACAGCTTCACCCGTTGGCATGTACGGCTTTCAACGCCGACTTCGACGGTGACCAGATGGCCGTGCACCTTCCTTTGAGCAACGAGGCAGTCCTCGAGGCGCAGATACTGATGCTCCAGAGCCACAATATCCTCAATCCTGCCAATGGTAACCCTATCACCGTGCCTTCACAGGACATGGTGCTCGGACTTTACTACATCACAAAGATACGTCCGGGAGCAAAGGGCGAGGGACTGACATTCTACGGTCCTGAGGAGGCAATCATCGCCAACAACGAGGGACGATGCGACCTCCACGCACAGGTAAAGGTAATTGTCGACGACCTTGTGGACGGCAAACTGCAGAAGACAATGATTGAGACGTCTGTCGGACGTGTCATCGCCAACGAGATAATCCCAAGTGAGCTTGGCTTCTTCAACGACGTTATCTCGAAGAAAACACTGCGCAACCTCATCGCCAACGTAATCAAGGGCGTGGGTATGGCCCGTGCCTGCGAGTTCCTCGACGGCATCAAGAACCTCGGTTACCGCATGGCCTACGTCGCAGGTCTGTCGTTCAACCTCGACGACATCATCATCCCGAAGGAGAAGGAGGAGATAGTCGCCAAGGGACAGGCACAGATTGACCAGATACAGATGGAGTACGGTATGGGTATGATTACCGAAAAAGACCGTTACAACCAGGTCATCGATACATGGACACATGTCAACAACGAGCTCGGCGACGTGCTGCTCAAGCAGATGGCCGAGGCAGACCAGGGATTCAACGCCGTCTACATGATGCTCGATTCCGGTGCCCGTGGTTCTAAGGACCAGATTAAGCAGCTGTCAGGTATGCGTGGTCTTATGGCGAAACCGCAGAAAGCCGGCGCCGAGACCGCACAGATCATCGAGAACCCTATCCTCTCCAACTTCAAGGAAGGAATGTCCGTGCTTGAGTACTTCATCGCTTCCCACGGTGCCCGCAAGGGTCTTGCCGACACCGCCATGAAGACCGCCGATGCCGGATACCTCACACGCCGACTTGTCGACGTGGCGCATGACGTGATTATCACCGAGGAAGACTGCGGCACACTCCGCGGTCTCGAGTGCCGTGCCATAAAGAATGGCGACGAGGTCATATCCTCCCTCTACGACCGTATCCTCGGCCGCGTGAGCGTTCACGACATCATCGACCCGCACACAGGACATGTCATCTGCGAGTCGGGCGAGGAAATCGACGAGCCGAAAGCCAAGGCTATCGAGGCTGCAGGCATCGAGATGGTCGAGATACGTTCCGTTCTGACCTGCGAAAGCCGCAAGGGCGTCTGCGTCAAGTGCTACGGACGCAACCTCGCCACACAGAAACTGGTTCAGCTGGGCGAAGCTGTCGGTGTCATCGCGGCACAGGCTATCGGTGAGCCGGGTACTCAGCTGACGCTCCGTACGTTCCACGCCGGTGGTGTGGCAGGTAATGCCGCAGCGAGCGCATCCATAACAGCCAAGAACGACGCACGCATCGAGTTCGAGGAACTCCGCACTGTTCCGTTCGACGAGGACGGCAAGCAGTGCAGCAAGGTCGTCAGCCGACTGACCGAAATACACTTCATCGATCCGGACACGGGCATCACGGTGGCTACGCTCAACGTGCCTTACGGATCGTCACTCTACTTCAAGCACGGCGACAAGGTGAAGAAAGGCGACCTCATCGCCAAGTGGGACCCGTTCAATGCCGTCATCCTCAGCGAATATGCAGGTAAGCTCAAGTTCCGCGATGTCATCGAGGGACAGACCTTCAAGGCTGAGACCGACGACACCACAGGTCTTACCGAAATCATCGTCACCGACTCCAAGGACCGCACACTCGTGCCTGTCTGCGACATCATCGACGCTTCAGGCACTGTGGTGGGCACCTACAACTTCCCTGTAGGCGGTCACATCGTTGTGGAAGACGGCGGTAAGATAAAGACCGGAGAGACCCTCGTGAAGATTCCGCGTGCCGTAGGCGGTGCTGGCGATATCACCGGTGGTCTTCCGCGTGTCACCGAGCTCTTCGAGGCGCGCAATCCTTCCAACCCCGCTGTCGTGTCCGAAATCGACGGTGAAATCACCATGGGCAAGGTCAAGCGAGGCAACCGCGAGATTATCGTCACCCCGAAGCACGGCGACAGCAAGACCTACACAGTCTCGCTCTCACGCCAGATTCTTGTGCAGGAGCACGACGCAGTGCGCGCCGGAACACCTCTGTCCGACGGTGCAGTCACCCCGAGCGACATCCTCGCCATACAGGGACCGACCGCCGTACAGGAGTACATCGTCAACGAAGTACAGGATGTCTACCGTCTGCAGGGTGTGCCCATCAACGACAAGCACTTCGAGATTATCGTGCGCCAGATGATGCACAAGGTCAGAATAGACGATCCGGGCGACACATCGTTCCTCGAGCAGGAGATGGTCGACAAGCTCGACTTCGCCGAAGAGAATGACCGCATCTGGGGAAAGAAGGTTGTCGTCGACGCCGGAGACTCCGAGAACCTGCACAACGGACAGATTGTCACCGCACGAAAGCTGCGTGACGAGAACTCTTCACTCAAGCGCCGCGACCTCCGTCAGGTGGTTGTGCGCGACGCAAGGGCAGCAGTCTCCACACAGGTGCTGCAGGGTATCACCCGCACAGCCCTCGCCACGAAGAGCTTCATGTCTGCCGCTTCGTTCCAGGAGACCACCAAGGTGCTCAACGAAAGCGCTATCCAGGGCAAGGTAGACTTCCTTGAGGGCATGAAGGAGAACGTCATCTGCGGTCACCTCATACCTGCCGGAACCGGCTTGCGCCAATGGTCGAGACTCATCGTGGGCTCCAAAGAGGACCACGAGAGAATGGAAGCCAACCGCAAGAACGTGACTGACGCCTATGCAGTGGCAGAATAACATCCAACGATAACTTTATCCGGGAACTTCCTCTTCTGTTGAGGGAGTTCCCTTTTTAATACTACAACTACTATGGAACAACCCAACAACCAGCTTCAGTTCAACCTTGACCCCGAGGTGGGCAAGGGCGTTTACGCAAACCTCGCACTCATCACACATTCCCCGAGCGAGTTTATCGTCGACTTCGCAGCCATGCTGCCCGGTCTCACAAAGGCCAATGTGGGCGCACGAATCATACTCGCACCCGAGCACGCCAAGCGTCTGCTCATGGCTTTACAGGAGAATGTGGCGAAGTACGAGCAGCAGTTCGGTCGCATAAAGTTCCCACAGATGGAACCGCCGCGCACCGCCACTCCTTTCGACAACGGCAAAGGAAACTGATTCCACCACACTCCGCACTCCGCCATACGGCACTTCCCATGGGGTGAAAACACCCTTGTGGCAGTCCGTAAACGGTGTTCTTGCGGTCGTCCAACGGCTGATGTACGTTCGTACATCAGCCGTTATACGTTCGTACATCAGTCGTTGTACGCTCGTACATCAGCTGATGCGCCACCACAAGAAGGTATGTTACGCATAACGTCGACACCGTTCAGGCATCGCCTGGGCGGTGTCGGCGTTTATCGTGAAGGCATCTTTTTATAGTCAGTAAATGGTGTCTCGTTGGCTGCAAGACTGACAAAAATGTCAGTCATACAGCCTTTCTTTTATTTTTTACATTCATCTTTCTCTTTTATCCTGGATGGTGATTGTAGTAGTTGATGCGTCCTCGCGTCAAACCTCTCACGGGAGATAGTTGCACGGGAGGGGTGCGGCGAGGACGCTGCACCTACTATTGGATGCTGTTGAAGGAATGTGGTTGTAGTAGTTGACGCGTCCTCGCGTCAAACCTCTCAAGGGAGATTGTCGCACGGGAGGGATGCGGCGGGGACGCTGCACCTACTATTGGGTTGCATGAGAGGGGTGCAGCGAGGACGCTGCACCTACTATGGGGCTGTGGAAAAGGGGGGCGGCGAGGACGCTGCACCTACTGCGGGATGCTGTTGAAGGAATGTGGTTGTAGTAGTTGACGCGTCCTCGCGTCAAATCTCTCAAGGGGGATAGTTGCACTGGAGGGGATGCGGCGGGGACGTTGCACCTACTATTGTATGCTGTTGAAGGAATGTGGTTGTAGTAGTTGACGCGTCCTCGCGTCAAACCTCTCAAGGGAGATTGTCGCACGGGAGGGATGCGGCGGGGACGCTGCACCTACTATTGGGTTGCATGAGAGGGGTGCAGCGAGGACGCTGCACCTACTATGGGGCTGTGGAAAAGGGGGGCGGCGAGGACGCTGCACCTACTGCGGGATGCTGTTGAAGGAATGTGGTTGTAGTAGTTGACGCGTCCTCGCGTCAAACCTCTCAAGGGAGATTGTCGCACGGGAGGGATGCAGCGAGGACGCTGCACCTACTATGGGGTTGCATGAGAGGGGTGCAGCGGGGACGCTGCACCTACTATTGGGTTGCACGGGAGGGGTGCGGCGGGGACGCTGCACCTACTATTGGGTTGCACGGGAGGGGGCAGCGAGGACGCTGCACCTGCTATGAGTGACAAGAGAGAATAGTGATTGTAGTAGTTGACGCATCCCTGCGTCAACTGTCGAAATGGGAAATAATGTTACAAACGATAGATGTGAGTGTTTTAACGGGTGACAAAATGGCATATCAGGCACGCTTGTTGCTTTAATGGTAAGCGAAGGCCGGAGGACAAAACCGAAGGTCAGGAATTAAAAAGAATGTAAAACCATTAATCAATAGGAGGATTAATTATGTTACCAACAATGTATTCAACAAGAAATCAAGACTGGTTGCCAACACTTTTCAGTGATTTGTTTAACGACAGTTGGGTAGCTCCGAGGTTCAGCGGCACGACACCTGCCATCAACGTAACGGAGGATGAGAAGGAATACCACGTAGAAGTTGCCGCTCCTGGCATGACAAAGAACGACTTCAACGTACACCTCAGCAGCGACGGCGACATCGTTATCTCCATGGAGAAGAAGACCGACAACAAGGACGACAAGAAGAAAAAGACTTATCTGCGCCGCGAGTTCAGCTACAGCAAGTTCGAGCAGAGGTTCTCTCTCCCCGAGAATGTGGACCGCGAGAAGATTTCCGCAGCAATGAACGACGGTGTGCTCACCATTGCCATTCCTAAGGTTCAGCCCGAGGAGAAGGCAAAGACTGAGAAGTGCATAGAAATCAAATAATCTGCATGAGGCAGTGACTGACTGCCAAAACGCGAGGGGCGGAGCAAGTGCAAAGACTTGTTCCGCCCCTCTTTTTGTCTATGTGTTTTTTCTGCTGTCTACTCTATGGTGAGCCTTATCTCCGCCGGAAAGGCATAGCGTTCGTCCTGCCGGAGCTCCAGGTTGCGCTCTATCGTGGAGCGTGTGCGGCTGACTTTGCCGCTGAACAGCGTCTTGCCGTTGTAGACCACGGTGACCGGCAGGTCGAGGTTCATCATCTCGTCGCACAGGCACAAGGTGATGTGCTTGTAGTCGCACTTGCTGATGACTATCTTGTTTTGCCTGTCGTAGGTGGCGCGCACCTCCTTGCCGTACGCCAGTTCGGTGCTGTCGGCCTTCAGCCAGTAGAATGCCGGTTTCAGCTGTTCTTCCTGTCTCCACACCACTTTGGTGGGGTAGGGGTTGCGCTTGTACTGTGCCATCCACGCCACAGCCACGGTGTCGACACGGTCCATCCAGTGAGGCTTGCCCTTGACTATCTCTCCCGTGTGGACGTAACCTGCCGGGTCGTCGCGCTGGAGCGAATCCATCTGGGCTATTCTCTCCGCATCCAGGCGGTTGCGGTTATAGGCTGCGTCCTCCGAACCGCACCAGATGGAGAATGGAGTGTTACGCAGGTTCTCGAGCCGCACGTTGCCCGGATGCCCCGCCATCATCGATGCTGCCGCCCATGTGTCTGCCATGCGCGGCGCAAGACGCCACACGGCATCGCCTCCGGCGGAATATCCCATGACATACACCTTGTCGGGGTTCACGTCCATATAGGTCACGCAGTAATTGATGACATCCCTGTAGCACTCGTCGAGCAGAGGCTTGAAGTGCATGTCCCAGTCGTTGTAGGGGGCTCTCGGGCACAGGTAGACACCTTCCGCGGGTGTGTACAGATACCACTGGTTGTTCCACTGGCTGTCGTTGAGCGACTTTGGAGCGTTGCCTCCGCCGTGGAGCGAGATGTAGAGAGAGCGCCCGTCGGCGGGCTTGTTGCCGAAAGTCTGCCAGTGTATGGGCATCGTGATGGTGTCGACGTGCACTTTCTGCTCCGCCGTTATGTAGGCGAGACGTGCCTTCTCCGCCGTTTTCCACTCTGATATGGCCTGCTGCTGCGCTTCGGCAGCCTGCTGCCGGTTCAGTTTCTTGTCCTTGCCCATGGCGTGCGGCATCCCTATGCCGAGGCACAGTGCTACGCTCAGTGCGAGCCTCATTGCCGCTTGTGTAGTCTTCATGTGATTCATTTTCTGTTTGTATGTGTTGTTTTTGCTTTGCAAAGGTAGTGCAAACCTGCCGAATCCGCAATGCCGCCACACGTTGTTTTCCATGTTCTGTGCATAAATCTTCCGCCGGAAAACGTTGAGGGAGGCTGTGTCCTGTTGCCGGACAAGCCTCCCTCTGACTATGTGGTTGACGTAAATGATGTCACTTCTTGCCGTTGATGTAGCGGTCCACCTGTGCCGCCACCTTCCTGCCGCTTGCCATGGCGCGCACCACGAGGCTCGCTCCGCTGGCGGCATCGCCTGCCACAAACACGTTGTCGGCAAACTCCGGCTGCTCCGGTTTGAGGAATCCCATGGCGAGGAACACTATGTCCGCCTTTATCACTTCAGGCTCTGCCGCAGGCACCATCAGCGGACGTCCGCCATCGGGGTTGGGCTTCCACTCTATGTCCTGCACCTTCACGCCGGTGAGTTTGCCGTTCTTGCCCTGGAACTCCAGTGAGTTGACGTTCCAGCGGCGTGTGCATCCCTCCTCGTGGCTTGATGTCGTCTTGAGCGTGCGCGGCCAGTTCGGCCACGGATTCTGCGGGTCTTCAGGCCCTTCCACGGGGCGCGGCATTATCTCTATCTGTGTCACGCTCTTGCAACCCTGCCTGTGGGCGGTGCCGATGCAGTCGCTGCCCGTGTCGCCGCCGCCGATTACGAGCACGTCCTTGCCCTTGCAGTTCACCAGTTCGTCCTTCTTGAACTCCATGCCCGCCAGTATCCTGTTCTGCTGCGAGAGCAGTTCGAGGGCGAAATACACCCCTTTCAGTTCGCGTCCGGGTATTTTCAGGTCGCGCGCGGTCGGTGTGCCGGTAGCCACGACATATGCGTCGAAGCCCTCAGGCAACTGTGTCACGTCGACGTGCTGGTTGTACTTGAACTCTATGCCCTCCTCTTCCAGCAGGTGCAGACGGCGGTCGATGATGCTCTTGTTTAGCTTGAAGTTAGGTATGCCGTATCTGAGCAGACCGCCGGCGTTCTCCTTTGACTCCAGCACAGTCACCTTGTAGCCCATGTGGTTGAGTTGGTTCGCAGCCACAAGTCCCGCAGGTCCTGCACCGATTACCGCCACCGTCTTGCCGTTGCGCTCGGGTATCTCCACATGGACATAGTCCTCGGAGAAGGCATGTTCCACGATGGCGCACTCGTTTTCGCGGTTTGTCGTTGGCTGATGGTCCATGAGGTTGAGTATGCAGGCTTTCTCGCAGAGAGCCGGGCAGATGCGTCCCGTGAACTCCGGGAAGTCGTTTGTGGAGTTGAGCAGTTTGTATGCCAGCTCCCAGTCGCCCTTGTAGAGGGCGTCGTTCCACTCTGGGGCTTTGTTGCCGAGGGGGCATGCCCAGTGGCAGAAAGGCACACCGCAGTCCATGCATCGGCTTGCCTGCTGTCGGCGGTCGTTGCTGTTGAGTGTCTGTTCGACCTCACTGAAGTCGAGTATTCTATCGTGTATCGGTCTGTAACCGGCTTCCTTACGCGGTATGGTCAGGAATGCTTTTGGATTTCCCATTGTCTTTTTGGTTGAAATGTTTAATGTTGAAAGTTATCCTTCCAATCTTTCCGTCTTTTAATTTTGCCGTTTCCTTAATAGTCTCTCTGCATGTCGGCAATCTTCTGCTGCAGTTTCTTCACCTGCTCCTCCTGGAGTACGCGCTTGTATTCGATAGGAACTACCTGTATGAACTCCTCCACATAGCGGTTCCAGTCATCGAGCATGGTGCGTGCGAGTTTGCTTCCGGTGTAGAGATAGTGCTGCCGTATCAGTTCGTGCAGTTCCTTCCGGTAGTTGCTGTCCTCCACAAGGTTGATTTCAACCATGTCCATGTTGCAGAAGAAATCGAAGTTGTGGTTTCTGTCCCAGACGTATGCCACGCCGCCGCTCATGCCGGCTGCGAAGTTGCGTCCTGTCTCGCCGAGCACCACGACACGTCCTCCTGTCATGTATTCGCAGCAGTGGTCGCCTGCGCCCTCAATGACTGCGATTGCGCCTGAGTTGCGCACGCCGAAGCGTTCGCCTACTTTACCGTTGATATACAGTTCTCCGCTCGTTGCGCCATAGAGACCTGTGTTGCCCGCGATGATATTGTCCTCGGCGGCGAAGTTGCTCCTTATCGGCGGGAGAATCGACACACGGCCGCCCGAAAGACCCTTTGCGAAGTAGTCGTTGGCCTCGCCCTCAAGTTTGAAGTCCACGCCGTTGACGAGGAAAGCGCCGAAACTCTGTCCCGCAGAGCCTTTGAACTTCACGTTGACAGTCTTGTCAGGCAGTCCCGCCTCGCCGTATTTGCCGGCGATAAGACCGCTCAGCATCGCTCCGGCGGCACGGTCGGTATTCTTGATGGCGAAGTCGAGGTTCACCTCCTCCTGGTTCTCGATGGCCCTCTGCGCCCCGTTGATAATCTGCTGGTCAAGCACATTGTCGAGGTCGTGTATCTGTTCGGTGGTGTTGTAGAGGGAACAGTGTCCTGTCTCGCGGTGCAGCAGGCGTGAGAAATCGAGCAAATCCGTCTTGTCCTTGATGAATTTTGCCGTCTTCTTGCCCTCTGTGTCGCCATCTTCGACAGGCATTATCTCTTCGTCGGGCTTGCGGACGATGAGTTCCGTGTGGCCTATGATGTCGTTGAGCGAGGTGTAGCCCATCTCTGCGAGATACTCTCTCACCTCCTCCGCGAGGAATCTGAAGTAGTTGATGAGGTGCTTGTAGTTGCCGCGGAAGTGCTCGCGCAGTTTCGGATCCTGTGTTGCCACGCCCATAGGACAGGTGTTCAGGTTGCACTTGCGCATCATGACACAGCCCAGCACTATGAGGGCTGCCGTGCCGAAACTGAACTCCTCGGCTCCCAGGAGCGCCATCAGTACGACGTCGCGTCCGGACTTCAGCTGTCCGTCCACCTGCAGGCGCACCTGTCCGCGCAGTCCGTTCTTCACCAGAGTCTGCTGAGTTTCCGCCAGACCTATTTCGGGCGAGATACCCGCGAAGCGCATACTGCTTGCCGGACTTGCGCCCGTTCCGCCCTCTGCACCAGAGATGACGATGAGGTCAGCCTTGGCTTTCGCCACGCCGGCGGCGATCGTTCCTACGCCGCTCTCAGCTACGAGTTTTACTGAGATTGCAGCCTTCGGGTTCACGTTCTTCAGGTCGAAGATGAGCTGAGCCAAGTCCTCG
>CAVHUR010000050.1:0-14857 GCA_963639575.1 uncultured Spirochaetota bacterium
AAGTGACACTGCCGAAATGGGCTATCACCTGACTGCCATCCCATGCCTCGGGAATGGTGACAGTGCGGCGGTAACTTCCCACATGGTTGTCCCTGATTGGCGGCATCGGCGGATTGACCTTGTCATTGCCTCGCCATGCGAAGCCCATATTCACATACAGAGGGTCTCCATAGCCGTTGAGTTCCCACATGCCGGGCACAGGCATAGTGCCCCAAGCGCTGTCATCGAGGTCTGCGAGGTAGAAATCCGCGGGGCGCTCATCAGCATTCGCCACCCACTTGAACTTCCATGTGCCGTCCAAAGACACGTAATTGGTCGATTTGGTCTTGTCGTTTTTCAGTGCAAGGTCACGGCTTTCGTAAGTAAAGAAACTCGCGTGCACAGGATAGCGGTTCACCTCATTGACCGAGAGGTCACGCCATTCAGAACCCGTCTGGGCAGAAACGGCAAGGCACTGCAAAGCCACCAATCCGGAAAGAAATAGTTTTTTCATATTGTTTTCAGTTATGTTCATTTCTCATCGAGACGTTGCAAATTTAGCAAAAAAATCCCGGTTGCGCATTGAAAAACTACTTAAAATCAGTTTATTTCAGAGTATGAAAGAATATTACCGGATTGTCATCTTCCTTTACATTCATTGAAGTGAACTTATTCAAATTATATCCTCTTTCTATTGAGAGTATCTGAAGTATGTTCATTGACGACACAAAAGTACTGCCATTCAAACTATTTGGCATCGAGAAATAAGGGAAATGCTTGTCTATATCATTCAATGCCATCATCGTTTTTGTTTCACCCTTGTCATTAATTTGGGTCAGATAGAAACTCAGCCCAAAATCCCCGAACAGTTCATACCCTATATACTCATAGTCCTTTGTCCTGCAGAAGAAAGATATGTCCCTTACAACACGTTTATTCGTGAGCATCTCATCCAACTGGTTAAACGTGAACCCGGCAGCGTTGTCGGGGATTTGCTCAGGAGTATTGAACGTGTAACTGCGATAATGTTGGACATCCTTGTCGGTCAATTCCATGATTTCCGTAGAAAAAGGATTGGTCACATACCACACATTACCGTCCCTCCCGACAAACGGACGATAAGAACTAAATGTCACAGATTCATTTCTGTCAAATGGAACAAATCTGTTCTCATAAGATTTCTTCTGAGAATCATAAATTACAAAATTGTACTTTTGGTGATTACAATTGGCTGATGCCAAAAGGAAGACATGAGGTTTCATCAAACGCATTCCCTCATAACTGTCTTGCAGTTCGTACCGATTGAGAGAATTACCCTTCTCGTCGTATTCCAATATGGCTTGCAGAGTACTTGAGAGTACATAGACAGAACCGTCCGAAACATCAAAATCAGACACCTCAACATACTCGTTAGCCCCATGCCCTACTTTATCTATAACACTTACGAATTGACCTTCTTTAGAGAAGATAAAGATTTTCTCGGTTTTGTCCAACACATATATTTTGTTTTCTGACAACCGAATATCCTTTACCTGAGAAATCATAGGATCAGAATCAGACAACCTTACATAGGAATAGTCAGAGAAAAAATCCGTTTCCGGACTGTCTTCATCCACGCCAATAGAGGATGTCGACAAATCCCTAAGATTTGCACAGGACGTAAAAAAGGCTAATAGTAAAATCACGCAATACACATACTTTTTCATACCTTACTCTTTTTTATTACGCTTTAGACATTATGTGGATTCTTATTTCTTATCATTATCGGCATAACGAAAATCAATGTGAGCAACGAGAAAAGCATTCCTCCCATTGTGCCGACGGCAAATGAATACCAGAAAGGCTCGCTCTTTCCGTCAATGACAATAAACGGTATCAGGCTGAGAACGGTGGAGACAACGGTGAGAAACACCGCTATAATCTTGTGGTTATATGCCTTCACGTACTGACGGATGCCCCTGCGTCCATAGGAAAGATACTCGTGCATGATGTAGATGCCGGCATTTACGGTAAGTCCGGCAAGCATTACCATTGACGCATAACCGCCTGTACCGAATTCCACGTCCGTGAACCAATAAGTGAGAAACGTGCCAATGAACGACACCGGGATGAGCATCACTATGGCAAATGCCACGTAGAGGCTTTCAAACAGGATGCTGCAGATGAAGAATATGATGACGGCAATCAGACCGATGAGCCAGTATTGTGTGCCGTCATCTTCGTAATAGCCGTGGGAAGCGTTCTGGCACTTGAAGCCGACAGGTATCTTTGAGTTGAACTTATCCTTGACCGAATCGATGTATTTGAACACATAGTTGGGTGAACCCATGACATTGAACGACACATGAAGTTTATACGACTGATTTTCCTTGGGTATGCAGTTCTTCGCCTCACGTCTCTCTATGCTCATAAAATCTGACATCTTCGTGTCTGTGCCATCGACACGGAGATAGCTGTTGAGCACATTCCAGAGGTCAAAAGCGTCCTGTCCTCTCGACTTGAGATACATCGGCGTGGAAACATTCATGTCTTCATAGCGGTCTATGTCATAGCCCGAGAGAATCCCCTTCAGAGCACTGTGCGTGGCAGGAATATCGAAACCATAGAGGGCAACAGCCTTTTGGTCATACCGGGCAAAATATTCGTCCTCCTGATTTTTGTGGTCAGGTGTCTGTATTATGATGTCCGTCACGCGTGAATTTTTCTTCAGTTCTGCGCAGATGTCCTCTGCGATGCGGTAGAGACGGTCATAATTGTAGCCGGCAACCTCGATTGTGTTGAACCGGTACTGCAAAGATATGGAGTTGCTGAACCCTTTCTTGCTGACACCGCTTGTGCTCCATTCCGCCCCACCGATGCTTATAATCCTGCCAATCACCTTGTTTTCCAACACATAAGGGAAGGACGTGTCACGGTATTCCTTCCTGAACTTCACCTCAGTGGTAGCCCCCCACGCCTCCACATGGGTTTCAAACCGTTCTATCTCCTTGAACCTGGACAGGAATTGGTCAACAAGGAGCACCTTTTCGTTGAGTTGTGCCGCCGTACCGCCCAAGGGCATCTTGGCACGAATACACAGTATCTTCTCGTCATCACCCTCGTCAGAGTAGGTCTGCCGGGAGAGAGATTCGGTGAAAAGCCGCATTGTTCCGCCAAAAATGCGTGTCAAAGGCTTCTTACATTCAGTCAGAAAGAACTTGGAACCGAGTGTGGAATTGTAGAGTTTCTCATACCATATCTCCTTGTCTTCACCGTTTGCAGTAATCTGCTGATGCCGTTCCACATCGTAAAGGGAGTCTGGCAGCAGATGAAACGGTATGCCGAAAGCAAGGATGAGCAACACCACATAGACCCATTTGCGCTTTTGCACAAACATGACATAGCGGGTATAAATCCGCTTCCACCACACAAGAAACCTCTGATGACGCACCTTGCCCTGCTGACGGCTGCAATAATGAAACTGTTCGACAAGAGCCGGCACAAAGAAATAGGCCACAAGCAACGACACCGTAAGGTTGATGATGATTATCCAGGAAAAATCCCAAAGGTCGCGCTGCAGATACTCCGGCAACCAGAACACCACTATCAGCGACCCTATAGTAGTGAGCAGCGCAGCCAGAATGGCAAGAAACATCTTGCGGTTGCGGTAGTAGCTGTAGTGGTCGACCATGACCACGGAGGCATCGATGATAAGTCCCATGGAGACAGTTATGCCCGCCAGACTGTATATATGCAGGCGTATGTCAAACATCCAATAGGCTATCACCGACACGAGGAGGTTGGCAGCCAGCGTGATGCCCATAATCAGCAGGTAGCGCCAGTCCCTGTGCGCAAGCCAAAGGAACAGCATCAGTATGGCAAGAGACATGAGTGAACGCCACACGAGTTTGTGAAGTTCGCTCTCTTTTTCCTCCGCTTCATCGTGAGTAAGCGTGAAATAGACACCTTTTTTCAGGGTTTTGCTTATCTCCGTAACTTTCTCCCGAATGTCAGACGACATCTTAATGAGGTTGCCTCCGGCATCTACGAAGATGTTGAGATAGATGGTGTTCATGCCGTTTATGCGGTAGAAACTCCCCGCTTCGCGGTCTTTGTATTCGTAGGTGGCAAGGTCATTGAGATAGACAGTCTTCCCCGCGATATTCTTTATCGGCATTTCTTCCAACGGCTTGTGGAATTTGCCCGTGGCAAGATACAGCGCCAGTCTCTCCCGATGTCCGTCTGCATCCTCACGCTGAACCTCTCCTACGATGTCCTGCCTGCCGATGAAACTCTTGATTGCAGCCTCGATGTCGCCTGCGGAAAGCCCATAGGCGGCAAGGATGAACGGGTCGTAGGTTATCTCGATATACTTGCTTGTGCCTCCAGTGATATGGACGCCCTTGACACCCGACAATTTCTGCAGTTCCGGCTCAACCTTACGCGCGAGGTAATCCTTCAGTTGTTCATCGCTCATATCGGAGTTCACCTGATATGAGAGCAGTTGTTTGACGGTTTCCTTTTTCTGTTCTCCGTTGACGACATCACCGCCGTCGAGTACAGGATAGCTCACCCCTTCGGGCAGTTTCTTCTGCACTTGTTTCAACAGGGACGCTATCTCGAACTTCGTGGAGGACACATCCGCATTCTTCTTCAGGCGAACCACGACACGCCCGGAACCGAAATTGGACTCGGAGGAAATGCTTTCCACACCTTTCACGGCGGACACCAGGCCTTCGATTCTCGATGTCACGTTCTGTTCCACGACCTTTGCCGATGCCCCACTCCACGAGAATGACACTGTCAGAGTATTGCCTTGACGAGGTCGCGGATTGTCCGCCACATCCACAAGGGGTATCAGTGCCGTGCCGATAACCACGAGTATGACAAGCACGAAGAGAACAGTAAAATTCTTCCTGCTGTCATGCAGTTTGGCGGAATGCGATATCTTCATGTCATTTTCTCCTGTAGATGACGTAATAAACCAGCGGCACGAAGAACAAGCTGACCAATGTTCCCACCGTCATGCCGATTACAATGGCGAGCGAGAGCGGATATTGCATGGCTGCGCCCATGCTGTCCTTGGTCAGAAAGGGCAGTAATGCCAGTATGGTTGTCAAGGATGTCATCACTATAGGCCGAAGTCTGCCATGTCCAGCCACCCAAATGGCGCGGACGATGGAATTGCCTTCACGCCGCAGACGGTTGATTGTGTCTATCTTGAGAATGGAGTCGTTGATGACAATGCCGCTCATGACCACAATGCCAATCATTGACATGATGTTGAGAGACTCACCGAACAGCCACAAGCCGAGGAGGACAAAGAACACATCAACGACCATTTCAAGCAGAATGATGAACGGTTGCACAAGGCTCTCGAACTGCGCAGCGAGAATAAAGAACAACAATGCAAGTGCCACCAACAGGACAACGGTCATCTCACCAATCATCTGGCGTGAGGAGAAATATCCCCCCGAGAAGTCCGCTGACAGCCGGCTGTCAGGCCGGTGAGTATATTCGGTCACATAGGACATTACTTTTCTGATGTCCCTGTCCTTCGCGTTCAGGCTTATGCCATAGTATTCTCCACTGCCGGAAGACTGCAGACGTTTATAGTCTTCGCCCTGGGTTTCCTTCACAAGATACGATATGGGAACTTCCGTTCCGTCATCGTTGACGACAGTATTGGCAAGGACAGCATGCGCTTCCCTGGTGTTTGCGCCGATGATTACCGGAATGCTCTGTGCGCCATCGTTGATTTCGAACACCTGGTTGCGGCTCATTATCTCCTTCAAACGGTTCAACAGACGGTCATAGGTAACCTTATAGACTGTCATCTGCTCCGAATCGGCTACATAGCGGATGTTGGTCTCCGTCACCACCGGCATGATGTCGAGCTTCGGGAAGTGCGCTTTCAGCGAGTCAACGAAACTGCGCACCGTGGCAATCGAGGGTCTCAGACCCTCATGCGTCTGCAAGAGGATGTTCAAGTCAGCCTCATCAGTGGAGAAAATGAGGTCATATAGATTGCCCGGTTCACCGAACTCGACCGACACATTGCCGTATTTCGCCTGTATATAGTCAAGTAGCCTGCGTTTGGCTTCACCGAGTTTCTCCGCTGAACCGCACTTCAGATAGACCACAGCCTCAGAAGGCGTGATGTCCTTGGTATGGGCAAGAAGGAACTCCTGCGTGCCCACCATCGACGTGCTGCTCTCTGTCATGTCTTTGACAGACCGAAGCAAGTCGTTCACACGCCTGTCGTTTTCGTCGGCGGAGATGCCTTGGTTCCAGTCGATTGTCATGAGCGTGTCGTCCTGTTCGATGTAGGGCATGCGCTCTTTCTCTATTACTTGGAATACCAGCATGGTGAGCGGAATGATGCAGACAAACGCCATTATGCACAGGCGACCGTGCCTCAGCACCCAGCGCATGGCGGTCTCATAGGGCGGAATCATTCTTTTCGACCACTTGTTTTCAGACTCCAGACTCTCGTACTTATTTTTCCGGAAGAAAGCATAGAAATAGACAGGCACCACGATGACCGCAACGATAAGGGATGCAAACAGGGCAAACGTCACGCCCATTGCCTGATCATAGAATAATGCGCCTGCTGTACCGCTCAGAAAGATAAGGGGGATGAATACCGAACAAGTAGTCAACACGGAACTCAACATGGGAGCACACACCTCCTTTGTGCCCGAAGCCACAGCCTCCTTCATCGGCAAGCCACTCCTCCACTTCTGCATGATGTTGTCGATGACGATGATTGAGTTGTCGACAATCATGCCCACGCCGAGTATAAGTCCGGAAAGGGAAATCACATTGAGCGTTATGCCACAGAGATAAAAGGCGAGCAAAGTGAGGATGAGCGACAGCGGCACGGATATGGCGATTAGCAATGACATCCTCCATTGGCGCATGAAAAGCAGTATTATGACAAAAGCGAGAAGCGCTCCCATCCACAGATTACCCTTAAGATTGTCTATCGTGTAGGTGAGCAGGCGTGTCTGGTCGCGTGTAAGCCGAAATTCGATGTCAGGATAGCTGGCATGCAAATCCTCAAGAAGTCCGTCCATACTTTTCTGCAAATCCTCCATCTGAGCGTCATTCTGCTTGATGATAGCCAATGTTATGGCATTCTTGCCGTCATGACGTATCAATCCGTTGCGCTGTGCCACACGTTCGGTAATGCTACAAAGGTCTTTCAGCTGCAGTAACCGTCCTCCGTGACTTATATAGATGTTCTCTATGTCTTCCTTGGTAAGCAGTTGCGAGTCGAAATGGATGTTGAACCTGTAGATTCCGTCGCGTACAGAGAGAGCCCCGAGAGTGATGTTGTTTCGGCTTATGGCCTGCTGTATGTCCTGCGGTGTCATTCTGAGAGCATACAGTTTCTCATAATCAGGAACACATTCTATCTCCGTCCCCACCGTTCCGCTTATGTCTACCATTGCCGTCTGGGGCAGTTGCTCTATACGTTTGCTCACCACGCCCTTGACAAACTTGCCGAGTTGGGCAAACGACAGTTCTGCATTTCCGGAGTCATCCGTGTCTTCGTTTTTCAGATAAACATCAAGATAGAATGCAGGGACGTCCATTGCCGAGGCTTTCATGACCTTTGGCCGCTCCATCTCTTTAGGCATATTGTTCATCGCACGGTCGAGTTTCTCGTTCACGTCGATGAATATGAGCGACATGTTACTGCCCGTCTCGAACTCCATTGTAATGGTGCCGGCATCCATGCGTGACGTCGACTCGATGGATTTCAACCCTGCCACCTGTGCCAACTGCTGCCGCATCGGTGTGACATAGCGTTGTTCCACTTCCGAAGCGGCATAGCCTGACGCAGGAATCTGAACCGTGATGCGCGGTATATCGATGTCGGGCATCAACGACACAGGTATCTTCTGCAAGGCGAGCAGTCCCAAGACGGCCACGGCAATGAGCGACATTGTCACCGCTATAGGACGGACTATTATATTACGGAGCATACTATTCTTTGCTTATAAGGGACATCTACATCATGTGAACAAGCCAGGCTATTCGTCATCGGCGGTCTTCTTGCGGGCGACGACTTTCGTGTTGTCCGCCAGATTGAGGTTTCCGGATGTTATGACAACATCGCCCTCAGACACTGTAGTACCTTTTCGCACGCACCCCGTGATGGCATAGGAATTGATGTTGCTGTGCAAGATGTCGACGTAAGTCCACACTGCCCGACCGTTTCTATACAGGAAAACGACATGGTAACCATCACGTTCGACCACCGCATCCTTGGGAACAACAAACATCTTGCGTACCTCCTGCTCGACAATCACCTTCACGTTGAGACCGTCTATCATCTCGTTGTTGCCCTTAGCATTGTCTACCCTGGCGGTAATAAGAATGAGACCTTTCTCGTCGACAACCGGATTTATCTGGGTGATTATGCCGTTGAACACTTTCTCTTCATCGATAAACGGAGTTACCTTCACACGTTGGTTCAGTTTGACATTAGGCAGTTCAGCCTCAAGAATCTTGAATTCCACATCAAACTGGGAGTCGTCAACAAGGGTACACAACTTCTCATTGCGTTGGAACGGGCGGCCTTCCATGTTGACAATCCTACCCGAGAACGGCGCACGAAGATTACATTCCTCAAGTGCGGTCTTGGCAGACTGCAAGGCAAACTTGGCAGTGTAGTATCCTGAAGTCACCTCCGCACGCTTCATGACATCGCCCGGGACATCGTGCAGGTCAGCGTCATATCCCAGCGATATGAGTTTGTCGGCAAGATCCACGCGCGAACGCTCCAGTTCATGCTCCGCCTTCTCCAATTCCCGCGTTTTCTCACGTTTGTCGGTAGATGCGATTATGTCGCCTTTGGACACCCGCTGACCGTTTCGCACATAGATGTTGGTCACGATATCTGACGTGGTGAAACTGATGTCGCTCTTCGCTTTGGCACGCAACTGACCATTGCACACTATCTGTTTATTGAAGTCTTGCAATTCGAGACGCATGGTATCAACAAAGTTCTCGCTTTGTTCCACTTCGGGAATCTGCATCTCGTCTTCGGCCTTTTCTTTCTTTTTCCCGCATGAAGCCAGCGTCATAATGACGATTACGGCAAATATGGCAACAAATGTAGTTCTGCGCTTATCCATAGCGTATTCATTTATTAATTATTTCATCAAAATCCACGGAAATGTCACGCTTGCCCACCCAATCGTAGAGAGTGGCGCGCCTGAGCGTGTAATAATCCGTCCAGAAAGTCTGCAACTGTGATATGTACTGCATCTTCGCCGACTCCAGCTCTTGCTGTGCAGTGTTAAGGTCTGTGACGGACAGGTTTCCAGCCTCAAACCTGCGGCGCGTGATGTCATATCTCTCTTCCGCTATCTCCTGTGCCCGCTGGGCATCCCTGCACTGCATGGGCTGGGCATTGAACTGGATTACATTGCGGCGCAATTCCTGGATATAGTCCTGATGGCTCTTGTCTATCTGCACTTTCACCACATCAAGTTGCGCCTGAGCCATCTTCACCTGTCCGCGCCTCACTCCCCAGTCAAATATCGGGAGCGAGAGAGTAAGCCCTATAATCTCATTGTCGCGCAGTCGGGAATAGACACCTCCAAGAGTTGGCGATGATTGCGAGAAGCCAATTTCGCCACTCAACGTCATCTGTAGCCCCTTATTTGACTTGGCTTGGGCAAGCGAGCGCTCCGCTTCAAGCATCTGTAACTTCTGCTCTTGAGTGTGACCGGAATTGTTGATGGCCTTTTCCAGCACATCGTCAAAATTGATTATTATGTCAGGTATTGCATAAGGCGGTATCAGTTCCGCATTTTCATAGTCCGTCACACGGAGATAGGAGAAGAGATTGTATTTCGCATCATCAAGGGAAATGCGATTGTTGTTGACCGAGACTCTGGCGTTGAGCAGTGACAGTTCCATCTGCAGCACCTCGCTCTTGGTGGTCGTCCCCAACTCCAGACGTTTCTTTGCTATCTCATACAATGCCTCGCGATCGCTTAGACTTGCCACTGCCTGATTGTAGTTTGACTGGGCCGATATGGCAGAAAAGAACAACGAAGTGACGTTCATCGTTATCGTTTCCAAAGATGTCATGTATTTGCGCTGCGCTATCTGGTATTCCAGCGGAGCGGTCTTCTTGTTCCACTTCAGGCTATTGTATGCCATGAGCGGCTGGTCGTATGATATGCGCAATGGCTGGGAGTTGTAGAGTTTCTCCTTGTAACTGAACTGGTCGAGCCGATAGAGATACGACTGGAGGGAAACAGTACCTCCAGTAGCGGCAATTTTCTGGTCAAGGGACAGCACGAGAGTGTTGCCAAGTGTATTGTTGTCTACATACCGTACCTTTCCGTCATCATAATTACGGGTGTCAACCAGCGAGTGATTGAAGTTGAACATATTTCCCGTCAAGTTTACTGCAGGTTTCAAATCTGCCTGAAACGAGCGGTAAGTCCAATAGCCTGCCAAGAACGTGTATTGTGCGACCTTGCCGTCGAACGAATTGTCCTGGGCAATCTTTATGGCATTGTCGAGTGTCAGTTTTTGGGCATTCAGATTGCCAGCGGACAATGCGGCTATCAGCAGACACACAAAAAACTTTTTCATAGGCATCTTTTCGCTTTGTTTATCATATCCGTGGTTGCCGGAGACACTATTTTAGGTTTTGAGGCTACAATCCTTTTTGCCATCCGCCTCATCTTTTCCGTCTGTCCAGTTTCCCCATACAACAGCATCAGGCGGTAAAGCGGATACAGGCGATTGGGCATGACGGCATGAGCCTTGAGATAAGCCTGTTCTGCCAAATACGGATGTTTCATGTCCATGTAGTTGTTGCCTTGCACCATATAGAACATCGGGTCATTTGAGATGGAAGAACCTTGCCGCAACACGGCATTGCTGTCCGTATAACGTCCAAAGGTTCTTAGCGTCTTTGCGAAATTAAACAAAAAATGCGGATTATCTTCCTCCAAAGGCAGATATTGCCAGAAATCTTTCAGAAAAGTCTCATGACGGATATAAGCGAACCGGGCAACGGCTTTATCGGCATCATAGCGTTGACGGATTTGATTGGCTGAAAACAGAGAAACCGAAGCGGCAACAATGCCTGTCAACACAAGCACGACCACCTTTCCCCAACCACGAAAATCAGCAACAGGACATTTGTGCGGAACTGCCGCACAGACGACAACAGCCAACACTTTGTAGGGGTAAAGTTCAAACGGATAGGAAAACAAGGAGAACATGAGCAAGGAGACAATGACATAGAACAATGGTTTGCTACACTTGCGAATGTTGTATAATGCAGACAAAACGACTGCTATACAAAAGGCTGCGCCAACAGCGCCCTGTTCAACCAATATCTTGAGAATATCGGAAAAAGAATATTCCGCCACATCACCTGAGGCAAACAACATGTTATGAGGTGATACCGCATACATTTCGGCAACGCCCTCACCACAGGCATGACGGAATCCCCCCACTCCAACCCCAAACCACGGAGCATGAGCCCACGATGTCACGGATGCCATCCAAGTGAGCAAACGTCCGTCGGCAGAACCCTGTTTCATGATATAGCCAACTATTGCAACGCACGAGAAGAGAGTCCATACCAACCAGCGCCATTTTCTGTACCGTTCACGATATATCCACATGAGAACTAAAACGATGGAAAGCAATGCGGCTCTGCTTAGAGTGACAAGCAACATGAATGAGTTGACGGCGACAAATGCCCAGAAAGCAACATTTGCGACACGACGCACCTGAGGATGGGGAACATTCCATTCTTGCGTTTTCACGACCGCCGCAGCAACAAGTCCCATCATCATGTATGCCGAATATGGTCCCGGATTAAAGAACGAACCTGTTGCCACATACAGGCAATGCCTGCTCGTTCCGTTGACAATCTGCGAAATGCCATAGAGGGTTTCATAGGTACAACAAGCCAAAATGCCCATTACAATGACGATTGACGGAACACGGCAAATGTGGGATATGCCACGAATCGCGAAATAGAACATGAACAATTCCGCAGTTTTCAGCACCTGGGTAGCACAGGAGTATTCTGCACCGACATACGTCCGCAAGAAAAAATACAATCCCCATGACAAGACCAGACAATCCAAGAGACTGACAGAAAGCCGCATTTCACGAAACATGGTCATACATCCCGCAACCAACAGACAAAGGGCAGGTATAGAATATGCCAACACGACATCACATCCACTCCACCTTTGTTCTATTGGCGCAACCGTCGTCAACAGAACAGACAAGAGGAATATACTCCCCATTATAGAGAGAAGCCCGGCGAATGTGATGTTATTCCGATATATCAGCATCATTAAGTCTTAGCGTTTACTATATTTTCACTCCGCACACATACGTCATGAGGTCATATTTTTCTGCCATGATAAATGTATTTCACAATTCCCACTATATATTCTTCGGGAACAAGTCCCCAATATCTGGAGTCATGGGAATCCATGACATTGTCGCCTGCCATAAAGTAATAATTGTGCTTGAATATATGGTCGCGTATGGGACGGCCATTGGCATAGACCGTATTTTTAGTCCAATCCCATGTGATTTTTTTGCCGATTTCCCATTCAAGCAGCGGCTTGTAATATGCGGCTTCGTATGGAGTTATACCGACAACATCTCCACGCCGCGGCACATATACGGCACGCATGTTCTTTGTCGTGAATGGTATGTGAATGTCATCAAACGGATATGTATTGAGTATTGCCTTGGGCAAGACAGAATCAGGCACAGTGGAAAATTCCTTCTGACAGGCATCAACGCCAAGAACACCTTTGAAATGATTGTTTCTGTAATAACCGCTTTCCGTCCACAAGCTGTCACCAGGAACAGCAACTATTCTCTTACAGTACACATTGTTGATGACAAAGTTTAATTTCCCGTCATGATACGGGAAATTAAACACTGCCACATCATTATGCCGGACTTTGCGCAATCCCTTTAGCCGTATGCTTTTCAGTTCCATCCCGGCCAGATCGAAATTAAGGTCAGTGTATATTCTCGGTCCCATGACAAGTTTGTTTACCACGACCTTGTCACCAGGTTGAAGAGTGGGCATCATGGAAGATGTCGGAATAGAAAAATAGTCCGCTACAAAGCAACGGATGCCCAGCCACACCAAATAGAGCGACGGCATCAGCAGTACAACTATGAGCAGTCCTTTAATGAATTGTCCTATCCTCCGTTTCATCCTTTTTGACCGAGAGCATACACTTTCCTCCCATCTGAGTCAGACTTTAATTTTAATCCGCAAACCGCTCACTTTTTGCCGTGTTCACGGCAGTAGTTCAGTCCATAAGATTCCATCTCCAAAGCCTCTCCCGGCACATAACTGCATGTTCCGCAATAGAACACCATCTTCCCGGCTTTCCCTTCCTTTATGAAAGGATAGCATCTTTTCGGAGATTGATCACCTTGAGTAGAGAGTATATTGATACTTTCGTTTAGAGATGCCTGTTGCCCGCTCTTGTGATCCACAGTCTTACAACTCACAAAAACCATTGTGGCAATTGCAACGAAACCAAATACAGGAATAAAAGTCCTTTTCATATTGAGCATATCTTATTCCATAATTTTGTATTGCCACAGACTACCGTCATCCGTCAAAACGAAGAGCGTGTAGTTTATGAAATCCAAATCGAAACTGGAGAATCGTATTCCCGGCTTCATTTCCCCCAACGTCTTACCGTCCCATGCGAATGTCAGAATTGACGGAACAAAGTCCTTGCTTGACTGGAAGACTTCGTCTGTAACGCCATATTTCAGTACAGCAAAACCGAAATCGAACGTGCGCATATCCGCAAACATATATTTCCTGTCTTTTGGAGATTGTGCCAGCACATCGCTCATTTTATCAAGTTCTTTATCACAGCAGACAGTAAAGCCTTTGCCCGTCTCAAGAGAGTACACATTGATGTAGTTCATTCCAACCATTGCCTCCACACATTTCGTTCCGTCAGGCGAGATACCGGGAAGTGTTGACAACAAATTGAAGTCTTCCCCCTTTGGAACAGCGAAGTTGTCAGCAAAGTCCATGTTGGGTATCGTTTTTTTGTTTTTGCCTTTTACAAGCCAGCGTTTCTGCATGGTCTCTTCTCCTGCCAATTCCTTTATCAAAAGAGTCGAGTCTGGCAACATCTTCACCCAAAAAGGAGAACTGGCAATATCCGCATCGGGAAATATCTCCGTTATCTGCGTCTTACCCGTTTTCAAGGAAGATGTAACGTTCCATGCATAGATTCGTGAAGTAGTCTGTTCACAAAGAATAGCATAAAGCGAATCGTTCTGGGTCGTAAATGTTCCATAGAGAGACATGTATACGCCAATGGGAAACTCCCCTATGGACTGTCCTACATTCAGAAAACTACCTTTAGAGGACAAATCTTTCAATGACAGCACCTGTATAATTCCTTGCTTGTCGTTTGTTTCCAAAAACATCAAGCTATCGACAATATTGAAATCTTTAACCGGAAGCTTGTTACCGTCTATACATTTCTTCCCTTGCCCCAAGGCTATCTGTTTGGGAGAAGAATCCATATATAAAACAGTATCGAAAGCCATATATTCTTTAGAAGACTGCACTTTATCCTTGCAACTTGCCATAAAAGCGACCGTCAACAAAAACAATGCGCAAAAGAAGCCATGCGTTTTTATAAATATTTTCATAGATTTAACCGTAATTACTGTAATATTTCTTTATTCATATCCCATACAAGTACTTGGAGAAGCGAGGAAAGCTGCTGTCCCCGGAATAAACGTGCACGTAGAGCAATATCTCACTTGACATCCATTTTTTCGATGTTATGGTATTATAACAATCCAATTTCGTTTCCGTTTCTCCATT
>CAVHUR010000051.1:0-14779 GCA_963639575.1 uncultured Spirochaetota bacterium
ACAATGAGAACTCTTACACTTCTCAGATGGTTCGTACTATCAAGTACCTCGCTGAACTCTAAAAAAGAACATTGTCTTTTCTTAGGTAAAAGGCAATTTTCAGGATACGGCCACTCCGCAGATGTTTCTGCGGAGTGGTTTTTTGTTTGTATGAAAGCAGTCCACTGATGGATCGAAACCGGTCTGCAGATGGCGTGTAATCGGTCTGTTAGTGGTGTATAATCGGTCTGCCTATAGTGTGTAACCGGTCTGCAAGTGTCCTCAAAGGTATATTTAAGTGGGCGAACATCGGCCGGTATTCGGTCGAACCACGGTCGATATCCGATCGTATCACGTCCGATATCCGATCGAACCACGTCCGTGGTTCGATGACAGGAAGGGTGTTCTGAGAGAACGCAAAGTGGGCTTTTAGGGAATATAAAGGGTGCTTTCGGGGTACAATAAGGGCGCTTTGTGGTGATAAAAAAGGTGTTTTGAGGTGATGGCTGAGGCATAAAAGTAAGTTAAAAACGGATGTTCAGTTCAACGAACCGGGTGTTTTCCGTACCTTTGGAGTACTATGGAGAATCATCACACACTGACCGTCTACCGTGCGAGTGCCGGCTCGGGCAAGACCTTTACACTCGCTGTCAGGTTCATAGAGTTGCTGATAGCCAATCCTTACGCTTACAAGGAGACGCTGGCAGTGACCTTCACGAACAAGGCAACCGAAGAAATGAAGATGCGTATACTCAGCCAACTGTACGGACTTGCCAACGGTTTGCCTGACTCGGACGACTACATGAGGTGTATCACGGGTGACCTGGGGTGTACGGAACAGGAGGTCCGACGTAAGGCGGGCGCAGCGTTGAGGCTGATGCTGCACGATTATTCCAATTTCAACATAGAGACTATCGATGCCTTTTTCCAGCGCGTGCTCCGCAATCTGGCTCATGAGCTGGAACTGAATGCCAACCTTCGCGTGGAACTTGACAAGGATGACGTGGAGGAGATGGCTGTCGACAAACTCATTGCGGAACTGAAACAGAACGACAGTGCTCTGAAATGGATCATCGGCTACATAGAGCAGAAGATGGAGGACGATGAGAACTGGAATGTCATAGGCGACATCAAGGAGTTTGGCAAGAAGATTTTCAAGCGTGAATACAAGGACAATGCCGAAGCCCTGAACGATAAACTGGAGGGTGAGGGTGACTTTTTTGAGAACTACAAGCGGTCGTTGCGCAACATCATAAAGGAGAGTGACGCTGCCATGAAGCAAATGGCGGACAGATTCTTCGATATGATTGGTGATGCGGGATACGACTCCGGTGATTTCGTATATAACTCTAACGGCGGTCCGACGGCGTATTTCCGCAAGTTGCAACAGGGGGAATACATTGACAAGGGCAACACGGTGGTGTTCAACGGCAGGGCGCAAAAAGCCGCAGAAGGGGCTGCCGGATGGGTGAGAAGCGGTGATGTCAACAAGCCGATAGGCATTTTTGCCGAAAGGACACTCGTGCCTTACCTGAGTCAGGTGGAGGCCGAACGCCAGAAGAAGATACGCAATGTGATGACGGCAAAGGCTATCCTCAAGAACATAAACGAGTTGCGCCTGCTCAACAACATAGAACGTGAGGTACAGGAAATAAACAAGGAGTCCAACAGTTTCCTGCTCGACGAGACGCAAAACCTACTGAATGAACTGATGGAGAATACCGACGCTCCGTTCGTGTTTGAGAAAATAGGCGGGCGGATACGGAATATAATGATAGACGAATTTCAGGACACGAGTACTATACAGTGGGCAAACTTCAAGAAACTTCTGCTCGAATGTATGTCGCACGAGGGGTCGGAAAACCTCATCGTGGGTGATGTGAAGCAGAGCATCTACCGATGGAGAAACGGCGATTGGGGACTTCTCAACAATATCAACGCCGACAAAGACCTGAAAGACAAGGATGTCAAACTCGACAAACTCGATACCAACTACCGCTCGGAGACCAATATCATAGGCTTCAACAATACATTTTTTACGGCTATAGCCCCGGTTGCCAAGTCGCTTCTCGCCGAGGACGACAACACGAAGGGGGATGTCATAGAGCAGATTTATTCCGATGACCTTGTTGTCCAGAAATATCCTGCCGGCAAATCGCCGCATGGCATGGTGGACATAACTCTTTTGACGGAAGGAAACAGTACGCTTTACGATGACACGTGCTACGGCATGGTGAAGGATTGGATTCTCACTCTCATAGCCGAAGGGGCGCGGGATGAGGACATAGCCATACTGTCGCGTGACAAGAAGGACATCTCGAAACTCGCCAACTGGCTTCAGAGCGAGATTCCCGACCATGTTTTCATCTCTGACGAGGCATATAAACTGGACTCGTCAATGGCAGTCAACATCCTCACGGACGCCATGAAGGTGCTGGTTGAACCCGAAAATCAGTTGCTTAGAGCGCAACTTGCCAAAGAGTACAGGCAATGTGTGCTTGGCGAAGATGTGGCAGCCGTCAGCCTCGGTTGTAATGGTGATGCGGACAAGTTCCTGCCTTATGAATTTGTCCACGACCGGGAACGCCTGTTGTCGCTTCCTCCCGTCGACCTTGCCGACGCCCTTTTCGCATTGTTCGGTCTTGACTGCCTGTCCGGCGAATCGGCCTATGTCGACGCTTTCATGGACCAACTCTGTGCATTTACCAACAACAATGTGCCCGACATGGGACGGTTTCTTGAGGCTTGGGACGAATCTCTGCACACGAAAAGTGTCAGTGGAGGCGACTTGCAGGGCATCCGGCTGCTGACCATCCATAAGAGTAAGGGACTGGAGTTCGACCATGTGATAGTGCCCTTCGCAGCGTGGAAACTCGACAAAGGCAACACCCTATGGTGTAAGACTGACGAAGCGCCGTTCTCGGAAATGCCGGTTGTGCCGGTAGAGACGGGAGGCTTGAAAAACACGGTCTATTCAGAAGACTATTTCAACGAACAGGTGCAGAACCGCATTGACAACATTAACCTGCTGTACGTGGCATTCACCCGTGCGGCGAAAAACCTGTTTGTCGTGGGCAAAAACATGCAGGGGGCGAAAGACTTTGGCAAATCCACGATGTGCTCGCTGATACAGAAGACGCTTCCCAAGGTTGCCGAAGCATTGCCGGAAAGCGTCATCACCGGCAATGTGAATGCTGCTGGCGATGTGATACATTTCACTTATGGCAGTCTGTATGTGAAGAACAAGGGGGAGAAGACATCGGAAAACGTATTCCTGCAAAGAAATACGGATGTGGTGGTCGATGCCAATGTGCACAACAAGAATCTGGAGTTCCGGCAGAGTAACCGGAGCCGGGCTTTTGCGGCAGGCACGGATGCCATACCCGAAAACCAACGCTACATCACCCAAGGCACGGTCATGCACAGTGTGCTTTCGCAAATCCACGATGCCGGAGAGGTGGAGCGGGTGCTCAGTGACTTCGTGCAGGAAGGTGTCATCTCGGATAATGACGACATCCTGAACCGCAACACGTTGTCGAAACTCATCCGTAAGCGCATCAACGACAATCCTCATGACATGGTGAACCGTTGGTTTTCAAAGGATGTAGAAGTGTTTAACGAGTGTGCGATTATCTCTCCTGATCCGGAAACGGGTGCCGCACGCGAGCTGCGTCCTGACCGTGTGGTGAAAGACGGCGACCGGATGACGGTCATAGATTTCAAGTTCGGCAAACCTGCCGAGAGGTACAAAAGCCAGGTGCGAACATACATGACGCTGCTTCAGGACATGGGCTATCATGATGTGGAGGGCTATCTGTGGTATATATATAATAATGTGGTAGAGCCTGTGGCATGCAATGGCTGATCCGCGACAAACATTTCCGACGATGAAGGCATTTTTAGAATATGTGGCAGAGGACATAATAAGGAAACACGGCACTAATCTGAGTGACGTGGCAGTAGTGTTTCCCAATAAGCGCGCGTCGCTGTTTATGAACCGTTATCTGCTGAAAGCCGCCGGACGACCATTGTGGAGTCCGCATTACATAACCATTAGCGAACTGTTCAGATCACAGACCGACCTGACAGCGGCAGACAAGATAAAGAGCATCTGCATGCTGTACAGAACATATAAACAGTATGTCACCAATGACGAAACGCTCGACCAGTTTTGGAATTGGGGTGAAATAATGCTCTCCGACTTTGACGATTTGGGCAAGAATATGGGCAATGCAGAACTCGTGTTCCACAATGTCCGTGACTTGCACGCCTTTGATTCCGTGTCGTATCTGAGCGAAAAGGATCGTGAGACCCTAAAGCGTTTCTTCGCGGAGTTTACCGATGGACATGACTCGAAACTCAAACAGCGTTTTGAACACTTGTGGAATCAGTTGCTGAATATCTATCGTGATTTCAATGCCGCTATGGACAGCGAAAACCTGGCCTATGAGGGGGCAATGTACCGTAAGGTGGCAGAGACTGCGGACACGCTGCAATGGAGATACGGGAAATACATTTTTGTGGGTTTCAACATGATACAGAAGGTGGAGCAGACACTCTTTCAGAGCATGAAAGAGAAAGGGCTTGCATACTTCTATTGGGACTTTGACAACTATTATCTTGGCAGAGGCAATCAGGAAGCCGGTCGTTTCATCGAGAAATGGCTTGTGAAATACCCCAATGAACTGGACATCAAGGACGGTGAAATATATGACAATTTCTCCAAAGAGAAGGACATCACGTTCTTGTCAGCCGCCACGGAGAACATTCAGGCGCGTTATATCAGTCAGTGGTTGAAACAAAATGACAGGCTGAAAGAAGGGGAGACGACAGCCATAGTGCTTGCTGACGAGTCTCTGCTCAAGAGCGTAATACATTGTCTTCCAGTGGAAACATCGGGTAAGATGAACATAACCGTAGGCTTCCCGCTGTCGCAATCGCCGGTCACTGCACTGGTTGAGAACTTCCTTGCGCTGCATCTGCATGGATATAATGTGCAGCAACAGGTGTTTGTTCTCAAGTTTGTGACCGCCCTGTTGCGTCATCCATATATGCACCTGCTGTCCGACAAGACGGCAGAACTGCAGAACAGTCTGCACCGAGAGCGGGTGTTCTTCCCCAACAAGGAGCATCTGTGTCTTGACGAAGGTCTCAGTCTGTTGTTCGCACCGATAGACTGCAGTCGCAGCGAGATGAACAGCGTGCTTGTGGAACGGTTGCTGACAATACTCGACACCATCGGGAAAAACAGTGAAAAGCAACGCATTGACGACCTTGCTGCAGAGGGCAAAGACCCCGACACGGCATCACCCACCTATGAACAGCAGTTTTTACAAGAGTCGGTTTTCCGCATGTACAACATCATGAACCGTATCAACGACTTGGTAAAGTGCGGAGACTTGACGGTGGATCCTGCCACATTGCTTCATCTTGTCGACCAAATCATACGGCAGACAACAATGCCTTTCCACGGAGAACCGGCTGTCGGCATACAGGTGATGGGTGTGCTTGAGACACGAAATCTGGATTTTGACCATTTGCTTGTTATCTCGTGCAATGAGGGAAACTTGCCAAAGGGCATCAATGAGGTGTCATTCATTCCTTACTCTGTGCGTAAGGCACACGAACTGACCACCATAGACAACAAGGTGGCAATCTATGCCTACTATTTCTACAGGCTGATTCAGCGCTGTCCGGACATAAGTATTGCCTACAACAGTTCTACCGAAGACGGCAATACAGGGCAGATGAGCCGGTTTATGACGCAGCTGATGGCGGAGTCAAATCCGTCAAACACACACATTCATCATGAGAGCATGACGGCCAGACAGTCGCCGGTATCACTCTCTGTACGTGGTGTCGACAAAGATGAGCAGGTGCTTCGGGTGCTGAACAGCATGACGTCACTTTCACCATCGGCGATAAATTCGTACATGAGATGCCAGTTGAAGTTCTATTATAACAATGTGGCGAAAATAAAGGAGCCGGACTCTGACGACATCAGTGACCACCGCACGTTCGGTACGATATTCCATGCCACGGCGGAACAGCTCTATAAAAATATACAGACACCCGACGGCGAGATTACCAAAGAGGCGATAGACGCTCTTCTCAAAGAGAGAAATCACACCACGGTACAACGGTTTGTGGATGAGGCGTTCTCTGAGGAACTGTTCAAAGGACGCAAGCCTCACTACGATGGATTGCAGTTGATAAACCGCGAAGTCATCTGTAAATACATCGTGAAGATGCTCGACAACGACAGTAATCTTGCCCCATTCTCTATCGTAGGCATAGAGGAGCGGGCTTACGAAAGAATGACATTCAACATCAATGGAGTAGACCGGGAACTGCTTGTCGGCGGTTATATTGACCGCCTGGACCTGATTCATGATGCCGGAGGCGATGTCCTGCGTGTCGTGGACTATAAAACAGGCAGCCGAACACCTGACGGAATGGCGAAAAAAAGTGTTGAGGAAGTATTTAACAAAGCCAATATAGACAAGTACCATTCAGACTATTATCTCCAAGCGATGCTTTATTCCATTATTGTACGCCACTTGGACAGACCGTCGGAAAACAATGACACCAAGGCTCTTAATCCGCACCAACTCCCTGTGAGACCGGCTTTGATGTTCATTCAGAAAAGCAAGAGTGTCATGGACCCTGTGTTGAAACTTAATGGGGACAGTATAGACGATATTGCAAAGTATGAAAGTGAATTCCGTGAACTGCTGAAAAAGCAGGTGGGAGAGATTTTCGACAAGGATGTGCCATTCGCTGCAACGGAGAACGAACGGTATTGTGACAGTTGTCCTTATGCCCGTATTTGTCAGGGGGCGATACCTGCACAGGCACTGAAAGGGGGCAGTGGGGACGCTACACCTATTGTGGCAGATTGACAATACCCGTTCCGGAAGGTGATGAAGTGAAGCGGATGTGTATAATATTCTGATGTTTTTCTTTTTGTTTACAAATAAAAATAAGTACTTTTGCAGCATTAGTGACTGAATAAACAAAGCAAATCTATGAATACTAAAGTCAAACTCATACTGATGAATTTCCTTGAGTTCGCAGTGTGGGGTGCCTATCTTACTTCTATGGGAACCTACCTTTCGCAGGTGGGGTTCGGGTCAATAATCGGTTGGTTTTATGCCGTTCAAGGCATAGTCTCCATTTTCATGCCAGCCTTAATGGGTATTGTCGCTGACCGCTGGATACCGGCGCAGCGCCTTCTCGGTCTTTGTCATCTCCTGGCAGGCGGTTTCATGATAGCCGCAGGGCTTTACGGCCATCTCGCAGACGCCAATATGGCATTGCTGTTTGTGCTCTACACCTGTAGCGTAGCGTTCTATATGCCTACCTTGGCATTGTCAAACAGTGTGGCATTCAATGCTCTTGTGAAGTCGGGACTTGACACAGTGAAGGACTTTCCGCCTATTCGCGTGTTTGGAACTGTAGGTTTCATCTGCACGATGTGGGTTGTTGACCTTTTGGGTTATCAGGCTTCAAGTAACCAGTTTGTTGTCAGTGGATTATTAGGGGTATTGCTCGCGCTTTATGCACAGGTGCTTCCTGCTTGTCCGACGCGAAAGGCTGCTGTAGAACAAGGTGGGCAACAGAAGACCTTGGCGCAGGCTCTCGGACTTGATGCATTCAAGTTGTTCAAGAACTATCGCATGGCCGTGTTCTTCATTTTCTCCATGCTGCTTGGCGTGAGTCTGCAGATTACCAACGGATATGCCAACCCTTACATTACCTCATTCAAGGATATTGCCGAGTATGCCGACACGTTCGGGGCGCAGCACGCAAATATATTGATTTCCCTAAGCCAGGTGAGCGAGACCTGCTGTATACTCCTTATACCATTCTTTTTGAAGAAATTCGGTATCAAAAACGTGATGATGATAGCCATGTTGGCATGGGTTCTGCGTTTCGGACTTTTCGGTACGGGCAACCCTGGCGCAGGAGTCTGGATGTTCGTTCTGTCGTGCATCGTCTACGGAGTGGCGTTTGACTTTTTCAACATCTCCGGTGCTCTGTTCGTGGACCAGAACACAGACGGGGAAATACGCTCTTCAGCCCAAGGGCTTTTCATGATGATGACCAACGGTTTGGGCGCTTCCATAGGCACACTCTCCGCTCAGGCCATTGTCAACCATTTCGTCTACAATCAAGATGCCGCTTCGCAGTTGGCAGGTTGGCGTACTTGCTGGTTCATATTTGCCGCCTATGCCTTTGTCGTACTTGTGCTCTTTATGTTCGTGTTCAAGGCGAAGAGGAAGGATGGAATATCAACGGAAAAGACAATTTCGGCAGATAAGTGAAAGAGGCAAGATATTTCCATGTGCCCGATGCTGCGGTGGCGACAGAACTCCCGCAGGAAGAGGCGCAGCACGCAGCCCGGGTGTTGAGGCTCGAAGCCGGTGACGAGGTGTTTCTTATGGATGGAGTGGGGACGTTCTATCGTGCCGAACTGACACTCGTTTCGCAGAAACACTGTCTTTACAACATCGTGGAGACGTTGCCGAAAGAAAAGGCTTGGTGCGGCAATATACGTGTGGCTATCGCTCCAACCAAGAATATAGACCGCATGGAATGGATGGTGGAGAAATGTACAGAGGTCGGATTTGACGAGGTGACATTCCTCAATTGCAAATTCTCGGAACGGAAACAGATACGTCAGGACCGAATGGAGAAGATTGTCGTATCTGCGGCAAAGCAGAGCAGAAAACCGTTTTTCCCGGTGGTAAACGGTATGGAGGATTTCCGGAAGTTCGTTTCGGAATGTCGTTCCGACAAGAAATACATCTGTCATTGCTATGACGAAATAGAAAGAAAAGATTTTTTCCGTGAACTGTCGGCGGCAGAAGGCAGTAGTGACGTGACAATACTTATCGGACCAGAGGGCGATTTCTCGGTGGACGAAGTTCGCTATGCGCTCGATCAAGGTTTTGAATCCGTCACATTGGGAGATTTCCGTTTGAGGACAGAAACAGCCGGTATGGTGGCAACGACTGTCTCACAGATGCTTAAAAGAAAAGAACAAGTGACACAATAGGCTGTTCTTCCCCGTGAAAAAATAACCCGGAACTACAAAAAAACAGAATATTATGAAAAAACTAATTGAAGAATTTAAGGCGTTTGCCATAAAGGGCAATGCATTTGATTTGGCTGTCGGTGTAATCATCGGCGGTGCTTTCGGCAAGATAGTGTCATCCTTGGTGGAGGATATAATGATGCCGGTGATAGGTGTAATCACTGGAGGCGTGGATTTCAAGTCACTCTCCGTAATGGTGGGTGAGGCTGAAATCAAATGGGGTTTGTTTGTGCAAAATGTCATAGACTTCCTTATAATAGCGTTCTGTATATTCATTATTATAAAAGGTCTCAACAGTCTTACGAAGAAGAAAGTGGAGGAAAAAGCCGCTCCTGCACCTCCCGAACCGTCTGCGGAAGAGAAACTTCTTGCGGAGATTCGTGATTTGCTGAAGAACAAATAAACGCTATTATTCTGGTGTTCCGGATTTCCTGATATGCCTTTTGTGTGTCGGGAAATCCGGAATGTGTATTATAAAATGCCCATAACTGATACCTGTGTGCAATAAAGAGATTACGGAATAAAAGCATTTTATTAAAAAATATTACGAATTAAATGTGTAACTGAAATTTTGTATTGGATTTGTTGGTGAAAATAGAAATAATACTTACCTTTGCCAAGCTTTAATGAAAGAGGTGTGGTTCTCCTGTCGGAGATTCTGCAACGGAAGTACATATTTATTTGAAACAAGATGAAGAAACAGTTAAGGAGCGCCGTCTGTACCGAAGGTCGCCGAATGGCGGGAGCCAGAGCCTTGTGGGTGGCCAACGGAATGAAGCGCGAACAGTTTGGCAAGCCGATTATTGCCGTTGTCAATTCGTTCACTCAGTTTGTACCTGGACATACGCATCTGCATGAAGCAGGACAGATCGTCAAGGAAGAAATAGAAAAGATGGGCTGCTATGCAGCGGAGTTCAACACCATTGCCATTGACGATGGAATAGCCATGGGGCATGACGGCATGCTCTACAGTCTGCCTTCGCGCGACATCATTGCCGACTCTGTGGAGTATATGTGCAATGCACACAAGGCAGATGCTATGATTTGTATCTCCAATTGTGACAAGATTACTCCTGGTATGCTCATGGCTGCCATGCGGTTGAATATTCCTGCAGTATTTGTTTCGGGAGGTCCAATGGAGGCTGGAAAATATAAAGGTGAGAACCTCGACCTCATTGCGGCTATGGTGAAAGGTGCAGATCCGACCGTTTCGGACGAAGAACTGGCAGAGGTGGAGAACCGTGCCTGCCCGGGTTGCGGATGCTGTTCGGGTATGTTTACGGCAAATTCCATGAACAATCTGACTGAAGCTATCGGTCTTTCATTGCCGGGTAACGGTACCATACTCGCCACTCATGTCAACCGTGTGGAGCTGATGAAGGAGGCAGCACGCCAAATAGTGAAGAATGCTTTGGCATATTATGAAGACGGTGACGAGAGCGTTCTGCCTCGTTCGATAGCCACCCGACAGGCTTTTCTCAATGCCATGACACTCGACATTGCAATGGGAGCGTCTACCAATACTGTACTTCACTTGCTTGCAGTGGCTCAAGAGGCGGAGGTTGACTTTACCATGAAAGATATAGATGCACTCTCTCGCAAGACCCCGTTCTTGTGTAAACTTGCGCCAAACAGCCAGAAATACTCTGTGCAGGAATGCGGCAGGGCAGGTGGAATGATGGGCTTGCTTGGCGAGTTGGCAAAAGGCGGACTTGTAGACACCAGCGTAAAGCGTGTGAACGGACATACCTTGGCGGAAGACATCGACAAATATTCGATACTGAAGGACAACATAGACCCGGAGGCAAAGCGTATATACTCAAGTGCACCGGCAGGGAAATTCTGTAATAAACTTGGTGTCCAGAATACCAACTATGACACTTTGGATACAGACCGCGCCACTGGTTGTATCCGCGATATAGAACATGCCTACACGAAAGATGGTGGTATGGCGATACTCTTCGGTAATATTGCACAGGACGGATGTGTCGTGAAGACGGCTGGTGTGGATGAGTCGATATGGAAATTCGCCGGTCCGGCTGTCGTGTTTGACTCGCAGGAGGATGCTTGTGAGGGCATTTTGGGCGGCAAAGTCAAGAAAGGTGATGTGGTAGTGATAACTCACGAAGGTCCTAAAGGCGGTCCGGGTATGCAGGAAATGCTCTATCCGACATCATATATCAAGAGTATGCACATGGGAAAGGAGTGCGCCCTCATTACCGACGGCCGTTTCTCGGGAGGCACATCAGGCCTTTCCATCGGACACATATCCCCGGAAGCCGCTTCGGGTGGCAATATCGGAAAAATTGTCGATGGCGACATTATTGAAATAGACATTCCCAATCGTAGTATAAACGTACGTCTCAGTGATGAAGAACTGGCTGCACGTCCACAGCAACCGCTAAAGCGTAATCGTGTGGTATCAAAGGCTTTGCGCGCATATGCACAAGCCGTGTCATCGGCAGACAAGGGTGGAGTAAGAATAATTGACTGATATGGAGAGAATAACAGGTGCTGAGGCATTGATGCGCAGCCTTGAAAACGAAGGGGTAGAAGTGCTCTTCGGATACCCTGGCGGTGCGATCATGCCAACCTATGATGCACTGTATGATCATAAAAACAAGATGCATCATGTGCTCGTCAGGCATGAGCAGGGTGCTGTGCATGCCGCTCAGGGCTATGCCAGAGTGAGCGGTAGGGTAGGGTGTGCCATAGTCACATCAGGTCCGGGTGCCATGAACACAATCACAGGAGTGGCAGACGCCATGATAGACTCAACTCCGATGGTTGTCATCTGCGGTCAGGTGGGAGCGGCATTCCTTGGCACAGACGCCTTTCAGGAGGTGGATGTCATAGGCGTTACCCAACCTATCACGAAATGGGCGTTTCAGATTCGCCGTGCTGAAGACGTGGCGTGGGCGGTAAGCCGGGCATTCTATATAGCCCGCAGTGGCCGCCCAGGTCCTGTGGTACTCGACTTTGCCAAGAATGCACAGACGGGAATGGTTGACTACGAACCAGTAAAGGTGGATTTCATCCGCTCCTACAAGCCAGTGCCGCACGTGGACAGGAGTGCGGTGGAACGTGCTGCACAACTTATCAACAATTCGGTCAAACCGTTTATGCTTGTCGGTCAAGGTGTGGAGTTGGGCAATGCCCATGATGAACTCCTGGCTCTTGCGGAAAAGGCGCAGATACCAGTCGGCACGACACTTCTCGGCTTGTCGGCGCTGCCGAGCGACCACCCGCTCAATAAAGGTATGCTCGGTATGCATGGCAATCTCGGACCCAACGTGATGACAAACCAGTGTGATTTGCTCATAGCAGTAGGCATGCGGTTTGACGATCGTGTGACCGGTAATCTCGCTACATATGCCAAACAAGCCAAAATCATACACTTTGACATTGACCCGAGTGAGATAGACAAGAATGTGAAGACTGATGTTGCTGTGCTTGGTGACTGCAAGGAAACACTCCGTGAGGTCACGGAACTTGTTGACAGTGCCACTCACCAGTCGTGGTGTGATGGTTTCGCCCCATATGAAGAGAAGGAATACAATAAGGTAATAGACAAAGCCATTCATCCGACTGACGGTCCTCTGCTCATGGGTGAGGTCGTGAGGAAGGTGAGTGAGGCAAGTCACAATAAGGCGATACTTGTTACCGATGTCGGACAAAACCAAATGTTCGGTTGCAGATACTTCAAATTCACAGAGGGAAGGTCCGTTGTCACTTCAGGAGGATGTGGCACTATGGGATTTGGGTTGCCTGCAGCTATCGGTGCCACTTTTGGTGCTCCAGAGCGCACAGTATGCCTGTTTGTCGGAGACGGCGGTCTTCAGATGACCATACAGGAGCTTGGCACTATTATGGAACAGCGCTCTCCTGTGAAAATAATACTGCTCAACAACAATTTCCTGGGTAATGTGCGTCAGTGGCAATATATGTTCTTCAACAAGAGATATTCGTTCACACCGATGCTCAATCCCGATTATGAACGGATAGCGTCAGCCTATGGCATACCGTCGCGTACTGTTGTAGACAGGGCGGAACTTGATAATGCCATCCAAGAGATGCTCAGCACTGATGGAGCATTCTTGTTGCAGTGCGCAGTGAAGGAGGAAGACAATGTACTGCCTATGACACCTCCTGGAGCTAATGTGGATGAAATGTTGTTGGAGATAAAAGATTGAGGATGACAATGACGGAAAATGACAATAGCCAAAAGCAGGAAAATGTAGTTGGCGGAATGACCGGCGGTCAATGTGGAGACTGCCGCACATGTGAGAGAAATTGTAATGAGAGGATAGAAGCCGATCATTCACATGAAGGACAGACGTTCTTCACGATGATTATCTACTCCGAGAATTTCGCCGGAATACTTAATCAGATTACAGCCGTCTTTACGCGTAGACAAGTCAATATAGAGAGCCTCAATGTGTGTGCATCGAGTACTCCCGGGGTGCACAAGTACACCCTGACATGCTGGTGTACGGAAGAGATGGCGAAAATGTTGGTTAAACAGATAGAGAAAAAGATAGACGTACTAAAGGCCAACTATTTCCGTGACGAAGAACTGTTCTTCATAGAGTCGTGTCTGATAAAGATTAGCACTCCGATGTCGCTTGAGATGCCGGAGGTAGGCAAGATAATCCGTCGTAACGGAGCTGGCATTGTGGAGATGAACTCCACATTCAGTATAGTGGAACGCAAGGGCAAGAGCCACACTATTACTGAACTTTACAACAGTCTGAACGACCTTGGCGTGGTGTTGCAGTTTGTGCGTTCGGGACGCATAGCCGTCACCCGCAGTTGTATAGAGCACCTTGATCTCTATTTGGAAGAGAGGGAGAGCGAACGGGCATGAAACTATCCAAAGTAGGAAGATACCGCAATTTGGCAGAGCCGTTCCATTGCGACATGAACATGGAACTGTTTATGGGGCATTTGGGAAATCATCTGCTTAATGCTGCCGATTTCCATAGCAACGACCGTGGTTTCGGTATGGTGTATCTTCAGAGTATCCACAAGACATGGGTCTTGTCGCGTCTCGTTATCGAAATGGATGAGATGCCGCGGATATACGATGAATTTTATGTGGAGACGTGGGTGGAGAGCGTCATACGCCATTTCACCAACCGTAGTTTCCGCATAGAGGACAAGGACGGTCGTTCCATAGGTTACGGTCGTTCCATTTGGGCAATGATTGACACCGAAACGCGACAACCGACAAATCTATTGGATGTGCGCAATGGCGAGATTATGGATTGGCTGGAGACGGAAAAGGAGAATCCGATAGGTAAGCCCTCGCGGGTGAAAATGTCTGCTGATGCAAGGCTTGTGGGTGAATATGTCGCAAAGTATAATGATGTGGATATCAACGGACACGTCAACTCTGTGAAATCCATAGAGCATGTGCTCGATTTGTTCCCCACGGAAACTTATTGCAAGAAGCGTTTGCAGCGTTTTGACATTGCTTATGTGGCTGAAAGTCACGCCGGTGACACTCTTCGCTTTTATATGGAAGACGGCACAGTGCCCGGTGAACACCTTGTCCGCATTTGTAAAGTGGCAGACATGGGTGAAACAGAGTGCGTACGTGCGCATCTGAAATTTACAGAAAGATAATGTTAAACCTTTAATAAAAAGTAAAGAACTATGGCAAAAATGAATTTTGGTGGTGTTATCGAAGAGGTAATG
>CAVHUR010000052.1:0-14590 GCA_963639575.1 uncultured Spirochaetota bacterium
AGCCTATTTCATCACTTTTCCAACTTCTTATGCTCTGCAGAAATAGTGATATATCCGAATTTTGCCTACTATTTTCCTCCAGGAGTCAGGTCGATGTCGCCGTCCCAGTTGGGATTGATTCTGATTACCAGCGACAGTTTCTTTGTAATCAGAGCCAAGTAATCGCCTGCAATCTGGTAGTAATGGTTGCGCTGGGACGTGAGGATACCGTTAGCCAGTTGTTCGTCGGTATTGACGGCATCGGGACTGGTGGTTGTACCGCTACTGTCCGTATGCCACTTCATGCGCAGGGGTACAACAGTCACCTCCTCGTTATCGTTGCCTTCTTGTGTTATTATCCGTACATACAAGGCAGAGGTGACCGGAAACAAGTTCGATTCGTTCATGGTCACATCGATGCTGTCCTTGGCGCCCACACCATACACAGTCGTCCAGTCGGCCGGGCGCTCCCACTTGTCAAGCACGAACGTAGTGTCCTCCTCACCTTCCGCAACATCCTTCTTACCGTCGGGTTTCAGGAAATCATCATAGCAAGTAGCCTTGCACTGCGTGTTCATCGAACCAGAGAGCAGAGCCAGCGACTTCACCTCTGGCGGCACCTTCCTTACCTTCAGTTCCACACCAGCGACACAGCGATAGAGCCATCCGCCCAGAGCGTTGATGCCGCCCGATTCGTAGGAAAACACCTCAGTCCCAGTCTCCTTGTCCGTCATGTCAGCACCATAACGGGGAGTACCGAAGAACAGTTCGGGAGTGGTCCATTGTTTTTTGTCAGTAAGACTCACCTTCGCATCGCTAAAATCACCGTTTTCGGTAACATCAAACAACGCCCTCTCCTTCCGCTGTTCTGCATAGCCGATAGCTGTGACACGGTATTCATAGCCCGTCTGCATATTGACAACGCCGGTGGCGTATGTATAACGGAAGCCTGAATAGAGATAATCCCCATCGGGAATCGCACAAGTCAGCACCACCTTCTTGTCAAACGCAAAGTCCGTCTTGTCGTCAGCATAAGTGCCCGTCTTAGCACGTTTATAGATGTTCAGTTGAATACGGTCGGTATACAAGGGACGCACATTATTAGTATATTGTGGATTCTCCCCGTTGCTCCAGGCACTGCCCGAAGGCGAGGAAGGCGACGATGACGACACGCCAGAAGGCTGTACCGCAATCGACACAGGCAGATTCCATGTTCCGTGGTCCGAGTCATTCTGACCGTCTTCACCCTGTTGGCATCCACAAACCGCCAACAGGCCGAACAGTCCACCTACCAGTCTCATGTATTTATTTCCTTTCATACAACATCCTCTTTATTATTGTTTCACGCTCCACTCCGGTGTCACCGTCAAGGCACCCGATTGCGACAAATCGGGCAGAGTAATCTGGAGGACAAACTTTTCGAGACTCTCACCGTATTTTTTCTTGCAATCGTCAGTCTTGAAAAAGTTGTCAAGATATTGAGAATACGTGCTGTAGTTGGTCATTGCAGTCTCTATATCGCTCTTTATATTGACCAGTTTCAAGTCATAGGTTTTCCCTGTTGTAACGCCCGTATTGTACTCCAATGTTTTAATTGGGCAATACACCAGTTGCACCCGTTTGTTGCCACCCTGATCTGCAAAAGACTGCACATTATCTGGCATCGAAATCACCGTGACAGGATTCGTAGCACTGGTCGACCCATAGAGCTGCACTTCCTTCATCTTGTTCATTTCACTCCCGGTTGCAGTTGCTGCGTTTTCCCCAAAGCCGATAATGGTAAAGGTATTCTGCGTAACGATACTGCCGCCAGCATCGGTCTCCGTAAGTTGTGTCATGTCGAGTAGCGGACTGAGACTCTCCGTCGCAGTAGCATCACCCACCTTAGCTGTATTGCCACTCACATAGAAGCGGTCGGCACGACTACTGTACTTCACCTTTGCCTGTAGTCCTTTCCAAGGTTGCCAAAGTCCTTTCAGTGTACCATTTTCCAAACAGGAGTTGCGCAACAGTTCTTTGATTGCAGCCTTGTCAGTATCAGATATACCATTGATGTATCCACTGTAATCCAATCCGTTCAACGCTTTTGTAAAATCATCGATTGATAAAGTAGCCCCTTGCGTTTTCACATACGAATCAAAGTCGTCAGTAAAGCTTTTCAGCCATTTTTCGATCCCCAGAGGCATCTTTTCCGTTGTGTTTCCCGGCAACAGCACATTATACACTTTTTTGTCGGTAAACTCCTTTATCTTCCCCTTCGCAGACTCCTCATTCAGTGCAGGATAATCATCGGAGAAGAAGTCCGTGCGGCTCACAATACGTTGCAACTTGACAGGACAGTCGCAGTGGTTGTCCCTGTCGTAGCCGGTGGGAGTAATCTGCTTTACACAGAGGTAGAACATATTGTTGTCGCCGAACGCAGTTGTTGTGGGTAGCGACAGATACACCTCGTCCAGTGCCACCGAAGTTGTCGCGCCTTCTGCAGTCTGCGTGAGGTGCAGAACCTCCTCATCGCCAAACAGCGTTGGATCTGTGTTGGCAACAAACACCGCGGTGTAGTTCTGTCCCTGTTCCAGCGTGTCCTTCAGAGCCTCACGTTGGTCCCAAGTCATGGTGGCGCGCATCATGGGCCAGTCGCCTTGCTTCATGTTGCTTATTCCCGGAATCTCACGTTGCTTCACCAGGTTGCCACCATTATCGTAGAGCAGGTATACGAGCGACTTGATGCGGTCGTGTGCAGGCAACGCCTCGTGACTGACACTGCGTGTAGACATCTCTCCCACGGTATAGTCCACCACGACCTGCCCTCCAGTCAGCACATCCTTGCCCTGCTGCACCACCGTCTCCTCACTGCATCCCATACACATCAGCAGTACGGCACCGGCTACGGACAACACGCCGTTGCATGCCCAATGGTTCTTCTTTATCATCATGTTCATTTTCCTATACATACCATTATTGACTCTTTACTTACTGCCAACCATCCCATGCATCGTCGGCCACATCCACTGTCGCATCATTACCGGCGGCAAAGCCTGCATAGCGCACCTCAAACTCGTTCTTCTCCATACCGTTGTAGAGCACCGTAGTCACCCTATTCTTGCGCACTTCTACTAATGTCTCGCCCTTGGTTGCATCCTCACCGATAGGCAGAGTGACCGACGTGTTCGAGTTCTTGTACTTCACCAGCACACTGCCCTTCAGCACTTCGGGCAACAGACAGAGGCGGAACACCTGTCTCGTAGCCATCGCCTTCGTGTATTCTGCGTCACTCAAGTTAGAGAAATCGAGTGTGTACACCACATCAGAAGTGTTGGCCACCGTAGTTACCTCATCCCTTGCCCCATCGTGCACGTATACCTTCACGGCAGGAGTTTTCAGCGTCAGTTGCATATATTCCACATCCATGGGAAACTGGTCAGCCGGGATACCCATATCAATCTGCAGCTCCCCGGTTACACGTGTCATCTCCACAGTCTCCACATTCTCGGTATCATCCGGATCCACCCATCGGTCTATCGCCTTACGATAAACATTCAGGTCAGCTGTCTGCGCAATGTTGGCGTTGTCCTTCTGATACGTCAGCACGGGGTTGAAGTCAACCAGCATCTTGTTGAAGTCGCACGTCTTCTCCACCGGATTTTCCTCCGTCAGCAGAGCCTCGCCACCGCCTCCGCTCCATTTCGGCACACACACGAAGGCAAACTTGTACCATTGTCCATGGAGGTCATTCAGCGCATAGCTGCCGTTCGTCAGCGTATAACGTCTGTCGGCGGCACAGTGCAGATGGTCGGCATCATGCTCCTGCAACCGTTCCACCACATAGAGCCGCGTGTATTGCGTCTCGTCGCTCGGCTTTGACGAGCCGGTATCCGTACTGCGAGTATGCACCATGAAAGCATAGTCCGCCGGACAGTCGCCCGTCTGGCAGTTTCCCGAGCTACTTTTCATACAGCCAGTCAGCAGAGTTGCCAGCATCAGTGCCCCACAGGCACAACCATATTGCATAAGTTTCATCATATACATCTTCATTATTTATTATTTTGCTTTGGGAATAATGACCTCGTCGCCCTCGTCCCAGTCCTTGTTGATGTTCACGCCGCCACTGGCACCAGCATTGTCCGGACCTCTCCACGCGCTCTTCCTCCTGCAAGCAATTACATTGTACTTGCGGTCACGCTGCACGATACGCACCTTGCCGTCGTTCATCCTCACACTGTACGAGAAACCCAGAGTGATTCCATCGCGGTCGGACGACGAAGGCGTGGAGGCATGAAACTGCTCCTCACTGCCCTCGAAATCCAGATTGGTTTTCGACTTATAAATCTGTTGCAGTTCCTTCGTAGCGGGCCAGTACCACATAATCTCGTCATAGTCTATCTTCCCGTTGCCGTTGCGGTCACGGTTTTTCTGCACGATATAGCCTATAGCATGGTCATAGGGCAGTCCCGAAGGATAATTGGACTCTGGATAGGCCGGCTCAATGAGTTGCTTGCCGCTCTTTGTCTTCTGACCGTAGAGACCTACATTGTAGAGTCGGCGAGTGTTCGACAGACCGTCCCACGTACCGGTGGAAATCATGTTGTCCGTCTCGAAACTCCAGTAGTGATAAAAACCCCACGGAATGTATTTCTGTTCCAGTTTGCGTTCTATGAAGAAAGTGTCGCGCACCGCGCCAAACGTGAGAGCGTCGTAGTTCTTACTGAGCACCACCAGTTGCGCCGGCAGTTGCACCACGGTCAGCTCCTGCTTCACGCCCTTGCACTGGCACACTATCGTTCCCGTACGCGGCTTCACACTGGCGTTCTGCTCCGGAGAGTCGATGTCCGGGATATAATCGTCCGTATGCACATAGAAGTAGGTCAGTCCCTTTGTTCCCGATATGGAGAAAGCCGCCTCGTCGCCCTTAGGCGTCTGTCCCAAGAGCCGTGGCTTGTATACCGCCGAGTGCGACACCTCCAGCCACGGAGTTTCGTCGGGATTCTTCACCGACACCGTCCAGTCCTCCGGTGCATACATCAGAGCCTTCACCGAGTTGCAGTGTGCATCCAGTTCGTCGAGCGAGGCATACACCGTAAGTCCGCCAAGGAGTTCACCCGTCACACGGTGGTCAAACTCGTCATGCGCCTTGATGGTAATCTCGTGGTTGTACCAGTAGTTGCGCCTTATGTTGAAGTCCTTGTAGTTGTCCCCACCGAGGTATACATAATACGAAGTCTTGTAGGTCGTCCCGTTCGCACGCTGATACACTCCGTCGATGCGCAGGTAAGTAGCGTTGTAGAACTGACTCGCCTTCACCATCGCACCAGTAGTCCCATCCGTTTCAAGCGTCTCGTTGGACACATCCGCACCTATGGTTATCTTTCCGATATTCGACGGATAGTCCATCGCACGATTACGCTTGTAGAGTTGTTTGTAATAGTCATACTTCTCGTGCTTCTCCAAACCGTCCAGTTCGGGCCAACTGGTAGACTCGTCCTTCACGCAGCCCCGCCGGTTTTCAAACATGTCGAACGAAGCCGTCACCGCACCGTTCTCCTCCTGTGTAGTGAGTTTGTACGAACTGAAATACTTCTGGCGCATCTTGTCGGCATCCGTATTGTACGTATAGTCCGACGTGCAACCGCCACTGATGTCCGTATTGTTCTCGTCCTCTGTGCTTCTCAACAGACAACTGCCCTTGGGCACATTACAGATATACACGTCGGTCATCTTGAAGTCGCCACCGTCGCCGTCGCTGTCCCCTGTACTCACCTTGATGGTGAAGTTCAGGTGAGCCGCAACACGGTAGAGAGGAATCTTTGCCGTTTCACCTTTATTCAAGGAAGCCTTGATGGCAGCCACCGTAGTATGTCCCGTCATCACGTACTGTCCCGGATAAGCACCGTCGGCATTGCTCACCGTAAGCGTCTTTTTCTGCATGTCGGAGAGCGAGTTGACGTCCTTCACCAGTGCGTCGGGGTCAGGATAGTTGCACACCGCATACACCGTTTCGTCCTTTGAATCGTCCAGATAGATGTCTATGTAACGGATGTTCTCCGACGAAGTCTGTGTGAATCCCATGTTCTTGGTTCCGTCCGCCGCGAACACGAACACAGCCACGTTCTCTATGGTCTCAGAGTCGCTACCTGCACGAGTACTTATAACCGACAGCGTGGGACTGGACAGTTCTACTGTCACCTTACCGTCAGCCGCATGGCCTCCATCGCCCATATCGTCGTTGCACGACGACTGGGCAAAGATGGAAAGCCACAAGACAGAGATGTATAGTATATGTTTCATCATGCGATTCTTTTTTGGCTGGTTATTGTAGTCCACCTGTATAGCCTTCGAAATGGCGGGCGCGACGGGAATAACCAAGGTTAGCATCTTTTCGGAATGTTCTGGTACCGACCTCTCCGTCTTTCTTGTCAGAGACCCACAGCTTCCCTTCCGCTTCAAGTTTCTGACAGTATGACCTATGAGACTTTTCGCTCGAACTATAGGAATTGAATTTCGACGATGAACTCCAGTAAAGTCCGCCGATTACTATGTTGGCTTCAATGGACGGTTGGCGTTTGCCCATGTCGTTGAAGAAGCCATACAGTTCATACTGTGAAGGCAAGTACCAGTAGGAATCTGCCAGTTTCTGTTGCCCGCCTTCATAGACCCATGATGCCGTCCAGGAATAGCGGACAATTGGTTGGGTAGAGATGTCATCTGTACCCCAGTACGAAGTGTTACTTGTCCATTTACTTTCTATGTTTTCGTGCGCATAATATCCGTCATAATAAAGTTTGGCAGCATCCGCATAACCGGAATAAAGGTCTGTGTTGCTCTGCTCAACAAATCCCCATTTGCCCATATACCCCTGGTTGGTGATCGCACCGTCTTTATCACGCTCCACACCATAGTCGTAGCGACTGAAACCACACGAGAAGGTGGTCTTTCTGTCGTACTGTCCAGTCACCGTAATCGCATTGTACTGCCGTATGGAGAGATGCGTTGGCGAACTGCTGTTTTCCGTCTCCAGCACTATCCTTGCACGTCGCCAGTCGGTATTGATGGCAGTCTGTCCTGCCGAAGTCGAAGGGTTATAATCCCGTTGCACCACGTAGTCGCAGAGGCGGATTGTGACAGCCACAGCCTGTTCATTGCCGTTCGTATAGTCGGATGAGGTAAGTTCCTGGGTGTAAGTATTGCCCGCTTTCACGAAGTATATCCAGTCGCACTTGCCGTCCGTGTTCAGGTTTCCGTTGTTGTCCTCCGCTACTATAGTCATCTTCCATTTGCGCTTGAGGAGCGACGGCATGATGGTTATTTTGTCCGTGGTGTTGATGCAGTCGTAGATGTACGACGACGGATTCTTGTCATAGTCGATGGTTGCCTCCAGCGGCACTTTCGGGAACTCCGTCTTAATCTCCACTTCCGTCCACGGTTGCACCTCCAGCACGATGCGGTTGCCGGCAAGACTCGCCGGTCGGTCGCTGTTGTCCGAGCGTGTACCCACATGATACACGTAGTTGGGATACAGCGAATATTTTTCTTTGTCACCGGCACTGGTGGGCACGTTGTCCCACTGCGCAGGAAAACTTTTTATCAGAGCGCCCGATGCGTCCAGCAGTTCTATTGCCAGCGTACCATTGGTATCATCAGCCTTCATCGGCAGGAGGTAAGCACTGAGCAGCAGAGTCTGCTCTGTGAGTCCGAGCGCATCCGTATAGGTTGTGTTTATATCGTAAAGGTTAGTATTTGTGTTAGCTTTAGCAATGTCAGCCAGCGTCAGTTTGTCGAGCACCTTGGCAGAAGCATCTGTGGTAGGATTGCTGCCGAAGTCGTCGGGCAGCTTGCCGTCGTCTGACCGCTCCTTGCGTGCCAGTCCGATTTGGGTATTTGGCAAATTTCCAAGAACAAGTTGAATCTGCTCTACCTTCGAGCTGTTTATATTCACCGGGATATCCTTGAGATAAGCGTAGACACCCGACACGCGCCGGGTCAGTTCCACCTCCACCGAGTTCTCGTCCTTACGGGAGTAAGTGAATGTTGTCCAACCGGCAAACAGTTCCGCCTTGGTCATCGATCCGCTGGTAGTAGCCAGTATGGCTTTGGCATCGGCAAGCGTCTTGTTCTTGTCGCAGAATGAGGGCGCAGCATTGTCGGTGAGCGATAGTCCGTAGGTAGTGCCCGACTGGTCGTCGAGTCCCACACAGAGGAGTGTGTATTCACCGTTCGACTTGATGCTTGACGGCACGCTAAACTCATACACCTTCTCCTGCACCACACCCTCGCCATAGTCAGTAGAGTCCACGGGACTCCACTTCAAGTCGTGATGGCAAACATAAGTGGCATCGTCACCAGTACCCTCATAGAGTATGGCATACACCTGCCGCACATGGTTGAGGTTGTATGAACCCGCCAACTCAGTACGCGTTTTCACTCCAGTACCGATGCGCAGTACAATGCTTCCGCTACCGTGTTCACCGGCGGAATCAAAATCAGCATCACCTGCACAACTGGCACAAACACCCACAAGAAGGGCAAGGCACAAGACCAAATTATGTATTCTCATCACTGCTTATCCGTTTAGGACTTTGTCCCGAAAATCTTGCTTTGGGGATATCATGCGACATCCCCAAAGCTTTTAGTTAAACACTCACAATTGGTTAGTCGACAACCATCTGGTGAATCATCTCCCAGTTGTCGTTCACACGCAAGATCAGAGTCTCGTTGTTCAAATCCTGAGCCTCGTCGCCGCTGCCAGAATCTACGCCAGGATTGTCACCTGCGTCTCTTTTACCTATGTTGTAAAGGTGGTTACGGAGGATACTGTAATTGACTACGTTTTCTGCAGTTGTGTTAGACTCAGTAGCACCAGTACTCTTCACCAGCGTTACTTTATTATTGCCTTTGCCAATCTGAGAGTCAGCCTGCAGACGGATGTTCCAGTAACGGATAATTTTACCGCTGCTATTAAGCATCTGCAATTGGAATGTAGCCTTGTCTGCTACGAGTGCAAACGGGAAGAGGAACGAGCTACCGAGCACTGTACCCTTCTTCACGGTCACGCCTTTGCCGTCATAATAATTGGTCCAATTGGTGTCGTCCCCGTTGAGCACACCGTCACCGTTGGAGTCTATACTAGTACCAGAACCTTTGGGGAACCAGTTTGCCAGTGCCACCTCATACACTGTGTAGGCATCTTTAGTGGTTGATCCATAGAACATAGCGTCATACGCTGCATGACTGCTACTATTATCCCAACCGTTCACCACATACTGCACGTTTTTAGAAGACGTATTCGGCTGACCAGTATACGCACTGTTGAAATAAGCGAATACAGCATTGTCGCTCTTGTTGGAAGCCACCAGACGCAGCTTGGTACCTTCTGCACCTGCATGGTCAGCATTACCCTTCACCGGGATGTTCGTGAAGTAACCGATGGTACCTGCCACCTGACGATGGAGAGTCAGAGACACATTGAACTCGTAAGTGTCTTGTGAAGTGGTTGAACCAGTTGTAGTTCCAGTTGCAGTTTTTTTAGTCACAATAAACGGTGCGCTACCTGCGAAAATTTCATAGACCTTTTTATTCGTGTTCTGCGCCACGCTCAATGGGAAGTTGACATCTGTACTTGTTTTTGTCAAGCCATCGAACGTACTCAATGCAGTATACTCTTTATCGTTGTATCCCACTGCGTATGCCATGTACACACCTGGATCTGTGATTTGGTCATCTGTGGAGAGTGTCCATGATGCCTGACGGCCGTGGCCTTTAGTGCCATCACTGTACACGCTGCTCACACCGCTATTCATCCAAGGCGAGAACTCCTTTTGGGCGACGATAGTCTTTTTTCCATACCGGTTGAGAGTTTTAATATTATCTTCAAAGAATTTCTCTGTAAGTTCTGCATCGGTGTACGTACCATCACCTGTTTTAGCAGGCACATCTCCCAACTTATAAATCACCACCTTCACCTTGTTGATGTCCTGCATGGCGGCAGAGCTGTAGAGTTCACGTCCGGCACGGGTAGAGACGAAGTTATCGCCTGTGTTAGCCACAGCCAGCGAGATCGTTTGCTTTGACGCACCGACACTGCTGGTCTCGCTGTTGATTGCATCATCACTGCTACATGATGAAACGGCCATTGATGCTGTCAGCATACATATGCCCCAAAAATAATTCTTGTTCATTTTTCCTAAAATTTGAGTTAAACAATTATTTATCATTTATACGAATATCTATATTTATCAGTCGATTACCATACCGTGCACCTTCTCCCAGTTGTCGTTCACAAGGATATATACGGAGAAGCGTCCGTCATCATACACATACTTGAGCACTGTCAGTTCATTGCGCCTCATAGTGACCTTCACATCGTCGGGCACCGCCGCCGGCACTGCTCTCGCGGGTGAGTCGTAGAAATTCACTTTCAGCATTGCCCCTTCGTCGTGCGACGGACTGAGCATGGTCTTTACAACCGTCTCCCCGGCTGTCTTCCGTCCCCACTCGGCACATACACTGGTTGAGTCCGAATAGGAGAATGTGTTGTCCACCGTGCCATACAGTCCCGACACCGTTTTGTCGCCCCACGCAATGTCCTGCGGCAGGTTGTCTGTTTGCACAAGCAGCTTGCCCTTCGTGCGCTCCATCTCCACCGTGTAGTCATAGTGATAAGCATCGTACACCAGCGTGTCACAGGCCATATACACATCGTCGCCCTCAACACCCCCAGGATGGAGGGTTATGGATGTGCGGGCAGCATCCAGCGACGCCATGTCTTTCATTCCGCCCCACACGGTGAGCACATAAGTGCCGTGCGGCAGTTTTTCGCAGTACTGGATGTGGTAGGTCTTCTCGTCGCCTGCCACCTCCGACAGCGCATGCTCCATCACCAGTTCACCGGTTTCCAGAACACGTAACTGGTAGTATACCGTAGGCACATACTCACGGAAGGCGAGATCCTCGCTCCGCGGCTCCTCCAGATCCACCTTATGCACGTTGAAGTAGTTCTTGTCCTTCACATCCACCTGTATGGACAGGTTGGGACACGACGGGATGTCATCGCGCACACAGGAACTGAGCGCCGCCAGAAAAGCCAATATGCAAAGTAGTCTGTTCATTGTTCCTTGTCCTTTATGTTCGTACCAAGCACCTCACGTGCCTTCGCCTCGTTGCCCTCCCTCTGCCACAGTACCGCGAGGTTGTTGGCTGCGATTTTTGACTGCGGGAAATACTTCAATATGGTGGTGTATACCGCTTTCTTCTCCTCATGGCTACCGGCCAGAGATGCCACACGCAGGAGTTCCTCCTCATTGAAGGCATCAGGGCGTGTCTTGTACAACCGCAGCAGTTCCGCGTCGTCGGTGAAACTCCTTACGGTGTAACTGTACACATACTCCACCTTACGGTCCTTCTGCAGGTACTTGTCACGAATCTGATTCCAGCAACTTAGCTTTCGGATGTAGCGTTCCTGCACATCGTCGTTGCTGCCGGCATATTTCTCAAGAATGGCTTTCACAGCCACCGAGTCGGGGTTGCCGTCGGCGGTCATAGCGTCGAGCACCGGTTGCCAACCCTCCGGACGCGAACCCACAGTGACCATTTGCTGCACCTTCTGGCTGATGCCCAAGCGACTAACCAGCCATTCCGTAGCCGCCTCTGCACGGCGACGGGCAAGAGCGGTGTTGAACGCCAAAGACCCGTCGGCAGAAGCCATACCGTAGACACGGAGCGAGGTGAGTGTGGACAGGGAGTCGTTGAGCACTGGAGCGAGTGTCTGCACCATGTTCTCCAGTTCCCTGCGGTTGTCACCCATATCGAGGTTTATGTCGTGCTTGTTTATCACGAACTGCAGGTTGGCCACGCCCTTGCCCTCCCTCACCTTGGGGCGTACCACAAACTCAGGTTCGATCCACACGAGGTTGAGCCTGTTGGCCACAGGGGTGACTGGAGCACTGATCTCAGCGATGTCTATCGTGTCGATACCGGTACACTCACCGCAACCGTCGGTAGTGACCACACCCACGATGCGTGCATTGGCTGCACCAGCGGGCAGTTGCACCGTCTGACTGTACGGCAGTTCAAACGCCCGGGAAGTGCGGTCGAGATTCACTGCACGTCCTGCGTAGGGGTCAGAGTAGTTCGCCAACTGCTCCCGACGCTGTTTCTTCTTGTTGTATATCGGTGCGTCGACCACAAGCGGACTGTACTCAGCCTGCACACTGTCGCCCACAACCATTTGGGGCAGTATCACCAGACGACTCCTCGTGGACATGTAATGCGACGGTATGCGGAAGGTCACGTCCATCTGCGCCTGTCCGCTACTGTCGGGAGTGACTACCGCAGGCGACGGACTGACGGTCACCGCATTGCCAGACTTCTCTCCGGTAGCGCAACCGGCAAACAGTCCGAGTGCGGCAGTTGCAAACGCGAGTGTATATAGTTGTTTGTTTCTCATAAAAATCACATTCCTAATCCAAATTCCTAATTCCTAAATTCAAAACAGGTACGCTATGGAGATGGCGAGTTTCGTTACTCCCACATAGTCGCCGTTCTTGCTCACCTGACATTTGGTGCATGGTATGCGCGGACTCTCCTTATACCACAGATGGGCATAGCCCACTCCGATGGCTGCCTCCAGGTTCCAGTGGGGCGAGAGAATCCAGTCGTAGCCATAGGTAATGCCACCTCCGGCAAGATAACCGTCGTAACGCTTCTCCTTGAAACCACCGAAGAACTGTGCGCCGTGGAGATGGACACCCACGAAGTGGCCCTCAAACTTCTCGCATATCCAGTACTTCAGTTCCGGTTGCACCAACCAGCAGCGCATCTTCTTGTCGTCGCTGAACGTCCAGGGGTTGTAAGCGCCCGAGAGGTCTACCGTCCACTTGGGACTGAGTGCCACCTCCAGTCCCAAGTTGGGAGTGGTGGTAGCCCAGTAGAGGCCGTTGGTCTTGAGCGCCACGTCCTGTGCGCTTGCTTCCTGCGGCGAACCACAGGCAAGAAGCAGAGCAAGGCCCAATAGTCTACATACCTGCACTACAGACCGAGCATATGAAGTACTGTTTGAACGGCACTTTGCGTGCTGCAAACTCTTTCTCAATATTGTTGCCATTTGTTTAGTTTCTATATTTATTTTTTCCTTGTAACCGCTGTTAACCGGCTGTGAATCAGTGCTACAAAAAACATTTTCGCTCTTCGTAAAACGTCCTTCTCTTAGTAAGAGGTGGACAATATTGAACAAGACAGGTCTTTACACCTTATATTATATAGGGAACCATGAAAAATTAAAGGGTCTTGTTGACTGCTCAAATTGTAAAAGTTGATTAATTCGTTCAATATTCTTGCACTTTGTTGCTTGTAATTCGCAGATTATTATTACCTTTGAACAGAATTAGAAAAGATTGTCCACCTCTTACTAAGAGGTGGACATTTGTTTTTTGTAGGGACTACCCTACTGTTGGAGCAACCTTTTTACCACAGTTTGGTTGGCAGCCCCTACCGTGGTAGAGTCTAACGAAGCGAGGTAGATGGCAGTGGTTTCGGTGTTTCTGTGCCCCATAGCCTCACTGATGACAGTCTCTTTCACACCGTTCCACTTGGCTATTGAAGCCCAGGTGTGGCGCGCCACGTATGAACTCAACGGAGTGTCCAGTTTCATACGGTCGGAAATCTGTCTGAGACGCCGGTTGTACTGCCGCAATGCCGTGCGGTACTTCACTGTCTGTCCACTGCCGGCACAGTAGAGCAGTGGAAACAAGTGGTCGGACATTCCTGCAGGGTCACGATACTTGCACAGTATAGCCTGGGCACATGGAAGCAGTTGCACAGTAAGCGGTTGCCCCGTCTTGCACCGGAGGTAGGAGAGTTGCCCTCGCTGCAGATTGCGTGTAGTGAGGTTCGCCACGTCCACAAACGCCATTCCCTGCGTGTAGATAGAGAAGAGGAACACATCGCGTGCAAGGTCGAGCGACGGGTCGTCAGACAGTTCTTGGGCTATGAGCCGGCGCACCACATCCTCCCTCACCGCCCTCTTGCGTGTCTTCTCCACTCCTGTGAACACCTTCCGGAAAGGATGCCTGTCTCCGCACAGCAGATTCTCGTCGAGCGCATAGTTGTAGACTGCACGCAGGTTACGGTTGTAGAGCGAAATGGTGTTCATAGCAAGTCCCTTCCGCTTCATGTATCTCTGGAAATCCCTCATCATATTGGAAGTAAGTTCACTCAGCGAGCAGTCCTGTCCCTTGCGAAACTCACGGAAACAGTCGAGGGCACAACGGTAATTGTCCCCCGTACTGAGTTGTCCGGCAGAACGGAAACAGTCAATGCGGAACTGAAGCAAAGCGAAGAAACTACGCCGGAGCATACACCGAGTTCTACTGGTCTTCGGTGTCGGACAATGGAAGTCCGTTTCATAAGTTGTCTTTTTCACGTTTTTCTGAAATTAAAATGACACAAGTAATGTTCAAAAGTTAGAAGAAAATTCAAAGAAAGCATGCGAGAAAATTCTCTAATTCTCTAATTCTTGACAAAAATAAGATTGAAGCGAGTTTCCCTGCTCTTGTGGAAGCTCGTAGTAGGCGAAGCGTCCTCGCTTTGCCCTTAGCCAAAAGGGCACAAGGAAGTAGGAGGT
>CAVHUR010000053.1:0-14252 GCA_963639575.1 uncultured Spirochaetota bacterium
GAATACAAAAGGCGGAAGACCGCAACTGGCTGTCTGGTCACATTCCGTTGAGGATGCGCATCATCAGGTTCTTCACACTGCACTGCCTGCGCCCGGCAGGCGAAAAGACTATCAAGATAAGGATGACGGACTTGGCTGAAGAGGTGAACGACTCGCGGCTGAACATATCAGTCGAACTCAACAAACTGCAGAACGAGAACCTCATCTTCCTGACCCGGGGCATGATACACATACCTGCTCTGGAGCGACTTTATATGTAAGAGTGAAGAATTTAAGGCGAAAGGCAGAACCATCTGAGGTCTAAAGGAATACAAAACATCATTTTACGCAAAACAAAACATCCCGGGCAACTGTCCGGGATGTCACTTTTATCGTAGTATTCTCAAAAAATCAGAACGGCAGATCGTCCGCACTGCTCTCATCCTGACTGCCGCCAAAAGGTGTCTGTGAAGCCGTGCCGTCAGCGGCGGGAGCCGCAGCCACCGGAGAAACAGGCTGTACCTGAGCCGCACCGGTAGCACCCACGGAAGCGGGATCGACCCTGCGCACATCAAAAGCTCTTATGCTGTTGAACCAGCGACCGTTGTATTCATGGGCGTCAATGTCAAATGACACCATCACTTCATCGCCCACCTGTATATTGAATCTCTGCAAACGGTCGTCACCAAACACAGAGAACACCATCTTCTTGGGGAAGTTGTCGTGTGTCTCAACAACAAAATCCTGTGCTTTCCACTCACCACGCGCACTCACTCCGCTTCTTGCAGGAAGCGCACTGATAATCTTTCCTTGTAAATCCATTTATCGTTTCGTTAATTGTATTGGCTTGTTTCAGGACATAAAAACTAATCCTTTTGCGAAATTAACAAAATAGTTCTAAAAAGAAAAACTTTCCTTTTGTTTTTTTGTAGCACCCAAGATATTTTCGTATTTTTGCGAAAGAATACAAAACAAACACAAGTTATGAGATTTACCTTATCAAGCAACGAACTCTACGGACACCTGCAAACACTCTCAAAAGTTATAAACAGCAAGAACTCACTCCAAATACTTGACTGCTTTCTGTTTGAAGTAAGCAACGGCAAAATGACCATTACGGCAAGCGACAGCGAGAATGTCATGTGCACGACAATACCTCTTGAGAACTCCGATTCGGACGGAAAGTTTGCCATTTCAAGTTCTATCGTGCTCGACGCAATGCGTGAACTGCCCGAACAACCGCTCACATTTGATGTCGACACCCAGGCTCTCACGGTAAAGGTACTCTATCAGAACGGTAACGGAAAGTTCGATTTCACCGCCATGAACGCCGATGAATATCCGCAAGTGCAGCCCATCGGCGACGTTGCTTCTGTCATAACAATCAACGCGACCATTCTTAATTCCAACATATCACGCTCCATTTTCGCCACAGCACAGGACGAGCTGCGCCCCGTGATGAACGGTATCTACTTTGACCTCACGGCAGATTCGCTCGCCATTGTAGCGAGTGACGGTCACAAACTCGTCAGAAACCGTAACTACACGGTGAAGTCCGAGACCCCGGCTTCATTCATCCTGCCGAAGAAACCGGCAAATCTCCTGAAGAACGTGCTTGGCAAAGACGGCGGCGACGTGGTTATCAAGTTCGACAGCAGGAATGCTGAAATCACCTACGGAGACGGCACTCTCAGCTGCAGACTTATCGAAGGACGCTACCCGAACTACAACAGTGTCATCCCACAAGACAATCCCAACAAACTGACAATAGACCGCAAGACCCTCCTCTCGGCCCTTCGCCGTGTCCTTCCGTTTGCCAGCGGCACTCAGCTTATACGTTTCCAGCTGGAGCCGGGCAAGCTTGAGCTGCGGTCAGAAGACATCGACTTCTCGACAAGCGCACAGGAAAAGCTGTCGTGCGACTACACTGGCAGACCGATGAGCATAGGTTTCAAGGGCGGCGCACTTACCGAAATACTCAACAATCTCGACTGCGACGACATCACAATAGAGTTGTCTGACCCGAGCCGTGCGGGTGTTATCGTGCCCACAAACCAGGATCAGGAGGAGGAAATACTCATGCTCGTCATGCCGATGCTCCTCAACGACTAAACGAAACCACCCAAAACGCAGCGCATGATTCCCAATCTGACAAAGCCGTTGGTGGTCTTCGATTTGGAGTCCACGGGCATTGATGTCGTAAAAGACAGAATAATCCAGATATCATACATAAAGGTTTACCCCGACGGAAAGGAGATCCGCAAGTCCCGTTTCGTCAATCCCGGCATGCCGATACCTCCGTTTGTAGAGGAGCTTACGCACATCACGAATGACACGGTGAAGGATGCCCCGACATTCAAGGAACTTGCGGCGCAACTGAAAGAGGAGTTCTCCGGTTGCGATTTCGCAGGTTACAACTCCAACAAGTTTGACATTCCCATGCTGTCAGAGGAGTTCTTGCGCGCCGGAGTGGACTTCGACTTCTCCAAATGCAGGCTGATTGACGCCATGGCAATATTCCGCAAGATGGAGCGGAGAAACCTTGCCGCTGCCTACAAGTTCTACTGCGGCAGGAAGATGGAGGAGGATTTCCAGGCCCACAGAGCCGATGAGGACACCGAAGCCACATGGAGAGTGCTGCAAGGACAGCTCGACATGTACGCCCCGGGCAAACAGGAAGACAAGGAAAAGACCCTCATCAACGACATGGACGCACTGCACGAGATGTCCAAGCAGGGCAATTTCGTGGACTTTGCAGGGCGTTTCTTCTGGAAGGAAGTGGTCGGTCCGGACAACAAGCCCCTACTCGACGCCAACGGCAAGACCATTGTTAAGGAAGCGTTCAACTTCGGCAAATACAAGAATCAGTATGTAACTGACGTGCTGCACCGTGATCCCGGCTATTACAGTTGGATGATTGGGGGAGACTTCCCGGCAGATACAAAGCAAGTACTCACCCGAATCCGCCTTAAAGAACTTGCGCCAAAACAATCGTAAACAGATGAGCCTGCGGCATATAGCGACAACAATAATGCTTCTCACGGCAGTGTCTGCCAGCCTGTGTGGACAGGAACTGGATGCCACCGTCCGCATAAACCATGCGCAGATACAGGGTACTGATGTCAGCGTTTTCGAGGAATTGGAAAACAATCTGACAAAGTTCATCAACGAAAGACAGTGGACCAGCCTCCAGTTTCAGAAGAACGAGCGCATCCCGTGCAGCTTTAACATCACCGTGACCAAGTATGCCGACAACGTGTTTACCTGCAGAGCGGTCATACAAGCCAACCGTCCGGTGTACAATTCGTCGTACACGACAACCATATACAGCAACACAGACAACGACTTCACGTTCGAATACGCCCGCTTCGACCAAATTCAGTTCAACGAAGAGAACGTAGACAACCAGCTGACAGCCCTCGTCGCCTATTACGCCTACCTCATTATCGGAATGGACCTCGACACTTTCGGCCCCATGGCAGGCGAAGACGTGCTGCAGCGGTGCTTCAATCTTTGCAACAACGCACAGAACCTTGACTTTCCCGGATGGAAGGCTTTTGACTCCGACAAAAACAGATACGCCATCATAAACGACTATCTCGACGGTGCGATGCAACCGTTCCGGCAGTTCCAATACGACTATTACAGAAAGGGACTCGACGAGATGGCGTCAAACGCAGACCGTGGCAGGACAAACATAACGACCGCTATCGAACAGCAATTGAGCAAGGCTCACGAAAACAAACCTCTGAGTATGCTGCCCCAGATATGGACTGACTACAAGCGTGACGAGCTGGCCAACATATACAAAGGCAAGGGTACGCAAAAGGAAAAAGAGTCCGTTTACGACATACTTTTCGGCATCAACGCGAGCCAAAGCAACTCATGGAATAAACTGAAGGAATAATGCTCAAGCATTTATACATAAAGCACTTTGCGCTTATCGACGAACTTGATGTCGAGTTCCATAAGGGATTCTCCGTCATTACGGGAGAAACCGGAGCCGGCAAGAGCATCATCCTTGGTGCTCTTGGCTTGTTGTTGGGCAACAGAGCCGACACAAAAGCCATCAAAGAGGGCGAAAGCCGCTGCGTCATAGAGGCGCAGTTCGACATCACAGGAAAAGATGTCAACGACATAATCCTCCGCAATGACATCGACACTATTGCCGACGAGTGCATTCTGAGGAGGGAAATCAGCTCCAACGGAAAAAGCCGGGCGTTCATCAACGACACCCCCGTGAGTCTTCCGTTGATGAAAGAAGTGGGCGGCAAACTGGTAGACATCCACTCGCAACACCAGAACCTGTTGCTCCAAAAGGACAATTTCCAGTTGTCAGTGATAGACATTGTCGCCGGCAACCAGCCGCTCCTCAAGTCCTACAAGGCAGCCTACTCCGCCTTTCACGAGGCAGAACGCAAACTCGAAGATACCAAAGCCGCCATTGAAGCCAACCGCCAGAATGCCGATTTCCTGCGCTATCAGTATGAAGAAATAGCGCGCCTGCAACTGAAAAGCGGCGAGGTGGAGATTCTGGACAGGCAGTCCAACACCATGCAACATGCCGAAGACATCAAAGGGGCACTCTTTGAAGCCGACACCAACCTCGGAGACGAGGACTCGGGAATACTCGTCCGGCTTCACCGGAGCATATCTTCCGTCAGCGGCATTGCGTCCGTATATCCGCAGGCAACCGACATCGCCGACCGTCTGGAGACCGTTTACGTCGAACTGAAAGACCTGTCTTCCGAGGTATCCGACCGCATGTCGGAAATCGAATACGACCCCGACGAGATGGAGCGCATAAACAACCGGCTCGACGCAATATACGCTCTTGAGCACAAGCACCACGTGGACACCGTGGAAGAACTCATTGCGCTCGAAGCAAAACTTAAAGCCGAGCTTGACAACATCGGCAATAGCGACATGGCAATCAGCGAGTTGGAAACCGTTGTAGCCAGCCGCAAAAAGGAGGCGCAGGCACTTGCCGCACAACTGTCGGCACGCAGAAAAGACGCCGTCACCAAGATAGAAGACGACATGTCCACCTGTCTCCGTCCGTTGGGTCTGCCCAATGTCAGGTTCAAGGTCGACATGAAGGACAAGGAGATGTCCGCCGACGGAGCCGACAAAGCTGAGTTTCTCTTTTCCGCCAACCCCGGCGCACCGTTGCGACCCGTCAGTGACGTGGCCAGCGGAGGCGAGATAGCCCGCGTGATGCTGTCGCTCAAGGCGATGCTGAGCGAGACTACCGACCTGCCGACGATAATCTTCGACGAAATAGACACTGGCGTGTCAGGACGCGTGGCGGAACAAATGGCGGTGATAATGAAGCGCATGGGAGAAGCCGAACGCCAGGTCATCAGCATCACCCACCTGCCGCAGATAGCAGCCATGGGCAGCAGCCACTACAAAGTATACAAGGAACAGCAAGCCGACAACACCGAAACCCATATGAAGAAACTCAGCGATGCGGAACGCATATCAGAGATTGCGCAGATGCTGAGCGGCAGCACCGTGTCGGAAGCAGCCGTAAACAACGCCAAAGAACTTTTGGGACTATAACACTCAACATCATGAACATGAAAACAACACTCGTCATACTATCACTCGTACTATCGTTTTCCGTAACCGAACTTGCAGCCCAGGACAATGTCGTACGCAAGACCTCGAAGTCGGTATTCACCCTTACCACCTACAAGGCTGACGGCAGTCTGCTCGCCACAACACACGGCGCCTACTGCGGAAATGCCGGTGAGGGCATATCCGCATACACTCCTTTCGTCGGAGCATCAAGCGCCGTGGTCATCGACGGCGCAGGCAACAAGTACGACGTGGACGCCATTATCGGCGCAAACGACATGTACGACATCTGCCGTTTCCGCCTTTCCGGCAACAAGGGCATACCTCTGCCGACAGCGAAAGCCACGGCGAGCGGCAAGGTGTGGACCGTGGGCTACAGCACAAAGAAGGCTGACATAAACCCGATAACGGTCAAGAGTGCGGAGAGATTCGCCGACAAATACGACTACTACGTGTTCGAAGAGGAAGTCAACGACGACAACTCAGGCTGCCCGATAGTAAATGACGCCGGCGAAATAGTGGGACTTGTGCAGAAATCCTCCACCTCCTACAACATCCATTCGACCGATGCCAACTACTATCTGGAACTCGCAAGTTCCGGCTTGTCACTGCATGACGCCACCTTGCAGAGGACTCACATCCGCACCGCACTGCCCACCGACCACGAACAGGCACGGCTCATGCTCATCATGACGAGTGCCGAGGACGACTCCATGAATGTCGTCAAGACCACAAAAGAGTATATCGAGCGCTATCCAGCCGAAGTCGACGGCTACTCCGCCATGGCAAAATACGAAGTGAGCCACATGAATTTCGCCAAGGCAACGGCATTGATGGAGACAGCCATCAAGAAGTCTGAGAAAAAGGATGAAGCCTATCAGGAATATGCAGGGCTCGTCTACAACACGGTCATCTACCTGCCCGACTCCGCAAGACAGAACTGGTCGCTCGACCTGGCGGAGGAAAACATCAGCAAGGCGATAGCCGCCAACAACCTGCCTGCCTACCGTCACCTGCTGGCACAGATAAAATACGCCAAGCAGGACTACACCGCAGCCCTCGCCATTTTTGAGGAACTGAGCCGCGGCGACATGGCTTCGAGCGAGGTGTTCTATGAAATCGCCCAGTGCAAGTCCAATCTCGGCGCTTCCAAAAACGACATCCTCGACTGCCTGGACAAGGCTGTAGAGGCAAGCCCAAAGCCCCTTACCAACATCAGCGCGCCCTATATACTTGCCCGGGGAATGGCGCTCGACGACCTGGGAGACACCAAGCAGGCCATGCAAGACTACAACCAGTATGACACGCTCATGAATTTCCGTGCGAGCGCCGAGTTCTATTACACCCGCTACAAGTGCGAGATGAAGCGCAAGCAGTTCCTGCAGGCCATCAACGACATATCGCACGCCGCAGTGCTCACCCCCAACGAACCCACCTATCTGGCGGAACTCGCCTCGTCGCAACTGCGTGTCGGCAAATTCGAAGATGCCGTCAAGGCGTGCGACCTGTGCCTGCGGCTTACGACCGAATATGCCGACGTCTACATCGTGAAGGGCGTTGCACTCAACTATCTCGGCAGAAAAGAGGAAAGCATCGAGGCACTGCAGAAAGCCAAAGCCCTTGGCGACAGCCGTGCCGATGCCTATATGGAGAAATTCAGCAAGGAGAAATAATGGAAAAGCCGAGGCTTGCCATCATCGAGCAAAACACCCTTGCGGCAATCGGGCTGAAGCAAATTCTCAACGACATCATGCCCATTGCCGACGTTGACATATACGGCAGTTTCGACGATATGGCAACCAACGGCGAACCGTGCGTCCACTATTTCATCTCCTCACGCATCTATTTCGAGCACGCCAACTACTTCCGCGGCAATCCCGTGCGCCCCATCATCCTCGTGGCAGGCGACATGCAGATTGCCGGTTTCACCACTCTCAACGTGTGCCAGAGCGAGCAGACCCTGGCAAAGAGCGTCCTCAACATCATGCGCCATGGCCATCACGGCAGCGACAAAGCCCCTTCGCCGGTCATCACGCACAGGAACTGCGGCACCCTCTCGCCGCGCGAAGCGGAGGTGGCGGCACTTCTCGCCAAGGGAATGATCAACAAGGAGATAGCCGACAGGCTCAACATAAGCACTACGACAGTCATTTCCCACCGCAAGAACATCATGGACAAGCTCAATGCCAAGTCGCTTGCCGACATCACAATCCACTGTGTGCTCAACGGACTTGTCGACATTGCCGAAATATAAACCCGCAAAACACTCACCCGACATGAAGAAAAAGACACGCACACTCAAGATTCTTGCAGCGGCGATACTTGCCGTCATCCTGCTGCTTGCAGGCGCGAGCGAGTATTTCCTGCGCTATGCCATCCACCGCGACAGCACCGATTACAACGCCGAACAGGAGTTCGCCGACATGGCGAAGTCCTATCCCTGGACCTCGCAGTGGCTCGACAGCATCAGGACAAACCGTGTCCTGCGCGACACGTTCATGGTCAGCCCCGACGGAAAGAAACTCCACGCATGGTATGCCGCAGCCCCCAGGAAGACCGGCAACACCGCTGTGATAGTGCACGGATACAAGAGCAACTCCGTAGAAATGTTCCACATCGGCTACATGTACAACCACGACCTGCAGTGGAACATCCTCCTGCCCGACCTTGCCGCCCACGGCATGAGCGAAGGGCAGACCATACAGATGGGCTGGAACGACCGCCTTGACGTAATGCGCTGGATTGAGACGGCACGGCAGACATTCCGTTCCGACACGCTTGTAGTCCACGGCATATCCATGGGAGCGGCCACCACCATGTGCGTGTCGGGCGATGACGGCAACCCCTACGTCAGAGGTTTCGTCGAGGACTGCGGCTACACGAGCGTATGGGACGAGTTTGACGGAGAGATGAAAGTCCGTTTCGGACTTCCTGCCTTCCCCCTGCTCTACACCACAAGCGCCCTGTGCAAGGTGCAGTACGGATGGAGTTTCACCGACGCAAGCCCGCTCCGGCAAGTCGGGAAATGCCGCAAGCCGATGCTGTTCATCCATGGCAGCGCCGACACCTTTGTGCCCACAGCCATGGTCTACACGCTCTACAAAGCCAAGACCCAGCCCAAGCAACTTTGGATAGCCGAAGGTTCGGAGCACGCCAACTCCTACCTTGACCATCATGTGGAGTACACGGAGAAAGTGCGCCGGTTCCTCCAGACACTGAAATAATCCCCGCTCTACAGCCCTACACTGTTCTGGCGACACTCCGCACCGCCCTTGCAGCACTGCGAAAGCACACTGCGAGTTGTGCACGGACTGTGTTCCGGTGACCGTACACCATATGTCGCACAGGCTTGCGGCATATGCCGTGAACTTGTGCGGCATTTGCCGCACAGGCGTACATCGGACGTTGTACGACCGCAAAAGCACTGCTTTCGCATCGCAACAACGGCGTTTACGCACCGCTTCAAGACCTTTTCCGCATCACGCCGTCACCGTGCGGGCTTGTCGCACGGCATCATATCTTCACACAAAAAGAGGGCTGCACCGCAACCGCAGCACAGCCCTCCGTCTATAATAGAGTATTTACAGGTTACTCTTCGTCGTTCTGCTCCTCCTCGTGAGCCTTTATCAGAGCGTTCTGCACATCGGTCGGCACAAGTTCATAGCTTGCGAACTTGCTGGAGAAAGATGCGCGTCCGCCGGTCAGCGAGCTGAGTGCCACCGAGTAGTTGGACAGTTCCTTGAGAGGAATCTTTGCCGACAGCTTCTGGTAACCGGCCTCTGCGTCCATGCCCATGATCATCGCGCGGCGTCCCTGCAGGTCGGACATGACATCGCCCATGTAGTCGGACGGAACGTAGACTTCGAGGTCATAGATAGGTTCGAGAATCTTCGGGCCTGCATTGCGGAACGCTTCGGCGAAGGCCTGACGTGCCGCCAGCATGAACGAAAGTTCGTTGGAGTCTACCGGGTGCATCTTTCCGTCATAGACAACGACCCTCACGTCACGGGCATAAGAACCGGTGAGAGGTCCGCGCTCCATTCTTTCCATCACGCCTTTCAGTATCGCAGGCATGAAGCGAGCGTCGATAGCGCCACCCACAACAGAGTTGATGAACACGAGCTTTCCGCCCCATTCCAGGTCTATTTCCTCCCTGTTCTTGATGTTCATCTTGAACTCCTGTCCGTTGAAAGTGTAGGATGTCGGGTCCGGCATGCCCTCTGCATACGGCTCCACTATCAGGTGTACCTCGCCGAACTGGCCTGCGCCGCCCGACTGTTTCTTATGACGGTAGTCGGCACGGGCCGCCTTTGTGATGGTCTCACGGTAGGGTATCTTCGGCTCTTCGTATTTGATGGGCACTTTCTCGTTGTTCTCTATACGCCACTTGAGGGTGCGCAGGTGGAACTCACCCTGTCCGTGCACGATGACCTGACGCAGTTCCTTGCTCTGCTCTACCACCCATGTTGGGTCTTCCTGGCGCATTCTCAGCAGTATGGACATGAGTTTCTCCATGTCGGCAGAGTTCACCGGCTTTATCGCGCGGGAATATTTCGCGCCCGGATACTTTATGAAATCGAAGCGGTTCTCCACGTCTTTCGCATTCAGCGTGTTGCCAGTCTTCACGTCCTTAAGTTTCACCGTGCAGCCTATGTCGCCGGCTTTCATCTCGGGAACTTCTATCCTGTTCTGTCCTGCACAGCAGTAGAGGGTGCTTATTCTCTCCTTGGAGCCTCTGTCAGCGTTGGTAAAATCGTCGCCTGAGTGCACTGTTCCGCTCATCACCTTGAAGTATTGCACCTCACCGATATGCGGCTCTACGGCAGTCTTGAAGAAATAAAGCGATGTCGGTTTGGTGGAGTCTGCCGGCACTTCCTCGCCCCTCGTGTTGTGTACAGACGGCATGTCGCTCACGAAAGGAACGACGTTTCCGAGGAACTCCATCAGTCTTCTCACACCCATATCCTTGCCTGCACACACGCAGAACACGGGGAATATGGAACGTGTGGCAAGTCCTTTTCTGATGCCCTCACGCATCTCGTCCTCGGTCAGTTCCTCCGTGTCGAAGAACTTCTCCATAAGTGTCTCGTCGTTTTCGGCGGCAGCTTCCACAAGAGCCTTGTGCAGTTCGAGGGCCTTTTCCTTCTCTTCTGCCGGGATATCTTCTATTGTCGGCACTCCACCATCGGGGCCCCAGGAGTACTTCTTCATAAGAAGCACGTCGATAAGGGCATTGAATCCCGGTCCCTCATTGAGCGGATACTGCACCTGTACGACCTTTGGACCGTAGACTTCATGCAGTTTGTTGACCACCATATTATAGTCGCACTTTTCCGAGTCGAGCTGGTTGACAAGGAAAATTACCGGTTTTTTCAGTTTCTCAGTATAGCGGAAATGGTTCTGGGTGCCCACTTCCGGACCGTACTGACCATTGAGCAGGAGAATGGCAGTGTCGGTCACGTTGAGCGCGGTGATAGTCTGTCCGATGAAATCGTCAGCTCCCGGGCAATCGATTATATTCAGTTTCTTGTTGTTGAACTCACAATGGAAAACGGTGGAAAATACAGAATAGCCGTATTCATGTTCTACCGGAAAGTAGTCACTGACAGTATTCTGCTGCGTGATTCTGCCCCGGCGCTTGATTATTCCACACTCATAAAGCAACGATTCGGTGAGGGTTGTCTTGCCCGCACCGTCACTTCCAAGCAACGCAATGTTCTTGATTTCTTCTGTCTGGTAAACTTTCATATTGCTATTTGTTTGTTTAAATAATAATTTAGGTTCGTGCCGACTAAGGTAGATAAATTTTGCGGAAGCGCAAAAGAAAATCGCAGAAATAGGAAAAAATTAGAAGATATTAGTACTTTTGCACCCGCTTGATATCGGATATGGCAGGCTTGTACATTCATATACCATTCTGCAAGTCGCGGTGCATATACTGCGACTTCTACTCCACGACGTTTGCCGACAGGCAGGACGGCTATGTTGACGCCCTGACAGAAGAACTGCGGTTGCGGAGCGGCTATCTCGGCGGTGAACGCATATCCACCGTTTATCTGGGCGGCGGCACTCCGAGCCAACTCTCGTGCGGAAATCTCGTCAGGCTGTTCCGCCATCTGCCGGTCGCCGAAACGGGCAGCAGCGGCGAAATAACTGTGGAATGTAATCCCGACGATGTGGACGACCGCCTGGCGCAAACGCTCCGTTCGGTGGGTGTCAACCGTGTCTCCATGGGCGCACAGTCGTTTTCCGACGACCGGCTGCGCTTTCTCCACCGCCGCCACAAAGCCTGCCAGGTGAAGGATGCGGTAGAGACACTGCGGCGAAACGGCATCTCCAACATCAGCATTGACCTGATGTTCGGATTTCCGGGCGAGACTTTGGCTGACTGGGAGGCGGACATTGACGAGGCGGTAAGGCTGAATGTGGAACACATATCGGCATACAGCCTGATGTACGAGGAGGGCACCGCACTCTACAGAATGTTGGAAAAAGGCATCGTGAAAGAGGTTGACGAGGAACTGAGCCGGCGCATGTACTACACCCTCATCGACAAACTGGAGGCTGCAGGCTACCTGCACTACGAGATAAGCAACTTCTCACGCCCCGGCTATGCTTCGCTCCACAACGGCAACTACTGGAACGACACGCCCTACATAGGCATCGGGGCAGGCGCGCACTCCTATGACAGGAAATCCCGACAGTGGAATGTCGCTGACATCGATGTATATATAAATAAGGTGAAAGGCGGCGAGGTGCCGTTCACGAAGGAGGATATTGACAGTCCGACGCACTACAACGACATGGTGACAACTGCCCTGCGCACACGCAGGGGGCTTGAACTGAGCAAGTGCGGAGAATACCGGGAATACCTTCTGAAGAGTGCGCACAATGCCGTGGAACACGGTCTTCTCTCTGTGGAAGACGGCTTTGTGCGGCTGACACGCGAAGGTCTGTATGTCAGCGACGACGTGATGTCCGACCTTATTTTTACAGTTTGACGCTGGAGATGTCCACAAGATTGTTCACGATGGCATAGATCGTAAGCCCTGCGGGAGTGTGTATCTGCAGTTTCCTGGCTATGTTGCGCCGGTGGGTTATCACGGTATTGAGGGCTATGCACAGGTGATCGGCTATCTCTTTGTTGGACATTCCCTGCACCACAGCCACCACCACATCACGCTCGCGGTCGGAAAGCAGTTCCATGTTGTCGTTGTTCACGCCGATCATCTTGGATATCCTGTTCGACACACCGGACTTGCGGCATTTCTGTTCGAGCATGTTTATCGTCGGCATAAACAACTCTTCCTCCACCTCGACATGCAGTGCGAGCAGGTGCTCGGTGTTGTATATGTCGTAGAGAGTGGCTATCAGGCGGTTGTTGCGCAGCCTGTCGTCAGGCAGATACTTGATGATGATGTTCTTCAGTTCTGTCATTTGCTGGTCGCTTTTGCCATGATGCTTCGAGTAGGTTTCCACCGGCGAGTGGTGCGAAACCTTGCCGTCGAGCAGCTTTTCGACAAACGGAAACACTGTCTTCTCCTCGTATTGCATGTGCGACTTGAGTGTGTCGGCATAGTTGTCGAACAGTTTCAGTATGAGAAGCGCCAAGTTGTCGTTCTGGTCAAGAGCCTCTGTCAGCTCCCGGCGGATGTACGGAAGTTCGAAGTCCACGAAGTAGTGGTGCGCGGCACGCAAGTAATGAAGCAGCGTCTCGACCGATAGCTTGCCGATGGTACTGTTGTCACGGTAGCCGTTGACACAGAAGTTGACCACCGCAAGAAACGTGAACGTGTCGACTCCCTGCTCCTCACACACCTCGCTTACGGTCTTGTCGCCAAATCCCATCTTTATTCCGAAAGACCCCATGACCTGCAGTATGCTGTAGTCATCGCGGATTATGCTTATCATTTTGTCATCCGCCTCATACATTTTCATACTCTTCATCGCCTCAACATATTGGTTTGCACTGCAAAAGTACATCATTTCCGACACAAGTCAATGGATATTTCGCTTTTTGTCACACAGTTAACACAAAGAGAAGTAGCCCTAAACGGGATTTCCCTTGGCTGTGTCACGACTATTGACTACCTTTGTCCGTCGGACGCACCGCCTTGTCTGCGTGAGCGGAGAAGAGTGTGCGACGGCTGCGACAAGTTGGAAACGAAAAAACTCCGGTGAGGCTTTCGCCTGCACCGGAGTCTGTCGGTCAATTACTGAAACAGTGTCGTCAATTTGCAGTTTTAGTGCAAAAGAGCTTGAAAGGTATGGCTTTCGTCAGCAGAGTGGAGTTGTACACGCCGTCAACATATATGCCTGCCTCTATCAGCTGTATCTGCAGCAGACCCGATGCCGGGGTATAGACACCGTAGACATACCTGTTGTTCACATAGAAAGCCACCTGCACCTTGTGTGTAGCACCGCCATAGGTAAGGGTATAGGTGGGCGATGTGGGATTGACAAGGAAGCCGACAGGCGACAGACTGTAGTATCCAGTGTAGCACTTTATGTCCACCGGGTCGCATGCAGCCATGGCTGTCTTGATGTTCTCGTCAGAGATGTTGGCAGCCAAGAGTGTCGATGGGAACTGCTTCACGATGAGAGTGGAGTCCGTGTTGATAGACCACGACATCGGAATCGTGTCGTTGACGTATGCCGACTTGTCCTCTTTCAGTTTCGAGTAAACCATC
>CAVHUR010000054.1:0-14072 GCA_963639575.1 uncultured Spirochaetota bacterium
AAAGTGGTGGAGAAGTTCGTGCATAAGGGTGACAAGCTGTATGTGGAGGGCAAACTCCGCTACCGTTCCTACGACGACAAGCGCGGCATAAGGAAGACTGTGGTGGAGATACTGGCCGACAACATGGAGCTGCTGACACCCAAACCGGCGGCACAGACTGCCGAACGGAAACCCGAAACGGCGGATACCGGCGGGGATGAACCCGCCGACGGACTGCCATTCTGATTGTTTTTTCTGAACAGTGTACCATACCTTATTATATAGCGCAATAGCAGACGTGACATTCACGGCACCTTCGCTGGCTGTCGTGGCGTCGATTGTGCTGACCGTAATACTGCTTGTCGCCTCGGGAATGGCAAGCGGATCGGAGATAGCCATATTCAGTCTGACCCCTACGGACTTGTCGAAACTCGAACCGGAGAAGCGCGAGTGTGACGCGAGAATACAGAAACTGCGCGACGACAGCGAGCGGACGCTGGCCACAATACTGTGCGCCAACAACTTCGTGAACGTCACCATCATCATGCTCTGCAACTTTATTTTCAGCCGGATAGTGGATTTCCACGACAATTTCTGGCTGCAGTTCATCGTCGTGACGGTGCTTCTCACGTTCCTGCTGCTGCTCTTCGGCGAGATAATGCCGAAGATATACGCACGGCAGAACCCCCTGGCATTCTGCCGCATGTGCGGTATCTATGTATTCGGAGCGCGCCGTCTGATGTGGCCGATAGCCTCTGTCCTGCTGCGAAGCGGCGTGTTGGCGGAGAAGGTGATGCCGCAGGACAACCCCGTAATCGGCGTTGACGACCTGGAACAGGCACTGGAACTCACCGACAAGGACGAGATTAAGGACGAGCGAAACATACTGAAGGGAATAATCAGGTTCGGCGACGAGACGGCGAAAGACGTGATGACGCTGCGCCGCGACATAGTGGACATCGACATCCACAGCACTTTCGACGAGGTGCTTGCGTGCATCGTGGAGAACAACTACAGCCGTATCCCTGTGTCGGTAGGGTCGAAGGACAGCATCAAAGGTGTTCTCTACATAAAGGACCTGTTGCCTTACCTCTCGAAAGGAAAGACTTTCCACTGGCAGAGCCTTACGCGTCCGCCTTACTTCGTGCCCGAAACGAAGAAGATAGACGACCTCATGCGCGAGTTCCAGGAGAACAAAGTGCACATGGCGATAGTCGTTGACGAGTATGGCGGAACGGTCGGACTTATCACGCTTGAGGACATCCTGGAGGAGATAGTGGGTGAAATCAACGACGAATACGACGAGGAGGAGAAAGCCTTTACACGGCTTAACGCCAACACCTACCTCTTTGAGGGCAAGACTCTGCTCAGTGATTTCTGCAAAGCACTTAACATTGAGATGGACGAGTTCGCCGAAGTGGAAGGCGACGCCGACACTCTTGCCGGAGTGCTTCTGGAGCTCAAGGGCGACTTCCTCGCCCTCGGCGAGAAGGTAGACTACCATAACTTCACCTTTGAAGTGGCTAAAATGGAAGGCCGGAGAATATCGGAGGTGAAGGTCATCGTACACAACAACACGGCGGAAGCGTAGTTTCCGGCGGCATGCAGACCTGCATGCACGTCAAAGACGGCATCTTCTGCGTTGCAGACATACAAGAACGGGACACGGCAATGGCCGCGTCCCGTTTTCATTGAATGGCAGTGCGCTCCGCAGAAAGGGTGCGGAGACACCGCCCAAAACTATTTATAACAATTCCTATACTATTCCCTGCGCCATCATGGCCTTTGCCACCTTCATGAATCCGGCCACGTTTGCACCCTTCACATAGTTGATGTAACCGTCCGGTTCGGTGCCGTACTTCACGCAGTTGGCGTGTATGTCGTCCATTATGCCGTGGAGTTTCTCGTCCACTTCAGCCGATGTCCAGCGCAGACGCTCGGAGTTCTGGCTCATCTCAAGACCCGAGACGGACACTCCACCGGCATTTGCCGCCTTGCCCGGAGAGTAGAGTATCTTGGCGTCCTGGAACACCTTGATGGCCTCGGGGGTAGTCGGCATGTTGGCTCCTTCACTCACGGCAATCACGCCATTGGCGATCAGGGTGCGTGCAGCCTCCTCGTTGATTTCGTTCTGTGTGGCTGACGGCAACGCGATGTCACCCTTCTCGCCCCACGGTTTCTGTCCTGCCACGTACTTGGCTGACGGATACTGCTCGACATACTCCTTGATGCGGCCGCGCTCCACGTTCTTCAGCTCCATGATGAAGTCGAGTTTCTCGCGGTCGATGCCGTCCGCGTCATAGATGTAACCGTCGGAGTCGGACATCGTGACAACCTTCGCCCCGAGCTGGATGCACTTCTCGCACGTGTACTGAGCCACGTTTCCGGCACCCGAAACCAGCACTGTCTTGCCTGCCAATTCGATGCCGCGGGTCTTCAGCATGTTGACAAGGAAGTAGACATTGCCGTAGCCTGTAGCCTCGGGACGGATGAGCGAACCGCCGAATTCCAGTCCTTTGCCGGTGAGCATACCGGTGAATTGGTGGGTGAGTTTCTTGTACATGCCGAACAGGTAGCCCACTTCACGGCCGCCCACGCCGATGTCTCCTGCCGGAACATCCTCGTCGGCGCCCACATGACGGTAGAGTTCGGTCATGAAAGCCTGGCAGAAACGCATCACCTCAGCGTTCGACTTGCCGCGCGGAGAGAAGTCCGAGCCGCCCTTTGCACCGCCCATCGGCAGAGTGGTAAGCGAGTTCTTGAAGGTCTGTTCAAAGGCGAGGAACTTCAGGATGCCGAGGTTCACCGACTTGTGGAAGCGCAGTCCGCCCTTGTAAGGGCCTATCACGTTGTTGTGCTGGATGCGGTAGCCCATGTTTGTCTGCACGTTGCCCTTGTCGTCAACCCATGTCACGCGGAACTCGATGACGCGGTCGGGGATGCAGAGGCGCTCCACGAGGTTCGCCTTTTCAAACTCCGGGTGCTTGTTGTACTCCTCTTCGATGGTCGGGAGGACCTGGCTCACGGCCTGGATGTACTCCGGCTCGTTTGGAAATCTCTGCTTGAGATTTTCAATAACTTCAGTTGCTTTCATGTCTCTAATTCTTTTATTGTGTAAGTTTTCAGTCTTGTTCCGTTGGCGAAGCGCCCTTCACCACGTTGCAAAGATAGCCATAAAAAGTGAGAATACGAAAGTCTTGCGGCTCTAAAACGGACAAAAAGCAAGAGAAAAGGACTTTTTTTGGCTTGTTTGCATATTTATGTCGTTAAAATGTAGAAGTCTGTTCGTTGGATGCCGCGTGTGTTTGGAGTTGCGGAAGATAATCTATATCTTTGCATAAGATTTTGTTTAGTGTTATATTATACAATAGGTGGAGATGGATTTTGAGAGTGTCGTAAACCGCCTGAGCGACTTGTCGGACAGCGGGATGTACCATTACAGTGTTGACAATATGCCTTTTCCCTTGGGCGAAAGGCTCGTCGAAATCGTCGACTTGTGCCGAAGTCTGCTCTTTCCGGGCTATTACGGCAGGGGCGCAGTTGATGCCGGGTCGCTGAAGTTCCGCATCGGCGTGGATGCCGAGAACCTCTATTGCAAGCTCTCGAAGCAGATTGCCGCCGGTCTGGCCTACTCGAACCCGTCGCTGTTTCCGTCGAAAGACAAACTGTGGGATGCCGCCGAGGAGCGTGCGAAGGCGTTTGTCAACAGCCTGCCCGACATCAGGCGCGTTCTCGCCCGGGATGCCGTGGCACACTACAGGAACGATCCTGCGGCGCACAACCTCGGTGAAGTCATCATGTGCTATCCCGGACTGAAAGCCATATCCAGCTATCGCATCGCCCATAAGCTGGTGGAATTGGGCGTTCCGCTAATACCTCGCATCATCACGGAACTGGCACATTCCGAGACGGGAGTGGACATCAACCCTGAAGCGAGGATAGGAGGCGGCTTCGCGATAGACCACGGCACGGGCGTGGTAATAGGGGCGACGTGCATCATAGGTAACGATGTGACGCTCTATCAGGGCGTCACTCTGGGGGCGAAAAACTTCCCCCAAAACGAAGACGGCTCTCTTGTGAAAGGGATAGAGAGGCATCCTGTTCTGGGGGACAATGTCATTGTCTATGCCAATGCGACCATTCTCGGCCGCGTGACGATAGGGTCGGGCAGTGTCATCGGCGGTAACCTGTGGGTTGTGCACGATGTGCCCGAGAATACCAAACTGTTTTATTCCGAATACAAATCTGTCGACAGGTAGCGTTCGCCGGTGTCGGGCAGCAGCACTGCGATGTTCTTTCCCGCAAACTCGGGGCGGTTTGCCACCGTGCAGGCGGCATAAACCGCTGCGCCTGAAGATATGCCTACGAGCAGGCCTTCTTCCTTCGCGAGGCTTCTTGCCGTGGCGTAAGCGTCACCGTTGCTCACCTTTATCACCTCGTCCACGACGCTTGCGTCATAGTTGCCGGGCACAAAGTTCGCCCCGATACCCTGTATCTTGTGCGGACCCGGAGTGCCTCCCGACAGTATGGGCGAACTTTCCGGTTCCACGGCGAACACCTTTGCCCCGGGGAAAGCAGCCTTTATGGCTTTTCCGGTGCCGCTGACCGTGCCGCCGGTACCTACTCCTGCCACAAAAGCGTCTATCTTTATGTCGTCGGCATTGGCGGCGTTGACAATCTCGACACCAGTGGTGCGCTCGTGTGCGGCAGGGTTGCCGGGGTTCTCAAACTGCTGTAGGATTACCGCTCCGGGCGTGCTGTCACGCAGTTCCTCGGCTTTCTTCACCGCCCCTTTCATGCCTTCCGCTCCGGGAGTGAGCACTATCTCCGTGCCGTAGGCGCTTGCCAGCTTGCGCCGTTCCACACTCATCGTCTCCGGCATGGTGAGTATCACCCTGTAGCCTTTGACTGCTCCGACAAGCGAAAGTCCCACTCCGGTGTTGCCGCTCGTCGGTTCGATGATAGTGCCTCCTGCCTTGAGGATGCCCTTGTTCTCCGCATCTTCAACCATTGCGAGGGCGATGCGGTCTTTCACCGAGCCGCCCGGGTTGAAGAACTCCACCTTTGCCAGGATGTTGGCGCTGATGTCGCGCGACTTCGCAAACTTGCCGAGTCTCACCATCGGCGTGCCGCCGATGAGCTGAATAACTGAATCGTAGATTTTCATAAAGGTGTAATTTTAATGGCGGAAGTCCCCTTTGGGAGTCCTCCGCCAGTTGGTGTGCCGTCTGTGACAATCCGTCAGGCTGCCGCCCGACTTATTCTTCCCTGTGTATCACCGTGCCGTTGGCCTGATGGGTGGCGAGCACCAGCACCTCCGCTATCTGGACATGCTCCGGCGCACTCGCCGCATAGAACACCACATCAGCGATGTCGTCGCCTGTCAGAGGTTTGACGCCGCGGTACACGTTGTCCGCACGGGCGTCGTCGCCGCGGAACCTGACATTGGAGAAATGTGTCTCCACAAGTCCCGGCTTGATGTTGGTCACTCTCACTTTCGTGTGTGCCACGTCGATGCGGAGACCGTCGGAGAGAGCCTTCACTGCCGCTTTCGTGGCGCAGTAGACATTACCTCCGGCGTAAGCGGCATCGCCCGCAACGCTTCCGATGTTGATTACGTGTCCCTCGTTGCGCTTCACCATGTCGGGAACAATGAGGCGTGTCATGGTCAGAAGTCCCTTGATGTTGGTGTCAACCATCTCGTCCCACTCCTTGAAATCACCCTCATATTCCGGGTCAAGTCCACGTGCGAGACCGGCATTGTTCACCAGGACGTCAATCTTTCCGCAGTGGCTGACAATCTCTTCCACCGCTTTTACCGCCGCTTCGCGGTCGCTCACGTCGAAAGCCGCAGCCAACACGTCAACTCCGTATTGCGCTGTCAGCTCCTGACGCAAGGCTTCCAATCTCTCTTGTCTTCTGCCTGTGATGACGATATCGTATCCACCCTGCGCGAATTTGCGTGCGCAACCTTCTCCGATACCGCTTGTCGCACCCGTTATGAGTGCCGTTTTCCTTTTCATACAGTTGTCTTTTAATAAGACATTGCCGGACGTTTCAGCCCGGCAACGCCGTTAGATTTTCGCGAAAGCCTGTTCCATGTCGGCGATGATATCGTCGATGTGCTCCACTCCGATCGACAGTCTCACCGTGGCTGGGGTGATGTGCTGCTCTGCCAACTCCTCGTCTGTCATCTGCGAGTGGGTGGTGGTGTAGGGGTGGATAGCCAGCGACTTCACGTCGGCGACATTCGCCAGGAGCGAGAAAATCTCCAGTGAGTCGATGAACTTCCATGCTTCTTCCTTGCCGCCGTTTATCTCGAACGTGAAGATAGAGCCTGCCCCGTTGGGGAAATACTTCTCGTAGAGAGCGTGATCCTTGTGTGTCGGCAGTGCCGGATGGCTGACGCTCTTCACCTTCGGGTGCTTGCTCAGGTAGTCTACCACCTTGAGTGCGTTCTCCACATGGCGCTCTATGCGCAGCGGCAGCGACTCTACTCCCTGCAGCAATATCCATGCGTTGAACGGCGAAATGGTCGCTCCGGTGTCCCTGAGTATGACTGCACGGATGCGTGTGACAAATGCTGCCGCTCCCGCAACGTCGGCGAAGACTGCCCCGTGGTATGATGGGTCCGGCTTGCCGAGGGTCGGATACTTGTCGGCATTTGCCTTGAAGTCGAACTTGCCGCCGTCAACGATGACGCCTCCGAGGCTGCTTCCGTGGCCGCCGATGAACTTTGTGGCGGAGTGAACCACCACGTCGGCTCCGTGCTCAAGCGGTCTGATGAGGATAGGAGCGAAGGTGTTGTCCACGATGAACAGTATGTTGTGGCGGTGAGCCACCTCTGCTATGGCGTCGAGGTCGGTCACGTCGGAGTTCGGGTTGCCGAAAGTCTCGGCGTAAATCACCTTGGTGTTCGGACGTATGGCGTTCTCCAGAGCCTCCAGGTCGTTCACGTTCACAATGGTATTCTCCACTCCCATACTGGCGAGAGTGTGGGTGATGAGGTTGAACGAACCTCCGTAGAGGTTGTCGGCAGCCACGATGTGGTCACCCGTCAGACACACGTTCTGCAGCGCATAGGTCACTGCGGCTGCGCCTGAAGCCACTGCCAGTCCGGCGACACCGCCCTCAAGTGCGGCTATTCTCTCCTCGAACACCGCCTGTGTGGAGTTGGTCAGTCGGCCGTAGATGTTGCCCGCGTCGCGCAGACCGAATCTGTCGGCGGCGTGCTGTGAGTTGCGGAACACGTATGAAGTGGTCTGGTAGATGGGCACTGCGCGTGCGTCTGAAGCCGGATCCGGCTGTTCCTGACCTACGTGAAGTGCCAAAGTCTCGATGTGAAGTTTCTTCTCTGCCATGATGTTTTCCCTTTCTTTTGGTTTGATATCTTTGTTTGTTTATTTTTGCTTGCAAAGTTACAATTCTCGCCAAAACTGTTCAAGGATTTTGGAAAATACGGAAAAAGATTCTAATTTTGCATCGTTACCCGGGAAAAAGTGATTGTAAAACTCCGTTTCCGGACTGTTTTGCAGGAACATCACTGTGGAGCGCATGCCGCATGCGGCAACATTCACCATAATATATATAGGTATATGACACAAGAACTGGATTCCGTCGACCTGCTCATCTTACAGGAATTGCAGAATGACGGCCACCTGACCATCAAGGAACTGTCGCGTCTTGTCCACCTCAGTGTGTCGCCCGTGTATGAGCGGGTGCGCCGTCTGGAGCGCAACGGATACATAAAAGGCTATGTGGCAGTGCTTGACGCAGACAAGTTGGACTGCGGTTTCGTGGTGTTCTGCTACCTGAAAATGAAGCAGCACACACATGAAAACGCAGTCCAAATCATGGAACGGGTACAGCAGATACCCGAAATTGTCGAGGTCTACAACATCTCCGGTGACTTCGATTTCCTTCTGAAGATATATGTCCAGAACATGAAACAGTACCAGAGTTTCGTGATGCGGATTCTCGGCGACATCCCGGCGATAGGCTCTCTCAACTCTTCTTTTGTGCTGGGAGAGGTGAAAAACTCCCACCGCCTGCCCTTGCCTAACGTGTAGGATGTGCGCTGTCCGCCCGCGCGGTTACTTCTTCAGTATGGCGAGCAGGTGATCCCACACCATCTGTACCGTAGGGATGAGGAGCTTCTCCTCCGGCGTGTGCACGTTGCGCAGTGTCGGCCCGAAACTCACCATGTCGAGTTCGGGATAGCGTTCGGAGAACAGTCCGCACTCCAGACCGGCGTGTATGCCGAGCACGATCGGGTCTTTGCCGAACAGCTCGCGGTAGGTCTCCACCGTCATCTGGGTGAGCTTGCTGTCGGGATTCATCTTCCATGCCGGATATCCGTCGCCTGTCTCCACCTCGGCACCTGCCAGTTGGAACACCGCCTTCACCGTGTCGCACATGTTGTCCAGGTTGCTCATCACGTTGGAACGCTGCGATGCCACCACGACAGCCTCTTTTCCGTCGGTCTGCACGCTCGCCACGTTGCTCGAAGTCTCCACAAGCCAGTCCACAGCCTTGTCCTGGCACATGGCGAAGACACCGTTGTCCACGGCCTGGAGCGAGCGTATGATGTTGTCCGACACGCCCTTAGGCATGACAGGCTGGGCGTCGCAGCTTTCGAGCGAGAACTCCATTGACGTCTCCGTCACATGGAACTCGTCCTCCACATTGGCGGTAAAGACGTTCCAGTCTATGCGCACCTGCTCCTTCTTGTCCTCCGGCACGCAGAACACCACCACGGCGTCGCGCGGTATGGCATTGTGCATCTTGCCGCTGTTCCACGAGTGCAGGCGCACCCCGAACTTCTCGTTCTCGCTGTAGAGGAAGCGTGCAGCCAGCTTGATGGCGTTGGCTCTCTTCTTGTTGATGTCGTCGCCTGAGTGGCCGCCGAACAGTCCCTTCACCGTCATTTTCATGAAGAAAGAACCCTTGGGGGCATCTTCCGTGCCATATTTGAATGTGGCTTTCGTGGTGCGGCCGCCGGCACACGACACGAAAATCTGCCCTTCGTCCTCGCTGTCGAGGTTGATGAGCATCTTGCCTGTCATGAATCCGGCTTTCAGACCGGCCGCTCCGGTCAGTCCGGTCTCCTCGTCACGCGTGAACAGACACTCTATCGGGCCGTGCTCTATGGTGTCGGAGTCGAGTATGGCCAGTTCGATGGCGCAGCCTATGCCGTCGTCAGCGCCCAGAGTAGTGCCGCGCGCCTTGAGCCATTCGCCGTCGACATACGATTCTATAGGGTCGTTCATGAAGTCTATCTCCTTGTCGATGAGCTTGTCGCACACCATGTCCATGTGGCTCTGGAGTATGATGCAGTCCCTGTCCTCATAGCCCGGGGTCGCCCCCTTGCGTATCAGCACGTTGCCGGTCTCGTCGACCAGCGTTTCCAGACCGCGGCTTTCGCCGAACTCCTTCAGGTATGCTATCATCTTCTCCTCGTGCTTCGACGGACGCGGGATACTGTTTATCTTGGCGAATTGCTCAAATACGAGAGCGGGCTTCAAACTGCTTTTGTCCATAATACTTACTTTTATGTTTTTTTATTCCTTATTATTTTTGTCCTTTATATAAATGTGCTAATTTTGCAGACATCAAGTACGGAAATCTGTTTACAAAGATAGGGAATAATGATTGAAACTCTCCTTGCAAGTGTGTTAATTATTGCAATAGCGTTGATATTGCTCTCTGTCGGTGTGATTTTAAGGAAAAACGGACGCTTCCCCTCCATGCACATACACGATTCCGAAGCCATGAAGGAGCGAGGAATACACTGCGTGGTCGACCAGGACAGGGAAGCGAGAGCCGGGAACAGATTCTTTTAGAAAACGAAAAAACAAAGAAAATATACCAAAACAATGAACAAATTATCACTTGCACTGTCAGCTGCCGTAGTGTCTGCCTCAGTGCTGACGTCATGCAACAACGCTCCCAAGGCCAACGACACCAAGTCAGTGCCCACAGTTTCGTCCGAACAGAAAATCGCCTACATCGAGAGCGACAGCGTCATGAACCAGTATCAGTTTGCGAAAGACTTCACCGCAATCCTCCAGAAGAAAAGTACCAACATCCAGAATACGCTCGCAGGCAAGCAGCAAGCAGTCCAGGCTGCTGCAGCCAAGCTCCAGCAGGACTACCAGTCCAACAGTCTCACACAGGAGCAGGCACAGTCGCGCCAGGCTGCCATACAGAAGCAGGCAAGCGACCTCGACGCTCTCAACCAGCGTCTGACAAGCGAGTTCCAGAAGGAACAGCTGAAATACCAGCAGGCACTCCAGGACAGCATCGACCACTACCTGGCAGTTTACAACAAGGACAAGAAGTATTCGTTCATCCTGACCAAGGGTGGAGTGAGCAACATACTCTATGCCGACAAGGCTTGCGACATCACCGACGACATCATCAAGGGACTTAACAAGACCTACAAGCCTTCCAAGGCAACCGAAGAAACCAAGGCTGACAAGAAGTAAATCCTTGCCGTTGCCTCACAGCACAGGGCGACTGCCGTTTCCGGCAGCCGCCCTGTGTCGTTTGTGCGGTTATGTATTCGCCGGCATACGGTCATGTCACTGCCGCCGTTTCCGCCTTATCCGTACTGCATGCAGGCATCTCCGCCGCTCCGTGCAGGGGCTTCAGGTGCTCTGAAAGCATCCTTTTCAAACGGAGAAAACACCCTTTTCGTGACCCAAAAGCACCCTTCCCGTGACCTGCCCACGGCCGTGGTTCGGTCAGCCCACGGTCGTCATCCGGTCGAACCACGACCGTCATCCGATCGGCTCACGACCGTGAACAACCCGCCTCTGCGGTGTTGCCGGAGCGCCCGAACGGCCTTTTTGCACAGCAAAATGTGTCATGTTGGAAAGGTTGCAGCGGGGACGCTGCAACTACTATGTTGGTAATTGACGCAATGTTGAACAGTAGTTGACGCGTCCCCGCGTCAAACTCATACCCCGAAATATACCCTTTTTGCGTGGTTGCAGCGGGGACGCTGCAACTACTAAAACGGTGTTGCGCTTGCAGGTATTCATAGTAGGTGTAGCGTCCCCGCTGCACTTGATTCGTAAGAAAGCAGAACGGATGCAGCGTCTCCGCTGCACCCGTTTTCCTTTAGTGCTTTTCTTCTGCTTGCTTGAGTGGCAAAGCGCGGGCGCTTCGCCTACTGACGATTGCTCTTTTCGGCTAAGTATTTGTTGTATTCGCTCTCGAAATTGGGAGTGAAAACACCCTTCCCGATGTTTTCCTCAATCTCTTCCCTCGTCCAGAAGCGTCCTCCGGCGAGTTCGTCGGCACTGGGGCGCACATCTCCGTCGAATACTGTGGTGTTGACATACACCAGTTCTTTCTCCGTCAGACTGTCGTACACGTACTTGTCGACAAAGGTCGGGGTGAATCCAGTCACCCCAAGTTCCTCGCTCACTTCACGCCGCAGGGCCTGCTGCGGGCTTTCCCCGTAGTCCACGTGCCCTCCGCAGGCGGTGTCCCACTTGCCCGGTTGTATGTCCTTCCAGTCGGGACGGCGCTGGAGATAGAGTTCTCCGCGGCTGTTGAACAGGTGCAGGTGCACTACCGGATGCAGCGTCTTGCTGCCGTCGTGCGCCTTGCCGCGCGTGATGCTGCCGAGTACGTTGCCGTCAGCATCCACCACCGGGAAAAGCTCATTCTTGTTGTCCATTGTCGAGAGAGCCGAGATTGGTGAGTGAGGTGAAACATTCCGGGAATATCCTGCGCAGCTGGCGCCGGGTGACGGTGCTTTCTGTGCGGAAGAAAGCGTAGAGTGCGCTGCCCGAACCGCTCATCGAAGCATACACGGCTCCCATTCTGTAGAGCGTGCGTTTTATCTCCGCGAGTTCCGGATAGACGGGGAAAAGCGATTCCTCAAAGTCGTTGGTGAGTATTCCGTTCCACGCTTCGATGGGCTGCATCACCACCTCCACGCAGTTCTTTATGGGGGAATGGGGATGCGTGTTGGCAAATGCTTCCTTGGTGGAAATGGCAAGCGACGGTTTCACAATGGCGAGTTTCAGTCCCCGCAGCTGGTAGTATATGCCCGGAATGCGGTAGAGCCGGTCGCCGATACCTTCGGCATAGGCCGGTTGCGACTTGATGAAGAAGGCGCAGTCGGCGCCGAGCTGCGAGGCGTAGGACTCGAGTTTGCCGTCGCTGATGCCGAGACTGAAGGTGCGGTTTAGCTCTTTCAGCATGCAGGCAGCGTCGCTCGACCCTCCTCCCATGCCCGCTTGCGAGGGTATGTGCTTGTCGAGAAAGGCGTGGACGGGCGGTATCGGGTAGTCGTTTGCCAACAGATTGTAGGCTTTCACCACCAGGTTCTTCTGCTCGTCGCACTCTATAGTGTCGCCCGTGACGGTCAGCCGGCACGGGAAAGGGTAGTCTTCCGCCATTTCCTCTATGCGCAGTTCGTCGCATAGAGGAATGGGCAGGAACACTGTTTCGATGTCATGGTAACCGTCAGGTCTTTTCCTTACGATGTTAAGACCGAGGTTTATCTTGGCTTGGGGCTTAATCATTCAGACTCTTCTTGACCTTTTCCACGTAGGCGTCAATGGCTGCCACTGCCGTGACATTGAGGATATCCCTGACTGAAGACCCGAAGTCGGTGAAGTGGATAGGCTTGTTGAGACCCATCTGGATGGGTCCTATGACCTCCACCTCGGGTGCGAGCGCCTTCAGCAGCTTGTAGCTGCAGTTGGCTGACGACATGTTTGGGAACACGAGAGTGTTGACCTCCTTGCCCTTGAGGCGTGTGAACGGGTACTTCTCGTCACGCAGTTCGGTGTTGAGGGCGAAGTTCATCTGCATCTCGCCGTCCACGAGCATGTCGGGATACGTCTCCTGCAGCGCCTTCACTGCATTGTGCACTCTCAGCGGAGAGCCTTCCTCGTCGGTGCCGAAGTTGGAGTAGCTCGTCAGTGCCATTACCGGTTCGTCGTTGAAGAACTTCACTGTGTCGTAGCTCAGCTTGGCTATGTCGACCAGCACTCCGTCGTCCGGATGGCGGTTGATCAGCGTGTCGGCGATGTAGTAGGTGCCCTGCTTGGTGTTGAGGATGTGCATCGTGGCGAATGTCTGGTGGTCAGGACGGATGCCGATGACCTCCTTTGCCACTTTTATAGTGTTGGAGTACTTGGTGTAGAGACCTGTTATGAAGGCGTCTGCCTGCCCCGTCTCCACCATCATCATGCCGAAATAGTTGCGCTCGAACATCTTGTCGTTGGCTTCCTCGAGGGTGTAGCCCTGGCGCTGGCGCTTGGCTGTCAGCAGCTGTGCGAAGTGTTCGCGGCGTCCGCGCTCCCTGTCATGGCGCAGGTTGACAATCTCTATGCCGTCGAGCGACAGGTCCAGTTCCTTCGCCTTCTTGGCTATCATCTCCTCGTTGCCGAGCAGTATCGGGTGGCAGATGCCTTCCGCGCGTGCCGCCACTGCCGCCTTTATCATGGTGGGGTTCAGTCCTTCGGCGAAGACGATGCGCTGCGGATGCTCGCGTGCAGTGTCGTAGAGATTCTGCGTGAGTTTTGTTTCCTGTCCGAGCAATTGGCGCAGGCTGCTCTTGTAAGCGTCCCAGTCATTAATCGGTTTGCGTGCCACGCCGCTCTCGATAGCTGCCTTTGCGACCGCTGCGCTCACCTCTGTGATGAGGCGCGGGTCTACCGGTTTCGGTATGAAATATTTGGGTCCGAAGGTCAGGTCATTGACATGATAGACCTCATTGACCACGTCGGGCACCGGCTGCTTGGCCAGATCGGCTATGGCGAGCACCGCTGCCATCTTCATTTCTTCGTTGATTGCCGACGCGTTAACGTCGAGTGCGCCGCGGAAGATGTAGGGGAAGCCTATGACATTGTTTATCTGGTTGGGGTAGTCAGAGCGTCCTGTGGACATCAGCACATCGGGTCTGCTCGCCATGGCATCCTCGTAGGATATCTCCGGCACGGGGTTGGCGAGGGCGAAGACGATAGGTTTCTCTGCCATTGAGCGCACCATGTCCTGGCTGAGGACATTGCCCTTGGACAGGCCGACGAACACGTCAGCGCCCTTGATGGCCTCCTCCAGCGTGTGGA
>CAVHUR010000055.1:0-13908 GCA_963639575.1 uncultured Spirochaetota bacterium
GGAGAATGTCGAACGGATAATCGTCGGGAAACCGATTCAGCCGAATGGACAACCAAGTGAGAACCTTGCAAGAATAGAACAATTCTGTAATAGATGGAGGAAGTCGCAGAGTGTGCCATTAGAGTTTTACGATGAGAGATTTACATCGGTGTTGGCGCACCGTGCTATGGTTGATGCCGGATTGGGTAGGAAAAAGAGAGCGGACAAGGGGCTTGTTGACGAGATAAGCGCAACGATTATTCTTCAAGATTGGATGAGAAGTAAGAAATGATTTTACCTATTTACATATATGGCATGCCTGTGTTGCGAAAGGTGGCACAGGATATTACTGGAGATTATCCTGATTTGGAACAGTTTGTTACTGATATGTGGGATACTTTGAAACAGTCCGAGGGTATAGGATTGGCTGCTCCGCAAGTAGGAAAGGACATCAGGGTAGTTGTAATAGACTTGAGTTTGTTGGCCGATGAGTATCCAGAATATAAAGATTTCCGCAAGGTTTATATAAACGGTCATATCGTTGAATATGACGATAGAAACAAAGACACCCTTGAAGAGGGATGTCTATCTTTACCGGGACTGCAGGAGCGAGTAACTCGTCCGGTTCGTATTAGGGTGAAATATCAGGACGAATTGTTCCAAGAGCACGATGAATGGGTTGAAGGCTACCTTGCAAGGGTCATTCAGCATGAGTTCGATCACCTCGAGGGTATTGTCTTTGCCGATAGGCTTTCTCCATTAAGGAAACAACTTGTAAAAAACAAATTGAAGGCTTTTTTGCAAGGAAATGTGAGGTGTAGGTACAAATTCAAAATCCGGCATCAGTAGTTGCCAGTTGATTCTTTGGGGTGAAAAGGCTGATATTGATAGCTTGTTGCTTTGTGCTATGCCTGCACACCAAGGCACAATTCAACATAGATAGAATGCTCACAAGTGGGGAGATCGCTCTCCACTATGAGGATTATGTCCTGTCAATACAATATTTCAACCAAATAATATCTCTGCGTCCTCAACTGTACAAACCTTGGCAGTTGAGGGGGGTGGCAAAGTTTTATCTTGAAGACTTTGCAGGAGCAGAGGACGATGCCTCTGTTGCAATAAAACTTAACCCCTATATTGATGCCATATATGATTTGAGAGCTATTGCTCGTATAAGGCAAGAAAAGTATAAGGAGGCAGCCGATGATTATACGGCAGCCATTAAAATCAATCCCGTACAGCAGAACTATTGGTATAACCGGGCTATTTGCGAGTATAGTATGAAACGCTATGACGTGGCTCTTCAACAGATTGACACCATCAATCAGAAGTGGGCAAGATTTGCCAATGCCTACTCGTTGAAAGCGGAAATCTATCTGCAGAAGAAAGATACCGTGGAGGCTGCTCACTGGCTGGACAAATCTCTTGAAATTGATCCTTATGATGGTAACACTTGGATGACCCGGGCATCAGTCCACTTGTCGCGTAAAGAATGGCATCTTGCCGATAGTTGCCTGTCCAAGGCAATACATCTTAGACCGAAACATGTGCAGAGCTACATTAATAGGGCACTTGCAAGGTTGAACACAAACAATCTCCGTGGTGCGATGAGTGATTATGACACAGCTTTGGATCTCGATCCCAACAATTTTCTCGGACACTACAATCGAGGCTTGTTGCGCATGCAATTGGGAGCAGACAATGATGCGATAACCGATTTCGACTATGTGATTGAGATGGAGCCGGAGAATGTCATGGCTATATTCAACCGTGCTTTGCTTCGCGATCGTACTGGCGATTTGCACGGAGCCATAAGGGATTACTCCAAAGTGATAAGCCAATTCCCCAATTTCTGGGTAGGACTTGATTATCGGGCAAAGTGCTATCGTCGTCTTGGACTCAATGCTCAAGCGGAGAAAGACGAGTTCCGCATATTTAAGGCACAGAACAATAAGCATCTTGGCATTCAGCCACGTTGGTCAGCCAATAAAGTAAAGGAGATGCGCAAACGCGGTGAAATTGATCCAGATAAATACTCTTCTATCGTTGTGGAGGATACTCCCGAAATGCATGAATATCAGAGCCAATATCGTGGACGCATACAGAACCGTAGTGTGACAATGGACTACCGCCCACTGTTTTTATTATCGCTCTATCCATATAGTAATGGTATGAAGTCCTATCAGGCATTTGACCGTGACGTTGAAAAGTTCAATGCACAGAAACCAATTCGCCAGAATTTATACGTTGCATGCGGCAATCTTGGACTTGGTTCTGATGCTGCCATATCTGCATTTGCCCTCGTTGATTCCCTTACAGCAGACATAACGGCAAATGAAGCTCCCAAGTCCGTCTCACGTATTCTGTTGCAAAGGTCAGTGGCTTACACTGTATTGCAGAATTATCCCGATGCCATTGCTGATTTGGACATGGTCATTAGCAACGACACTACTCAGATGTTGGCTTATTGGCAGAGGGCAGTGTGCCAAACCTTGATGAACAATTTCAATATTTCGCAGGGCATTGACGCACGTCTGAAGACAGCAAAGGCTTTGGATGACTTTGACAAAGCAATTGTACTTGCTCCGGAAAATGCTTATTTGTATTATGACCGGGCTTCTCTGTATGTCGGGATGGGTGATATTGCCAATGCCATAGAGGATTACTCTAGGGCAATACGCATCGAACCTCATATGGCGGAAGCTTATTATAACCGCGGATTGTTGTATTATTCACAGGGAGATCGGACATCTGCGACAAAGGATTTGAGTAAGGCTGGCGAGTTGGGACTTTATGACGCATACTCCGTCATGAAGCGTATGAAATGATGATAAAGTATACATGATTATGGGTATATTGTTTTTGATAGTTGGAGTTGTTGTCGGCTTTTTGGCAGGTTATGTCTTAGGAAATAGCCGAAAGAGTGGGGCAGAGGCGAAGGTGTCAATGCTTGAACAGTTGTTGTCTGAACAGAAAGCGGAGGCTGATGCCGCTACTTCCAAATTGAAAGACGAGCACAAGGCTGAGTTATCCGCTGTTCGAAATGACTACAAAGACCAGTTGGACAGCCAGAAACGCCATCATGAGGAACAACTCAAGATCCAAATCGAGCTACTTAAAGAACAACTCCAGAATGCAGCAGAGAAAGTATTGAAGGAACGTTCAGAGGAATTGTCTGCAGTCAACAAAGAGCAACTTGCCCAGATTCTTAATCCTTTGCAGACTGGAATCAAACAGATGAAAGATGAGGTGGAAAAGAACCGTATAGAAAGGGCGGAGAGTTTGTCACATCTGAAAACAGTCATTGGCCAAAGTGTAGAACAGGCAGAGAAATTGGGACAAAAGACCGAGAAGCTGACTCAGGCTCTTGCCAGAGACAATAAATACCAAGGAAGTTTTGGTGAAATGCAACTCCGCCAGATGCTTGAGGATATGGGGCTTGTACGTGGCATCCAGTTTGAAGAGCAAGTGACACTTCGCGATGGCAATGGAAACGCCATACTTGGTGAGGATAGTGACAAACGGATGCAGCCCGATGTGATACTCCATTTCCCGGATAAGCGTGATATAATAATTGACTCAAAGGTTTCTCTCACTGCCTATCTACGCTATAAGGATACCTCCCTTTCGGAGAAAGAACGCCAACAGGCGCTTTCGGAGCATGTCCAGTCTGTGAGAAATCAGATACGGCAACTCTCCAATAAGAGTTATTGGCGACAGTATAATCAAAAAGGCATAAAACTCGATTTCGTCGTCATGTTCATGTGCTCTGAGAGCGCACTCCAACTCGCAATTTCCACAAATGCCTCTCTGTGGCAAGAGGCCTATAAACAGGGTGTCCTGATAACTGGACCGCAAAATCTGTATGCGTTGTTGCGCATACTGGAATTGTCATGGAAACAAATGGCACAAGTGGAGAACCAACAGAACATCATCGATTGTGCCGATGAAATTGTTGCGCGTGTACAACTGTTCTACGAACGTTTCCTTGCCGTTGAGTCGGAATTCTCAAAAGCACAACAGAGTTTGGACAAACTCAAACTCACGGTGTCGCCAACAGGTCAGAGCATAATTACATCTGCTAATAAACTTCTGAAATATGGGGCAAAGGAGGACCCAAAGAAGAAGAAATCTCTACCGAAAGAAGATGAAATAAGAGAAGATGAGAGCTAATGGTTGTATTTGTAATATAGGTGTCACCATTCGGTTGCAAAGCTACAATTAATGTGTGACAAATAGCGACATAGGCGTACATCATTTTAATCTTAGGAACAAAAATAATGCAAACGAGCGGAAAGGGAACTTGCTCCCAATTTCCCGAGTGCAGTATGTCTTATGCAAAAATAAACTTGAAACATATGTATTACATCTTGCACTTGCTTCTGAAATCCGTCCATATGCGATTGTTAGTTAAAAAAAATTAAGGCAGTATAACATATAGGGTGCATTTGTTAATAGTTAGTGGGAAAGTTCGTAACTTTGCTGACAATTTATGACAGGGCGTTTATGTGCCTGATTCTACGGATATTTAAAAACATTTGATGAAGAACGACAAACTGAAATTTCAGTACCGCACCAATGAACAGATACATGTCAAGGAGGTACGAGTAGTAAGCGATGAAGGCGCAACAGTGATGCCTACAAGACAGGCTTTGGATTTGGCTCGCCAGCAAGGCGTTGACCTCGTGGAGATTTCTCCCAATGCCCAACCGCCAGTTTGCCGTATAATAGACTACTCCAAGTTCATTTACCAGCAGAAGAAGCATCAGAAGGAGGCCAAGCAGAAGCAAGTCAGGGTGGAAGTCAAGGAGATACGCTTCGGACCACAGACCGACGAGCATGACTACGCCTTCAAGCTCAAGCACGCAAAGGAGTTCCTCGAAGAGGGAAACAAGGTGCGTGCGTATGTGTTCTTCCGTGGTCGCTCAATCCTTTTCAAGGAACAGGGCGAGGTGCTTTTGCTGCGTTTCGCCAACGATTTGGAAGAACTGGGCAAGGTAGAGCAGCTGCCTAAGCTCGAAGGCAAGAAGATGTTCCTCTTCATAGCCCCCAAGAAAGCTACCCAGGTGGTGAAGAAGAGCCAGCAGAAAATGGATCGCGAGAAGCGCGAGGCTGAGGCTCGCGAAGCTCAGAAAGCGGAAGATGAAGCCCGCGCATCGGAGAACGGCTTGGGCAATGTGAAAGGTGCGGAAGCACTGAAGAACCTGAAATTTGAAGAATAAAGGCGTGTTGCGCGTTGGTATGCGTTGCCGCCTACCTCATGTCTGCCGGAAGTTTCCTCACGGAAAGTGCAGTACTCAGAGGTCAGTGATTTAATATTAACAATTTAACATCAAACAAAATGCCAAAAGTAAAGACAAATTCCAGCGCAAAGAAGCGTTTTTCTTTCACTGGTACCGGTAAGATCAAGCGTCGTCACGCTTTCCACAGTCACATTCTGACAAAGAAGACAAAGAAGCAGAAGAGAAATCTCGTTGGTACAACCATCGTTGATCCATCTAATGTAAGGCAGGTTCGCGATCTCCTTTGTCTGCGTTAATTAACCCAATGTTTAATTTTTAAAGAAGAAAGAAAACTATGCCAAGAAGTGTAAATCATGTTGCCTCAAAGGCAAAGAGGACTCGTATTCTGAAGTTGACCAAGGGTTATTATGGCGCACGCAAGAATGTGTGGACTGTTGCCAAGAACACTTGGGAGAAAGGTTTGACCTACGCTTACCGCGACCGTCGTAACAAGAAGCGCAACTTCCGCGCTCTGTGGATTCAGCGTATCAATGCTGCCGCACGCATCGAGGGTCTCAGCTACTCACAGCTGATGGGCGCTCTGCACAAGGCCAACATTGAGATCAACCGCAAGGTTCTTGCTGATCTCGCTGTCAACAACCCCGCAGCTTTCAAGGCTGTAGTGGCAAAGGTCAAGTAAAAAGGAAATATTTCTTACCGAAAATCATCAGGAGTGGTGTCTCACGTAGGCATCACTCCTTCTTTTTTTGCTGTTACTTACATCAATTGGTCCGTTTTTGGCATAAAGTCAAAAAACGTTTTTATACCTTTGCCTGCACATAAACCTATAACTGTTACCGAACATGAGAAAAATTGTCCTGTCCATTGCCGCATTGTCTCTGCCGCTCCTTGCCTGCATGGCACAGAAGGAAACGGCCAACCCTGTCATAAAGACCGATTTGCCCGACCCCAGTGTCATACGCATAGGCAATACCTATTACGCCGCTGGAACTTCAGGTAATGCGGAGCGTGTCTACCCTGTTTACGAATCGAAAGACCTGGTCACATGGACACCCAGGAACACCGTATTCGACCAATGGCCCGAATGGACGGCCGGAGCATTCTGGGCTCCCGAACTCTATGAGCACAACGGAAAAGTCCTGTGCTACTATACCGCACTCCAAAAGTCCGGCCGCACGTCGTGCATAGGTGTGGCTGTGGCTGACGACATCCATTCCCCCTTTGTTGACAAAGGTCCGTTGGTGAAGACCACAAACGAGGCTATTGACGCTTTCGTGATAGATGTTGACGGCCAGCTGTACATCACATGGAAGGCCTACGGACTTGATCCGAGCCACCGGCCGATAGAACTCCTTGCGCAGAAACTGTCGTCTGACGGTCTGCAACTTGTGGGCGAGCCTTTCTCTTTGCTGCGCGATGACGAGCGTATCGGCATGGAGGGACAGTGCATATTCCGTGAGGGCGACTACTACTACATACTCTATTCCATCCGCGACTGCTGCTCTCCGCAGAGCGACTACGCCGTTTCTGTGGCGCGCAGCCGGAATTTCGCGGGGCCTTATGAGAAGTTCTCCGGCAACCCAATCCTGCAAGGCAACGGCAACGACATACAGAGTTGCGGTCACGGAACAATGGTCCGCACGCCGCGAAACCGCATGTATTACTTGTGCCATGCCTATTTTACCGGCAGATACAAGCAGGGGCGGCAGCCTATAATCGAAGAAATGCGTATCGGGAAAGACGGTTGGCCCTACTTCGTGGGCGGCACGAAAGCCCTCACAAACGTCAGGGTGAACGCCAAGTGACGTATTCCGAAAAAGTCCCCAATCGGCACAGTGACCGGTCGGGGACTTTTTCTGATGTCCTATTGTTTCATGTATTTCCTGTTTACCAGGGCGACACCGGCAAATATCAGCACCGAACCGATGACCGTCGGCATCGTTATTGACACCAGACCGATGATTACCGAGAACACGGCAGCAACGATTGGCTGCAGGTAATTGTACATTGCTATCGACGTGGGCATGAGCACCCTCTGCCCGATAGGGAGCAGCACATAGGCGATGAACGTGCCGAACACCACCACATAGCCCACCTCCAGCAATGTGATTGGCGGGACTTTGCTCCACTCAGTGGCAGTTATGGAAGGTCCTGCCACAAACAGCATCAGCAAGCCCGACACGGTGAAGAGCCATTTCATCAGTGTGTAGGGAGAGTATTTTCTTGTGAGATAGGCGTACTTCACCATGTACAATGCCCCGAACACCTGCGATAAGATGCATAACAAATTGCCCAACAGTGGATTGCTGACGTTCATTGCAGTGTTGGTATTGCCTCCGCAGATGAACACCATCATTCCCGCAAAGCCCAGCACGACACCGAGAATCTTTGTCCAGTGATGCTTTTCGCCCCACAATATCCATACGAGTATCAGCGTGAAAAACGGCGTTGTCGAACACATGACCGTAGCGTCGACGGGCGAAGTCATGCTCATGCCGAAGATGACACATATCTGGTTGGCAAACGTAATCAGCAGTGCGGCGAAGATTACCGGCAAGATGTCGCCACGCTCAATCTTCTCTTTCGGGGCGATGCTATGTGGCAGGCACATTCCGCCAAGCCAGAACAGCAGCGCCGCACCGATAATTCTCAGCCCCGACAGTGCCAGAGGGTGGATGTCGGGAGAGTTAAGCGCATCCTTGCCCAACGGCGACATTAGTCCCCAAATGGCATTGGCGGCGAATATGGTCACGTGTCCTATGATGATGTCCTTTTGTTTCATTGCAGTGTTATATTGTTTGTCGGGGTGCAAAGTTACGGCTATTTTTCCATACGGACAACCTTCTTCCGCCTTTATAGCTCTGTCTTCCGGCACCGTGTAAGGACGCTTCATGCCGTGCAGCAACGGTTCTTCGGTCATCGTGCGGCATTTGCCGCACACGCTCACGGCATCTGCCACACATGCTCACGCCAAATGCCGCACACGTTCACGGCATCCGCCGCACGATGGCGGAAAGGCAGTTTTCATGCCGCCAGAACGGTCTTCCGGGCGAGCGAAAAGGGTGCGTTTCTTTGGTCATGCGAAATGTATTTGTTAACTTTGCAGCGTCCCTTATCGGACAAAAAAGCATTTACAACAAGCAAAAAACAGATATCAACTATGGCTACACCTCACAACAACGCCCCCGAAGGGGCTTTCGCCAAAACGGTACTTATGCCGGGTGATCCGCTGCGCGCGAAATTCCTGGCGGAGAATTTCCTGACCGATGCCAAACTCGTCAATACTGTCAGAAACTGCTTCGGCTACACCGGACTTTACAAGGGACACCCCGTGAGCGTCCAGGCGAGCGGCATGGGCATCCCGAGCATTGGCATCTATTCCTATGAACTCTACACTCAGTACGGCGTGGAGAACATCATCCGCATCGGTTCCGCCGGCAGCTATACCGACAAACTCGACGTCATGGACATCGTGCTTGCCGACAGTGCCTACAGCGAATCTGACTATGCGCTGGTGCACAACGGATATGAGGACAACGTGAACTACCCGAGCAAGGAACTCAACAGCGTGATTCTCAATGTGGCAAAACAACAGGACATCGTCTGCAAAACAGGCCGCGTGTACTCCTCCGACGTGTTCTACACCAATCCGGAGCGCGCGTCCTATCAGGATATAGCTGCACGTACAGGCAGCGCATGCGTGGAGATGGAGAGCTTCGGACTGTTCCACAATGCCGCTTATCTTGGCAAGAAGGCGGCTTGTCTGCTCACTATCAGCGACTCGTTCGTGTCGACCAAGGAACTGTCGGCGGAGGATCGCCAGAACTCGTTCCGTACTATGATGACACTGGCACTTGAAACTGCCGTGGCACTCGACAAGTAATTGCCGCTCAACAACAGGGACTATTCCACATGAATCACCCTGATGCCTATCTGGCTCGGGTGCTTCTTCATGTATTGATAAAGGGTCATCGGTTCGTCGATGACCTTTTTGTGTATCTGCGAAGCGTTCAGCAGGTGCAGCGTGCCGTCCTTGTGCCATGAGGCAATGCCTATGTGCGACATGTCGAGTCCCTGCTTGCCGGTGACAATGGCAATGATGTCGCCACTGCGTATGAGCCGCTTCAGGCGGATATGGTCGTTGAGCTTGCTTTTGGGAATATACGTCACTATCCTGCCTGTCAGCTGCTCCTCCGTTTTCCGTATGGCGTTGACCGTGGCGGTGTCGTGTGCAAGCTGCGGATAGAGGCTGGCGTGCTGTGTCATGAAATCGATGTCAAGCCGTTGCGTGGCGGCATAAATGTCGGGCATGGCATCCGTTTGCGGTTCGCTGACGAATCCGTTGCGGATGTTGTTGTCTATCCACGAAGTGAAGTAATGCAGCCTGTTGACGTATGAAACCTGCCCCCGGTCATACCTTATCCGGCGCAGACAGTCGGCATAATCGCGAAAAGTCCTCTTTCCGTGCTTCATGCACAGGCTCAGAGCCAGTGCGTTTTCCGTGAAAGTAGTGCAGTCCATGCCACGCAGGTTCACCACAAGTTTCTCGTCAGCACCCGTCTCCAGTGTCTTTGCCACATAGGGTGTGCCTTTCAGCTTTTTTCCGAAATAGGTCATGTATCCGGCGGTTTCGCCGCAGACAGGGGCTTCGCAGAGCAGACGGACGACCCTTGCGCTGTCCTCCTTTTCATAGATTATGTCCTGTGCGCGGCATGTGCAGGCGCAGAAGGACAGTAGGGCAGGGATTAGCCAAAAGGTGCGTTTCATTTGCCTTTGTTGTTTTTCCTGTACATTTTCTTTGCGCCGAAATTGAATCCCAGATAGGCGTTGAACGACCCGAAAATGTTGTTTGTGTAGAAATTTGACTTTGAATAGTTGTACGAATGGACTATGGCGCTGGCGCCGGCAAACACCTTGCCGTTGTTCCACACTATCCCGAAGCGTCCCACAGCATCGAGTGTGATGTCGGAGAACTTGAAGTCGCGCAGGCTGCTTATTGTCACCCCGAGGGCGGAAAGCCCGCGTTTGGAGTCTCCGATGGACTGCTTGCGGCTCAGTGCCACTGACAGTGACGAGGCGAAAAGCCAGTTTTGGGCGAACACCCAGTTGTAGGCATAGCCGCCTGACACGGACAAGTCGGTGTAGACCACCTTTTCCTTTAGCGGTTCTTCATTGAAGTTTTCAAACAGGTCTAAGCCCATTGTCTCCTTGAAAAGGGTGTTGAGCATCTGCCAGTCCACATGTAGCGTGTGTCGGGTGAAGCCCAGTCCTGCGAGGGCAGAACCCGATGAACGTTTCTGCTGCGTACTTTGGTTGAAGGCGGCAGGGTAGGAGAACCGCTTGTGATTGAAGATATAGTATGCGTCAAAGCCCGTCACGCTCGACTCAATGCCGCCGAAGTCCAGGTTCTCCATGGCCTGCGTATCGTCCGTGACGTTGAGTTTTACGTTTCTTATCTTGTATGCGTCGCCGCTCTGCCGGTAATACAGGTCTATACCAATGGGTAAAGTGTAGAGGCTCAAGTCCCACTCTTTGCGCTTGTTACGGTCGTTCAGATGAAGCACGTCCACAGTGACGCCGAGGAATATAAGTCCCCATCCGGCATACGGACCTATCTTCATGGAGGGCTTAGGCACGAATCCGATGCTGTTTCCGCTGTTGTCGGTCAGTCTGTAGACCTCGTAGGAATAGCGGTTTTGCAGCATTGTCTGGAAGTTATAGTGGTTGGGTTCGACGTAGGAAGTGTCGGTATGGGAAAAGAAACTGACGAAAGGCGCAGTGACTTTCGACAGGAACGAGCGCGGTCTGTCCGTCCTCACGCTGTCGGAGGTCTCCGCATAGGCACACACCGACAGCATCAGTGCCAGTGCCGATGCCGCCAGTCTGCCGGCGATACGCACACCTGTCATCTGTCCGGTCATATCTTCCAGAGAATCCTGTCCATGGTCCAGTTCACCGGAGTGGCACTTATGGAGTCACATTCGCAGTGTCCGTATCCCTGCAGATGTTCCACCACATTCTGTATGAGCGGCATCTGCACATGCTGAGGGTTGGGTATTCTGATGGATCGCACACCGTCCTCGGTGACGAGACATATAGGGTTGTAGCTGAAAACAGAGAATGACAACGACCCTTTTTCGCCTATTATCTCTATTCTGTCCTCCCTTGCGCTGTTGTGTCCGACAAAGCACCACGAACCGCTTCCGGCGATTCCGCTCTCGAAAAGGAAACATGCGCTGATGTTGTCTTCGGCTTTATAGAGACCGCCACGGTTGGTCGTATAGCCGTGAGCCCTCGTAATCACTCCGAACAACTCCTGCATGAGGTCGATCTGATGTGGTGCGAGGTCATAGAAATAGCCTCCTCCTGCAATGTCGGGCTGCAGTCTCCACGGCATGTTACTCCTGTTGTAGTCGAGTTCGCGCGGCGGAACGGAGAACCTCAACTGCACGTTCAGGGTCTTTCCGATCTGTCCGCTTCCAATCAGTTCCTTTACCTTTCTGAAGTATGGAAGGTATCTCCGGTAGTACGCCACAAAGCAGGGCACGCCGGTCTCTTTGCTCGTGTGGTTTATCCGCACACAGTCGTCATAGCTTGCGGCCAGCGGTTTCTCCACATAGACGGGCTTTCCGGCCTTCATCGACATTATGGCATAGGTCACGTGACTCGACGGTGGCGTGGCGATGTATATGGCGTTCACCGCCGGGTCTTCTATGAGTTCAATCGGGTCGGTGTACCATTTGCCTATCTTGTGACGCTCCGCATACGAGCGCGCTTTCTCTGCATTGCGGCTCATGACGGCCTCTATGTGCGACCCAGGAATCTTGTTGAATGCCGGTCCCGACTTCTTTTCGGTCACTTCGCCGCAACCGATAAATCCCCAACTTATCTCTTTCATCTTGCCTCCTTGGCGTCTTTGCCCGACTTGTTTTTGGTTTCCTTCAACCACTGTTCTATCATCTGGCGTGCCACGCCCATCTCTCCCGGCAGCTGCGGCAGGTGGTCACGGTGATACCAACCTCCGTCCGCCAGTTCCGAATACTGCAGCCGGATGTCGCCGCCGGCATATTCCGCCGTAAAGCCAATCATGAGTACCGACGGGTAAGGCCATGGCTGGGAGCGTGTGTAAGTGAGGTTTTTCACCTCGATGCCCACCTCTTCGCGTATCTCCCTTATGGCTGCTTCCTCCACAGACTCGCCTGTTTCGACAAATCCGGCCACCAGTCCGTAGTAGTTGCCCTTGAAGTTTCGCGACTGGACCATGAGTATTTCGTCGCCTCTGTACACCAGTGTTATGACGGCGGTGGCGAGAGATGGCCACACGGTCTTGCCGCAGACGGTGCACCGTTTGGATATTTCGGTGTGCATGGCCATGAGGTTGCCGCATGCGCCACAGTATTTCGTGTTCTTGTCCCAGTACACTATCTCCTGGCATTTGCCTGCTTTCAGATAGAGTGGGAGGGTGAGCTTGTAGAACGACTGGCGCAGCGGACACAGTTCGAAACCGGTCTTCTCGATGGGCGTGTCGACAGAAAACGTTCTTACTTCGCGCCCGTCTTCCATTGGAGTGATTGTGTGGACGACAGTGCCGGAGTTGATGTCAATTGGCGGAACATCGCCTTCCGGCACAGAATAGACGCCGTTGCCGTCGTCCTCAAGCAACAGTTCCGCATTATAGAATATAAACCAAAGCATGTTGTGTCGTGTTGTGATGACAAGTCAATGCAAAATTACTCTTTTATTTCTGGCTTGACAAGAAAACCTTATATTTATGCTTTTGCAAAGTGACAAATGCAGTCCGGAAAGTTATAACTTACAAACAAAGTATAAAGGAATCACCTTTTTGGTCAGTTCTTGGGAAAAAGTGACTACCTTTGCACCGATAAATAACAATTCAAAAACAGAAAATATCATAATGAAGAAGATTTCTTTTCTGGTGTCGGCTGTCGTACTGATGTTCATGACAGGATGCGGCACATCCGCCCTCGGCACTGCCGCAGGCGTACTTGGAGCTATTAATTCCACCGACGGAACTACTGATGCGACCACGGCGGCAACGGCTGCTGCAGGCAAGGTGGCATCTGCTGGAACGAGCGCAATCGGCACTCTGCTTACCAATGCTACCTCCGGCAACAACCTCGCCAATATTCTGACAAGCGTTATCGGACTTGACAAGGTCACAAAAAGTTCGCTCGTAGGTACATGGAAGTACAAAGAACCGGGATGCGCATTCACCAGCGAGTCCACTCTGGCTGCCGCCGGAGGCGAAGTGGTGGCTGCCACTGTCAAGCAAAAACTGGAGTCTTCCTATAAGAAAGCAGGCTTCGGCTCGTCCAACACCGCATTTACATTCAATCAGGACGGCACGTTTACCGCAGAGATTCTTGGCAAGTCGTGGACAGGAACCTATACTTTTGACGAGAGCACACAGGCTATCAAACTGAAGGGACTTCTCCTTAGCCTTAACGGTTACACCAAGAAGAACTCCGACGGAATAGCCCTGCTTTTCGAGTCGAAGAAGATTCTGACACTCGTGAAGACCCTCAGCGCTCTCAGCGGAAACTCTACTCTCAGCACTATCGGTGACCTTTCGTCCAACTACAACGGTGTGAGAGTGGGCTTCGACCTCACAAAATAACAAGTAAAAACCGCTATATGATGCAGCGGTAAAAAACTTTTCTGCCAT
>CAVHUR010000056.1:0-12909 GCA_963639575.1 uncultured Spirochaetota bacterium
AATGCTCCCTTTGGGCTTTTCTCTTTTCGCTGGCATCTTTCAACTAAACGCAAAGATTGCACAGGAATTCGTGTTAAAAAGTCTTTAGCTACATTTGGACGAAAATGAAGGATTTACGAAGGAAACAAACACAACCGAAAGCACTTGTCGTGTTATAAATTCTGTGGTGCCAACGTGGGAACAATTATGGCGACACGAATTGGATTCGCACTGATTTACAATAACTTATATACTTAGTGTAGGTTTAGCGTGGGAACTTACCTGTTGTCTGTCCCACTCTCTGAGGCCTTCGCATTGCCCGATACTGTTGAACAGACAACGTTAGAGCCCACGCCGATATGATATACACCACACGGAGCAGTCCACCCATACGGGCACGACGCTCCATAGGCTGTGATATAATCACACCCGGGACATCTACCGTTGCTAAGTTCCAGACAGTATCCAAAGTTTGCGAAGTTTCAGAGAGTCTTGAACAGAGCGTCAAGTAAACGCCTTTATTATGTTGTGCCTCTTTTACCCACCCAACCTCCTTGTCTGCGGAACAAAAACCACAGAAAGGCTCAGCGTGGGCAGAGACACGGACGTATCGAGAGATATGCGCGTTCGCAATCCGTCCGATTATCCGATAGCAAAGATACGCTCATTTTCAGTAACATCCAAATAAAACCGTGAGAAAAGTGAAAATACCCAAATTTATGGGGCGCTCTTGTCCTTTTGCCCTGCCTTTTTACTATCTTTGTAGTCATATTAACGCACACTATGACATACGATATAACAGCACCGGAAACACTCGACAATGCCGTGAAACTGCCTGCCTCGAAGAGCATAAGCAACCGTGCCCTCGTGCTGGCGGCACTTTCGGGCGGCAAAGATATTCCCGACAACCTGAGTGACTGCGACGACACGGAGGTGATGATAGCCGCTTTGCGTGATATGCCGAGGGAGATTGACATCAAGGCGGGAGGCACTGCCATGCGCTTTATGACCGCCTTTCTGAGCGTCACTCCTGGCGAGCACGTCATCACAGGCACAGAGCGGATGAAGCACCGGCCCATTGGAGTGTTGGTGGATTCGCTGCGTAAGTTGGGCGCGGACATAGAATATGTGGGTGAGAAAGGTTTTCCGCCATTGCTTGTCAAGGGCAAGACGCTCGACGGAGGTTGGGTGCAGATTGACGGAAGCGTGAGTTCGCAGTTCATCTCCGCCCTGCTCATGGTCGGCCCGACAATGAAAAAGAGGCTCACACTACAGTTGACAGGCAACATCATAAGCCGCCCTTACATAGACCTCACACTTGGCATGATGCGTGACTATGGGGTAAATCCGGAGTGGACAGGCGTCGATACCATCGTCGTGGAACCGTCGTCTTACGTTTCCCGACCTTACTATATAGAGAGTGACTGGAGCGCAGCGTCCTACTGGTACGAGATTCTTGCGCTGTGCAAAGACCCCAATGCCGAGATACGGCTTGAGGGACTGATGGACGGAAGCAGTCAGGGTGACACCACGGTGAAGTACATCTTTTCTCTGTTAGGGGTGAAGACGCAGTTCGCGACATCCGTGCAGGGCGTGCCGACAACCGTCACGCTGAAGCGCAGCGAGCGTCGTGTGCCGCAGTTGAGATACGATTTTACCAACTGTCCCGACCTCGCCCAGACCGTCGTGTGCACCTGTTGCGGTCTGGAAATCCCCTTTGACCTCACCGGTCTGTCGTCGTTGAAGATAAAGGAAACCGACCGCATAGAGGCACTCAAGACAGAATTGCGCAAGCTGGGATATGTCATCCGCGATGTCAACGACAACGAACTGATATGGGACGGCAGCCGTTGCGAACCCTCAATGGAGCCGATTGACACCTACGAAGACCACCGCATGGCAATGGCGTTCGCCCCCTTGGCGCAGAAGACAGACGGTATAAAAATCAACAATCCGCAGGTGGTGAGCAAGTCATACCCGGGTTTCTGGCGTGACCTGCAGTCGTGCGGTTTCACAATCTGACAGCATGTGGATACTGATAGTGGCGCTTGTCGTAATCGGAACAATAGCCTGCGGCGTGTCATTGCTGTGGGACAAGGATGCCAAAATCGAGGTCGGCGCAGACTGTGCGTCGTGTTCCGGCGACAATGCCAAGTGCGAACAGACCTGCATGATGGAGGCTGCTGTGAAGGAAGCGGAGTACTTTGACGACGAGGAACTCGACCGTTTCAAAGGCCGTCAAAGCAGTTGTTACACTGACGATGAGGCGGAGGAGTTCCGTGAGATAATGGAGACCATGCATCCCGAGGAGGTGAAAGCGTGGAACAGAAGTCTCATCCTGCGCGGCGTAAGCATGCCCGACCAGATAAAGGACGAATACATCATGTTGGCAAATGACACCACGTCGGGAAATTGAAAGACGGAAAGATAGAGAGAAGGAAGGTGGAATTGGAAGGTTGAAACATTGAGAAACTGAAACATATGACCCTAAAAGGAATTTCAAAATTCGTCAGCCGCCACATGGCGGCGATAGTTATCATCATGGCAGTGGTGGCTCTTGTGGCTCCCGAAGCGGTGTCGGTGATAAAGACAAGTTACATCAACACGCTGCTGGGAGTGGTGATGTTCGGTATGGGACTGACCCTCAAGCCCGGAGATTTCCGTGTGGTGTTCAGCCGTCCGCGTTCCGTCATCATCGGCACAGTGGCTCAGTTCACCATCATGCCGCTCATTGCGTGGGTTCTGACCAAGGTTTTCAGTCTGTCGCCGGAGTTGGCTGTCGGCGTGATACTCGTCGGCACATGCCCCGGAGGCACTTCTTCCAACGTGATAACCTACCTCTCGCGCGGTGACGTAGCCCTGTCCGTAGGTGTCACGTCGGTGTCGACGGTGCTCGCTCCTGTCATGACACCGCTGCTCACATTGCTTTATGCCGGCGAGACGGTGGATGTCAATGTGCTGTCCATGTTCCTCTCTATCGTGCAGGTAGTGATTGTCCCGATAGCCTTGGGCTTTGTCGTGAACCGCTATTTTGCCGATTTTGCCGCCAAGGCAACGGAGAGTTTGCCCCTCGTGTCGACCGTTGCCATTGTGGCGATAGTGGGTGCGGTGGTCAGCGCCAATGCCCAGCGCATAATGTCATCGGGCTTGCTGATACTCCTTATCGTAATCCTCCACAATGTCACAGGCTATCTCTTGGGTTATGTGGCGGCACGGTTGTTGAAGCTCGGGCCGAGCCAGTGCCGCGCCATATCCATTGAGGTGGGCATGCAGAACTCCGGTCTTGCCACGTCGCTCGCCACCGTTCACTTTGCGCAATATCCTCTCGCTGCCATTCCAGGTGCTGTATTCAGCGTGTGGCACAATGTGTCGGGTGCGCTGCTTGCCGGTTTCTTCCGCCGCAGAGCGGACAAGGAGGAGGCTTCGCACGGCATGGAAGAAGCGTTGCAATAATTGCGGCGCAATTCCGTTATTATATTGGATTATGCCAAGACGACCGCATTTGCTATGTCTGCTGGCCGGAGCAATTGCTCTGGCAGCGGTCTCGTGTTCCACGCAGAAGAACACGGGAAAGAGCCGTTTTTGGCATTCCTTCACGGCAAAATACAACACTTACTACAACGGAACTCTCGCTTACATAGACGGTTCGCTCGAAAAGGAGAGCGGCAACAAGGACAACTACACAGAGATACTGCCCCTCTATTATGTCGGCAACAAGAACAGCGTGTCGCTTGGAGGGAGCAATTTCGACAGGGCAATAGAGAAATGCGAGAAGGCAATATCGCTGCACTCCATAAAGAAACGTCCGCAATGGAACAAGAAACGCCGTAAGACAGACAGGGACATAGAGTGGCTCAACCGCCGCGAATACAATCCTATGCTGTGGAAAGCGTGGCTTCTGATGGGACGTTCGCAGTTTCACAAGGGCGAGTTTGATGCCGCTGCCGCCACTTTCTCCTATGTTAGCCGTCTCTATCAGACCCAACCTGCCATATACGACAAGGCAAGGGCGTGGTTGGCAAAATGCTACATAGAGGAGGACTGGATGTATGACGCAGAGGACGTGATACGCAAGATGGGGCGCGACTCTGTCCACTGGAGCGCCCAGAGGGAGTGGAACTATACCTATGCCGACTATTACATCCACACCCGTGAGTATGACAAGGCTATTCCATACCTACGCCAGGTTATAAAAAAAGAGCGCAGAAGAAAGCAGAAAGCACGCGAACTGTTTCTTCTCGGACAACTGTGCGAGGAGACGGGACAGCGTCAGGAGGCATACAAAGCCTACAGACGGGTCACGAGGATGAACCCTCCCTACGAACTGGAGTTCAATGCACGGATTGCCATGACGGAGGTGTTGGCTGCCGGACAGTCGCGGAAGATGATTTCGAAACTCAACTCCATGGCGCGCAATGCCAACAATGCGGAGTATCTGGATCAGGTTTACTATGCCGTGGGCAACATCTACATGTCGCAGAAAGATACCCTCAACGCCATCGCCGCCTATGAGAAAGGTAACAAAAAATCCACACGCAACGGCATAGAAAAAGGTGTACTGCTGCTCCACCTGGGTGACATCTATTGGGCAAAGGAGAAATACAGCGATGCCGGACGGTGCTACGGAGAGGCTATAGGACTGCTCGACAAGGACCGCAAGGACTATCAGCAGCTTGCCGACCGCTCTAAGAAACTCGACGAACTGACCCCTTACACAGATGCCATACACTTGCAGGACTCGCTTCAGGAACTTGCGGCGATGGACGAAAACGCACGCAATGCAGCCATTGACAGGGTGATCGATGCCCTGAAAAAGAAGGAAAAGGAGGAGAAACGCCTTGCTGACGAGCAGAATGCGGAGCAGACCATGCGGAAGAACGCACAGACTACAGGGCGCACCAACACTCAGAAAAATACCACAAATCCCACGACACAGAACAACGGTCAGTGGTATTTCTATAACCAGATGGCAGTCAATCAGGGTAAACAAGCCTTTCAGAAACTATGGGGAAAGCGCGAGAATACTGACCATTGGCAACGGTTAAACCGCACCGTTGTGGGTTCTGATGTTGTGGAGAATACCGAACAGACCGCTGCGGACACTCCGTCGGATTCGGTCAATGTGGCGGATACTGGTGCGGAAGAGACGCAGGCGGTGAACGACAGTCTTGCCGCTGACCCGCACAACCGCGAGTATTATCTTGCGCAGATACCGTTCACCGATGAGCAGCGTGAGGCTTCCGACCAAGTGATAATGGACGGTCTCTATCATTCCGGGGTCATCTTCAAGGACAAACTCGAAAATCTGCGGTTGTCGGAAAAGCAGTTTCAGAGGCTGCAGACGCAGTATCCCACCTACGAAGGCATGGCCGATGCCTATTATCACATGTTCCTGCTCTATTCGCGAATGGGCGACCACGCCACGGCAGAGCAGTATGTGGAACGGTTGAAGGCATCGTTCCCCGACAGCAAATGGACTGTCTTGCTCACCGATCCGCACTTTGCCGAGAACCAGCAGTTCGGTGTCCACATCGAAGATTCTCTCTATGCCGCCACCTATGCCGCCTTCAAGGCTGACCGTTTCTCCGAGATTCGTTCCAACGTCAAAATCTCCGAGACGCGTTTCCCGCTTGGCGCAAACCGTGACAAGTTCGTTTTCATCGGCGGAATAAGCAAACTCAACGCCGGTGATGCCGACGCTTGCGTGGCTGACATGGATTCTCTGCTGAAATCATACCCTGACAGCAAGCTGGCGGAAATGGCCGGCATGATAGTCAATGGCGTGAAAGCCGGACGCAAACTGCGTGGCGGACGCTTCGACATGGAGAATGTCTGGTCGCGCCGTTCGGCAGTGTTGAGTGATGCGGACTCCCTGAAAGCACGGCAGTTTACGGCTGATCCGGATGCCAATTTCATCTTTATGATAGCCTACGAGTCTGATTCCCTCGATGAGAACAAACTGCTCTATGCCCTCGCAAAGTATAATTTCACCAGTTACATGGTGCGCAGTTTCGACATCGAACTGGAGGATCAGGACGGTCTGCACGTCATGCGTGTGGGCGGATTCAACAACTATCAGGAGGCGCTGGAGTATGCCCACCAGTTCTATAAGCAGGCAAACATCAAGCAGATACTCGGCAACAGCCGGACGATAATCATCAGCGAGGCCAACAAGGAACTGCTCGGAGTGAACTTCAGCTATGACGATTACGACAAGTTCTACGGTGAGCACTTCGCTCCGTTGGACACCGGCGACAAGCAGCGTCTGTATGAACCTGCCGACACGGGCGGTGCTCTCGACGACGGCGGCTCTGTTCCCGGCAACATAAGTCCGGTTATCCGTCAGCAGCAACAGCAGAAGACGGAAGAAGAGAATACTCCTGCGGATGACAATACGATAATCGTTACCGACGAAGACGCTACCGATCCGGACAACTCCAGCACAACGGTCATTATGGAGGATACGGACTCTGGAAAGCAGAAAAAGGACAACACGACGGAAGGAACGGTTGTCATTCCGGAGGAAAACGACAATGCCGGCGATGACGACACGGTCATAATCGTGGATGACGACACGGAGGAAGGCACCGAAGACGAGACTCTCGACATCGAAGGATTCTGACAAATGCAAAACAAAAAGCACTGACAAATGAACGGATTACTGTTGTGGGCTGATGACGAAATGGAACTTCTCAAGGCTCATGTGATATTTCTTGAAAAGAAAGGCTATGAAGTCGTGATGGTCAGCAACGGTACTGACGCTGTGGACCAGTGCCGCCAGCGCACCTTCGACCTCGTTCTCCTCGATGAGATGATGCCCGGACTGACAGGCCTTGAGACCCTCCAGCGCATCAAGGAGATACAGCCTGCCACGCCAGTGGTAATGGTCACGAAGAGCGAAGAGGAGGACATCATGGAGCAGGCGATAGGTTCGCAGATAGCCGACTACCTCATCAAGCCTGTCAATCCCAACCAGATACTGCTTTCGCTCAAGAAAAACATCCACCGTAAAGAGATAGTCACGGAGGTGGCACAGACCGGTTACCAGCAGAATTTCATGCAGATTTCGATGCAGATACAGGACTGCCGCACCGTGGAGGACTGGAAGGAGATATACAAGAAACTCGTCCGCTGGGAACTGCAGCTGTCGTCCACCGACTCGTCGATGAACGAGATGCTCGCCATGCAGAAGTCTGACGCCAACAACGCATTTGCCAAATTCATCAGAAGAAACTACATGGACTGGGTCAATCCCCAGACTTTCATTGGGGGAGACCGCCCCTTGATGAGCCCCGACATATTCAAGTCGAAAGTGTTCCCGGCACTCAACGCAGGTGAAAAGGTGTTCTTTATCGTGATAGACAATTTCCGCTACGACCAGTGGAGAGTGCTTTCGCAAGAGATAGGCGACATGTTCGACATCGATGAAGACCTGTATCTCACCATTCTGCCCACCGCTACACAGTATGCGAGAAACGCCATTTTCTCCGGTCTGATGCCCAACAAGATAGCCGAGATGTTCCCTGACTTGTGGGTGGACGAGGACGAAGAGGAGGGCAAGAACCTCAACGAAGGACCTCTCATCGGCACTCAGATAGAGCGTTTCAGGCGCAAGGATACCTATAGTTATAATAAGGTGAACGACTCGCAGGGCGCGGAGAAATTCCTCAACCGCCTGAATGAACTGGAAAACAATGACCTCAACGTGCTTGTGGTCAACTTCATCGACATGCTGTCGCATGCCCGCACGGAGTCGAAAATGGTGCGCGAGCTCGCCAACAACGAGAGTGCCTATCGGTCGATAACCCTTTCGTGGTTTCGCCACTCTGTGCTTGCGGAACTCTTCAAGGTGCTTGCCCAAAGCGACTACAAGATAATTCTCACTACCGACCACGGCAGCATACGCTGCTCAACCCCGGTGAAGATTATCGGAGACCGCAACACCAACACCAATCTGAGGTACAAGTTGGGAAAGAATCTGAACTATGACTCAAAGGAGGTATTCTCCGTGAAGGAGCCGAAAAAGGCGCAGTTGCCGTCGCCGAACATATCTACCAGCTATGTGTTTGCCACAGGTGACGCTTTCTTTGCCTACCCCAACAACTACAATTACTATGTGAGTTATTATAAAGACACGTTCCAGCACGGCGGCATTTCCATGGAGGAGATGCTCGTGCCGCTGATAACGATGTCGCCAAGAAGAAGATGATATGGAGATAAAGATTGATTCTATCGAGCGGATAAACGAGGCTGCACGCCAGTTTGTCCAGGGAATGGGCGAGAGCCGGGTATTCGCTTTCTACGGAAAAATGGGTGTCGGCAAGACCACGTTCATAAAAGCCGTGTGCGAAGAACTGGGTGTTGACGACGTGATAACATCGCCCACATTTGCCATCGTCAATGAATACACTGCCCACTCTGACCTCTTGGGGGCGGCGGAGCAGCCTGTCTATCATTTCGATTTCTACCGCATAAAGAAACTCGACGAGTTCTTCGACATGGGCGGAGAGGACTATTTCGACAGCGGAAACCTATGTCTCATCGAGTGGCCGGAACTTATCGAGGAGGTACTTCCTCTGGATGCGGTGAAGGTGAAGATAGAAGAAGAACCAAACGGAAGCCGGCTTGTAAGTTTCTGACGACAGAAACCTGCAAGCCGGCATATCCGGTTCGTGTCATGCCGGCACTCTTCAGGTCGGCTGACCGGTATGTTCTTATTTCAGCAGAGCGTCGAATTTCTCTTTCAGAGTGGACTTCTGCGCAGCGCCGACGAACTTGTCGACCAGTTCGCCACCCTTGAAGAAGAGCAGGGTAGGGATGTTGCGCACGCCGAACTGCATCGGTATGTCCTCGTTCTCTTCTATGTCGCACTTGCCCACGACAACCTTTCCGTCGTATTCTTCAGCAAGTTCCGACACTATCGGACTGAGCATTCTGCAAGGTCCGCACCATGTTGCCCACAGGTCAACCACAAATGGGAGCTCGCCGTTCTTGTAGCTCTCGAAATTTTCTTCAGTAACTTTTATTTCCATAATATCGTGTTTTTGTCGTTTAATAACTTGCGCAAAGTTATATCAATTCTGCGAGATAGCCAAATATGACGCCCATAAGTTGACGGTCATCACTTGTTGCTTGTCGTATGCAAAGATTTCAGTGTGTCGCCGTTGAGCGAGTGTATGCGCAGTTCACCGTCGGCGAAAGTGGCGAAAGTGGGTTCGTTGCCCCCTTTCGGAAATGTGATGCTGCCGGTGTTGCACACCGTCTTTCCGTTGACGGTCTCCAGTTTCCACAGGTGGGTATGTCCGTACAGGAATGCGTCGCACGCCACTGTCGGCATGTTGCTCTCGTTGTATTTGTGACCGTGGGTGAGGAACAGGCGCACACCATTGTCCACTATCATGGCGTAGTCCGACATGATAGGGAACTGTAGAAGCATCTGGTCGACTTCCGAGTCGCAGTTTCCCCTCACGGCGATAATCCTGTCGCTGAGTTTATTCAGTGCCTCCGCAATGGCAGGAGCGTCCAGTCCTTCGGGCACTCCGTTGCGTGGACCGTAGTTGAGAATGTCGCCCAGAATGAGCAGCATATCCATTTTCATGTTCTCGAAATGCTGCAACACCTGTTGCAGACGCGGCCATGAGCCGTGAATGTCGCTTACTATAAGGTATCTCATATCATCGTCAAAGTTACTGCTTTTTTGCCGTATGGAGCGGAAAACCGTCCGGAAAAGTCGCTCGCAGGACAATTTTTGCGGTATCGCCAATCGGTATTGACGATAGGCGCATGGGGAATGATTTCCTTGGGAAAATGTTTTAGATACTGTATTAAAATGCAAAATTAAAAACGCTACTTTTGAAATCGTAACTTAAAACGCATTGTTTCTATAGTTTTCTTATTAGTATCGCAATTTTGATTTCAGTCAATTTTTCGAGCAAAAATAATAGTAAAATTAAGTTAAAGGACTTGCCGTTTTATGGGAAAATTGCCTATCTTTGTAAGTGAAAAAAGGAAGCAAGAGTGCTGGAACAGATAGCACGACAAAGATATACAACTGAAAATCTCTCTTATAATATAACTAAAAATTCATCCATTAGTAAAAGAAGCAAGCCGTGAGGTCTGCTTCTTTTTGTTTTATGCTCAGTTCAGGTGTTTTGTCCCGCCGTTTTTTCCGCTTTCCAACCGGCAGTATTTCTGTGCCGGACGGAATCAGATGTCGATGTCGACACTGACGGGACAATGGTCGCTGCCCTCTATTCCGTTGTGTATCTCGGCTGCAGTCACCTTGTCGGAGATGCGGTCGGACACGATGAAATAGTCAATGCGCCACCCTATGTTCTTTGCTCTGCTTTGGAATCTGTAGCTCCACCACGAGTATTTAGCCTCGTCAGGATGGAGCAGACGGAATGTGTCGGTAAACCCTCCGTGCGGTTTCTGCGTGTCCTCAACTCTGAATCCGTGTCCCAGAAAGCGGCTCATCGCCATGCGTTCTTCGTCGGAGAAACCCGGGTTCTGACGGTTTGTCTTCGGGTTCTTCAGGTCTATGTCTTCGTGAGCCACGTTCAGGTCGCCACAGAAAATTACCGGTTTTCTGCTGTCAAGTTCCCTTATGTATTTCTGAAAGGCCTCCTCCCAGTCCATGCGGTAGTCCAGTCTGCGCAGTCCGTCCTGCGAGTTGGGCGTGTAACAAGTGACGACGTAGCACTTGTCCATTTCCAGCGTGATGACCCTGCCCTCATGGTCGTGCTCGTCGATGCCCAGTCCGTAAGTGACGTTGAGCGGTGTCTGGCGTGTGAAAATGGCCGTTCCGGAATAGCCTTTTTTGTCGGCGTAGTTCCAGAAAGACCTGTAACCGTCAAACTCAAGGTCGAGTTGTCCCGCCTGCATCTTGGTCTCCTGCAGACAGAAAAAGTCCGCATCCAAGGCTTTGAACGATTCTTCAAAACCTTTCTTGACGCACGCCCGTAGGCCGTTGACATTCCATGAAACGAGTCTCATCGTGTGTTTTGTCTTGTTAGAATCAGGCAATCAGTATTCCACTGTTATCTTTCCTTTCACCAGACTTGCCTGTTTGTAGCCTGCTTCCCTCACTTTCTTGAGCATCTCCTCCGCCTCTGCATAGGTGCGGAAATTGCCCATGCGGCATATCCATCGTGGTGAATAGAAATGCACGTATACCGGTTGTTCGGGGAATAGGACCTTTATCTGGCTTCCTGTAGTCTCCGCCTTGCTCTTGTCGGTGCGTGAGTTGCCACCGGCAAACACCTGCACACGGTAGCCTGTCACCTTGTAGGTGTTTTTTGCCACGTGACGGTTTGTACTGACAGACGTAACGTCGGTGTTGCCGCTTTCCTCATGGGCTGATTTCTGCGGAGTGGTCTTGTGTGCGGTTTCTGCCTTCTCGGTCTTCTCCTGAGCGGCGGTTTGTTTCTTGGCGTTGGTGTCTTTCGGGGCGTTGCCATTCACCAGACGGTCAATCTCCGGCGACTCCACGACCACCACCTGCCCCTTTCCTGTTTCCTTGGTCTGCAGATGTTCCAAGTATGTCTGCGCACTCGTGTCGAGTGCGCAGACGATAGTGGACAGCATGATAAATAGTCTTTTCATTATCTGCCTGTTGGTTTTGTGTCCTCAGAAGAGGGCTTCAAGCGTGTGTATTAACCCCAAGCGTCGATGATGCCCTTGAAGTCAGCAGCCTTCAAAGAAGCTCCGCCGATCAGACCACCGTCGATGTCAGGCTTTGCGAACAGCTCAGGAGCGTTGCTTGCCTTGCATGAACCGCCGTAGAGAATGGTGGTCTCGGCAGCTACTTCAGCACCATAGACCTCAGCAACACATGAGCGGATGTATGCGTGGATTTCCTCTGCCTGGTCTGCGGTAGCGGTTTTGCCTGTGCCGATAGCCCAGATTGGCTCGTATGCAATGACGATGTTCTTCCACTCCTCGGCAGTAAGGTTGAATACAGAACCCTGCAGTTCAGCCTTCACAACCTCGTTCTGCTTGTTAGCCTCGCGCTCTGCGAGAGACTCGCCGATGCAGAATATCACCTTCAGACCGTTTGCCAGGGCGAGCTGCACCTTCTCTTTCAGAATCTCCGGAGTCTCCTTGTAGTACTCGCGGCGCTCTGAGTGGCCGAGGATGACATACTGTGCGCCGGTAGATTTCACCATTTCTGCGGAAACCTCACCAGTGTAGGCACCGCTTGCCTTGTCTGCGCAGTTCTCTGCTCCAAGCTCTATCGGAGTGCCCTTTACTATCTCGGCTACGCTTGCGAGGTGGATAAACGGTGTGCAGATGATAACTCCGCAGTTAGGGTTCTTTACTGTTTCAGTCAGCTCTTTGGCGAGAGCTACACCCTCCTGCAGGTTCTTGTTCATCTTCCAGTTGCCTGCTACAATTTTCTTTGCCATAGGTTTAATTGTTTTATTTGTTAATATAGATGTTGAACGTTTGTTCTTTCTGATCCACTTGGTCCATGCCCACATTCTGTCGGCAATGCTCAATAATATAATAGGTAGGATGAACAGAAGTAGTATCTCGGCTATTTTCGTCGTCTCGCTTACCGCTTTTTGCTGTCCGATACCCAGTTTGTCGAGCGGAGCGTTCATCTCGTCGGTCGACGGAAGTCCGTTGTGACTCCACTTCTGTATTATGGTGCCGTCTTTCAGAAGCACCAGTCCCGGGTTGCTCCTTATGACAGTTTTCAGTGTTGTCGCGTCGGTATTGCAGAACTGATACTCCGCTCCCGTCATGTCCTGCCAGCGTCCGATGGCTTTCTTTCCGCTCGCCGTGAGGCAGTAGAACGGATATCCGTTTTCCTCCGCATACTCGTATATCTGGTCAATCTGACCGAAATTGGAGTCGTCAGCCTGCTCCAGTTGCGGAGCTATCAGCAGGAATGTGTATCCCTTTCTGTCCAGTATCTCGTCCGTG
>CAVHUR010000057.1:0-5796 GCA_963639575.1 uncultured Spirochaetota bacterium
AGTAAGGTTTACCAACTCTTCTGCAATAGCTTTAATATCTGCCATAATATTCTAATTTTTTTTAATTATTCTTTTTGTTTATGTAATGTATTAGTTACTCAGGGCGTTCTCCCAGTGTCTTAAGCACACCATGGATAGTGCCGGCGCCAGACTGCAGTGCAGAAATGACGTTCTTTGCAGGAGACTGGAGGAGTGCGACAACATCTGCGATGAGCTCGCTCTTGCTCTTGATGTTTGCCAGCTCCTCGAGTTTGTCTGCTCCCACGAAGATGCTCTCTTCAGCGTAAGCAGCCTTGAGTGCAGGAACACCTTCCTTCTTATATTCCTTGAGCAGCTTGGCTGGAGCGTTAGCTACAGTGCTGAACATTACAGCAGTGCTACCCTTAAGTGAATCGTAAACAGGAGTAAGGTCCTTGTCAGAAGCCTCAAAAGCCTTCTCAAGAAGAGTATTCTTCACCAAGACAAGCTTGATATCATTCTTGAAGCACTTGCGACGCAAGTTACTTGTAGCCTCAGCATTCAGACCTGCCATGTCGACAAGGTAGAAGTGAGGATATTGGTTCAGCATCTCGCCGAGTCCAGAAATGATTGTATCTTTTATTTCCTTTTTCATCTTGCTAAAACTTTAGAATTATTCAACAGTCTTGGTATCGATCTTGATACCCTTACTCATTGTACTGGAAATAAAGACACTCTTCATGTAAGTACCCTTAGCAGCTGCAGGCTTGAGCTTGATAACAGTAGCTATAAACTCTTTTGCATTCTCGTAAATCTGATCAGCAGTGAAAGATACCTTGCCAATAGAGGTATGGATGATACCACTCTTGTCAACCTTGAAATCTATCTTACCCTGCTTAACATCCTTAACAGCCTTTGCAACATCCATTGTCACAGTACCGCTCTTTGGGTTTGGCATCAAACCACGAGGACCGAGGATACGACCGATAGGACCTATCTTACCCATGCATGAAGGCATAGTGATGATAACGTCTACATCAGTCCAACCACCCTTGATTTTGTCGATATACTCGTCAAGACCAACATAGTCAGCACCAGCTTCCTTAGCGGCAGCCTCCTGATCAGGTGTACAGAGGGCGAGTACGCGTGTCACCTTACCGGTACCATTTGGAAGTGACACAACGCCACGTACCATCTGGTTAGCCTTACGAGGGTCAACACCCAAACGTACATCGATATCTACAGAAGCGTCAAACTTGGTAGTGGTGATTTCCTTTACCAATTCTGCTGCTTCCTTCAAAGAGTATGCCTTCCCTGCTTCAACCTTATCAGCTACTGATTTTTGATTTTTTGTCAGTTTACTCATTTTTCTAATTGAAGTTTAAATTATTTACCAGGGAACTCCCCTTGTACTGTGATACCCATACTTCTAGCAGTACCGGCAATAAGACGCATAGCAGACTCTACTGTGAAGCAGTTGAGGTCAGCCATCTTATCCTCTGCAATACCCTTAACCTGATCCCAAGTTACAGTGGCAACCTTCTGGCGGTTAGGTGCTGCAGAACCACTCTTTATCTTAGCTACCTCTTTGAGCTGTACAGCTGCAGGAGGAGTCTTGATAATGAAGTCGAAAGACTTGTCGGTATAGTAAGTTATAACGACAGGAAGAATTTTACCTGCCTTATCCTGGGTACGGGCGTTAAATTCTTTGCAGAATCCCATGATATTGATACCCTTCGAACCAAGTGCAGGTCCTACCGGAGGAGAAGGATTCGCAGCGCCACCTTTAATCTGTAATTTGATTAATCCAGCAACTTCTTTAGCCATTTTCTGATTTGTTTGAAATTAATATAGAAGGAGGATAATATCCGTAACAATGATTATCCTTCTTTCTCAACTTGCATAAAACTCAACTCCAAAGGAGTCTTTCTGCCAAAAATCTTGACCATGACCTTCAGCTTGCGCTTCTCGGCATTCACCTCTTCGATGATACCACTGAAACCACTGAAAGGACCATCGGTCACCTTTACAGTCTCATCAACCATGTAAGGAATGTCAACCTCGTCCTGGACGAAGGTCTCCTCAGCAGCGCCGAGCATTCTGTTTACCTCTGATTGTGGAACTGGCACAGGGTTGTCCAAACCACCAAGTACACCAAGAACGTTAGGAATGAAACGCAGTGTGTGCGCCACCTCACCGCTCAAGTCAGCCTGAATAAACAAGTATCCAGGGAGACGTAGTTTCTCCTTTTCAACCCGTTTACCATTACGCAAAGCAGCATGCTTCTCTGTAGGAAGAAGAAGTTCTGAAACATGCGAAGACAGAAGTGAATTATGCTTCATTTCCGCCTCAATATATTCCTTTACCTTCTGTTCCTTACCGCTAACGGTGCGAAAAACATACCAATTCTTTCCTGATACAGCCATCACCTTGTTAATTTGGATAGACAAGACTTAAAGCAAAACCAAACACTTTATCCATGCAGAAGACCACTACCGCGATGACAAGGGAAGCAGATAATACAACCACCGCAGTATGAGTCAGCTGGCTACGTGTTGGCCAAGTCGTCTTATGCATAAGCTCATCATAGCAAGCCTTGCAATAATTTGCTATCTTTTTGAACATATTATCTTTAATGTGGCACGGGAGGAAGGAATCGAACCCTCATTGACGGTTTTGGAGACCGCTTTCCTACCATTGAAAGACTCCCGTAAAAAGAGCTCCCACTACCCAACGCAATGGGAGCCTTTATGATTAATCCAAATCTTTGAAATCAGATTAGTCTTCGTATACCTCAGTAATCTGACCTGAGCCTACTGTACGACCACCCTCACGGATAGCGAAGCGGAGACCAGTGTTAAGAGCCACAGCGTAGATAAGTTCTACAGTGATCTCAACGTTATCACCAGGCATTACCATTTCTACACCCTCTGGGAGAGAGATCTCACCTGTACAGTCCATTGTACGGAGGTAGAACTGAGGACGATACTTGTTACCGAATGGAGTGTGACGACCACCCTCTTCCTTCTTCAGTACGTATACAGAAGCCTTGAAACGCTTGAATGGCTTAATCTGTCCAGGATGGCAGAGCACCATACCACGCTTGATTTCGTTCTTGTCAATACCACGGAGGAGAAGACCTACGTTGTCACCTGCACGACCCTCATCGAGGAGCTTACGGAACATCTCAACGCCAGTTACAACTGACTTCTTGTCTTCACCAAGACCGAGGAGCTCAACCTCATCACCTACGTGGATAACACCAGTCTCGATACGACCAGTAGCAACAGTACCACGACCTGTGATTGAGAATACGTCCTCAACAGGCATAAGGAATGGTTTGTCTGTAGCACGTGGAGGCTCCTGAATCCATGTATCACAAGCGTCCATGAGTTCCATTACCTTGTCTGTCCACTTGTCTACTCCGTTAAGAGCACCGAGTGCAGAACCGCGGATGATTGGAGAATCCTCCTCATAGCCGTACTGTGTAAGGATTTCGATAACTTCCATCTCTACAAGCTCGAGCATTTCCTCATCGTCAACCATATCACACTTGTTAAGGAATACAACAAGACGAGGAACGTTTACCTGACGAGCGAGAAGCACGTGCTCACGAGTCTGTGGCATAGGACCGTCAGTAGCAGCCACAACAAGGATAGCACCGTCCATCTGAGCAGCACCAGTAACCATGTTCTTCACATAGTCAGCGTGTCCTGGGCAGTCTACGTGTGCGTAGTGACGATTTGCAGTCTCGTATTCGATATGAGCTGTATTGATGGTAATACCACGCTCTTTTTCCTCAGGAGCGTTATCAATCTGATCGAAAGACTTAATCTCCTCGCTACCGAAACCCTTATCGTGAAGAGTCTTAGAGATAGCAGCAGTAAGAGTAGTCTTACCGTGGTCTACGTGACCGATAGTACCAATGTTTACGTGTGGCTTGGTACGTACGAATTGTTCTTTAGCCATAGCTTTACTTATTTGTTTTCAATGAATAGTCAAATAGTCGTCAAAGATTGTTATAGTCCTATTTTATTTAAATTCCCCGAAAGAGCTGCTTCCGAGAGTTGAACTCGGGACCTCTTCCTTACCAAGGAAGCGCTCTACCACTGAGCTAAAGCAGCAAGAGAGCGGAAAACGGGGCTCAAACCCGCGACCCCCAGCTTGGAAGGCTAGTGCTCTATCAACTGAGCTATTTCCGCAAGTAAGTGGGTGGTGATGGATTCGAACCACCGAAGGCATAGCCAGCAGATTTACAGTCTGCCCCATTTGGCCACTCTGGTAACCACCCTTTCGAGCCTCTTGTCGGATTCGAACCAACGACCCCGAGATTACAAATCACGTGCTCTGGCCAACTGAGCTAAAGAGGCAAATCCTTTGCAGCCATTAGGCCTTGCATGTAGGACGTGTTTCAAATACGACTGCAAAGGTATGCATTATTTCTGAACCCACAAAACTTTCGGAAGTTTTTTTTTGCCACACCGCCATTTTTTCACCCGAAGAGCAATCGACAACATGTAAATACATTATGTATTGCCACCCAGGAGTCGCCTCCGACTCCTACTTCACACTCCCGCCGGCAAACTAAACCTTACCCTCTAATCATCCAAAGGAGAATCCTTACGAGCCGCACCTCTCGGATGCGCTTCCGAATAAACACGCCGCAACTGTCCAAAAGTAGTATGCGTGTAAATCTCCGTGGTAGACACGCTTTCATGGCCAAGGAATTTCTGCACATGCTCTATATTCGAACCGTTATTAAGCATTGCCGTCGCAAACGTATGGCGAAGGACGTGCGGCGAACGCTTTTTCATTGTAGAAACCACAGAAATGCTTCTTTTTACGTCATCCCTTATCTGTTGGGGGGTCATGCGACGCCCCTTATCACCAACGAACAAAGGACCATTTCCCATACGGAATACTTCATCACGCTTTGATTTATAATACGCCAAAGCAGATTCAAGTTCCACGCCAAAAGGCACCAATCTTTCTTTTTTGCGCTTACCTACAACCCTCAGTTGATTATGCACATTGTCCACCGATTCATCATCAAGACATTGTAGCTCAGACAAGCGGATACCCGTAGAATAAAAAACAAGGATTATCGTCCTTGAACGAACATCTCCGAAATCGTCACCCCAACGCTCCTCATCTAACAAACGTCCCATCTCAGATTCTGTAAGATATTGCGGCAGAGGCTTCTTCTTCTTTGGACCGCTCACAAGGCGAACCGGATTGTGATGTAATTTTCCGCTACGCACAGCATACCGAAAAAAAGCCCGGAGACTACACAGCCTACGATTTATAGATGTAGCCTCATTGCCTTTGTCCGACATGCGTTCCATCCAACCATGAACGACGCAGGCATCAACCGCATCCCAACCCACGTTCGGATCAAGCGAACGCACATACTTACAAAACGATTCAAGGTCGGCTCCGTAACTCCCCACCGTATGAACAGAACGACTTCGTTCATTTTCCAAATAGCAAAGGAATTCTTTCACCAACCTTTCCATCTATTCTTGCCTTATAGATCAACGTTTTTTGCCACGCCGATCCACATCTTGCACCAAAAGGAGTTTACTCTTCGTTGGCACGGAGCTTCTGTACATAAACAGCATGCTCCATCTTAAGACGCTTCAGAACAGAAGGCTTATTGTACTGCTGACGAGCACGGAGTTCTTTCACAACACCTGTTCTCTCAAATTTACGTTTGAATTTTTTCAGCGCACGCTCAATGTTCTCACCATCTTTTACTGGTACGATAATCATGTTTTGCTTTTATTTTTTATTGTTATACATATTTATTTCTATTCCCAATCGGATTTATTTCTATTC
>CAVHUR010000057.1:5806-12444 GCA_963639575.1 uncultured Spirochaetota bacterium
CAATACGGACAAACTTTTTTGTTTTTTTTGTTTTTTCGCCAACACTTTCAGGCGAACTTTTTCATAATCAGCACCACACCCCTTGTTCTTTCAGAGGCAATGTGTTTACACGCAACCAATCACGATCTGCAGCATCCTTCAACATCGGGGATAACTCCTTATATACTTCCATATGGTAAGAATCAACCCATTGCACTTCCTCTTCAGTAAGCATTTCCACAACAATAGGCTCCCTGTCTATCGGGAAAAGGGTAAGTGGCTTCATCTGCAGAAAACGTCCGAATTCCGTCTCCATATAATCATCTACCAATAGAGTATTCTCTATTCTCACCCCAAACCGCCCGGCAAGGTATATCCCAGGTTCATCCGTAACAGTCATTCCTGATTTTAACGGCGCAGGTTTCCACTCCATACGTATCTGGTGCGGTCCCTCATGCACGTTCAGGTAGGAGCCAACTCCATGCCCTGTGCCATGCAAATAATTAATGCCCTCACGCCACATTGGCAGTCTTGCCACGGCATCAACCTGCGTACCCGACGTTCCGTCCGGAAATTTTGCAAGTTCCAACTGTATATGCCCCTTCAACACGAGAGTATAAATGCGTTTTTGGACATCAGTCAACACCCCCAATGGAATTGTGCGGGTTATATCTGTAGTACCATCCTTATACTGCGCCCCGCTATCAAGTAACAAGAACCCTTCCGGCTTTAGCAACGAGTCCGTCTCCGGAGTTGCCTCATAATGGACTATAGCTCCATGTTCTTGATATGCCGCTATAGTATCGAAAGATTTCCCGCAGAACAATTCTTGTTCCGCACGAAATGCAGTCAACTTTGCGTCAACCGACATTTCGGTCTCCCCTCCACGTTCAACAGCTGGTTTCAGCCAACGCATAAACTTCACCATTGCAACCCCATCGCGGAGCATTGCCCGGTGAAACCCCTCTATTTCCACAGGATTTTTTACAGCTTTCATCATTGGAACCGGCGACTTGTCACGTATTATATGCTCGCATCCCACGGATTTCGCAAGAGTATAGTTCACCTCGTCAGGATCTACCAATATGTTATAGTCAGGATAGTGGAGAAGGGTCTCCGCTGCATCGCCATACTCTTTCTGCAGCACCCCAATACTGCCAAGGTAATCTTTTACACTGGAACTCACTTTTCTGGAGTCCACAAACAATGTAACATTTTGCGACGACACCAACAGATAACTCACAAATACAGGATTGCAATGGACATCACTTCCACGAAGATTAAGTATCCATGCGATGTTGTCAAGTGCAGAGACCAACATTCCATCCACATGTTTTTTCCTCAAAGCTTTTCTTATTCTGCGTATTTTATCGGGCGCAGACTCGCCCGCAAACTTCAAATCGTGTATCTCTACTGCATTGAGCGGAATCTGCGGACGATCTTTCCATATAATATCCAACGGGTCAAAATTAGTTCTCAAAGTAAGCCCTCCCTCCTGTCTCAACTCTGCAATGAATGTTTCAACGTCATTCCAGGAGAAAACAGTTCCGTCAATACCGACATCCTTTATCTCAGAGTCCGCCAATTCCATTCCGATCCATTCCGCCACAGTCGGCGTTGAATCCATTCGTTGCTTCATTAATTCAAACTCCGTATCTGCCAGTTGTCGCTCCGCCGCAAGGAAATACCGTGAATCCGTCCACAGTGCCGCCGACGTAAGGGTCACTACCGCAGTCCCAGCCGAACCGCTAAAACCGGAAATCCATTCTCGCCCCTTCCAGTGGCCCGGAACATATTCTCCATCATGAGGATCGGTACTTGGAAAAACAAAAGCCGCAATACGTTCTCTACGCATCACATCTCTCAAGGCTTCCAGACGTCGACTTATAATATCATTCATAACCAGATACAATATTTCTAATCCAACAGAACTTTTTAGCAATCACAAATGTATGGGCTGCAAAGATAGTTTTTTTTAGGTTAAAAAAAGATTATTCGTCAATAAACGTATATTCTATCATATTTTTTTTAGTAATTTTGCGGTGTCTGAATAGTCAAACATTCATTCTGATAACAGACGCAAATTGTTAAATCGATTAATACAAAGTAACATGAAATTTCTAACAGACGAGAAACTTGTAATCGTTGGTGCCGGCGGCATGATCGGCTCTAACATGGTACAGACTGCACTCATGCTTAAGCTCACTCCGAACATCTGCCTTTATGACATCTATGAGCCTGGAGTACACGGAGTTTTCGACGAGATGCAGCAGTGCGCTTTCCCCGGTGCAAACATCAGCTACACGGTTGATCCCGAAGTGGCTTTCACCGGTGCAAAATACATCATCTCCTCTGGTGGTGCTCCACGTAAGGAGGGCATGACACGCGAAGACCTTCTCAAGGGAAACTGCAAGATTGCCGCAGAATTCGGAGAAAACATCAAGAAATTCTGTCCCGATGTAAAGCACGTAGTAGTTATTTTCAATCCGGCAGATGTTACTGCGCTCACAGCACTCATCCACTCAGGATTGAAGCCCAACCAACTCACATCACTCGCAGCACTCGACTCCACACGTCTGCAGCAGGCTCTTGCACTCGAATTTGGTGTTCAGCAGGACAAAGTTACCGGTGCCCACACCTATGGCGGACACGGAGAGCAGATGGCAGTATTTGCCTCTCAAGTAAAGGTTGACGGCAAGCCTCTTTCTGAAATGGGACTTTCCGCAGAACGTTGGGCAGAAATCAAGCTGCACACAGTGCAGGGTGGTTCTAACATAATCAAGCTTCGCGGTCGTTCGTCATTCCAAAGCCCTGCCTACCAGGCAGTGAAAATGATCGAGGGTGCTATGGGCGGTGAGCCTTTCACTCTGCCCGCAGGCTGCTATGTCAACTGCGACGAGTGTGGCTACAAGAATGTAATGATGGCTATGCCTACCACAATTGATGCTACCGGTGTTCATTTCACTGCGCCTAAGGGCACAGAGGAAGAGATGGCCGGACTGCAAGCTTCTTACGAGCACTTGCAGAAAATGCGCGACGAAATCATCGGTCTTGGCATCATTCCACCTGTAGCAGAGTGGGCAAAGGACAACGCCAATCTGTAAATCCACATTCCAGTATTGAATATCAACCACTGATATTCCGATATTGGTTCTATCCAGAATACGGGGCACACTTTCTGCAAACGGAGGGTAGTGCCCCTTTTCTATTAAATTCTAAATCTATTACGTTATGAAAAAGGTTATCACCACCGTGTGTATAGCACTGCTATCACTGTCAGCAGCCACTGCACAAGTTAAGCTTTGCCCCGTTTTTTCCGACAACATGGTAATGCAGCAGCAAAGAGACAATGCACCAGTTTGGGGAGAATGCAAACCAGGGAAAACCGTCACTGTTACCACTTCATGGGACGGCAACGACCATGTCACCACAGCCGATGCTTGCGGTAAATGGAGCACAACCGTAAAAACCCCTTCTGCCGGAGGTCCTTACACTATCACCATTTCAGACGGAAGCAAAAAGAAAACCATTCTCAAAAATGTCATGATTGGCGAAGTTTGGGTCTGTTCAGGACAATCCAACATGGAGATGCCTGTCGAAGGTTGGGGGCATGTAAAGGATTGGGAGAAGGAAAAGGCTGACGCCGCCAACTATCCGAATATTCGTTTCCTGCTTGCGACAAGGGTAACAAGCGCTCAACCCATATCTGATCTTGCCGTAGAACATGGAGGTTGGCAAGTCTGCAACGCAGAGAGCGTCGCCGATTTCTCCGCTTGCGCCTACTTCTTCGGACGCGACCTCTACAGATACCGCAATGTCCCGATAGGACTTATCGACACGTCTTGGGGAGGAACAATCATCGAAGCATGGATGAGTTCCGATGCTTTCAAAGGAATTCCTGACCAAAAGCCAAATTTGGAAAAGATTGAAAATCTGCCGGCATCAGAGACCGCCAGGGCGCAACTCTACAAAGTTCAGTATGACGAATGGCTCTCCAAGGTCAACGAGGCAGACAAAGGATACAAGGACGGAAAGCCCTATTACGCGACATCTTCCTTGGACGATTCTTCATGGAAGACTTTTCATTTCCCCGGCACAGGTGGAGAACCCGGCACCGTCAACGCTTTTTGGTGGGTACGCAGGGTTATTGATATCCCACAGAAGTGGGCAGGAAAAGAACTCACTATTCACCTCGGACAAGTCGACGACCATGACATAACCTATTTCAACGGAGAAACAATTGGCAGCACTATAGGATGCATAGCGGACAGGACCTATACCGTTCCGGCAAAGTTAGTTAAAGCCGGCAAAGCTGTCATTGCCGTCAGGATACACGACACAGGCGGTCTCACGGGAATCAACTGTGGAGAAAACGACTTTTACATTGCCACGAAGAGGGGGACAGACAGGATTTCACTTGTGGGAGACTGGAAGTACAAGCCTTCCGTCAACGAGACCCAAGTACCCGCTATGCCAGTGAACATCGGGTCAGATCCCAACGTACACACATTCCTCTACAATTCCATGATTAATCCCATCGTACCTTTTGCCATTAAGGGTGCAATATGGTATCAAGGCGAAGCCAACGTCTCGCAAGCTTACCAGTATCGGGAGCTGATGCCACTCATGATTAAAGACTGGAGAAACAAATGGGGATACGATTTCCCGTTCTATATGGTTCAGTTGGCAAACTTCATGCAACGCCAGGACAAACCGCATGAGTCAACATGGGCAGAGTTGCGCGAGGCACAGTTGATGACCCGTCTGCACCTTGACAACGTTGGCATGGCAACAATCATTGACATAGGCGAGGCTAACGACATCCACCCGAAAAACAAGCAGGAGGTAGGACACAGGCTCGCCCTTGCAGCACGAGCCACTACATACGGAGAAAACCTCACGTTCGAAGGTCCCGTTTATAGCAACTACAAGATTAGCGGGAACAGCATCACCGTACAATTCATGAATAACACTGCAAACGGACTTCGCACGTCTGACAACGGCAGAGTCAAAGGATTTGCCATTGCCGGAGCTGATCATGTATGGCACTGGGCTGATGCCAAGATAACAGGAAATGCCGTAGAAGTATCGTCTCCTGAAGTGGCATTCCCGTTGGCAGTACGCTACGCATGGGCAGATAACCCTGAGTGCAACCTTGTCAATTCCGCCGGATTACCCGCATCACCATTCCGCACAGACGACTGGCCGGGAGTGTCATTCGGCAGTAAACGGTAACATTGCAATGATTTTTCAATGAGGGGAAGATGCGTCCAACAACAGGGACGCATCTTTCTTTTTTGTCCGGCAATCCGTATTCAAGTTGCAGGAAAATTGTAATTTTGCACTGCAAAAACGACACAACGATGAACATTATCAAAGACAAAAGCTTTGGAGGCGAACGCCCTCTGTTCGGTTCCAGCAATCTCCGGTTGGAGAATGTCACTATCACTGAAGGAGAATCAGGCATCAAATGCTGCCACAATATAGAGGCTGACAACTGCCGGTTTATAGGAAAATATCCATGGTGGCACGTCGACGGCTCTCTCATAACCAATTGTCATTTCGAGACAGGAAGCCGTTCCGCCATATGGTACAGCAACGACATGATAATGAAAGACACCGTTATTGATGCCCCGAAATTATTCCGCGAGATGAACAATCTCACTCTCGAGAATGTCACTGTCAACGATGCGGACGAAACATTCTGGAGAGTAAACGGCATAAAAATAAAAAACGTCACCTTGCATGACGGCACCTATCCCTTCATGTTCTGTACTGATGTCTACGTTGACGGACTTGTATCTGACTCAAAATACGTATTTCAATACTGCAAGAACGTAGAAGTTCACAATGCGAAGATTACCACCAAAGACTCCTTTTGGGAGTGCGAGAATGTCACAGTCTATGACTCTGTACTTGACGGAGAATACCTGGCTTGGCACTCAAAGAACATAAAGTTGGTGCGCTGCCACATTGCCGGTGAACAACCACTGTGCTATCTTGACGGAATAACCCTCGAAGACTGCACCTTTGCCCCCGCTTGTGACCGTGCATTCGAGGATTCATGCGACATCAATGCGGACATTCGGGGACACATAGAGAACATCAAGAATCCTGTTTCCGGCGTTATCACGGCGGACAGCATAGGGTCTGTCACTATCAACGGTGACGTGAAAGAACCACACAACTGCATCATCAACGTCCGTCAGTAACACTCCCTATATATTAATAAGGTGTAGAGAACACCTTAAAGCAACTATTAGAAATTGCTACTGTAGGTGTGTAATTGTAATAGTTGATGTGTCTCCGCGTCAAACTCCCCAAAGGAAAACTGCGCGATCTGTTTTTACAACTACAGATTGCGCAGTTTTGTGTATTTGGACAGGAAAATAATCTGGATTTAGTGTAAATTCGTCGTCTTTTGTTTCGTCCGTTCGAAGAATTAATCATAACTTTGCCGTCGGAGGAGTTGGCGATTGCATCCGTATGCATGAAACTGACGAACCCGAGCCTCAGTCCACGCCGAGCCTTTTGTAGGTTTCACAACCTGCAAGCAAAGGAGAAAGGGTGGGTAGAGGCAAGACATAATGAAGGCGTTTACTTGGCGCTCTGTTCATGACGAACTGAAACTTCGCAACTTTCATTATCCTGTCACGAAC
>CAVHUR010000058.1:0-12068 GCA_963639575.1 uncultured Spirochaetota bacterium
TGAAGCCGAGCACTGGCGCACCAGACAGTTCTTCAGGCATGAGCCTTCCACCATATAGACACCGCCGCCGTAGGCATTGTGCGGACGTCCGGCGATGTCTGAGTTGACGGCATTGCCGTGTTCGATGATGCAGCCCTCAAGCATGGCCGACTTCGGAGCGCCTCCGTTGGGCTTGGCACGCCCCGTCGTGGCATCGAAACCCTTGGTAGCGAAGAACACGACATGATAGCAGTTGCCGTAGAAGGACACGTCCCACTGGTCTTTTGTGGTGTTCCATGTGAACTCCGCAGCCGACGACAGGTCGCCCGAGAGCACTGTCTCGTTGGCATAGATCTGTCCGATGGGCTTCGAGGTGTTCATGACACGCTGGTCCTTGGATGTCTCCGTGCCGGCGAAACCGCCATATACGCTGATGCCCGCAGGAATCTTGAACGACATGTAGACGGTGCTTCCGCCTGTCGACTCGGTACTCTCCGTCGGGGTGTATGTGCCCGCAGCCACCCACACCTCACCCGTGAGACCGTTGTCCACGAGGTCGTTGATGGCATCCTGTATGTTGGCTTTGGCAGTGCTCCACGACTTTCCGTCATTGGAATAAGTACCCGATTTCGACACATAGCGTATCTCGTCCGCCGCCGCACCAAGCGAGCACAGCAGCATCATGTATATGAACAGGCCTTTTATCTTGCGTTGCATATTGCGTGTATTTTCGTTTTCGTTATTGGTGTAAGTTGTCCTTGCCTGGCTTAGGCGGCTATTTCACTTCGGCGATGACGCGGTACCAGCCGGTGAAGACATCGCTGAACACTGTAGCGTCGGGTGTCGTGGAACTGCCGGTGTCGGCCTTGCTGCCCGTGCCGCCGTAGGTCACGGTGTAGTTGACAGTGCCGCCTGGGGGCTGCAGCATGAAGGCATAGGCCCTGCCGAGCCACTTGTTGCCGGCGTTGACCTTGTTTATAGCCTCGTCGGACGAGCCGAGGACGAGCGCCGAAGCCGTGCCCGCGGGGTTGGCGGTAGGTTCAAACACCTTGCAGGTGGTGGGCAGAGAGGTGCAGGTGATGGTCTTCAGTTCCACCGACTGCTGCTGTGACGACGCCACTTCCCACATGAAATCCACCTTGGCAGCCACGTGATAGAGTTTCACGGTACTGCAGGTGAGTGTCGTCCCGTTGCTCATTATGATGCCGTTGTCGGTGCTTGCCACCGGCGTGGAGTGGTCGTTGGTGGGTGTGGAGTAGATGTCCTTCAGTTGGTCGGATGTGAAGTTCGTCATGTCGAGCGTCATTTCCTCTATCTGCGACATTGACGTGTAGGCGCTGACAGCGGTGTGCAGGTCGCCCAAGTCGGTGCGTGACGCTATGGCAAAAACACGGCTCTTACCCAGCTCGTTGTGGAAGGCACGGCTTATGGTGAACGTCACGCGCACGTTCTTCTGCCACCGTTCGTTGACCGTGTTCTCGTCGCGCAGGGTCCATTCCGACGCCAGTTCCGTGTCGGTAAAGGTGAGTTTCTGCGTCAGCACCTCATAGTCGGAGCCGTTGTTCTCAGCCACGAAGGCGAAGACATATAGGTAGAGCGGAGCCTTGTAGTCCACTTTTATGCCCGGGTCGCCCTGCAGGTCGGCACGTGCAGCGGTGTGGAGGCTCGGCGAATATATGGCAACAGGGATGTCGAGCGTCATCTCCCGGCCTCCCTCGTCATCGGACGTGCATGCCGTGCAGAGCACGAGCGCCAGCAGTCCGGCAAGTATCTTGGTTGTACAGTTCATCTTTTTCTCGTTCTCGTCAAGTACTGCGGCATCGCCGCTTTTCCCTTTTTCGTTCGACGCGGGGACGCGTCGGTGGCGGCTACCATGTGGTGTTGTCCACGTATCCCGCCTGCCACTTGGTGTAGACAGCCACGACGTGGCTGAACTCCAGGGAGTTGTTCTGCGTTATCTTGAACACATAGGTGTACTGGTATCCCGGTTTCCACTGCATGTAGGCTGCCGGCACGATGGCGGTGCGCTCATCGAAGGTGTCGGTGCCGCTGCTGTTCACCTTATATATATATGTCTTGCACTGGAAGTCGACGGTGTTGTCCGTGGGAATCATCATGTATTCCGGCCACGCCTGATAGCGTGTGTTCTGGTTGGTGAGCACCATGGGGTCGGCGGTCATGGTGGGCAGTGTGACCGTGCCGGCGGTGGCGGTGGCAGTCTCGCGCGAGCCTGTCATGCCCCAACTCACGTCCACTGTGCCCGAGCCAGCCATTGACGAGTTGTCCTTAGGTCCGAAGGTGGTGTAGTGGCTGGTGTCGCCAGTCTTGCCGAGAGTTGTCGTCGACGTGCCGTCGGGGCGCTCGAAGACGAGGCGCACGAGGGCGTAGGGCTTCACGAACGACAGGGGCACGGGGGTCTTGTAGTAGGCTGCCGGGTCGCCCTGCCACAGTGTGCTGTACATGGGGATGTCCTTCTCTTTCACCTCTGCACCGTCGCTGCCGTAGTATTTGCCGTCTTTGGTGTGGGTCATGTACTCCAGTCCGGTGAACTCCATGCTGAAGCTGCCCGTCGTGGAAATCACTGTCGAGGCGGTGATGGGGTCGCCCTCATAGCGCAGTTTGTCCTTCAGGGAAGGCAGCACGGCAAAGAAGCGGTAGTCGGTGCTGTTGCCGTCCCAGTATTTCACCTCCTGCGCCTTGCCCATGTAGTCAGTACCCTGCCCCACATACTCCCAGTCGGAAGAGTTGGTAGTGGTGCTGTTGGCGGAGTTCTCCACATATTTGAGCGTGTAGCCGGGCATCACGTTCTGGATAGTGCCGTTGAGTGTCTTGTATCCGTAGACCGTTATCTCGGTGAAACCGAGGTCCTCCAGTCCTGTCACAGAACCGGCACGGGCCACCTGCACCGCACTCTCCGAGGTGCTGAAAGTGATGCTGTACTGGTTGGTTGTGGGGTCTGTGGGGTTGTCCTCCGCCTGCGAGCAGCCGCAGACGAGTGCCACGGGCATCAGTAGGAGGACTGTCCTCACGATGCCGAGAGCCGTGTGTGCGATATGTCGGGATATTCTTTCCATTTGTATATTACTGGCTGACAGTGAACGTAGCCCTGAATGTGCGGCGATGGCAGGTGGCGATGACGGTGTATTTGCCGTTGCCGGTGTTGGCTGTAGTATTGGCGGCGACACTGATGCGAGCATCCGCCGTGCCGTTGCCGGTCACGGTGACCGTCGCCGGGACAGCCTGTCCGTAGGTGCCGGCATAGTCGAGCGAATAGGTGACATCGGCATTCGACATCGTCACGCCGTCGACGGTGAGCGTCGGAGTGAGCGTCGCGCCCATGTTGGTCACCTTGTGGGCAGACAGCGACAGTGTTCCGTCAGCCAGTCCGCTGAATCCGCTGACCCTGACAATCTTGTAGACCTTCTTGTTGTCGGCGGCAGTGTACTCCACGGCATACACGTTTCTGATTGCCGTCCACGTCATTGCGTCGATCATGTTGACGGCATCCGTGCCGTCACCCTTTGGCACCTGTGTGGTGTAACCGGCTGTCGTGCCGTAGACGGTGACATGCTGGTCGACGAGAGTATTGTCGGCGTCATAGGCGATGAGATAGTTCGCCACGGTCTCTTCCGTAATGGGGTAGTTGTCGGCATCGTCGGTTGTGACGATATACAGTTTGGCATTGGTCTGCAGGTCATCGGCAACCTTGTCGTCGCACACCACCGTGGCATAGACGACATCGTCCACGTCGTAGTCATCGCTGCCCACTGTCAGCGTCTTGGTGGCGGGTTTGTAGCCCAGTGTCACTATGTTGCGGCCAGTGCCGGTGGTACTGATGTCCTCGCTCTCGCCGTTAGCGTCGGAGACATTCACCTTGTCGAAGGTGATGGGGTAAAGTCCCGTGAGACTGCCCACGGTGGCGTTTGTCTGGTCGGTAATCTTGAACAGGTAGGTGTAGGCATATCCCGGGCGCCACTTCAGATAGGCTGCGGGCACCTCGGCAGTGGCGTTTTTCACCTCTATGGTCTCGCCTACCGACGAGTGCAGGGTGAAGTCCACCTTCAGTTTCAGATTGCTGCCGTTGCTCTCCATGGGATATACTGCAGTGTAGGCACCGCCCGCCTGGTCGTAGACAGCCGTGCCGGCATCCACCCCGAGGGTCGTGCCCGCCTTCAGGTTGTCGCCCAGAGTGAGCACATTGTCCTTCACGGCACTGAACACCACCACAGGTTCATTCTCGCTGTTGCTGCGCTCGTCGTGATAGACCACCGTCATGGTGCCTGCCTTACCGCCCTTGTTGGCAGTCAGATTGGCGGCGAAACGGTCGGTCTCCGCCTTGGTCATGCCGCCGAAGGTGGGTGTAGCATTGTCCTCTATGCGGAAGGCATCGATGGTGAGACTGTATCCGGGAATCTGCTCATACATGCCCACACGCACTTTCGCCATGGCGTTGCAGAACTTGAAGTTCACCTTTCCGCCGTAGGCATTGACCTGTGTGTGGTCGTGGTTTTGTGACACGTCGATGCGCTGGCGGCTTGCGATATAAATCTGTGCGGGGTCGGCATCGGCGGTCAGCGTCATGGTGTAGCCGTTGCGGTAGAAGTCACCTGTGGTGTTGGTGACCTTTGTCACCTTCACCTTGCCGTTCTCCAGGTCATTGTTAGCCACCGCAAAGGCATAGTAGGTGTAGTCCGCGGCATTGTAGTCCCAGTATCTTATGGTCTGTGCGGCGGTGCCTGAATTGGTCTGCATGTTTGCCGCCTCGCCGTCGGAGAGGGTCTGTCCCACATACTCCCAGCCGCTGCTGTTGCTCGTCGTGGTGTTGGCACTGCCGTCGGTGTAGACCACCTTGTAGTTGTTGAACACCCTGTTGCTGTCGGCAATCACTCCTGCACCCATCAGCGACTCGTTCTTCATGCCGTAGACATAGAACTTCCCGCCGAGAGCCGTGGCGGCATCCTGACCTGTCTTTCCGGAGCGCGTGAAGGACGACACGCCGGAGCTGAAGTCTATGGAGGCTTTGTCCCGACCGGTGTCACCGCCGATATATTCATCGTCGGTGCACGCTGTCAGGCTGAGTGCAGCCAGCAAATATGTTACTGTTCTTCTATACATTATATTATATATACACGCGCGAGACCGTCCCGCCCGGTGTTTGTGGTTATTGTAGGAGGTGCAGCGTCCCCGCTGCATCTTTTGTCAGGTTCGACGCGGGGACGCGTCGACTACTGCGGTTTCTTCCTCTTCGTTCGACGCGGGGACGCGTCGACTACTACTGTTTCTTCCCGTTGGTGACCAAGCGGGGAGTCGAACCCCGCTTGGTCTATGGTGTTCCTCGGCGGAACGCGGATGCCGTCTATTCGGCTGCACCCACCTTCACGATGCCGTAGGTCTTCTTGCCGCTTGTCGCGTTGGTGTATTCCACTGCGTAGACAGTGTTTGCCGTAGCGGTCCACTTCAGTGCCGAGATAGTGCGTGCCGATGCAGCGCCGTACTCGTCAGGTACTGCCGTGACTTTCTCCACACCCGTTGTCACCTCAGTAGCCACAATCTCCTTAGTGGTGTTGTGCTCTATTGCGTTTGCCACAGATGCCGCTGTGATCGGGAACGTGGTGGCGTCGGTGGTTGTCACAGTGTAGAGTTTCACGTTGTTGTCATTCAGTGCGACTACCGCACCGCCCTCCACTACGGAAGCGTAGATGGTGTTGCCGCCGGCGTATTCATCTTTGTCGGTCACAATCGTGCCGGCATTTGTGACGGCGAAGGTGGTGATTGAAGGCTCGTCAACAAAGGTCTGGGTCTCATGCGCACCTGTCTCGTTGGTCTCGACAACAGCGTCGAAGGTGATAGGATACAGCTCTGCCGCATTGTCGGTAATCTTGAACAGGTAGGTGTAGGCGAAGTTGTTCTTCCACTGGCAGTACTGTGCCGGCACCACAGCGGTCTTGTCGGTGACGCTGATCTTCTCGCCTCCGTCCTCTGCTATGAGGTCGTAGGATATGGTGAACGTCATCGCTGTGGCATTCGACGGATTTGGCAGGATAGCCGTGTAGGCGCCGTTGGCGGTGTCATAGGTGCAGTGCGTGGCGTCAGTACCGAGGTTCTTGCCGAACATATTGCCACCTGCCTGCAGGTATGCGGTGGTGTTAGGCGTGCCCGAAACATCCACCTTGGCCTTGTTCTCGGTAGTGCCGTTCTGTCCGTTCTCATAGCTGACGGTGTAGGTAGTGTTGTCGCCGGCTGTCACAAAGCTGCCGTCAACGCCGAAGTTGGTGGTGCTTGCCGCTTTATTGAACTTCACGCTCTTCACCTGGACATTGTAGCCCGGTATCACCTCATACATTCCGAAACGTATCTTTGTCTGGAAATTGCGGAAGGTAAAGGTGGCGTTGCCGCCGTAGGCATTCGTTGCCGTGCGGTCTGTGCCTGTGCCTTTCTGGATGACATTGCGGTCCGCCACATATATGTCGGCAGCGGAAGCGCCCTCTTTCAGTGCTATGGTGTAGCCCTTGTCGTACTTGGTGTTGCCTGTCTGGGTCTTTGTGATTACCACCTTGCCGTCAGCCAGGTCACTCTGCTTTGCCGACACGGCGGTGAAGGTGTAGCTTGCGGCAGCGTAGTCCCAGTACTTTATGGTCTGCTTCGTGGTGGCATCAACATAGATGGAGGGGCTGACCTTAGCCGCTTCATACGGAGCGATGCCCACGTATTCCCAGTTCTTGGTGTTGCTGAGAGTGGTGTTGGCGGTGCCGTCAGCATACTGCACACGGTAGTTCTTGAACACGAGGTTCTCGGCGGTGGCCGTTGCGCCGTCGGTTTCGTTCTTCTCTCCCCACACGATGAACTCGTTTCCGAGTTTGCCGGCTGCCATAGAGCCGCCCTCCGTGGCGCGTGTCAGCATGGAGGTCTGCATGTCGAGGACGATGGGCTGGAGGTTTTTGTCCTGTCCCTTGTCGCCGGTGAACTCGTCATTGGCGCAGCCGGTCATCAGCAGAGCCAGGGAGGCGAGTGCCAGAGATGTCGTTTTGTTTAGAAACTTTGTCACAATAATGGCAGTTTTTTTGTCATAGGGGGGGTAAAACAAAACCTTGCGGTCGTCACATTCTTTTTTCCCATAATGTCAGATATTTCGTTTTTATTGTTTTCTCGTCTTTCTTTGTAGTAGTCGGGAGGGGTATCGCTCCCCGCCCGACCTGTTTTTCGTCTTTGTCTTATTCGACGCGCAGCCGCATCGGATGTTACTTCACGGTGATGACCTTGATGTCGTAGACGCCGGTGGTGCCGGTGGTCTGCTGGGTGTAGAGGTCGTTCTTGTTATCGCCGAAGTTGTCGTCGTTGATGCCGGAAGCCGGGTAGTACACGTTGCTTGAGGTCTTGAAGTAGTATGTTGCGGTAGCATCGTAGCCACCTGCCTTCACATAAGTGGGAGCCTCATAAGCCGTCGTGGTGTACACATAAGCATAGGTGCCTGCATCTGCAGGTGTGAACTTCACTGCGTCGACGGTCATGTTGGTGCCGTCAGCAGCAGGTACGGCGGACACCTTCTCCGCTCCGGTGACTTCAGCAAGGTCGATGCCGAGCTTAGCACCGTTGAGCTGTGCGCAGACCTCGCTCTCTGTGGCAGCCTTGCTGAGCTTGTAGACCTGAGCCTGAGTAGCGGCAGTGCCGATAGCGGCAGGAGTTATGGTGGCCTTGCTTACGGTGTTCTCCGTCACGACATAGACAGGCTCGCCCTTTGCGTACTCTTTATTGGCTGTGACATTGGAGCTCTTGGCATAGGTGATTACGCTGTTGGTGGAGAGCGTAGCCACGTCCTCAGTGTTGCCTGTAGCCTGGTCTATGACCACTGCATCGAAGGTGATGGGGTGCAGACCCTCAGGATCGTCTTGGTCACCGGGCTGATCCGGATTTTGAGGATTATTGCCTGTGGTACCGTTTGTCTTGTCTGATATCTTGAAGATGTAGGTGTAGGCGAAGTTAGGCTTCCACTTCAGGTATTCAGCAGGAACGACCACGCGGGCGTTCTTCACCTCTATCTCCTCCTGAGAACCGTCCTCTGATGTCAGAGTGTAGTCGCAGCGGATGAGCATCGGGTTGTTGCAGGCCTCGTTGGGGTACACTGTGGTGTATTTGCCCGAATTGTCCCAAGTAGGAGAAGCGGAACTTGTGGCAAGTGTTTCGCCGACCACGCCAGCACCGAGAGTGAGGGTCGGGGTGTAGGTCACGGTGGTGTTTGCCACCTTAGGCTGGTTCTCTATGCCAGAGTTATTGTCGTTGTAGGTCACGGTGAGGGTGTTGCCTGAGGTAGCTGCAGGAGTTACGTTGTACAGGGCAGCGGCGAAGTTGCTTTTGTTGGCAACATCCATTGCACCGTATGTGGTAACGGCTGCTGTGGCGTCAGCGTCGTAGTAGAACTTCTTGATCTTCACTGTGTAGCCGGGAACGGTCTCGTAGAAGCCCACGCGGACACGCGAACCGAAGTTGCGGAAGGTCAGTACCACCGGCTTGCCGTAGTTGTCCTTTGCCACCTCTACACGGTCGGAGAAGTAGATGTTGTTGAGGTTGTCGGCTGACTTTGCCGTAACCTTGTAGCCCTTGTTGTACTTGCTCTGGTCTGCAGTAGCCGGATAGGCGAGCACCTTCTCCACTGTCACGTTGCCGGCAGCAAGTTCCGTCTTGCCGGCAAAGGCCGTGAAGGTGTAGCCACCGGCTGCGCTGTAGTCCCAGTACTTCACTGCCTGTGTGCCGGTAACCACCGGAGAGACAGCAGTTGAAGCGTAAGATTTCTCGCCGGCATACTCCCAGTTGGCAGAGTTGGACTCCGTTGTGCCGGCGGTATTTGGCTTGTAGGTCACCGTGTAGTTGGTGTACACGGTCTTGTCGTTTGTCGCGGTGCCGTCCTCAGCGGCGCTGTGCTTTGTTCCGAACACGATGAACTCGTTGCTGAGCTTGGTAGCGGCAGCAGAGCCGACAGCGTCGGCACGCGACTGGTTGGGTACGTTGAAGCCGAAGCCTATGGCGTCTTGCTTCACCGCTTCTGTCTCGCCTGCCACGTAATCATCGTTGGCGCAACCGGCAAGTACAAGCATTGCCGCTGCGGCGAGAGAATAATAAGTCTTTTTCATAACTGTTGGTGTTAAACGATTTATATTGGTCTCTTTGTCCTGTCATGTCCTCTCCTTTGTCCTGTCATGTCTTTTCCGTCGTGCCGCCGTACGCTCACTGTCCGCTACATGTCGAACTCATGGGTGCCGCCGTCCTCGAAGTCCTTCACCACTGCGTCGAAGCCCGAGCCGCCCTTGCGCGTCGGAATCTTTATGGTGTCGGCGTCCAGTTCCACGGTGAGCACTCCTCCCTTGTAGCGCCGGCGCACCTGGTCGGTCACGTCGAAGACGAAGGTAGAGTCGTTTCCGTTGTTGAACTGCATGTCTACGTCCATGTAGTGGCGCACTCCGTCGTCGACAGCCTCGCCCGAACGGCTGCCGTTGACATTGCACATGCCGAAGGTCATGAGGCGTCCTCCCGCTATGTCCACACTCTCGCCGTTCATGTCGCAGCCGTTTTTCAGGCGCACGTAGTAGTGCACGGTGACGGCGTCGGAGCCCGTCACGCCGGTGTTGAGGTTCACGCTGCGCGCCATGCCCGACAGGTTGGCGTTGCCGTCAACCCCCGTGATGCGCCCCCTGTTGTTGTGTATTATCACCTGCGTGAGGTATATGTAGGTCACGGGATAGAGCGTCATCTGCAGGTTCTTCACCCACACGTTGCGGTCAGGGTCGTAGACGAAGCCCTTGAGATCCTTGTCTATCTCCAGCGCCTGGCTGTATGCGCTGAACAGCGCCTCGGGTTGGTAGAACGAGCGCGTGTAGCGCGGTGCCTGGTAGCGCGCCGCGTTCATGGTCTGTCCGGTAGCCGCCGTCACGTAGTCGAGCGATGTCTGCTCGTCGATGCGCAGGCTCTGCACGCCGTCGAGGGTCGTCACCTCGTTCCACGCCAGCAAGTCCCAGTAGCCGTAGTCGAAGGAGTTGGAGTAGCTGTAGCCGTCGATTCTGTCGGCGAGCACGCTGCTGTGCGCAGCATAGGGCACTTCGCCCGTGTAGTAGCGTCGCAGCTGGAACACCGACGGTTTGGTGTAGCCGAGTTCCCCGAACAGTTCCTTGTCGGTGGCATCCCAGCCGTAGTACCACTCGCTGCGCCAGTCGTAGCCCACACCAGTCTCGGTGTTGTAGTCCCAATAGACGTCGAGCTGAAGCTCCACCACAGGCAGGTCGATGACGATGTCGCCGCTGTAGTTGAGGTGCAGCTCCGGTTTGCGCTCGCATCCGGCAAGTGCCACCGCCGCCATAACGAGCGGAAGCGTCCGCAAGAGAATATTTCGCATCAGTCCTTTCATCTCAGCACCTCCCAACTTCTGAGGCTTACGCCCTTCTTAACCCTGCGCCTGTAGAGCAGGTCGTAGGTGAGCGTGATGCCCACCCGCGTAGGTCCGAGCCAAGTGAGGCGGTGCTGGCGGCGCTTGAACAGGTCGCCGAACTGGTCCCACTTGTAGTAATACAGGTCGTCGTGTATGTCAGGATACAGCACGCTCTCATACTGGTAGGGGTCGTATTTCGTCCAGAACACGCCCGCCTGCAGGCCGAACTCCAGCCGCCAGTGGCCTTTTCGGGTCAGCGGCAGCACATAGCCCACGCCGAGACCGGCGCCCACGCCCTCGCCTTCCCAGCCGCGGTCGGCGTCGAAACAGATGCCGAAGAGTCCCGCGTGCGCATACGCCTGTGCGTACCATCCTTTATATGCAGCTCCCTTGCCGTAGCCTGTGCGCTCCACGCTGCCGCTCTTGAGATAGTAGCGAGCTTCAAGCTGGTAGTTGCGCACCTGAAAATACTTGTGCTCCCTGTAGTTCTGCCACCACGGGCAGTCGAACGACGCGCCGAAGGTGAAGTGTCCGTGCATGGGGTAATACTCCACCGCCACGTTGGGTATCGGGCAGAAGCGGTTGTATCCGCCGGGCATGTAGGCGAAGTCCAGGAGCAGGTTGCTCTTCACCGACAGCACCTCACGGCGCGGCAGACGCAGCGTCATGCCCACCGGCAAGCGCAGTGTGGACGGCTGCAGGGGCACGTCTATCGCCGTGGAGAAGTCGGCCGCGTCGGGCTTCTGCACGTCCATGTTGATGTGATGGCGGAACAGCAGCACCACGCGGGCGGCGCGCATCTCGGGGAAGTAGTCGCTGAGAAGGCGCTTCCACAGGGCTTTTCCGTCCATCGCCATGAGCTCTTCCTTCAGCTTGCGCTGGTCTTTGTCGATGTATCTGTCCACCACGGCAGCCACACGGCCGTAGTCCTTGTCCTTGCGTTCCTTCATGAGCAGGAGCAGGTAGAGGTAGTCTTCCGGCACTTCCTTCACCGTCAGGCAGCTGTCCATGGGATGGTTCACGTTGTCCGCTATGAGGTCGACCAGTGCCTTGCGGCGCAGTTGGCTCAGCGTGCGGTTCCATCCGTAGGGTCCCTCGGGCGATGCCGCGCCGCGGATAATCATGGATTCCAGCGTGTACTCGTCGTTGTCGAAATAGGGAAGTATCTCTCCCAGCAGCTCACGGCGGAACTGCGAGTTGTGTGGAATGCTGTATTTGTTTACGGGAAATATCACCTTGCGCGAGATTTTGTAGAAAAGCGAATCGCTTATGTCCTCACTTTTGCGCACGTCTTCCCCGAGTATCACCACATAGGAATACTTGTCGTCCTGGGCCAGGGCACACCCTGTCCTCAGGAAAAAAACTGACGCTACAAACAAAAGCAAAATACGATTCTTCATAAAACAATCTCTCTTGCCTTGAATTAATACCTTCTTCTTATTTTGTGCAAAGTTACTCATTTTTCGGAACATAGCGCATGTTTCTAAAAGGAAATGCAGCAAATATGCGTATAATTGCGTCGCGAAATGTTAAAAAAAAAAAAAACGGAGGCTTTTTAACCATTTTTACGTGTTGAAAAGGTTTGTTTTGACGGCACAAGAGGAAAAGTGCTGCGGCGTTAAAGCGGTGTTCTTGCGGTGGCGCATCACATGATGTACGAACGTACTCCATGTGA
>CAVHUR010000059.1:0-11510 GCA_963639575.1 uncultured Spirochaetota bacterium
ATGTTGGCAATAATATTGAGGATAGTCTGTGTCTTGCCTGTTCCTGGCGGACCTTGTATCACACTCATCTGATGTTCAAATGCAGCCGCCACTGCCTTCTTTTGGCTGGCATTGCATCCGAACGGATAAATTAAGTCGGCGTGTGTTAGTATTCTCGTCTTATGCTTATCGGGATTAAGATAACAAGCAGCAGCCGTCTCGTCATCTATGAAATCCATTTTTGCGTACAAACCGGCAAGCAATCCATTGCCAGTTTCCTCATTGCGAAGAGGGTTGATTGCCGCCACATCCTTCATATATATAAAGGTGTCTTTGGTTCGCTGCTCACTCAAGCATGAAGTCACTACTTGTACTCTTCCTTTGGCATCATCCTCTACATAACCATTGGTATGAACTACACGCCAATACACATTCTCGCCGTAAACGAATTTCCATACCTCACGGATGTCTGTCCTTTGCTTGCCGTCGATATATACCTTGGCATTGGCTATATCCAACCATTCTGGATTGCTGAGCCAGACCACCTTGTCTGTCCCATAAGTATACATCTTCTGATTGTTTTTGAAGCGTACACGAAAGCAACTCGACCCATTCCGTTCGATTGAGTCGATTTGCAAGGTCTTTGCCTCGCCATTGAGCAATATGAAGTGGCGTGATAAGTCCATGTGGATTATTCTGACAATTTCACCAAACCTGTAGGCTCACCCACACCTACCATATAAACTAACTGTCTGGCTCGGGTGATAGCTACATATAGCAGCGAACGCTTGGAGGAAAGATATTCCTTTTGAGCCACTTTGTCCATACCCGTGAAAGGATAATCCGCAGTCACCTTTGACGGAATATTGCGCTCGTTGATGCCAGTCAGTATGACGACACGAAATTCCAAGCCCTTCAGTGAGTGCAATGTGCAGAGATTGATACCGTTTGTGCTTCCCTGCTTTTGTGTTCCTTTGAGTGTTCGGAAGTCTGTTCCTTCGTGATGCAGTCGGCTTTGGATATCCTTCAGAAGATTGAAACTTGGAGCGGCAATGCATATTTCTGACAACTTGATGTTTGAGTTCTGGCACTCCTTGATCCACTCCATTACCTTATCTACCTCTGCGTTGGCATCAACGACCGCCGTGTACTGAGGTATCTCTCCTTCATGGATTAGCGACACATAGCCGTTCATGTTTTCCTTGCCTCCATCCATGTCATCATAGTTGATGCCTTTCACCACACTCACTGCAACTCGCTTGATAGGCTCCGTGGTACGATAGTTGATTTTAAGTTTCCTGCTGCGCACACCACGCACGTTGATGCCGGCAGCACTAAAGTTGATTTTCCTTCCAGTATAAATTCTCTGAATGGGGTCACCAGTAAGGAACAAGTCGTTTCTGCCCTCGGCCACCAGTGCACGGAGGAATTTTAACTCCGGGTTGGAAAAGTCTTGAAATTCATCAGCGATGACATTCGTATAGGGATGAAGATTGTTTTCCTTCAAGTAGTTGGTCGTCTCATTGAACAGTTCCAAACGATCAACAACACGTCTTTCTTGTTTGAGAGCCACATACTTCTCCACCAGTTTCCATATCTCAATACGTTGTTTGCGGCTCAAAGCCTTCGTGCGTCCCACACGAGGCTGAAGCATATACTGCTTCACATCCTTGTTGCCATAATAAACGATAACGTCGATATACTCATCATAGAGAAACTGCTCGTCAAACTCTGTTACTTCTGTTTCCAGCACTTCACGCCATAGTTTCAGCGATTCCTCGTCTCCACTATAGTCCAGCACCTTGTAACCCTCCTTCACCTTATACTTTTCCGCAGTGTCGAGCAACACACGGTCGATGTTCTTCAACGTATATTTTTGTTTGGCAATGCCGAGTTTCTCTATGGACTCAGCAAGATTCTCACTCAGCGTGCGTGTATAAGTTGTAAAGAGGACGTTGACATCTGGTGTTTCGCACAGATGTTTCAGGCGATGTATGGCAGCAATCGTCTTTCCTGTACCTGCGCCACCACTCACCTTCATAGTGCCTTTGTAGTCGGCATACACCAGTTTTCTTTGTGACGGATGAAGGAATATCTGCCATTTGTCCATTCCCTGTTCGATGATACGCTGCAGTGCATCATCATCGGTAAGTTCCACAAAGCGACGCTTATTGTTATCGCTAAGCAATTTGTCTGCATCGCCTTTAGCCTGTCCTTCTTCTATGTCTGCGATGATGTCATCGATGCTTTCACCATCCATGATATTGAAGATATTTTCGTAGGCATCTTCAGGCAAGTTAGCCTCCAATGCATCAAGATCGTCCAGCGTCTGGATAGCCAACACTTTGGCAACAAACTCTTGCGGCACACCTATCTTGAGCAATTTCTCTTGTGGTACATCAGCAAAGAATGTCGATGTTGTCTGTTGAACTGTTGGAACGACCACCTCTTCCGTCTTTTGCTCAACAGTAATAATCTGACAAGCATGCGTGTTTTCGTTCCATGCGAAACGTTTGTTCATACCCCAGCGATAGGCTTTCTCATGGTCTGCCACATAAAGCAACCAATAGTTGTCACCATCGAGCACACCCACTACGGCCCGATAGTTGTCATCAATTCTCGCTGTTCTGAGCGAGGAGTCTCTGAACTGTGCAATCGGTTCGAAATGAATTCCGTTAGTCGTGTTGTCTTCCCTAAACTTACGTTGGAAAGCCACCACCTTGTCCTGTATCTTCTTTGGCAGTTTGAAGATAGCGTCAAAACATGTATCTGAAAAAAACAGTCTCATAATCTTATTCTTTATTTATTATTATTCCAATATTAAACTCATCTTTGGTGATAACCTTATATCCTCTCTCCTCAAATACTTTCTGGTCGCTCTCAGTAGTAGGATTGACGGCAATCAGAGGACTGTCGATTATCAAGTCTGCACAAGCTACCACCTCGTTGTCATCGTCCGTCAATTCACACATACCGTCATGACTAAACGGCACGCCATTGTCAAGCAGCAGGTCTATGATGTCTTCCATTCCAGGATAGAACATCTTTATCTCCTCACGGTCTATCTGCTCATCATTGGTATCCGTCTGCTCCTCGCCGATACTCATGCAGAAGAATTGCAAGAGGTTATATCTTCTCCAAAAACCTATCCATTCGTCCTTGTCTGCCATCCGAAGTCCTTTGGTTATCTCGATGTCATAACTTAGGCCATGGGTGAAAGCGGCCTCCACTTCCTCGTCGGTAGAATCATCCGTAAGCCCGGCATCGCAGTTGTCGTCGATCGTCACACTTCCGCTGAACATTGCGCCTCCATTACCCAGGAAATTGTCCATATCCTTAATCGCCCAAAAACAGTTCTCCTTGATGGCACCCATTTGTGGATTCTCAAGCATCTTCCCCAGTCTTGCCACAGAGTTCAGACCTATCTCGTCTTCTTTCTCCTGTTCAAAGAGTGAGATGTCTTCCCATGTTAGCGTCCAAGAGAACATCCTTTGCGGTTTTGCCTCCTTGATACCTTCACGTTTCTCAAAGTCGGCATAGAACCGCATGTTGGGGTCTATGGCATGGTAAGCGTAACCGTCCAAATACACGGCAAACCATGGAATCCTTGTCTTGTCCGCAATTTCCACACCGTCAATCCTTGCGTATGCACACATGATTTGAAAATCCGGGATGGTCACTTTCCTAACTCCGTATGCCACAGTCAACTCAAACTGGGGCTTAATATGGTAAATCAGTTCCGTATCATTATCCCCGTCTTCAATTTGGAGTTGATAGTAATACGATGTGTCATCGGGCTTCTTCTCAAAAGTCCATCCGTTATTGTTTGCCAAGGTCTGCATGGAGCGGACGAACTTCAGTTCCAGTTCGCTGTCCTCTGCGGCACCGTTGGAAGCTATCGTACCCACCGAACCCGATATACATTCCCATGTCTTTGTTCCTCCCACGAGTTTTTCAAAGAGCAATTCCGCCTGTTCGCGGCTGAAAGCGTCACGACTGTACTGGTTGCCGTATGTCATGATGCAGTGATAGCATCCGTCTTTGCCTTCCAACTGGCAGGTACAATCCTTAATTTTCTCGTAGGCAAACCGAATCATCTTCGAGAACTCCTCCGTGTTGTACAGTTTTGCCAGATAGCCAGTACCACCGGGAATGGTATCATACATCACGAGATAATAATCTTTCTCCCCCGTGGCATGGTTCATCTCAGCATAGGAGTCCATCCTGATGTGTTCGGGCGAAGAACGATAATATTCCTTCATGCCCAGTTCTATTCCTGCCTTAAACATCTCTACTGCTGCCTTTGCATCCATAATTTGGATGGGTAGCAGTATTTTTATGGCTTCCGTACGTATGTGGCGGTACAGGTAGAGTCGTTCGAAGACTTCCCCTTGAGTGTCCTCAGCAAACGACACATCTTTATGGTTGCAAAACCTGTAATGTTGTTCCACTGGCTGATGGTCTTTTGTCTGTTTTGCCAACAGCGGTGTTGACTTGCCACAGTATTTGCAGGTCACAAAACCATTTTCCGGTATCAACGTGTCATTGTTCACTTCCACCTTGCTACCTGTCTGCATCTGCATGCCGTAGTTCGACTCATACAAGTCCATGTTGTTGCAGAACTCGATACCGAAGCCAATGCTCTTCATTGCATAAGAGGAAACTATTCCATTGTGATGAAACATGAAGTGTTTCTTCACGATATATTGTTCCTTTTCCCTTTCCTCCTTGGCATCGTCAAGCACGGCATCCACTTTCATCATGGCACTACGGGCACTTGTAAACTTCAGATACTGATGGGTATTGATGCCCCATGAAGGGTCGCTGCATTTGGGACAGCTCGCCGTAGCATACTCCGCCGAACCTTTTTCTGCCAAGCAGTCGCACTTCGAGCAATAGCGCATGGAGACGAGATTGTCCTTCCAGTCGAATGTTGGGATGCCGCTCACTTCGAGTTGGAATTTCTGGGTACAAAACTTGTTGCCTGGTGCCAGTTCCTTGATGCCCTGAGATGCCGGGCGGGTCAGTTCTATTACCTTAGGCTCTGCCACATTGTCTTTCTTGTCTTCCTTCTCTCTACTTGAATATACACTGGCTTCCAACTTCACGCCTGTTTCGGGGAAAGCATAGTTGGGCAACAAGCCACAGTTGGTCATATATTCTATCACGCTTTCGCCCTGAAGCGTGGCATATTGCTTCTTGGAGACTTTTATCAAGTCCCTCAAGGTTTCTTTTGTCGGGTCGTTGGGCTGCAATCGGTTTTCCTGCTCCTTGTATTCGTTCAACTCTGCTATCAAGCCATACAGTCTGTCTGCCAACGTTTGAAACTCCTTGATAATCATCTGATAGAATGTTTCATCATCGAGCGACATGGCAAGTTTCTGCAAAGTTGGTTGTGTCTTTCCGTCATATTGCTCGGCAAATCGTGCCTTCAAAGAATTCTTGTTTTCCTTGATGAAAGCAATGATGCGGTTGATGACAAACGTGTCGTCCGACATGGCATCTTCCGTCAATCGCAAATCTCTTACGTTTGCCGGAATGCTATGGTCTTTGTTCGTAGATACCCATGTGTCGATGCAATAGGCTAAGAAATGCCTTCGCAAGATATCTTTAGCTTGCAAGAAACATCCTGGTGTTGTCACCTCTCCCTCCATCATTTCATGGGGATAGGTGAAGTAATACATGTCGTGTGGCTCACCAGAATGGGCATAGTTCAGCACCAGCGCCGCGCCCTCCTTACGACCAGCACGTCCAACCCTTTGCAGGAAGTTGCTGGGCTTTGGTGCTACGTTGGTATTGCCCATCACGTTCAAGTCACCGATATCAATACCCATCTCCAAGGTGGAGGTGGCTGCCAGTACATTGACCGAATTGGAATGAGGATGTTGCTTGAAGTCACGCTCCAATTGCTCTCTGTCGCCTCGTTCCAACAAACCTGTATGTTCGTGGGCATAGACACGTGGTGAGATGTTGCGGTTATACACCTGCTGATAGTAGTTCAGCTCTGGGTTGGTTTCTTCCGAATACATGCCAGAACACTTGAAGTCGAGGCAAGGCGTGTCCTCACCCCAATAGTCCTGTCGTGCCACATAAAGCGTGGACTGGCAGATGCTGCACTTGATATGCTTCACACTTTTGCTCACCCAGATGCGTTCAGGATTCACAGCGTAGTTTCCTCCGCCTTGCGGTGCAAAGGTCACCAGCCCCATCCCTTCCATCGTTTGCAGGAGTGTGCGTATGAAGTCGTTGAAGAGCGTAACGTTCTTTTCTATCGGCCAGTTGAAACAACGCCAGAAATAGTTGCTGTACCAGTTTGGCTTCTCTCGCCTCAGCACGGTCATGTCGAGCATGTCGGCATTGCGGTCTTGGAAAGTCACGCCGAGGAGCTTCGGAAAACGAATGCCTCCGCCGAATATTCTGTTCAGGAAATGCCTTCCGTCACGATTCCAGTTCAATGCCCATGATGTCAAAGCCTCGTTCCTATATTTATATAGGTAGGGATGGTCTATCGCGCCGTGTTGTCTCATTCGCTGCAACACACCGTAAACATAATGGCAGAACGCAGTTTCATCGTCGGCATACTCCAGATTGTTCTCCTGCAGGAAGGGTTTCATCTTTTCATAGACCTGCCGAATATCTTCGCTCTTGAAGAAGGTGGCTGACGCTCCTGTCTTTTCGAGCGTCCTACCCAGCTGGGATGTCAAACCAAATTCGCTTACGATTTCCCAATCCACACGTGTGTCGAACTCCCTCTTAAACGACTCCATAAAGCCGTTGCCTTCACGGTAGTTCTTGCGTAGGTCGATGTGTGTGGCAAGGTCGGCTGGCAGAAAACGGTTATAATATTCCTCCTCCGTCAGCTGCCCTTTCCAGTATTGCTTGAAGCCTTTTTGCAGGTCTGCGATATTCACAGGCTTGTCGAGCGTATTGATATACTGCTGCATCGACTGTCGAAAGAGGAACCTGAATGTTCTTGCTTCATAGAAGGCTGCCTGATGCGCTGCATCCTGCACGCTGTTAGTGAAGACCAGCATCTTGCGGTCTTTCGCTTCTGCGTGGTCGAAATCGCTCGAAAGCACTTGGCTTACAGCCACACTCGACAGTGTGGAGGTCCTACCGCCTATTTGACAGATGGAGTCACTGTTGCATTCCGGGCAATTCGTAGCAAGCCGTTGGTTGCCGTTTCGATTGGATGTGGTGCGGTTGCACACTCTCACCCTGAGCGTATTCTCGTCAGTGTTGTCTGCTATGCGCAGATCTTTCATGTTCACATGATAAGCGATGCTTGTTGCCGTCTCGTTTACATATTCTTCCACGGGCTGATGACTTGCGTTCTCGATGTTCAAGAGCACCACTTCCTTTTCATGGTTCATGAAAGCTTTGTTGATGGTTGAGACATCTGCACAATAGGAGTCATCGGTCTGCAGTCTGCGCGACAACCAACCGCTTGCGCCACATTCGCGGCAGAAGTACATGGGCAGTGCCACCCGGTCATCGTCCTTCTTCAAACTGTATCGCCACACAAACTCCGGTTCTTTCTGAAAATAACGCAGTATGCCGCTCAACTCCCTTTGCCACAGCTGCACCTGTAAATAAAGCATAGGTATCTGTTTGCCGCTGTCATTGAGCGGTCGCTTGGCATAGGCTATCAGGGCGAGCAGGTTTTCAAGAGCCAGTTTGCAAACCTGCTCGCCATTGTTGAAATAGAGCTGCCTAAAGTTGGCGTTGCTATCTGCCAATTTCTTCACGATGTCATCAAGTGACAGGATGCCTGTGGCAAGCACATCAAGCAATGATTTCACAATGCCCATTTGCCTGAGTTGCAATCCGGCATCTATTGGTGAGATGCTGGCTGTCTTCAGCCACACCTTGCAGAGTCGGCGCATATAGGTCTGCACCGTGTCGTTTGTACCAAATTCGCAGGTCTTTATCAGTTTGGCGTCTGGCAATATAGTGTAGGTCTCCGTAACGTATTCGCCGACGGGGATGCGGTGCTCTTCTATGACGTTTTTCTCCTCAAACTTTTCACCGAACACGTCCGTGGCATATTCGCACAGACGCAACTTGCTGTCTGGACCGTTGCCGATGGTGGCAGAGGTGCCAATGGGGCACAGCACGCCCTGCGGCATATTAATCTTCAACTTTAGACGGCGTATCAGGTTGGCCACGTCGGTTCCCTGCGCACCGTCGTAGGTGTGCAACTCATCGAGCACTATGAACTTCAATGCCTTGTTATCTGTGTCGATATTACCCTTCCACAAAGTGCTGAATTTCTGTCGCATCAGTCCGTAGTCGAGCATCTTGAAGTTGGTGAGCAGAATGTCTGGAACCGTGTCGAGAATGGCATCACGGTTTTCAATGATGTGGTCTTCTCCCATGGTGCGTGGATAGTCTTGGGCATCCACTCCTTCGCCTACAAAGAGACCGGCGGTTACCTTTCCGCGCAGACGATCATCGTTCCAAATGGTTTCTGCCAGTCGCTTCGCCTGGTCGCTGGCCAGCGCATTCATGGGGTACATGATGATTACCTTCACTCCCGTCTGACGTTCGTATCGGTTGCAGTTGTAGCAATAGTCGAGTATCGGGTAAAGGAAGCACTCCGTCTTGCCCGAACCTGTTCCTGTGGTGAGCAGTGTAGGCTCTGGCTTGTGTCCATTGTGCAGGGTCAGTTGGCTGAACGCTTGCAACTGATGTTTGTATGGCGGGAAGTCGGGGGCGATGTCGAGCGGAATGTTCTTACTTTCCTCCTCCGTGGCAGACACAAAGGGCGTCTTCAGGGAGACGTATGGTCCCTTGAAGAGCCCGTCTTCCTTGTCTTGTATGAAGCGGTAGAAAGCATCACCTACCACCTTCTCCTTAAACCGGAAGGTGGCCTTGATATATTCTATTATTGAATCGCGCACTTCGCGCGCTTGTTGAAGTGGTAGCATAAGCTTAAATTACCATGTTAATATTAAATTCCTTGTCGGATATGGTCTTATATCCAGCTCTTTCAAATATTTGCTTAGAACTTTCATCTATCGGATTTATGGCTATCATCTGCTGTTTTAGCAACATTTCAGCCGATGCAATCACAAGTCCATTCTTATCACATAAATCCACATCCCCCTCATGGCTGAAAGAGATATTATGTTCCAGCAACTCATCAACAATACTTTCAAGCCCGGGATACAGAATTTTGATATTATTGCTGTCGCGAGCATCTTTGAGAAGTTCATGATTTATCCTACTATAGCTTAAATTCTCCGCAGATAGACGTGTGCATTGTCTTAGGTATGACAACACATTTCCTGAAACTGAATGAAAGTTCGTTAGAGGAATATCGGATATTATCAATGTCGTACTTCTCGATCGACTGGTTGCCACATTAAAACGTCTTTCGTCCAAAGCGAATCCTGGATTTCTGCCTGGAATATAAAGTATTGCATAGTCTACAGTCATTCCTTGAATGCGGTCAATCGTTTCAATCGTAAGGTCTTTGATGGAAGACTCAGTCAAAAACTCTTTTTGCAACTGCTTAACCGATTCTTTGAATGGAGTTATAATGGCGATGCTTCGTTGTGGATAATAGCATTCAATGTTATGGAGAACAGTTTGGATGATACTTAATCCCACCCCAGAAACGACACCATTCGTAAAATCATTTGTCAAACAATATATTGTTCCACCTTCCTTGGGGAACATATCAGATGGACAGCCGTCAAATATTATTCGTTCCTTTTGAACCGAACTGAACCTATTATTATAGAAAATAGCAGTAAGGTTCGCGCTTTTTGGTGTAAGACGGAACGTTGTTACTATTCTATATGCCTTTATATCTGTTCCAAGTACAAGGGTTTTCAGTCCTTCTATTTGGTTTCCAACATTCCATGCTTTATATATGCTCTTCTGGGCATTGGTAACTATTGGAGGTAGCTGCATTGGATCGCCAACAACCAAGCACTTTTGACCTAATCGTCGGAAAGCCAACAATGATGTCAGAAATGTTTGTGAGGCCTCTTCTATGATAACCAGGTCATATTGTGGAAGTTCACCCTCTGATATGTTTTCAGAGTTATAGGCATAAGAAAGAACATAATTTGTTGAACACAAGAGTTCTCCTGCGGGTATAACAAAACCCTTCTTCGCAGGTTTAAGTCCCTTGATATGTTTTCTTTCATCTGCCGACAAGTTGGTCTTAGAAATCAGACCAGCTTCAAGAAATGGTATTAAAGGAGGTTGCTGTACAAGTTCAACAAGTCCCTTATTTGCCATTGTTGTTACGCAGACTGTTCTATTAGCCTTTAGGTATTCTGCTATAATGTGAGCTATCGTATAACTTTTTCCAGTTCCCGGAGGTCCTTGAAGAACACAACAATCTTCTTTATCCAATGTTTCCATTATCTTTTCTGGAATTGCCGTTTCATTATCTGGGTTATATGCAAGTTCCTCTGGGTGCCAATCTTCAAAATCAGTCTTCGGCTCCATCAGCAATTCTGGCATATCTTGATATACTTCCAGAAAATTTACGAGATTGTTGTAATACTCCACAGGAGGAAATGGTGAAAATACCATGACCGTCAAAGATTTGCCAGATGTGGTCGTTTTCTTAAACAAGTCATATAACTGTACACTTACCCCTGTACAACCCACGTAATCATAGGCTGCATCTTGCTTTTTAATGTAATATAATGGTAACACATCAGATGTTGCAGAGTGATATTCGGGATTTTTGCAAAAGTCAAGAAAAGTACATGACCAATCAGTGACCTTCTGTCCCAGTTCAACCTTTGCAGTCTTTTTTATTACCATAATAGACTTTTGCACTTTGAGACGAGGAGACCGGTCTTTGGGAAACTTGAGAATAACATGACCGGTCTTGTCATTGACATGATCTACATAGCCAACTACAATTTCTTCTTTTCTCACTAGCTGACTAACAGGAGACTTGATAATTGTCTTCTGCTCCATCTCTGCTTCCTTAACCTGGTCGAGAAAGAACTCTTGATAATTATGTATTTTCTTATTCATCAATAATCTTCTTCTTTTTCATCTTCTGAATTCATATCACCTCTTTGAAGTGGTGCAAATACAGAATTATACTTCTCATTTGATTTAATTCTGATGAGTGTGTACGCTGTACCTTTCACTCCTTCAAGTACTCCAGAATATAGTGTTCTCACAACTCTGACTTTTTCCTCTCCAGTGAGTTTTATGATTATATCATCTTTGCCGATACATTTAAGAATATCGTCTATGCTATTGAAGTATTTGAATTCGTTCGCCTTAGCACCAAGATACACACAGACCACACATCTGTCATCCTCTATCTTATTCCAAATAGAAGGTGACAGGTACATTATACCTCCTGCCGCACTACACTTGTGAATATATTTACCACCACTTAGGGTGTGCTCATTCTTCAAGTGTGCGTTACGAACAAAATCCGCCTTACTTTCATCTGGATTGTACCCTTTTTCGACAAGATTGTAATACAAACGCAGTTGAGCAAGGTAGTTCTGATCCGCTATTTGCTCTGCTGTCATATTTTC
>CAVHUR010000060.1:0-11433 GCA_963639575.1 uncultured Spirochaetota bacterium
TATACGTTCGTACAACGACCGGTGTACGTTCGTCTGACGACCGATGTACCGTTGCGTGAATTGCCCTTTCGCCGTCCTTTTCCGCCCTTTATGCCGCTCCAGACCAGTATTTACGAAAAACGCCCCCGGCGGTGCCGGAGGCGTAAACAGTCATTGCCGTTTCTTCAAAAAACATTTACTTATCTGAAAGAGATGTGCTCCACCGTGTCAAAGTCGGTCTCGGAAAACTCCGGAGAGGCTGTCGAGACGAGCCTGACACCTGCCACGCTGACGTTCTGGAACGTCACGTCCGTGACCTTTTTCACCGGTGTGCCGTCCGTGCCGGGCCATCCGTAGAGGCGAATCTTGTTGGCTATGGGCGACGAAGACCTGTTGAGGCTGCGCACGTTGATGTACTTTATGCCGCTCATTCCGCCGGGCGAGGTGTGGTCGCCCTTGATTACGCCGAACCAGAAGTCGGGCTGGAAGCCTGCCGCGATGAAGCGTTCGCAGTGGTAGACGTCGATGTTCTCGTAGCGTATGTTGCGGTAGTATGTGCCGTGCAGGCAGTTGATGGTGAGCGCGGCGCGCTCGTCGAGCACGCAGTGGTAGTCCGGGTCGTCGTAGGAAAAGAGCACGTCGCAGTTCAGAAAGCTGATTCTGTCGTAGAGCGAGCAGTGGCTTTCCGCCCCGATGCCTATGGCGCAGTTGCAGTCGTTCCACAGTTGCATGCCGCAGAACGTGAGGTTGTAGTTCGGCGTACACTCCGGCGCGGGCTTGTCCTCCATGCCTTTTATGGCGATGGCGTCGTCGTTGGCCCGCACGAAAGTGTTGAGGAAGATGCAGTTGTTGCTGTTTACCACGTCGATTCCGTCGGTAGACGCATAGCGTGTAGAGAGTATCTTGGCGTGCTTGAACTCCACGTTCTGGCTGTGGTTCACCACTGTCAGCCAGCAGGTCTTGCGGTGTCCGTGCATCATGATGCCCTCCACGTCGGCGCCGGTGCAGTTGTCCGCCGAGAAGATAACGGCGCGGTTGGCGTCGTCATTGTAGAGCATTCCGCGGCCGCAGAGGCGTGTGCCCTTGTCGGTGGAGTGCATCTGCATGCTGCCGTAGACCACTGCTCCGGGGGCAAGGTACACCGTGTAGCCGTTCTTTATGAGCATGTGGTAGTTGCCGGTGAGTGCCTTGAGGTCGTGGAAGCCCGGTCCGAACCACACGAGACGTGCCGCGTCGTCCACATGATAGCCGCTCTTCCAGTCCACCTTGGGTGCAGAGTCCTCGTCGGTGGCGTTGCAGAACAGGTGCAGCACGTTGCCCTTGAGTTGTCCGTTGGGCACGATGGTGATGTTCTGGTTGGCCTGCCGCAGCGTGATGTCGATGCTGTTGGCCCCCGTGCGCTCCACTTTCTCGATGTTGAGGCGGTGCAGCGGCAGAATCTCGAATGAGTCCAGCTTCTCCTCATAGGTGATGTGGATGGTGGTCTTGCGGCCGTTGCGCATCTCGAAAGAGCCGAAGTGCACGAACCCGCCCCAGAAGTTCACGTCGTTGTAAAGCCCCGTGGCGTGGCCGTCGATGCTCACGTTCCACTTGGGAGCGCACTCTTGGGGAAACTCTTTCGCCACTGCATGGGTGAGCAGGTCGCCTGTCGGCGACGTGTACTCTTCGCCCATGCCCTGTGCGGAACTGAACTTGACCTGCTCCGCCGCCTGCACGCCGGTGGCGGCAAGTGTGGCGAGAGCCAGGATGATGTGTCTGATTTTCATTGCAAAAATACTGTTTTCATGTGCGCGGCATCACCACAGCTGGTAGGGAGTGGTGGAGTAGGCCGCCTGTGAACTCTGTTTTGACTTGACGAAGACGCGTGCATAGAGCGACCGTTTGCCCTCCACGCTGCTCACGTCCTGGAGCGGTATGCTCGCCTCGATGTGCCCTGGCGCAGCCCCGCTGATGTTGTATGTGTAGTTGCAATAGGCGAGGTCGACGAACTGGCGCTCGTTGAAGAGCACGCCTATCGATGCCAGCTCCGCCTCTTCATCGGGCTGCAGCAGGTCGAAAGCCACGTCAAGCACCTTGTCCGTGGCGTTGTAGCTGAACTCTGCATTTGCCACTATGAAATACGGGGTCACCTCAAACTCAATCTGCGTGTCGCCCTTCACGGTCACCTTCACCGAGTCGGTGGTTTCCTTCCACGGTCCGGTGCTCGCCCTGGGGATTACTCTGATGTAGCCCGGATAGACATACGACGAGAACGAACCGTCCTGCCCGACGTTCATGTCCTGCGCTGCCTCCTTGCCCCACTGTCCTTGCCATATCTCCATCACCACGGTGCGGCTCTGTGCGCCGTTGCCTGAGCCTTTCACCCCGAGCGGGATGAATGTGCCCGAAGCGTCGCGCCAGCCCACCTTGCCGTAGACATGGCAGTCGGGCGCGTCCATGTTGTCGACGGAGCATCCTGCCGTCACGATGAGCGCCAGCACGCCTGCCGCTGCCGAAATTATCTTGCTAACTGTTGTCATAACGTTATCTTTGTGTTTTTGTTGTGTGTGTCCTGTTTTCTTCACATGATGTGTAGTCTCTGTCATTGGTAGGGGTTCTTCACGAGCAAGGGGTTGTTCGCGAGCCAGCTGTCAGACAGGAAGTTGTAGTAATTGCGCATCTGGAACCGCCGTGCGTTGGGCATCTTCTTGCTGCGCACCTTGACGAAGACCCACTTGCCGTTCTTGTCGCGGTCGGCTGCGGCGGCCGCTCCCTTCACCCAATAGGGCATCAGACCCCACTGGCTCGAACCGTCGGTCTCGCCGTCCCACTCCGTGTGCGCCCTGCGCCAGCGTTTCAGGTCCCACCAACGCTGGTTCTCAAGCGGAAATTCCACCCTGCGCTCCTGCTCGATGTCGTCGAGAGTGTAGGTGGCAAGTCCCTTCAGACCGGCACGGTCGCGCACGTCGTTGATATAGGGCAGTCCCTTGTCAGCCTCGCCGAGTTCCATTTCCGCCTCCGCGTAGATGAGAAGCACCTCGGCATAGCGCATGTGTATGAACCACACATCGCTGCCGTCGGACTTGCGGTTGGCAGGAACGGGATCCATGTACTTGCGGAAGTTGAAGCCCGTGGAGTTGTCTCCGGCCTGCGTGCTCTCCCTCGGTCCGTTGACGGAGGTCACCACGTCGCCGTCGTCATCGGTGGTTCCGGCTGACGAACTCCTGAATGTCCACTGGTATTTGCCGCTTTTCTTCTTCTGGTACATCTGTCCGCACTGGTAGGGCACAGGCAGATTGTCGACCGAGTCGCCCGGACAGATTATCGTGCCGTGCAGTCTCGGGTCCTTGCCGGCGAAGATGTCACCCTCCTTGTCATAGAAGATGTAGTTGCCCTTGTCGTCCGTAAGTTTCAGGTGACCGTCGCGGTTGTCGGTGTATTCGTATGCCTCGACGAGGTTGAGCAGCGGAGTGTAGAAGTTGGAAAAGGCGTTTCCGGTGACACTCTGCGGCGTGCTCAGCTGCGACCATGTGTGCGTGACGTCAGGCGAAGAGTAGTCGCGCGCCCAGATGACCTCCGTGTTGCCTGTCTTGTCCACGAACAGGCGGTAGAAGTTTTCTGCCTTGTCGGTGTATTTGCGGTACAGGGAGAATGCCTTGGAGTCTATTATCTCCTTGGCTGCACTGGCTGCTATCTTGTAGTAGTACTCCGCTTTCTCCGCCGGGATGCCCACTTCACCGCCCTCGGTCTTTATTTCCGGCGTGATGAGGTTGTTGTACTTGGCGAGGCTGGCGGCCGTTATGGCAGCGCGTGCCTTGAGCGTGAGCGCCGCCCAGCGGCTTGCGCGTGCGTTGTGAGTGCCGCCTGTGGAGGGCAGGTACTGCGCTATGTCGTCACATTCGGAGATGATGTAGTCGTAGATTTCTGCCTCCGTGGAGCGCGGCAGCCGCATGTCGGCGATGTCATCGTCCACGCTGAAGATCTTGTCACCCACGATGGGCATGCCTCCAAGTCCACGTGCCATATAGAAATAGGCACACGCGCGTATGAAGCGGGTTTCGGCTATGTACTGGTTGCGGTTGGCTTCCGTCAGCGCAGTAGTGGAGCGCAGGCTCTTAAGATAGAGGTTGTAGTTGCGTATGTTGCTGTAGGGGTAGAGCCGCCACAGGTCGTCGTTGTAGGTGGTGGCGTTGTTCACCTGGAACGTGGTGGCCTCGTCTATCTCGCCCCATGTGCCGGTGACGGTGCTCCAATTGCCGAAGTTGCCGAAGTTGGGTCCCCAGTTCACGCCGTTGTAGAAGCCTGCCAGCACCGATTTTGTCATCTCCTCGTCGCTGAACACGTCCTCGTCGCTGAACACGTTGTCCGATTCGCGCGACAGGAAATTGGAGCATGACACTGTCGACACGGCTGTTGCTGCCGCGAGGAGCAGCGTCAGCGCTTTGTTTCTTATATGCTGTTTCATGATGTTTCCTTTGATTGGTAGGGATTGGTTGTCAGAATGTGATGTTCGCGCCGATGTTCACCGCCCTTGTGGTAGGAGCCACGCTGCCGGTGGCATTGGTGATTTCAGGGTCGAGACCGTACTTGTGGCAGTTGTCGAACGAGAACAGGTTCTGCGCCATTACGTATATTCTGAGTTTCTGTATGTAGCATTTCGTCGTGAGCGACTTGGGGAACGTGTAGCCCAGCTGCAGGTTGCGCAGCTTGAGATACCTCATGTTGATCATCCAGAAGTTGCTCGCCAGGTAGTTGATGTGTCCCGACTGTCCCTGTATCATGGTGGGGTAGTGACCCGGAATCAGTTCGCTGTCGGCGTCGAAGGGGTCGCTCAGGTGCCACATGTCGGTCAGTATGTACGACGGCATGTTGCCGTTGGCGTGGTAGGGGAAGCGCGACTCCCAGTTGAAGTACTTGGTGATGTAAGCCGCTCCGGCGAAGTCGGCGGCGAGATCGATGCCTTTCCAGTTGACGGCAAAGTTGAGGCCGAAGTTCAGAATCGGCGTGCGGCCGTCTCCGTGGGTAGAACTGTCGTAGCTCTGGTAGCCCGTTGCGCGCATGTCTTCTTCGGTTATGATGCCGTCACCGTCCAGATCGGCGTAAATCAAGTCGCCCGGACGCATGGTGCTGTTGCCCTTTCCGTCGATGTCGACAGGCCACGAGTTGATCTGTTCCCAAGAAGTGAACTGCCCTATGCACACGTGTGTCCAGCTTGCACCTGCCACACGGTGGTTCTGGTTGTACACATAGTAGTTGCGCGAGTTGGTGAAACGCGGCTTGTACTGCTCCCAGTTGTAGGAGCGCGCCAAGGTCACGTTGCCTCCGACGGAATAGTTGAAGTCGCGTATGTTGTCCTGCCACTTCACGGAAGCGTCGAATCCCTTCACCATATCGGAGTTCAGGTTCTCGGAAGGCCAGTCGAAGCCTATCTCGCTCGGCACTACTATGTCGTAGCGGGACGCTAACAGTCCGGTGCGGAGGCGGCGGAAGTAGTCGACAGTTCCCGACAGGCGGTTGTTGAGCACCTCTATGTCGATGCCTAAGTCCAGAGCCTTCGCCTTGATCCAGCTCACATTGGTCTTGGGAAGTGAGCGCACGCTGCTCGTGGTAATCTTTTCGCCGTCGATGACAGCCGTTCCGGTGTTGTAGGTATAGCCCGACATGTAGTCGAAAGTGCCGTAGCCGCTCACGTCGTCGTCACCCATCACACCGTAGCTGACACGGAATTTCAGGTTGTCCACGTACTTGTCGAGCCCGAACTTGTGCCACAGCGGTTCCTCGGACAGGCGCCATGCCGCCGACACTGAGGGGAACAGGCCCCACCGGTGGCTTGGCGGGAATTTCCACGAACCGTCGTAGCGTGCCGACAACTCGAGCAGATAGCGGTGCTTGTAGTCGTAGTTGGCGCGTCCCATGAAGCCCATGCGCGCCTGTGTGTTTGGTCCGTACTGGTTGAAAATGTTGAGTTCGTTGAAGTAGGTCACCTTCAGTGCGTTCATGGTGGGGTGTCCCTGCCAGTAGACTGAGGGCGAGTTGGTCTTGTAAGTCTCCATTCCGGCGAACACGTCGAAGAAGTGCGTGTCGTTCCAGGAGTGCTTGTAGGAAGCGTTGACCTGTGCGTTGAGGCGCTCGACGTAAGCCCAGTGGTCGTCAGCCAGTCCCTCGTAGGTTCTGGCGACGCTGTAGGTGTCGGTCGCCTGGTTGTAGCTGTAGAGGCTGAACGTCTTCGCGCGGTTGCTGTAGTCGTTGAAACCGAAGTAGTAACTGAACAGTCCTTTCAGTCTCAAACCCTTCAGCGGCTCCCACTCTCCCGACAGGTTGGCCTGTATGGTGCGCCAGTCGTTGTGCTTCTTTCCTATCTTGTCGCCGGTGATGACGGCGAAGTTGTTGTATCCGCCCTCGCTTACCACCTGCGGATAGAGGGGGTTGTTGTTGGCGTAAGGGCCGAGTGTGGGCAGGTTACAGCAGATGCCGTAGTATGCGGCGAACCAGACGTCGTTGCCGGAATGGTATGAGTTGAACGCGTTTTCGTTGTTCTGCTCGATCTTGCCGTTGACTTGCGCCTTCACGCGGAAGTTTTTGGTGATGTTGGCGTCCACATTCAACTGGATGTTTGTGCGGTGGAAGTTGCCCAAGTCCCTAATCTGCGAGTCCTGGTAGGTGTGGCTCAGCGACAGGTAATAGCTGATTCTGTCGGAACCGCCGGTGGCGTTCAGCTCGCCGTACCACTGCGGAGCGCCGTTCTTGAATATGTAGTTCTTCCAGTTGAACCCCTTGTTGGTGCCGTCCATCCATGCCCGCGCCTCCTCTTCGGAGTAGTGATAGGCCTGTCCGCTTATGGTGGAACTCTGTGTGATGGCTCTCACATAGGTGGCGGCAGATGCCGGTTCATACAGGCGGAACGGCGATTGCCAACCGTAATAGGTGTTGAATCCGATGCTGCTTTTCTGGTTGCGCTTGCCCATTTTGGTAGTGACGAGTATCACGCCGTTGGCTGCACGCAGTCCGTAAATGGCGGCTGAGGCGTCCTTGAGCACCGATATTGACTCGATATCATTGAAGTCCAGGTTGTTGAACTGGTCTTCGTCTTGCTGCACACCGTCGATTACGAAGAGCGGCGTGCCCATGTTTCGTATTTTGATGGAGGTGGTGTTGCCCGGTCGTCCCGAACTCTGCAGGGTGTTGACACCTGCTATCTTTCCCACCAGAGCACCCGACGCGTTTACCGCTGCGGTGCGCGAGATGTCCTCGGACTTGATAGTGGAGATGGCGGACGACAGCGATTCTTTCCTCACTGTGTTGTAGCCGGTCACCACCAGCTCGTCTATGTTCTCGACTTTTGCCTCTGCCATGGTGATGTTGAGCGTGCCTCCGCCCGCCTGCGGCACGGCTTTCGTCACGTCATCGAACCCGATGTAGCTCACCGACAGCTTGGCTTTGCCGGTCTTGTTGAACGTTACCGTGTAGCGTCCGTCGATGTCGGTCACGGCGCTCACGTCGGTCCCTTCTACCTTTACCACGGCTCCGGGAAGCGGATTGCCCCCGGTGTCGGCAACCACACCTGTGACAGTGGTGCGCGACTGTTGTGCCCATGCTGCCGTGGCGAGTGCCATTGCCGTTATGGCTACGACCAGGCGGCAGTGCCGGCACAGCAGTCCGGACAAGTTGTTTCTGTGAAATGTCATGCTGATAAGATTTAGTTGGATAGACAAGCGATAGTTGTTAGGTAAAAAGAACCATGGCGGCCGGTCCGCATAGGCAGACACGCCGCCATGGCATAGATTGTATGTCAGCATGTGCCGGGCACGGTGTTCCGGCACGGTTGCTGGCGGACGGGTGACTTACTTCAGTACCTTGACGGTCTTGCCGTTGCTCATCTTCACGATGCAGATGCCCTTCTGTGAGCCGTCGCCCTGCTGTCCTGCGATGTTGTAGGTTGCGACAGGTGTTGCCGTTGCGGTGTTGTCGCCTACGGTCTCGATGCCGTCAGCCTCGCCTTTTGCCACCTTTGCCTTTGTCACCATGGACGGCATGCAGTCGGTGTCAATCATTACGATGCTGAGGGTCTCGTCTTCTGCCACCTCATCTTCGCCGAATGCCACTTCCCATGTGCCGTTGTCGGAGACCTTGAGTTCCTGATCGAGAAGGCTGCCGGAGACAGTTCCGCAGATGTAAACCTTGCCGAGTTTCGATGAGCAAGTACCCTTTATGCCTGTTGTGGTGCACTCGCTGACGGTTGTCGGAGCTGTCTGGTTGGCGAAGAACGGTGTTGTCTTGCCGTCGATGTTCTGCCACAGTGAATTGTCTTCAAAGGTGTAGTTCGACAGTTGGGTCATGTCGTCGATGGCAACAGTTGGGTCTGTGTCGATGCCACCAGCCACACCGACCATGCCGGCAGCTGCACTGTAGTACACATTCTTAAGTCCGTCGCCCTGGAAACATCCGGTCACTGCACCGGCAACAACGCCGCTGGCAACGGTCAAGTCGCCCGAGCAATAGGCATTCTTTACGGAGTAGGCCGTGTTGAACGGCACGTTGGCGAACAGACCGCCTGCATATACGTTCTCGCCCTTGCCTGTCACGTTGCCTGTGCAGTACACGCGGTCGGCACTGCAGAGGCGTGCGTCAGCGCCGGCAAGTCCGCCTACGCCGATACCGGAGACGTTAGCGAACGAGCAGCTGTTCTCTGTCTTGAAGTTGCTTACGTTCCAGTTCATGGTTCCCACAAGTCCTCCGCCGGCACTGGTGTTCGCGGTTACCGCACCGTACACTGCGCAGTTCTTGATTGTGACATCCACGTCGCAGTTGCCGTTGTAGAATCCCACGATGCCGCCGACTTGGCTTCCGCCGGTCACTTCGCCGTAGAACGTGCAGTCATAGTAGTGGCCGCCGCCCTCATTGCCGCCGGAGATGCCGCCTACCTGGTCGCCGGTTGCCTCCACCGTCACGTTGTATGCATGGCAGTTCTCGTAACTTCCGCCAGACACGCCGGCAAATGCTGCGGCGCACGAAGTGCCTTCGATGCCTGAGTCATAGATGTAGCAGTTCTTGAATGTGCCGCCTTTAGCCTCCCAGTTTCCGTTGGTGGAGCAGAGTATACCTATCCAGTTGCCGCCCACAATCGATGCGTTGCGGATGACAACGTTCTGTATCACGCCCGGAGTATTTACGCGTGAGAAGAGTCCGAGGCCGTTAGCTCCGCTCTCCATGCAGAGGTTGTCGATGGTGAAGTTGCCTCCGTCATACTGTCCGGTGAATGTCGCGATAGGCTCGAAAGCCACTCCGTCGAGGTCGATGTCGGCGGTCTGCTTGAAATAAGAGGTGGTGTTGTTGCTCACGTTCTGCAGATCCTCTACCGTAGACACGAGATACGGGTCAGCCTCGGTGCCGCTTCCGCCTGAATACTGGGCATTACTGTTGAGTGCGCAACAGAGTGCCAATGCTGTCAATGAGATAAAATTACGTTTCATAGATGTTGGTTTTAGTTTTAATGATATGTTGAAACAAATGTAAAATGCGGTGTCACTGCACTACCACTTTCCTTGTGCTGCCGTCCTGATGCCGTGCCACATAGATGCCTGAGCGCAGGGCAGTGCCGTCGTGGCCTGCCGTCATGCCGCCGAGGGTGTAGTAGGTGGTGGCGCCGGATGTGCCCTCCGGAGTGCCGGCAACGGTCTTGCCGATGCCGTCGAGGGTGTTGAAGTGCAGGTCGTAGACCAGTTTCACCTCGTCGGTGTTGTTGGTGACGAGGCTCTCGTGCTCCCAACTGTCAAACGGCTTGCCCTCTATCGTCACGTTGTCGAAGTAGATGTCGTGGATGTATTTTGTCTGTGTGTCGCCTTCATACCACCCCTTGTTGCGGCTGTAGTCGCCGTCCCAGCCGTAGAGATGCACTTCGTTGGCGCACTGGCCGTCGCGTCTGTTGGGGCAGGACACGTTGCTGAAGCGCACGTCACTCATGTCTCCGGGGTATTTCTGGTATCCGAGTATGGTGCCGTACCAGAAGCTGTCCTCGAAGCCCAGACCGATGAAGCGCGAGCAGTGGTGCACGATGATGTTGCTGAACGACACGTTGCGGATGTATGTACCGGTGAGTGCGCAGATGTTAAGTGCCGCCCTGTCGCCCATACCCTCCGAGTGCGTGTTGCGGTCGTAGTGGCACAGCACCTCGCTGTCGCTCAGTGAGATGTCCTCCATCACCTGTGCGTAGGTCTCGGCGCCTATGCCGAAGGCGTTGTTCGCGTTCGTCCAGAACTGTATGTTGGTGAATTTCAGGTTGCGTTCTATCTGTTGCGTGCATGTGGCAGGGTCGCTTCCGTCTTCCGCAAGTCCCTTTATCGCCACGCAGTCGTCGTTGGCGCGGATGAAGCAGTTGTCTATTGTCATGTTCTGGCAGCCCTGGAAGTCCATTCCGTCGCTCGATCCTCCGTCGGGACAGATTATCTTCAGGTTGCTCACGGTGAGGTTCTTGGTGTAGGTGTAGGTGGTCTGCCAGCCTATGGCGTGGTATCTGTGGCAGATGATACCGTCCACCGTGCCGCCGTCAGCGCTGCTGGCTGCGAACTCCGAACCGCCCTGGTCCTTGTCGATTACCACCATGCCGTGGCCTTTCACCGTGCCACCGCCTCCGCCGATGCCCACAGTTCCCTTGACCACAGCACCGCCCGCAATGTATATGGTGCGTCCGTTGGTGGCATAAAGTCCGTTGGGATATTTCTCGGAAAGGTCGTGGTAGCCCGGCCCGAAGTAGTATGTCTTGGTCTTGCGGTCATAGCTTCCGTCGGCCTTTTCCGCCTTCGGCTCGTTCTCGTCGAGGGCGTTGCAGAACAGGTGCAGCACTCTGCCGTAGAGGAACTCGCTCTTGGGCACGACCGTTATCCACTGGTTAGCCTTGGTAATGGTGAACTGCAGCACCTTCTTCCCCACCTGCTTGAGGTCGGAAACCTCTGCCTTTGACGGCAGGATGGTGTAGTCGCCCAGGTCATACTTGCACACCACGGTCACCTTAGTGGCGCGTCCGTCCTTGAAATCGAAGTATCCGAAGTTCACTCTCTGCCCGAGCTCGGCCGTTGTCTGGTATACTCCCGTGTAGGCCTGGTCGTCCACGAAGACGTTGAACTCCGGTGTGCCGTCGATTAAGGTGTAGTCCGACGGGCGTGTATAGGTTCTTACCGCACCGTCGTCCGACGTGTAGGCTTCGCCGAGAGACAGGCTGCTGTCCCATGCAGTCAGCTCCGAAGCTGTCGAAACCGTGGCGCACAGCAATGCAGCGGTGGCCATGAGTGACTTGAATGCCTTGTGGAAATTAGCGGTAGAGATTGTTTTTTTCATAAAGGAAGACAGGTTTGCAGTTAGTATAGTTTCGGTTCAGGTTTCCGGAAATGCCGTGTGCCGCCGCAGCGACAAGGCTGTTGCTTTCTGAAAACCGCCACAAATTTAGCGTCTTTTTCAATTTTTTTTTTCAGATTTTACGTT
>CAVHUR010000061.1:0-599 GCA_963639575.1 uncultured Spirochaetota bacterium
CCCGTGGTGTAGCTGACGCCCTGCATGCCGGTCTCCTTGTAGGCTTCCTGGTGGCTGCAGTTGTTGTACACGTAGTATGTATGCTCCTTTCCGTCCTTCATTCCGCGTATGCGGCAGCCGATGGAAGTCTCGCCTTCGTAGTTCTCGCCGAGGTCTTGCGGGTTGGGCAGCACTGCCTTGAGGAACTGCAGAGGCACGATTTTCACCTTTGCGTTGCCTGTGCCGTCGGCGAGCGGAGCTTCGTATTCTATCTCGTCAATACGGCTCATGCCGAGGTTCTGGATGCAGTCGAGATAGGTGAGGTACTGTTGCCCGAATGTCATCCAGAAGCGCGCCTGCTTTATGGTCGGGTAGTTCTTCACCAGCGACTCCAGTTCTTCGTGGTGCATAAGGTACGACTCGCGCGGCCCGATGTTGGGGTAGGTGAGAGCCTTGTGCACTTCGAGCGGCTCGGTCTCTATCCACTTGCCGTCCTTGTAGTACAGTCCCTTCTGCGTAATCTCGCGTATGTTGATTTCAGGATTGAAGTTCGTGGCGAACGCCTTGTGGTGGTTGCCGGCATTGCAGTCCACAATGTCCAGCGCGGTAATCTCGTCAAA
>CAVHUR010000061.1:640-10409 GCA_963639575.1 uncultured Spirochaetota bacterium
GCGTTGCAGTCTACAATGTCCAGCGCGGTAATCTCGTCAAAGTGGTGCTTGGCGGCATAAGCCGTGTACACTCCTGACACTCCCGGGTCGAATCCGCAGCCGAGTATGGCGGTCAGGCCGGCCTTTTCAAACCTGTCCTTGTATGCCCATTGCCAGCTGTATTCGAAGTGCGCCTCGTCCTTAGGCTCATAGTTGGCGGTGTCAAGATAGTGGCATCCGCACTCCAGACAGGCCTCCATGATTGTCAGGTCCTGGTAGGGGAGTGCCAGGTTGATGACAAGCTCAGGCTTGTAACTGCCGAACAGCTCCACGAGTTGTTCCTTTTCGTCGGCGTCCACCTCGGCTGTCTTTATGTCCATGGTGTATCCTTTGGCATGTATAGCCTCCACCAGCTTGTCACATTTAGCCTTTCTGCGGCTTGCTATCATCAGTTCTGTAAACACGTCGGCATTCTGTGCTATCTTGAATGCCGCCACTGTAGCGACGCCACCGGCGCCAATCATTAAAACTCTACTCATGGTTATTGTTGTTGGGAAGTGTATTTCTGTTGTCTGGTCCTATTCCTTTATCTCGTCCGGACGTATGCCCAGTGCCGACATGAGCGAATATCCCAGTATCTCCTGACGGAAGTTTCCGCCTGTCATCGGCTGCATGGCGAACATCGTGATGCGCTTGCTGTCGTCTTCAACGTGCCTGAGTGCCCCGCGCAGACGGTCGTATGTAGCCTCGTCTTCGGCATCGGGCACTATCATTATGCGCCTCGTTTCCTTTGCGGCACATGCCGCCCCGGCCACGTCGACCATAAATTGCTCCTTGCTTACGATGTCCTCCACGTCGAGCGAAGTCAGCGTGAACTCGCCCAGGTTGTCGCTGAACGCCTTGCCGTTGAGCTCTTCGCTATATATACAAGGTGTGAAATTCTCCAGCTCCTTGTTCTTTTTGTCGTGTATAAACAGCACCTGCGTCTCGTTTTCCCCGGGTCTCACGCCTCCGTCGAGGGCTATGCAGTCTATCCATTTTGCGAGGTCTGCCTTGGGGATACGCCTGCCTATCATCCGCTCGAAATTGACTGTCAGGTCAAAGGCCACCCGGTCTATGTAGTCGGCATCAACGATGATGATGTTCTCACTCCATTGAGTCTGTGTGTTCATACTGCAAATTTAGGAAAAAACTTTTATTTTGCAATCTGCTCATTACATTTTTTTTCTTTGTCCCGAGAGGTGTGCTTCAAATGGTTGCCGGCGTGTGAAACATCGTGAAAATGCCCGGGATATTTTTCTTGACATTGGGTAATTTCAGTACCTTTGCCGGAGCTTGTATAACTAAAACAGAATTTTACGACAGATGACATCCTTTGCTATCGCCATCGTTGCGGTGTTTGTGGTGGGCTATGTGTTCATAGCTCTTGAGAGTGTTACTAAGGTCAACAAGGCTGCAGTTGCCCTGTTGATGTGTGTAATCTGCTGGTCGCTCTATTCGATAGGCTGTGCCGAGGGCGCGATACTTCCCGGCAGCCTGTTCGGACAGGGAGGACTGGAGAATCCCGGCGAGCTTGGCAAGGTGCTGGAAGAGTACCTCGGCGAGGCCGGAACCACCCTTTTCTTCCTCATGGGAGCCATGACTATCGTCGAGATAGTCGACCAGCACGGAGGCCTTAACTTCGTCAGCGATGTCATAATGACCCGTCACAAGCGCAAGCTTCTTTGGCGCGTGGCGTTCATGACAGCCATTATCTCCGCCGTGCTCGACAATCTCACCACGTCGATAGTGATGATCATGATTCTCCGCCGCCTCATTCCCGACTTCAAAGACCGCATCTGGTATGACGTGTGTGTCATCATCGCGGCCAACTCGGGAGGCGCTTTCTCGCCGATAGGCGACGTCACTACCATCATGCTTTGGAACGGCAAGCAGATCAGCGCCCTCGGTGTCATCATGGAAGTGACTATCCCTGCCTTCGTGTCTTTCATTGTTCCGACCTTCCTGTTCCAGCGTCATCTGTCGGGAACATTTGCCCTTCCCGGCACTGAAGAGGAGCGTGCGGCATTGCGCCCGAGTGCAGTCACCCGCCGCCAGCGCCTTGTCATCTTCTTCATCGGTGTGGGTGGTCTCTGCCTCGTGCCCCTGTTCCACCTCATAACCGGGCTTCCGCCGTTCCTCGGCATACTCTTCGTTCTCGGCATCTTGTGGGTTGTCACCGAACTGATGTACCACAACAAGGACGAGCATGACCCGATGGCGAAGCGCGTGACCCAACTTCTGAGCCACATAGACATGACCACCATACTGTTCTTCCTCGGCATTCTCATGGCGGTGTCAGCCCTCGGGCGCATCAACGCACTCACCACCATGGGTTCCTGGCTGGGTGAAGTCACCTCCAATCTGGGCATCCTTCAGCACTATGTCATCACCGGCGTGATAGGCATCCTGTCCGCTATTGTCGACAATGTGCCGCTCGTCGCCGCCTCCATGGGCATGTACCACATCGACCCGTCGGTAGCTGCCTTTGCCCAGGACGGCGTGTTCTGGCAGATGCTTGCCTACTGTGCAGGTGTCGGAGGTTCCATGCTCATCATCGGATCTGCCGCAGGAGTGGTCGTCATGGGACTGGAGAATATCAGCTTCGGCTGGTATATGAAGAACGTCACACTGAAGGCTTTCGCTGGATATATTGCCGGCATCGTGGTCTATTTCCTCCTTCGCGAGGTGCTGATGCCGCTGGTTATGTAGACATGAAATGACAAAGACAATCGCAATACTGTGCAGTCTGCTCCTGACAACCACGCTGTCGGGGCAGACTGTTTTTGATTCCTATTTCGCCAAAGCCAAGGCTTTCGCCGAGGCTTTCCCCCGTGAGAAGGTGCATCTGCACTTCGACAACAACAGTTACTACCAGGGTGACACCATCTGGTTCAAGGCTTATGCCGTCACCGAGGGCGACAACCGCTACAGCAGAATATCCCGTCCGCTCTACGTGGAGCTTGTCGACCAGCTCGGCAACGTCATGGAACGCCAGATAGTGAGGCTCACCGACGGCAGTGGAGAAGGGCAGATATCCCTCTCCAACGCCTTTTTCACCGGCTACTACGAGGTGCGCGCCTACACTAAATGGATGCTCGCCTTCAGTGACGACACCTATTTCACCCACACATTCCCCGTCTACCGCAAGCCGCTCGGTGCCACCGGCGCCAAACGGCAGATTGCCGAGTACCGCATGGACGACAGCATGAAGCAGCGTCCGCAGGACAAGCTCGGCGTGCTCAATGTGAATTTCTATCCCGAGGGCGGCCGTCTCGTTCAGGGCGTGCCGTGCGTCGTAGGCATCGAAACCCTCAGCCGCGACTCCGGATGGGTCAACATCACCGGCACTCTCGTGTCGTCTGACGGCAAGCCACTCATGCCCGTGTCGACCATACACGACGGTATGGGCACCTTCATGTACACTCCCTCCGCACGTCCTGCCACCGTCGAGTTCGCCTATAAAGGCAAGACGCGCAGTTTCAGACTGCCCGCCGCCGATACCAATGGCTATGCCATAATCCTCAACAACCGTGAGTCGTCGTTCGACGTGACCGTGTCGCGCAGTGCCTCTACTGCCTCCGAACCCCTCGCGCTCTTTGTCACGTCCGGCGGAATGCCCTGCTCCTATGTGCCGGTGGACCTGTCTTCCGCCACATCGCAGCGTTTCCGGGTGCTCACCGCCGACCTGCCTGCCGGAGTGGCGCGCCTGTCGCTCGTCAACAGTGCCGGGCAGACGCTGCTCGACCGCTTCGCTTTCGTCTATCCCAAAGACACTCTCCGCATGTCAGCCACCACCGACAAGGCAGTCTACAGTGCGTTCTCGCCCATAGGGTGCACCGTGAGTGTACGCTCTGCCGACGGCACGCCGCTCGCCGGAGTGCCTGTCTCGCTCTCCGTGTGCGATGCCGCCGCCTCCGACTATGTGGACAACGGCTCCACCATCTGCACCGACCTGCTCCTCACGTCGGAACTGAAGGGCTACATCAACCGTCCCGAATACTACTTCGCACAGCACTCCTCCACATGCCGCAAACTGCTCGACAACCTGCTGCTCATACGCGGCTGGCGCAAGTATGACCTGCAACAGGCCTTCGGGGTCAGCGAGTTTGCGCCCAAATACCTGCCCGAAGACCGCCTCACACTTTACGGAAAGGTGAAGTCATACTTCCAGAACAGCGCCAATCTCGGGGTCACCATCCTCGCCAACAACGACACTTCCCACGTGGCGGGAGTGACTGTGACCGACTCCCTCGGACGCTTCTCCGTGCCCCTTGACGATTTCGAGGGGCGCATGGACGCACTCTTCCAGACGCGCAAGGCAGGCAAGAAGCTCAACCGCGCCTCGCTAATCAGTCTCGAAAGGCTCTTTGAACCGGCTCTGAGAAAATACGACTACGACGAGCTGAACCCATGGTGGGACGTGTCGGTGGACTCCACCTCGCTCGCCAGACTTGTCAGCGACGCTTCGCCCTACACATCTTCCGACGACACCGACATAGTGCTCGACGAACTGGTGGTCAAGGCCAAGAACCGCAAGAAGAAGACTGTGGACGACACCGAACGCTTCGAACGTTCCATCCTCGGCTACTACAACATACGCCAGATAGTGGATGACATGCGCGACGAGGGCAAGATTGTCAACGGCGACATAGGCTATCTCATGCACGAGATAAACCCGAACATCAACTACACGGGCTCACGCTACAAGGTGGACTCTATCGTCTACTGCGTGGAGGGCAAGAATATGGAGCGCAAGTTCATCGACAACTACATCGACGACATAGAGACGGCGATGCTCTACTACGACCGTTCCGGCACGCGCGCCTTCCGCTTCGGTGATGACTTCAAGGCGAAGGAAGCCACCGTGGAGGACTACTGGACGGGCGTGACTGCCGACACTGCCGACGTGGCATCGCTCAAGGACCTCTATGTGAGGCTCGACTTCACCATGGACGAGCACTTCAATCCCAACAAGAGCTACCTCACCACGCGCGGCATAAGAAAGACTTTCATCCAGGGCTACAGCCGTCCGGCGGAGTTCTATTCGCCGCAGTATCCCGACGGGCCGCACGATGCCTTCGACGACACGCGCCGCACTCTCTACTGGAATCCGTCGCTTGTCACCGACGAAAACGGTGAGATACGTGTGGACTGCTACAATTCGCGCAATGCCACATATCTCACCGTGTCTGCCGAAACGCTCGTCGACGGGCGTCCGGCGGCAGTAAATGTCAATTCCGTGGCGGCGTCGGCGGGCAGCGACACGCTCACTCCGGCCGTGCCCTGACCGCCCCGTCACCGCCGGGGAATGGCTATTTGCCCTTCCCCATGTGTATCTTAGCCCACACCGGATAGTGGTCCGAGGGTGTGCGCAGCTTGTGGGGCTTGAGGTCTATCTCCTGCGGAGCGTCGTTGCCCTTTGTGTCCTGGCTGTCGTCCACCTCTGTCCAGTATCCGTTGGTCATCACCGCATAGTGGTCTACCGTGAACTCCGGCGACACGAACACGTGGTCGATGCGTGAGTCGGTCTTCATGTTCGGGTCATACGAATTGAACGTGCCGTTCTCGGCGAACTTCTGTTTTGCCGCCGTGAAAGAGTCCTTCAGCACGCCCGAAGTGGTGAAGATGTTGTATATCTCGTTCTTCTGGTCCACGTTGAAGTCGCCTGTCAGTATGACGGGAGCGCCCTTGGCTATCTCGCGTATCTTCTTCACCGCCAGTTTGGCAGCCTCGCGGCGTGCCACCGTTCCCACGTGGTCCATGTGCAGGTTGAAGTAGCAGAAGGTGAAGCCTGTGGATTTCTGGCGGAACTTTCCCCATGTGCAGAGGCGTATGCACGCCGCATCCCAACCGAGACCGGGCTTGTCGGGTGTCTCCGACAGCCAGAAGTGGCCGCTGTCGAGCAGCTTTATGCGGTCGGTCTTGTACCAGATGCACTCGTATTCGCCGGCTTCCTTGCCGTCGTCGCGCCCCACTCCCACGAAGTCATAGCCGTCGAGTCCGGCTTTCAGGTCCTGCACCTGGTGGTGCAGCGACTCCTGTGTGCCGAAGATGTCGGGGTCTTCGAAGTTCACCTGTCCGCAGATGACGCCCACGCGGTTGCGCCAGCCGTTGCCGTCTTTCACGTCGTTGTTGTTGTCATAGCGGATGTTGTAGGAGCCCACAAACAGCTTTTGGGCGCTTGCAGGCATGAGGTGCAGGCTGACGAGGGTCATCGCCAGTGCCAGGAAGAAAGCAGTTCTTTTCATTTTGTTTGTTTTTTATGGTTCTTGCCGGAGTCGTTCCCGGCGTTGTTGTCGTTCCGTTTCTGCGTCGAGGTGAAGTCTATGTTGAGTATCTCGCTCGGCGGTTCGGGTTCGGATATGGAAAAGTCCGTCTCGGGCATCTCGTAGTCGGGCAGCCTGAACGGCACCCCTTCCGGGTGGTAAACCTCCACTTCCACCGTGCTGACACCGTGCGCCAGCATGCCCAGTTCCTTGGCTGCCCTGTAGCTCAGGTCTATCACCCTGCCGCGCGAAAAAGGCCCTCGGTCGGTCACCTTCACCACTACCTCCTTGCCGTTGCCCAGGTTGCGCACCTTCAGCAGCGTGCCGAAGGGGTGCGTGCGGTGTGCGCAGGTCAGGCTGTCGTGGTGCAGCCGCTCGCCGCTTGCTGTCTTGCGGCCTGTCGATTTGCGCGAATAGTATGTAGCCTTGCCCTTCTGCACGTGGCCGGACTGCTTTCTCTGCCCGGTCTGCGCCATGCCCCGCAGGCATGCCATGAGTGCGATGAATATGACTAATAAGCTATTTTTCAATAGGTTCTAACCATTGGTTTTTTGCAAAAGTAGTGAAAACGCATATAAAAAGCAAACCTTTTCATGATTTTTTGGTATTTTTGTAAAAGAATACGACAACCAAGACAATTGACTGAAAATGACACCCGTAAAGTGGAACTATGCCGATATGCGCGACGTGTCGTTCATGAATCTCATGACGCACCGCATATACAACGTGCTGATAATAGCCAATCCCTACGACGCCTTCATGCTGGAGGACGACGGCAGGATAGAGGAGAAGATTTTCAACGAGTACATGGAACTGGGGCTGCGCTACCCTCCGTCGTTCATCAAGGTGAGCACCGCCGACGAGGCTGCGCGCGTGCTCGACAACAACAACGTGGACTTGGCGCTGTGCATGCCGGGCAATGCCGACAACGACGCCTTCGACGTGGCGCGCGCAGTCAAGGAACGCTACCCCCGGTTGCCGTGCATTGTGCTCACGCCTTTTTCCCACGGCATCACCCGAAGGATGCAAAACGAGGACCTTTCGATATTCGATTACATCTTCTGCTGGCTTGGCAACACCAACCTGATAATCTCTATCATCAAACTGATAGAGGACCGCATGAACCTCGAAAACGACACCCGCGAGGGTGAGGTGCAGGTAATCCTGCTCGTGGAGGACAGCATCCGCTTCTATTCCTCTATCCTCTCCGATCTCTACGGCTACATCCTCCAGCAGAGCCACCGCTTCTCCACCGAGGCGCTCAACCGCCACGCGGCGACCCTGCGCATGCGGGGCAGACCGAAGGTGGTGCTCGCCCGCAACTATGAAGAGGCGGTGCTGATTTACGACAGGTATCACGACAACATGCTCGGGGTAATCTCCGACGTGCGCTTCCCCATGACCGCCGGGGGCGGGAAGGACGCTGAGGCAGGACTGAAACTGCTGCGCTACATCCGTTCGCACGACGAGTACGTGCCGCTTGTGCTCGAATCGTCGGAGACGGACAACCGCCGGAAGGCTGAAGCGGAGAGGTTTCTCTATGTGGACAAGAACTCCAAGAAGATGAGCATCGACCTGCGCAACCTCCTGGAGGAGCACATGGGCTTCGGCGACTTCATCTTCCGCGACCCCAAGACCAAGCGCGAGGTGGCGCGCATCTCGTCGCTGAAGGAACTGCAGGACAAGATTTTCGACATCCCGGCGGACTCCATGCTCTACCACATCTCGCGCAACCACATGAGCCGCTGGCTGTCGGCGCGCGCCCTTTTCCCCATTTCCACTTTCCTGAAGCGCGTCACCTGGCACGAGCTGCAGGATGTCGACGCCCACCGGCAGATAATTTTCGATGCCATAGTGCAGTACCGCAGGATGAAGAACCTCGGCGTCGTGGCGGTGTTCGACCGCATGAAGTTCGACCGCTTCGCCCATTTCGCGCGCATCGGCGAGGGTTCGCTCGGCGGCAAGGGTAGGGGACTGGCGTTTCTCGACAACATAATAAAGGAGCACGAAGAGTTCAACAAGTTCGGGGGAGTGACCGTCCAGATACCCAAGACGGTGGTTCTCTGCACCGACATATTCGACGAGTTCATGGAGCGCAACGCCCTCTACCAGATTGCGCTCTCCGACGCTTCCGACGAGGAGATACTCTCCGCCTTTCTCCGCGCCCAGCTGCCCGACTCTCTCCGCGAGGATTTCGAAATCTTCATCGACGCCACGCGCTCGCCGCTCGCCGTCCGTTCGTCGTCGCTGCTGGAGGATGCTCACTACCAGCCTTTTGCCGGAGTGTACAGCACTTACATGATTCCCTACGTCGAAGACCACGAGATGATGCTCCGCATGCTGGCAAACGCCATCAAGGGAGTCTACGCTTCGGTCTACTACAGGGACTCAAAGGCCTACATGACAGCCACCTCCAATGTCATCGACCAGGAGAAGATGGCGACCATAATCCAGGAAGTGGTGGGCCGGCAGTACGGCACACGCTACTATCCCAACATCAGCGGAGTGCTCAGAAGCATCAACTACTACCCCATAGGCGACGAGAAAGCCGAGGAGGGCATTGTGTCCCTGGCTCTCGGACTGGGCAAGTACATCGTCGACGGAGGGCTCACTCTCCGGGTGTCACCCTACCATCCGCACCAGGTGCTGCAGACAAGCGAGCTGGACATAGCCCTCAAGGAGACGCAGACACAGTTCTATGCGCTCGACATGAGCCATGTGGACACCGACTTCAAGGTGGACGACGGTTTTAATATTCTTAAGCTCAGGGTGAAGGAGGCCTATGCCGACGGCGCGCTCGACAATATCGCCTCCACCTACGATCCCGATGACCAGATGATCTACGACGGCCTCTACGACAAGGGAAGGAAGATTATATCCTTCGCGGGAGTGCTGCAGCACGGCGTCATACCCTTGCCGGAGATTCTGCGCATGGTGATGCGGCAGGGTGCGGAGAGCATGCGCCGCCCCATCGAGATAGAGCTGGCGGGCAACATCGGGAGCGGCGGCAAGGCGCAGATATACCTCCTCCAGATACGCCCGATAGTGGACTCCAAGCAGCAGCTCGACACCGACATCGCCGCCCTGCCCGACAGCCGGTGCCTCGTCCGCACCTCATCGTCGCTCGGCCACGGCATCATCGACGACGTGCGCGATGTGGTCTACGTCAAGACCGGCGGCGGTTTCTCGGCGCAGGACAACCCCTCCATAGCCGACGAGGTGGAGCGCATGAACCGCCAGTTCCTCGCCTCGGGCGAGGGCTATGTGCTCGCCGGTCCCGGACGCTGGGGGTCGAGTGACCCGTGGCTGGGCGTTCCCGTGAAATGGCCGCACATCTCCGGCGCGCGGCTGATATGCGAGGTGGCGGTGCCAGGCTATTTCGTCGACCCCAGCCAGGGCACGCACTTCTTCCAGAACCTCACCTCTCTCGGCGTGGGCTATTTCACCATAGACCGCGACAAGGGCTTTTTCCGCCAGGACAT
>CAVHUR010000062.1:0-9307 GCA_963639575.1 uncultured Spirochaetota bacterium
ATATTCAGGCGCTCCGGTGTCTTCGGTTGCGTGGGCCGTATGGGCGGCGGCGTATCCATGACCGCCAACGACACCATCGGCAACAACAAGTACAAACTGGCGTGCGCTTCTGTCGTGGTAGCCAACAACACCGCCACCATCGAGGCTGGCGGCATCTATATGAACCGTGGCGGAGCCATCACCCAGACCACCGTTGTCAACAACAAGTGCAACGGTGCGGGCGTCATCGTCAACGGCATGACCAACGGACGTGCCGCCGGCATCTACTGCCGCGACAACGCTGTCATCGCCAACTCGGTGCTCTGGGGCGGCAAGTGCGCTGCCAACAACGACATCCAGTTCGCGTCTTCACGTTCGGGCAACAGCACGTCGCTCAACCCCTACATGATGTACACGTCGCTCACGCAGTCCGACTACACCGACTGGAGCGGCGTCATCAAGAGGAAGGTGACGAAGCTCACCGACTATAACGACAAGAACCAGGGCACGGCAAACGCCTCCGAGGGCTACCCCATGTTCTCCAATCCGTCTCCCAACGCAGGCTATGTCAGCTCCGCACAGGCTCACCAGTTCCTCTACGGAGGCGTGAGCAGCATCTCCTCCGGTGTCACTCTCTACGACGCAACGGGTGCTGCCGTCAGCGCTACGGACATAAAGCCCGGTGTCACCTATTACAAGGATGCCACACAGAGCACTGCTGCTGTCGAGGGCAAGGACTATGTCTACCTCGGCGCACCTTACGACTTCCAACCTCTGTCACGCTCCTCTCTCAACCACCAGGGTGTGCTCACCGTCGACATCGACCGCTACGGACAGACCCCGGCATACGAAGTGGACTGGGACATCATCGGCAAACGCTATACTCCACGACCCTCTCTCGGCGCCTACACCAGTGTTGCCAACGAGATAACGCCCGAGACTACCAGCGACACAGAGGACAACACGGTGGTCAACTTCTATGTAGACCCTAACGACGACGGCGGTACGGAGTATGCCGCCATCGGCTCAAGCTGGGACCAGCCGGCACGTTTCTTCTCCGATGTGATTGCCACTGCCGCCAAGAACAACTACCCCACGACCACCAAGGTCAACATATATGTGAAGCAGGGCACTGTCTCGACTATCAACACTTCCGCCTTCGGACGTGTGCGCAACATCCCCATTGCCATCCCGAGCAACATGAACATCTATGGCGGATACCCCAGCGCCAACACCGGCACCAGCCTCGACGGGCGCAATCCCAACAGATATGTCACCATCATCAGCGCCAATGTGCAGGACGACTACGACCTCAACGTGGCTCATCTGCTGTCTTTCGACGGTACTGAGAACACTGTCCTCGACGGCTTCTCCATTCGTTACGCCAATGCCAGAGGCACCGAGATGCTTGAGGGCACGCCGGTGACGACAGGCGCAGCCATGACTTTCAACGGCGCAAAGAACGTCAAAATCCTCAACAGCGGTATCGCCAACAACACCGCAAGCCAGGGTGCCGCCGCCGACATGGTGGACTCTGAGGTGTATTTCGAGAACTGCATCTTTCACAACAACGAGAGCCGTGTTGTCGATGCTGACGGCAATGTCACCGCCACAACGGGCAACATACTCGTGCGCAAGGGTTCTTCCGCCGTGTTCTGCCACTGCGACTTCCTGCGCAATGTGGGCAACGCCATCGACAGCTACGGCACTGTCAAGGTGGTGAACTCCGTGTTCTACGGCAACATGCGTGAGCCTCTGGACGACACGCGCGGTAATGAGGACAAGGCTCTGGTGGCTGTGCGTCTTCTCGAAGGGGGCACTTTCACCGGCAACCACAACCTCTACGACAGCAAGTCGGCGGATTTCATCGCCAACAACTCGCTCGACGCCACCAACGAAACGATACTTACATACACCTATAGCGACACTTCGACCACCTATCCGCGCTTCATCAACCCCACGAAGAATGCCGGCGTGTCCACTACGGGCGACGTGACCTACTACGGCCGCACCATTTCTTTCCAGCCGCACAACAACAACCCGATGGTCAACCGCGCCGCTACGGTAGGCAGCGACGGCACGGAAACGACCGACCACACGCTGTGGGGCAAGGACATGACGGGCATTGTCACCCGCGACTACGGCGGTCTGCCCGATATCGGAGCTGTGGAGAACCACCAGAGCACCGTCGCCGACGAGGGCGAGAAGGCATATCCCAACGGACAGCCTCCCTACGGCGGTGCACTCTATGTGCGCGACTACCGCGACAGCAGCGGCAACATCGACACCAGCACCGACGGTCGTGACGGTTCGTCCTGGAGCAAGGCCATCAACGGAAACGGTACTTACGGCAGCGTGAAGGGCTTCCAGTATGCGCTCAACCTGGGCAATACGGAGTGGCAAAATGACCAGACCACACTGCGCGAGGTGCGTGTAGGTGCAGGCACCTACACTGCCAATCTCGAATGGAAAGAGGGCGTAAACGTCCGAGGAGGCTATCCTGCTGTGGGTAACCCGGGTGAGGACGAGCGTAACATTTCCAATGCCGTGGACGGCTACAAGACCATCATCGACGCCAACACGTCTGGCCGTGGTCTCAAGCAGAACGCCGATTTCTCCGTTGCAGCCACCTTCGAGGGCTTCACCATACAGAACGGAGCCAGCTCAGGCAGCAACTTCGGTGCAGGTGTGTATCTCCTCAGCAACGGAATCCTGAAGAACTGCCTCGTGCAGAACAATGTGTTTACAGCACAACAAAATCAATCGCTCAGAAATCAAGGCGGTGGCGGCATTTACATGAGTACTGGCTCTGTGGTGAAGAACTGCAAGGTCATGAAGAATAAAGTAAATTGCAACAACGTTTACAGTACTTCCCCCAGTTCATATAGAATATATGTAGGTGGTGCCGGCGTATATGCTTTAGGCGGTACACTGATAAACTCACTTATCGTGGAGAATACCGCCTATAATAATGGCGACCCAATGCTTGGCGCAGGTTTCTACATCTCTAAGACGAGTAGCCTGTACAATTGTACAATTGCTTATAACGTGGGTCAAGCTTCATCCTCCCTACCTGCCACGGGCGGTATTTGGGATGCGCCAGCCTCTTATAATGGAACAACGAAAAAATACACCGGTCAGTCGAACTTCTACAACTGCATCATTTGGGGTAACTATGCCACAGGTGATACTTCCGAAAATATGATACAGGTGGGTATGTCCGGCTTTTCTAATGGTGCAGGAAGCACCAACGATGCCTTCCACTCTTGTTATAGTTCGGCATGGTCCAAAAAGTATGCTTCGGACGATGTCACCAACTCCGATTATGTGACGATTGTGGGTGATGGATCGGAAGGTTCTAAAAACAATTATCAAGCTTTCTATAACAACTGCAAAAACAACGAACCTTTTGTGCGCGATGCCAACGGCGATACCGACTACTCACTCAAGTCAACTGCCACGCAGTGTATCAATAAGGGTTCAACATACCAGGCCCTGACCGATTATGACATCACGGTGGACATCAATGGCGAAGACCGCGTCCAGGATTGTACTATAGACAAAGGCGCATACGAATACAACCAGTCGCTCGACATTACACCGGAAATAATTGCCGCTACTGGCGTCAAGAACAGAAAAATGGTGTTCTATGTCACTCCCGAAGGTCGTGGCACAGCATCCGCAGACAGTCCCACAAACGCTGCTTGCGCCAGCAAGTTGCAGAAAGTGCTCGATGCTGCCGGCCGTTACAAATACAATAGTCCCGCTGACACTGTCATCGTGAAGGTGGCGAACAGCGATGCCCTCGCCGCCGCCGGCTCCGACTTCCAGTACTATGCATGCCGAACCACCGACGAAGGAGACCAGAGCGTGCGCGTGTGGTCTATCATCGTGCCGCGCGGAGTGGAAGTGTGGGGTGGCTACAACGACACATATACCTCTGCCGATGACAACGGCTTCTACACCAAGAACACCACTACCAATGTGGTGACCGACAACCGCGACATACTGGGCAATCCCACTTATTTCAACTCCTACTATTATAACAGCGGCGAGAAACAGTATGCCTACACCTATCATGTGGTGACATTCACCGACCAGGTGTTCGACGGCGAAGGCAAACCCTATAAGGCGGGCGACACCGTTGGCGGCTCCAGCACATGGCAGGACGGCGATACGAAGATGCTGATGAGTGGCAAGACCACCGACCGCGCTGTCGTCGACGGCATCTTCATCACCGGCGGCAATGCCGACGCACAGGTCAGCAACGTCGCTTCCTCCAATGCCAACATCAACCAATACGGTGGTGCTGCCCTCGTCACCGACTACGCTCATGTGCGCAACTGTGTGCTCCGCGGCAACAGCGCCACCTATGGCGGTGCCCTTGCGCTCACCCACAACGCCCTCGTTTCGGGCTGTCTCATCGACCAGAACACCGCTGACTACGGCGGCGCGATATACATGTTCGAGAACGGCACCGTGCTCTCCGACGGCACCAAGATAGACACCACGCCCACAGGCACTGCCGTTGACGGCAGAATGGCGCATGTCTACACCTCCACCATCGTCAACAACACCGCCAACAACCAGGGCGGAGGCATCTGGTTCGGACAGAACGAGGACGACATCAACATCCGTGTCAACTCGTCGGTGATATGGCAGAACAGCAGCGCCACACAGGCCAACGTGTCGGGACTCTACAACCCCACTAAGGCTGCGGGCAACACGCAGACCACGCAGGAGTTCTTCCCGTTCTCCTACTGCGCCGTGCAGAACCTGCGACTGTCGGGTGTCAACAACCTGCAGCTTGGCAACCTCAACACCGCCGGCTCACGTTTCGCCAGCGCCAGTGCCACCTCGCAGAACCCCAACACGCTCGCCAAGGAGACCACGGCATCCGATTTCACCAAGTACGACGACTTCGGCTACTATGCCCTCACCGACTACTCCATACTCGTGCGCACCGGAATGCCGGCTTCGGAATACTCCGCCCTCATGGCCAACGCCGGGCTTTCGGCTTCCGACTTCACCTCTGTCAGCCGCCTTGTGGCGACCGACAAGAACCGCACATACATAGAGATGGGCGCGAGAGCCTACGACAAGATTCACCGCGACGGCCAGCTCATGCTCCGTCTCTTTGTGGCTCAGCCCGACCAGATAGACATGGACGCAGCCCAGACCATGATGGCGCTGGCTGACGGAGCGAAGTCGGGCAGCGACGAAGAGTACTACAGCCAGGAGGGTTCGTCCTTTGCCTACCCCATGCAGAGCCTGCAGGACGCCCTCGACTACATCGTCGAGAAGCGCTCGCTCAACGACAAGAAGGACGGTCTCAACTGCGCCGGCGCCAACAACCTGCCGTTCGAGATATGCATAGGCAAGGGTACATTCTATCCTTCCAAGAACCTTTCCGGCATCTACGGAGTGTCTCCGTCCAACAGTTTCGCCATTCCCGAGGGAGTTAGCATCTACGGCAGTTTCGCCATCGGCAACCCCGACAAGGAGAATTCCTTCTTCGGCCGCTACTACAAGGAGAACAGCAGTCCCGAGTCCTACGGGAACACGCCGTCGGAGAACGTCACTGCCGTCACGTCCGACCTCGTGTCCCTCAAGGGCGGAAACTACACCATCGACCAGCTGCCCATAGAGGAGATGAAGCCTCGCCGCCGCACCAACGACACCAACGGCAACAACATCATCGAGCCGTGGGAGTTCCGCTACCAGACAATACTGTCGGGTGACGTGGAAGGCTCTACCTCTTCGGGCGTCTATCATGTGGTGTGCGTTCCTGCCGACCAGAATATTGTGGGCATGCTGCCCAAGGCTTCCATCACCCACGACAAGGCGTATAACTACGACTCCATGATTTACGGCGACTACACCGACCATTACGGTGCATGCTCCTACGACTATGAAGTGGGGCAGGAAGTAGTCCTCGACGGACTGCAGATCACCGGCGGACATGCGCTGAACTACATCGAAGGCTCTACCGGCGAGATGAGCAAGTACAACTACTACTGCGGTGGCGGCGCTCTTGTCGACGGCAACCGCTATTGCGACGCCTACAACAAGTACCCCGATTACTATGCCTATGCCGATGCCGATGACTACAACGACGCCAAAGGCACGTCGCTCACGGAAGACGAATTCAAGGCTCTCGGCACTGCCACCTACAAACACCAGGGCATCAGCGGTGCCGTAGGCTACCGCGACATACCGTTCACCATCTCCCAGTGCCGCTTCATCGACAACGAGGCAGGCCTCGGCGGCGCTGTCTGCACCAACAGCAACACCACCGTCTACTCCAGCACCTTCGAGCAGAACCGCGCCGTCAGCGGCAGCGAAACGGTGTCCGGCAGCGACGGCACATCCCAGACCACGGTGACCTATGCCGGCATTGGCGGCGCAGTGATGGCCACACACCAGTTTACCGCCTACAACACGCTGTTCGCCAACAACGAAGCCTACGACCAGAACCTCAGCTACGAACCGGTGAAGTTCCCCAACTACAACATGCAGGGCACCGACCTGCGCTGGCTGCTCGGCGGTACGGGCGGCGTGGCGTACATCGGCCCTTACGGATTCTTCCACTTCATCAACTGCAATCTGGTGCGCAACCGCGCCAACATGTTCCCTGCGGTGTTCACCAAGAACCCCAACCGCGACTTCACCGCCGGCCGCAACGACGGCATAGGCTCCTCCAACAAGTGGCGTCCGACGTACAATTATTGCAACCAATTCATCAACACGGTGTTCTGGGGCAATGACATCAACGACGAGATGAGCGGCAAGTACGACAGCAACTCCATCTTCAAGTTCAACTCGCGCCTCATCTGCAACTACGCCCCGGGCGAGTATGACACCTACACAGTGCCCGACTTCGACAAAGGAGTAAACACTCCTGCCGACCAAGACGCCCTCGACGGCAACAGCAATGCCCAGAAGTCCGACTTCGGCGAGACCGCCTGGTTCTGCGCCTACGAGGCCAACCGCGGCGTCACACCGCTCAACGACCTCGACATACGCAATGCCAAGACCTCTCCTTTGGGCTACATCCGCGATGCCATTCATGACGGCAGCGTGGAACAGTCCAAGTCCTCCTACCAGAACTGCAACATCCTGCTGTCGTCGGAGAACTTCGACCTCGAAGGCCCTAACTTCATCAATCCGTCGTCCACTCCCGGCTACGCAGGCTACAACGAGTCCGCCGACTGGAGCCCTGCGCGCATCTCCAACCTCGTGGACAACGGCTCGGGCAAGATAGCGCAGAGCATTACCCTCCAGAGCGACGGCACATACAGCGCCACCTTCAAGACCTACAAGGACGGCGCAGGCATCCCCGAGCGCTCCGTAAACTACAACGGCGGCAATGCCAACGGCTACACCACGGAGACCGCCGACGACTACGAGGTGGAAGGCGCATACACCATAGCGCGCGTGCTCTACGGCTACGAGCACAACAGGGGCAACATGCCTCTCGGCGAAACGGAGTACATGATTTCCGCCTCCACCAACCAGCAGCTCTACCGCATCTCCTATGACCCCAACCCGACGCACGACCAGACCTACGTCGACATTGGCATCTACGAATATCCGCACACCGAACTGCAGTACACTACATCGGGCGATGAGGTCGACATCCTGTGGGTGTCGCCGGTCGAGAAGCCCGACAACGGTCTGCCCGACGGCAGCGACTGGAGCCAGCCCACGTCCGACCTGCAGCGCGCCATCGAGACTTTGCTCGCCAGCCGCAACGGTCACCGCAAGGAGATACGCATGATGGACGGCACGTTCACCCCCATCTACAACATCAACGACAAGCTGGCGTTCTGCATCGACACCAAGTCGCTCAACCAGGCAGTCACCATGCCGGCGAAGTCCTACGAGGCTGACGGCAAGACGGTGAAGGAGTATGACACCGGCAAGGGCGTCGTCTCGCTCACCATCAAGGGCGGTTACAGCCGCGAGCAGAAGGATGCCTACAATCCCGACCGCTATCCTGCCATCATCCGCCAGCAGTCACGCTCCAACGACAACTCCGATCGCTGGGACAACCTGTTCTACGTCTGCGACGGCACACAGCGCTACGGATACGACGAGAAGGTAGGCTACACGTCGGAGAACGGTTATGGCAACTACGCTCCCGACGGCGACACCTTCAAGAAAACCGTCAACACCATTCCGCTGCACATCGACGGCGTGCAGCTGGTCAACAACCAGGCGCTCCCGGGAGTCAACGGCGCAGCCATCCATTACGCCGATCTCGACGACAATGTGACCGCTCCCACCGAGGCGCACGTGTCTGTCAACACCTACTACACCGATGCCGAGAACCGCGACGATGCCTCCAAGTCGGCCGACAACACACCGACACGCTATTTCGAGCGCACCGTCGACAAGTACTACACCGACGCCACGTTCACCACAGTGTCGGATGTGGAGACGCCGTATGCCACATACAAGTACGACGCTACCACCGCCAACAAGATCATCATCAGCAAGACCAAGGTGATGAACAGCGGTTCCTACAAGGCAGGCGACTACACCACCAGTGCCGTCTACATAGGAAAGAACGGCGGCAACGCACTCCTCTACAATGACGTGATGCACAGCAACCAGGGCAATCCGCTCGTTTCCGCCGTCAACACCACCATTGTCAACAACACCTACGCACTCAACAAGGGACGTGTAGACCTCAATGGCGAGAACACCCGAGTGTCTACGCTCGACATCAACCAGGACAGCAACAGCGACAACTACGACCCCGACGGGCCGATGCTCGCGCCTCACCGTCCGCGCCACTCTGCCTACGTCCCCACCGGGTCGTCCATCTTCAACTCCGTGTTCTGGCGCAACAACGACAACAGCACACAGTTCGTCCTGCCGGGATTCATCTCCGCCGCCAAGTCGGGAAGCATCTTCTCCCACAATGCAGTGACCGGATTCTCCACCGACATCATCGACTACTCACTCCCCGCGATGTCCGCACAGAACAACAACGTGGGTCTCTCCGACACCAACAACGATGTCATCAACGGACCTAACTTCACCGACCCGAAGCTCGATGCTGTCTCCAACGCCGACATCGAGGCGCGCGACTTCTCCCTGCAGCCGTCGCTCCGACTGCTCAACAAGGGTTCCGAGAGCTTCTACCGCGACAAGGTGGACTCCTACACCCAGAATTACAACATCTACGACCTGGCATGGCTCACCTCCACACGTACCGATGCCGGCGGCAACGCACGCTTCTGCTACACCATCGATCTCGGTGCCTATGAGTACCAGAACAACCTCAACCGCATCATCTACGTCAACCCGAACGTCAACA
>CAVHUR010000063.1:0-8960 GCA_963639575.1 uncultured Spirochaetota bacterium
CGCGTCCCCGCGTCTACCCTCAAGCGAGAGAGTTTCCCTCTTTTCGTTTGCGGCGGGGACGCCGCAACTACTACAGTTAGTAGTAGACGCGTCCCCGCGTCTACCTTTTTTGTGCCGTGAGAACGGCGTTCTCGCGATACTTTTACTGCCTGCACGTCACCGGCCCACGGTCGTGGTTCGGTCGGATACCGACCGTGGTCTGACCGGATAACGGACGTGGTTCGAGCGAACCACGTCCGTGAACAACCCGCGAAAAAGACGCTATGGCATCATGAAAAAGGCGTTGCAGCATCACGGAAACGGTGTTCCGGAAATGCTGTAACGCCTTGTGTGGCGGATGCGATGACGCTTTGCGGAGCGCATCCCGGGTGAGGCGAGCCCTGACAAGAGGGTGTGGGGCGACCTTAGAACCTTACGTACGTCTCAAGCCAGAGGTCGCTGTACTTCTGGTCTGCGGACAGTTTGTCGTTGTGGAAGTTGTACTGAATCTGGAAATTCAGGTTCTTGTGCAGACGGAAGTTGGGCGCTATGGAGTAGATGACGTGCTTCGTGGCTTCCGTGGCCTGCTCACGGTACTGGTCATACTTGAGGAATACCTTGAACCAAGGGGTGAACGGCACGCCCAAGGTGGCATAGAAGGCGTCGGCCTTGCCTGTTCCGCTCCATGTCTTTGTCGTGGGGTCGTATTCCGAAGGCATGTGTCCGCTGGAGTGGATGTACTCCGTGCGTGCCGTCCAGTTGTCGTGTTCGTACTTCGCGCCGACGGCATAGCGGTTGCGGTCTACGGTGACAGTGCCGTTGTTCCAGTTGCCTTTCCAACCGAACACTCCCACATAGAGGTCCTTCACGGGCTGCACCTGCAGCGTGCCGATGATGTCCTTGCGCGCGTTGTTGTCGGCTTTGTTGATGCCGTTACCGTTGTAGAGCGCGAGCTGATAGTGCACCAGGCGGTGCTTGTCCTGTCCTACGGGGAAGAGGTCGCCCTGCACCTGCACTCCCTGATCGCGGCCTCCGGTGGTCGCCTCGCCGCAACGGTCGCCGAATCCGGCAAACTTCTTCACTCCCTGTGAGTAGTCTCCCACGCCGACATCCCACGGGTTGAGGGGGTTCTCAAACGTGAACGCGCGCTTGAACTGGCCTATCTTCACACGGAACTCCGTGTATTTGGCCCACTCCAGATAGTAGTCCTTCATGTGCGGCGTGCCGTTGAGCTCTATCTGCAGACGGTACTTGAAATCCTTGAGGATGCTGCCGTCGACATAGGCGCGTATGAGCCGGGCGTTGAAACCTGCCCCGTCGTGCTTGCCGTCCTGGCTGCTGTACTTGTAGGAACCGATGACGTAAGCCCCGAATTTGGGCGTGCTGGCGTAGTCGGACAACTTGAATCCGTATTCCGGCGTGTCGTTGCCGGTGACAGGTGTGGCAGCCCATGCATTGCAGGAAAGGAGCATTGCTGCCGCAAACAGAATCTTTTTCATTTTCTTTTGTTAGGTATATGTCTTGTTGAACTTGGCGTAGTAAGCGTGATGACGGCACGGATGAAACCGTGCAATTGCACAAAGTTAAGCAAAAAAATGCCAGGGTTGTAAAGGCAAATCATAAAAACAGGGACACATATCAATTATTAATGCCATTATTTGGGCATTTGGGAAAATAACCTTAATTTTGCAAAGAATAACGTATAACCCGATGTATATGAAGAAATCACCGCTCTTTCTTCTCGCCGTATTGGTGCTGTTGCTGCTCAACGGCTGCGAAAGCGCAAAGAACGTGGCTTATTTCCAGAACATAGACACGACGAACCTGAAAGCCTCGGCTGGTCTCTACACCGCACGCATCATGCCGAAGGACGAGCTGACAATCACCGTCAACTCTACCAATCCGGCGGCTGCAGCCCCGTTCAACCTGTCGGTGATGCAGACAACAGGTAGCAGTTCGACTACCATGTCCACGCAGCAGAAGATCGTGGCCTACCTCGTTGACAACGACGGAACAATCAATTTTCCCAAGCTGGGCAAAATCCATGTGGTCGGAAAGACCAAGCAGGAACTGCAGGACTACATCACGGAGAGGATAAAGCCCAATTTCGCCGATGACGAAACGCCCATAGTGACGGTGAGCATGTCCAACTACCGCGTGACGGTAATGGGCGAGGTGGCAAGTCCGCGCGTGGTGAGTGTCGGCTCGGAGAAGATGAGCGTGCTTGAGGCGATAGCCTCCGCCGGTGATCTCGGCATCTACGGAAACCGCACGGACGTGCTTCTCATCAGGGAAGACAGCAACGGTGAGAAATCAGCGCACCGTCTTGACCTGACGGACGCCAACATCATAAACGATCCGTACTATTATGTACAGCAGAACGATGTCATATATGTGACACCAAACAAGACCAAGGCGAAGAACTCGGACATAGGACAGTCCACCACATTGTGGTTCTCGTTCACGAGCATTCTAATCTCTTTGACTTCACTGCTTTACAATATTCTTAGATAACAGAGACGAGCTGAGAAACGAAAGTTTCTTGGCTCATTTCATAAAATGCACCGTTCGCTATGTGTGGAGTTGTCGGTTACATAGGAAAAAGACAGGCTTACGATATTCTCATCAAGGGGCTCAGGCGGCTTGAATACCGCGGTTACGACTCGGCGGGCATCGCCCTCGTGTCGGACAGCGGGGCACTCAACGTATATAAGGAGAAGGGCAAGGTTTCCGATCTGGAACATTTGTGCGCCGACAAGGACACGAGCGGCACGGTGGGAATAGCCCACACGCGCTGGGCGACCCACGGCGAACCGTCGTCGGTGAACGCCCATCCGCACTATTCAGAGTCGAAGACGCTCGCCATAATCCACAACGGCATCATCGAAAACTATGCCGAACTGAAGCGTGACCTCATGTCGCGCGGCGTGGAGTTCCGTTCCGACACCGACACCGAGGTGCTCGTGCAGCTCATAGAGTACATCCGCAACACACGGAAGGTGGATCTTCTTACCGCCGTCCAGCTGTCGCTGCACCAGGCGATAGGCGCTTACGCCATCGGACTGCTCGACAGAACCGACCCCGACCAGATAATCGCGGCGCGCAAACAGAGTCCACTCGTGGTGGGAATTGGCGACAATGAGTATTTCCTCGCGTCGGACGCGAGCCCTTTCATCGAATATACCGACAAGGTGGTCTACCTCGACGATGGCGACATAGCGGTGCTCCGCCGCGGCGAACCGCTGAAAGTGGTGTCGATAGACAATGTGGAGCAGAACCCTGAAGTGCAGACCATAGACCTCAGTCTCGGTCGTATAGAAAAGGGCGGATTCGCCCATTTCATGCTCAAGGAGATTTTCGAGCAGGCCGACTGCCTGTCCAGCTGTCTGCGCGGACGCATAAACAGGGAACAGCTTGAGGTGAAGCTCGGCGCCATAATCGACAACAAGGAACGCCTGATGAACGCCAGCCGCATGATAATAGTAGGCTGCGGCACGTCATGGCACGCTGCCCTCATCGGTCAGCAGCTCATCGAACGCTACTGCCGCATACCCGTCAGCGTGGACTATGCCAGCGAGTTCCGCTACCGTGACCCTGTCATCAACAAGGAGGATGTGGTGATTGCCATATCGCAGAGCGGCGAGACCGCCGACACACTGGCAGCCATAAAGCTCGCCAAGGAGAAGGGCGCATTCGTCTACGGCATAACCAACACCATAGCATCGAGCATCGCACGCGAGAGCGATGCCGGCAGTTACATACACGTAGGGCCGGAAATCAGCGTGGCTTCCACCAAGGCCTTCACCGGTCAGGTGGCGGCTTTCGTCATGTTTGCCATGGCTCTTGCACGCGAGAAAGGCACTGTCAGGGAAGATGAGTATCATGCGATAGTGAAGGAACTGGTGGCAATTCCCGGCAAAGTGAAGAAGGTGCTGGAACTCAATGACGCCATATCGCTGCTCAGCCGGAAGTTCACCTATGTGAGGAACTTCCTCTATCTGGGTCGCGGATACAGTTTTCCGGTAGCCCTTGAGGGCGCACTGAAGATAAAGGAAATAGCCTATATCCAGGCGGAAGGCTACCCCATGGCGGAGATGAAGCACGGCCCGATCTCGCTCGTCGACTTCGAAATGCCCACCATAGCCATGGCGATGAAGAACTCCATGTACGACAAAGTGCGCTCCAATATCCGTGAGGTGAAAGCCCGCAACGGATATGTCATAGCCGTGGTCACCGAAGGCGACACCGCCATAAGGGAGATTGCCGACGAAGTGATAGAAGTTCCGGCCACGCTGGAATGTCTTGAGCCGCTGCTCGAGATTGTGCCCCTGCAGCTCTTCGCCTATCATGTGGCAGTGTGCAAGGGCAATGACGTGGACCAGCCACGCAACCTCGCAAAATCAGTAACAGTAGAGTAGACAACTTGAAATAATGAAGAACGTAACCTTAGTGCTTAGCGACGGCACCCGCTTTCAGGGCAAGAGCTTCGGCTATGATGCCCCGGTAGCAGGCGAAGTCGTGTTCAATACCGCCATGATGGGGTATCCCGAGAGCCTTACAGACCCGTCTTATGCAGGTCAGTTGATGACATTGACCTATCCTCTTGTAGGCAACTACGGAGTGCCGGAGTTCTCTTTCGGGGAAAACGGAATACCTGATTTCATGGAGAGTGACAAAATCTATGCGTCAGCGATAATCGTCTCTGACTACAGTGAGCAGTATTCCCACTGGAATGCAAAGGAGAGCCTTGCCGACTGGCTCAAGCGTGAGCATGTGCCCGGAATAACCGGCATCGACACGCGACAGCTCACCAAGGTGCTCCGTGAGCACGGAGTCATGATGGGAAAGATTATCTTTGACGACGAGCCTGACAACATTCCGGAGGCCGACTACGAGGGAGTGAACTTCGTGGACCAGGTGTCGTGCAAGGAGGTCATCACCTATCAGCCCACAGTGGAGGTTGAGGGAAAGACCCCGAAGGTGGTTCTCGTGGACTGCGGAGTGAAGGCCAATATAATAAGGTGTCTGCTCAAGCGTGGCGTAGAGGTGGTGCGTGTGCCGTGGAACTACGACTTCAATGGGCTTGACTTTGACGGTCTGTTCCTCGCAAACGGTCCCGGCGACCCCGACATGTGCGAGGATGCCGTTGCCAACATACGCAAGTTCCTCGACAATCCGACAGTGCGTCCCTGCATGGGAATATGCATGGGCAACCAGTTGCTGTCAAAGGCGGCTGGCGCAAAGATATATAAACTGAAGTACGGACACCGCTCCCACAACCAGCCGGTACGCGAGGTGGGCACCGACAAGTGCTTTGTCACATCGCAAAACCACGGCTATGCCGTCGACAGCAGCACCCTCGGGGCAGACTGGGAACCGTTGTTCGTCAACATGAACGACGGCAGCAACGAGGGCATACGCCACAAGAAGAATCCGTGGTTCTCGGCTCAGTTCCATCCGGAGGCTTGCTCAGGTCCGGTGGACACAGAGTTCCTGTTCGACAAGTTTGTTAATCTCCTTAAGTAAACCGGCATGAAAGACGAAACGATAAAGAAAGTTCTGCTCCTCGGATCAGGAGCTTTGAAGATAGGCGAAGCAGGCGAATTTGACTATTCCGGCTCGCAGGCACTGAAGGCATTGCGTGAAGAAGGGGTGCAGACAGTGCTCATCAACCCCAATATCGCCACTGTGCAGACATCCGAAGGCGTGGCTGACAAGATTTATTTCCTGCCGGTGCAGCCTTACTTTGTGGAGCGCGTGATAGAGAAGGAGCATCCTGACGGCATCCTGTTGTCGTTCGGAGGACAGACGGCACTCAACTGCGGAGTGGAGCTCTACAAGTCGGGCGTACTCGAAAAGCACGGCGTCAAGGTGTTGGGAACACCTGTCCAGGCCATTATCGACACTGAGGACCGCGAGCTCTTTGTGGAAAAGCTCAACGAGATAGACGTCAAGACGATAAAGAGCGAGGCTTGTGAGACCATCGAACAGGCACGCCGCGCCGCCGCAGAACTCGGCTATCCGGTCATCATCCGTGCCGCTTACGCTCTCGGCGGACTTGGCTCCGGTTTCTGTGACAATGAGCAGGAACTGGACAAACTGGCGGAAAAGGCGTTCTCGTTCTCGCCCCAGGTGCTCGTGGAAAAGAGCCTCAAGGGTTGGAAGGAGATAGAGTATGAGGTGGTGCGCGACCGTTACGACAACTGCATCACTGTCTGCAACATGGAAAATTTCGACCCGCTCGGCATCCATACGGGCGAGTCTATCGTCATAGCACCGTCGCAGACGCTGACAAACTCGGAGTATCACAAGCTCCGTGCACTGTCGATAAAGATTATCCGTCACATCGGCATCGTGGGCGAGTGCAACGTGCAGTATGCCTTTGATCCGCAGAGTGAGGACTACAGAGTCATAGAAGTCAATGCCCGACTGAGCCGCAGTTCGGCTCTCGCATCCAAGGCTACGGGCTATCCGTTGGCTTTTGTCGCTGCCAAACTGGGTATGGGTTACGGCCTGTTTGAACTGAAGAACTCCGTCACGAAGACAACAAGCGCGTTCTTTGAGCCGGCTCTCGACTATGTGGTCTGCAAGATTCCGCGTTGGGATTTGTCCAAGTTTCACGGCGTTGACAAGGAACTCGGGTCATCCATGAAATCCGTTGGCGAGGTCATGGCGATAGGCCGCAACTTCGAGGAAGCTATCCAGAAGGGACTCCGCATGATAGGGCAGGGCATGCACGGATTTGTGGAAAACCATGAGCTGAAGATTGACAACATCGACCAGGCACTGCGTATGCCTACCGACAAGCGTATCTTCATCATTGCGAAAGCAATGCTCAAGGGATACAGCATCGATGAGATTCACGACCTGACGAAGATAGACAAGTGGTTCCTGTATAAGCTGGAGCACATCATCGACATAGACCGACGCCTGCGCAAGTGCACGAGTGTCAACGTGCTCGACAAGGAACTGTTGCGCGAGGCCAAGGTTTACGGTTTCACCGACTTCCAGATAGGCCGTGCCGTACACCTGGAAAAGGAACTCGGCAACATGCACAAGGTGATGCTTGTCATACGCAACCTGCGAAAGCAGTATGGCATCCTGCCTGTCGTGAAGCAGATAGACACGCTCGCGGCGGAGTATCCGGCGCAGACCAACTACCTGTATGTGACCTATGCGGGCACGGAGAGCGACATCCGTTTCGAGGGTGACAAGCGTTCCATCATCGTGCTCGGGTCGGGCGCTTACCGCATCGGCTCGTCCGTGGAGTTTGACTGGTGCGGCGTGCAGGCACTCAACACGATACGCAAGGCAGGCTACCGCTCCATCATGATCAACTACAATCCCGAGACGGTTTCTACCGATTACGACATGTGCGACCGTCTGTATTTCGATGAACTGACATTCGAACGGGTCATGGACATCATAGAAATGGAGAACCCTCACGGCGTGATTGTCTCCACCGGAGGACAGATTCCGAACAACCTCGCCATGAAACTCGATGCGCAGAACGTGCCTATTCTCGGCACTAGTGCCAAGGACATAGACAACGCCGAAGACCGTGCCAAGTTCTCGAGCATGCTCAACCGCATCGGCGTGGACCAGCCCGAGTGGTCGGCACTGACCTCTATGGACGACATCAACGACTTCGTTGACCGTGTTGGATTCCCTGTCCTGGTGCGCCCAAGCTACGTTCTCTCGGGTGCGGCAATGAATGTCTGCTCCAACAGAGAGGAACTGGAGCGTTTCCTGAAACTCGCCGCCAACGTGTCGGCAGAGCATCCTGTGGTGGTGAGCAAGTTCATCGAGAATGCCAAGGAGATAGATTTCGATGCCGTGGCAAAGGACGGCGAGGTGATAGCATACGCCATTTCGGAACACATAGAGTTTGCCGGCGTGCACTCAGGTGACGCCACTCTGCAGTTCCCGCCGCAGAAACTCTATGTCGAAACAGTGCGTCGCATCAAGCGAATATCACGCCTGATAGCCAAGGAACTGCACATCTCGGGACCGTTCAACTGTCAGTATATGGCGAAGGACAACGACATCCTGGTCATCGAAACCAACCTCCGCTCGTCACGTTCGTTCCCGTTTGTGAGCAAGGTGCTGAAGTTGAACTTCATCGACCTCGCCACCAAGGTGATGCTGGGCTTGCCTGTCGAAAAACTGCACAAGGACTTGTTCGACCTGGATTATGTCGGCATCAAGGCCTCGCAGTTCTCTTTCAACCGCCTGCAGAAGGCAGACCCCGTCCTCGGAGTTGACATGAGCTCGACGGGAGAGGTTGGCTGCATCGGTGAGGACACGTCGACGGCATTGCTCAAGAGCATGCTCTCTGTGGGCCACAGGATACCGGAGAAGAACATTCTCATGTCTACTGGTAGTGCCAAACAGAAGGCTGAGATGCTCGATGCGGCACGTCTGCTGAAGCAACACGGCTATAACATCTACGCCACCGGCGGCACTTCGAAGTACCTGACAGAACAGGGCATCGACAACACTCGTGTATATTGGCCGTCGGAAGAGGGTCAGCAGCCGCAGGCACTCGATATGCTCCACAACCATGAGATAGACATGGTGGTGAACATTCCTAAGGACTTGACCAGCCATGAGCTGTCCAACGGCTACAAGATACGCCGTGCAGCCATTGACCTCAATGTGCCCCTGATTACCAATTCGCGTCTTGCCTCGGCGTTTATCACCGCCTTCTGCCATGTCGGTCTTGACCAGATTGACATCAAAGCATGGGAGGAGTATTAATCCAAGCACGCTTTTGGTAGTAGTTGATGCGTCCTCGCATCGACCAACAAGAGGGTATTAATAGTAGTTGCGGCGTCCCCGCCGCAAAAGAATGAGAGGAAGTCCTCTCGCTTGAGGGTAGACGCGGGGACGCGTCTACTACTAACTGTAGTAGTTGCGGCGTTCTCGCCGCAAACGAAAAGAGGGAAACTCTCTCGCTTGAGGGTAGACGCGGGGACGCG
>CAVHUR010000064.1:0-8909 GCA_963639575.1 uncultured Spirochaetota bacterium
GATATTCCACCTTTTGAAGTTCAGATCTTGTGACACTTGCAGTGAGTCAGCTATTTGATCGACAAACGCATTGAGTGATTCTGCACTTATGCCTTTATTCCGTCTGGCGTCTTTCCAGATAGTTTTCAGTTCCTCAAATGCTCCCGTATCCTGCTTGATTATACGGTTTACGAAATTCTGCATGTTACCGGCGTGACTGCCATAAGTGTACACCCAGTCAGAATGATTGTTGATAGGGTAGGTGCGGTTGTCGTTTTCAAAGCCGAGGTCAAAGTCCCATACGGGTCCCACATAGAAATGATCATCGTTGCGATGCTTGTACATATTCATGCTCCAGTAGGTGTCCGTGTTGCCCGAAAGTTCCCCTACGATGAAATGGCGCAGGAAGCTGTCGAGGTCAAGCAGGCGGCGATAACCTGATGATGTGGCATAGTTAACCGTAAAAAGACTGGTCTCCATGGAATTGAACCGGTTCTTTATATAGGTCGTCTGCTCCGTTGTGATGTCGTCACTCGATGGATACTTGATTGTGACGGGGTTGCCGCGTTGCGAATAAAAATAGTTTTCCTCCCCGGCAGCATAACTGTCTACCTCCACCAGATAACCGCCAGTGAGGTCATCACCGGTAGTCATGGTGTTGTCCATCTCCTCTATGTTGACCCTGTTCTTGTTCACATCGACATGGTCGCACAGTTGATAGCAACCCTTGTATTCACCGTTTATCATCACGTCAACAGGCTGACAGAAAGGCGTAAACTCCATTCCGAGCCGGCGGCTGATTTCAAAGGCAATGATATTGCGCATCAAAGTCTTGTCACCATAGTTGTTTATGAGAACCCATTTCTTGGCTGAAGCAGGAGAATTGAACACATGGTGCTTCTTGTCAAACTTGAGTCTGTAAGGCTTTTTGTCATAACTCATTGAGTTGTTGCCACGCAGACGGAATGTGCCGGTCTTGGTCTTGACAGTGTCGTTGGCATCTGCGGGGATGAGACTTATGGTACAATTGACGTTGGTTACCTTGTCTGCGGGTTCCTGGGCATTCTCTGCATGAACGATAACGAGCGGCAGATTGGACGGACGATAGAATGTCCCGCTGTTGCTGCCGTCAGTTTCGCCCTCATAACCGTAGAACTCTACCTCGGCGACATTGCAGCGCGAATCGTTCGGACCGACATAACGCACATAGCGGAAACCGCGGCTGACATTAACCTCCGCTTCCTGATACTGCCCGATGACACCTTCTTCTGCGTTCATATAGAGAGGCACGGCATCAGAGAAATCCGCCTCGTTGGCACCCTCAAAGATACACAACTTCACGCGGGCAGCACCGTGCATGTCGTCACGCGGTGCCCAGCGCACCTTGGTAATCACGTGTTTGCTGCCCAAGTCAAGCCCGCACCAGGTACGGCTTCTGTCGTAAGACGCGAAATAAGTGTCGAGATTGCCGTCGAAAGCGCAAGCCGCCGTATTGACCGACGTGGACTGTGAACCAGTGGTGTAGTCCACCGAATACGTTGTTCCAATGACTTTACCTGTAAGTTTTGTGCTGTTTTGGGCGATTGAAGCCATTGGCAACATCGCCAGGAGTGACATTATAATATAATGTGCAGATGATTTGGGGTTATTTTGCATTTGTTTTCAGATTGTGTCAACAAAGTTACAAAAAAGAAACATAAAACGTCTCTTGAGCGCAAGAAATACGTCTATATGTAGTCTGAAATATCATTTCCGCTATCAAAAACTCAAGAACAGGACAAAAAAATAAGCCTTAAGCGTGAACTTAAGGCTTGCGCGGTGCGTACGGGACTCGAACCCGTGACCTCCTGCGTGACAGGCAGGCATTCTAACCAGCTGAACTAACGCACCTCCCAATTAAATGCTATGTTCAAAGTTCGCGGTGCGTACGGGACTCGAACCCGTGACCTCCTGCGTGACAGGCAGGCATTCTAACCAGCTGAACTAACGCACCTCTCATGTTTGCGGATGCAAAGGTAGTGCTTTTTTCTGAAATCACCAAAGGTAAAGCATTACTTTTTACAAGATTTTCTGGACAAGGAGCGCATTCGTGTAGTTTTTGCCAGCCATTATCCAGTCCACGAGAGTGGTCTTGCAGGAATAGGAGCATTTGGCAAAGAGTTTTACAGACGGCTCGTTTGTCTCGGGGATTACCGCGTACAGTTGGTGCAGGTGCAGTACGTCTGCGGCATAACGCTCCATGAGCTGCATTGCCTCAAATGCCATTCCCTTGTTGCGGAACTCCTCTTTTATGACGATGCCAAGCTCTGCCCGCATGTTCTTCGGGTCAAAATTGAACAGGTCGAGAAACCCTATCGGACAGTCGTCGTGCTCTATAACCATGCGCAACTGCTTGTCCGTGTATATGTCACCGCTTGTAGAGAGGAGATACTCTGTGAGGAACTGTCTGGAGTAGGGCATGTTCGTGTTGCCCACGACCCATAGTGCCACGTCGTTCTCTACGGCAAACAGCAGGTCGATATCGTTGGGTTCTATTGCCCGAAGCCTTGTCATCGCTTGTTGTCCTGTGTGTCGAATATCACTTCCGACAGTGTAATGATTTTCCGTGTAGTGTTGTCGTATGTTCCGATAGTCACGGATGGGGTATGCCGTTTTGAGAATATCTGGAATATCTGCTCGTTGCTGTAGGCATGCACGTCATAGACTATGACGAGTGACTTTGCGTCAGGCAACTGCAGTGACAGGTGTCCTTCCGGCAGTGTGCCGACCGTTCCCTCGTGGAAGACGGCATCAAGTCCCTTGGCGTCAGCTATCTTCTTGCATTGCGACAGAGTGTAGTCAGAACCGATGAACACATACACGGGCTGCATCCTTGCCTCGTGCCGGCGAAGGCCGAGACTGTCGAGACAATTCCTGTATGACATTTTCACCATTGCCATGACGGCTTTTGCTATGATGGCAGCCTTTATCGGAATGGATATAAGGAACGAGAGATGACCGTATTGCTTACGGAAAAAGATGAGCATAGCATCGTAGAACACGTGCACATAGCGGAAAGATGACTTGTAAGTGCTTTCTCCTTTATAATGCAGAATGGTGTAGGGGAGATACCAGTTCTTCCATCCTGCCTTGAGCAAGCTGTAGCTGAGGTCGATGTCTTCACCGTACATGAAGTAGTCCTCATCGAGTAGACCCACCTCGAAGAACGCTTTGCGGCGGAGCATGCAGAACGCTCCGCTGACGATATCTATCTCATGGGGCTCCTCCCACGATATTCCGCTCATGTAGTAACGCCCGAACCGCTTGCTTTTAGGGAAGAGTGAGCACAGGCCGCATATCTTGTAGAACGCCGTCATGGGCGACGGCACACCGCGGCGGCTTTCGAGAGCATTGCTGCCATCGGCCTTTATCATCCTCACGCCCGCAGCTCCCGAGTCAGGATGGGCATCCATAAACCTGATGGTCTCGGCTATCGCGTCCTTCACGACGATAGTGTCAGGATTGAGCAACAGCACATATTCGCCTGTACACTGGTTGGCTGCGATGTTGTTGGCCTTGGCAAAACCGTGGTTATGGTTGCTTGCAATTATCCTTATTCGGCTGCCGAACCTGCGGTGCAGGTAATCTACCGAACCGTCTTTGGAGTGGTTGTCAACCACAATCACCTCGGTGTCGATGTCGCGTGTAGCCCAGAGCAATGACGTGATGCACTGCTCCAGATAGTATTTCACGTTGTATGAGACGATTATTACAGAGAGTTTCTTCATTCCGTTTCGTTGTTGCAGCGTGATTCAGACGGATATACAAATGCCATTGCCAGCAACATCATCATTGCCAGATAGCCGAAAGCCGGCACCAACCAGTAATAATATAGTAATGTGTTTGCCACCAGCGGCAACGCCAGCATCAGTATTCTGGCGGATGCGAAGCGCATGAACATCTGCCTCGAAGATTTCACTTTCTTCGCCACAGCCCCGAACTTGAACAGGCGGAGGGCCAATGGAATGGCGCACAACGTGACGGTTTCCATTATGGCGAGGGCGATGATTTCCCCCGGATTGTCACCTTCAGTTATGCCGAGGCCGTCCTCTATTAAGTCCGTTTCGCAACCTATGGCGAACAGAGCCGACAATGCTATCGGGACGAAAAACAGTATTTTCAGTCTGTTGGAGTCTTTTTTCATGCCGAAACTATTTCCGGAACGGTGTCCGGTTGATGATTGATCTGCCGAGAGTCACCTCGTCCGTGTATTCTATTTCGTTGCCTACGGATATGCCGCGGGCAATGACTGTGAGCTTGACACGGCAGTGCTCCAGCTTTCGCGATATGTAGAAGTTGGTGGTGTCGCCCTCCATTGTGGAACTGAGAGCCAGTATCACCTCGTCGATGCCGCCTTCTTCCACTCGCCTGACGAGCGATTCTATCTCTATGTCGGACGGCCCTATACCGTCGACAGGCGAGATTATGCCGCCCAACACATGATACAAGCCGTGGTATTGCTGCGTGTTTTCAATAGCCATCACGTCCTGTATGTTCTCCACCACACACACCGTGGCGGCATCCCGGCGTCCGTCCGAACAGATGGGACAGATGTCCGTGTCGCTTATGTTGTGGCATACTGCACAGTACTTCACATTGTGACGCAGACCCGTGACGGCGTTTGCCAACCGGTCAGATTCCTCCTTGGGGCGGCGCAACATGTGCAGAGCCAGTCGGAGAGCTGTCTTCCTGCCCACTCCGGGCAGCCCCGACAGTTCCTCGACTGCTTTTTCCAGCAGGACAGAAGGATATTGCTGTATCATTCAGAACCTCTGTATGCTTACTTCCGGTTGTCCACCATGCAGTGCTTCCACCTGATGAACAGGGCATAGAAGAGTATTGTCACGACACCGCCGAGTATGTAGGATATGGTCGTAGGCCAACTTAACCCCTCGGGCGCAACCAGTATGTAGGTGGAGCAGACCATTGTCATGAAGAGTGCCGGCAGCAGGGCTATCTCGTATATCTTGTGCTCTTTGGCGAGCCACACCGTTATAGCCCACAGTGTGCAGACGGAAAGCGTCTGGTTGGTCCACGCCAGATAGCGCCATATCACGGAGAAATCCACGAACAGCAGCAGTATGGCGAGTGCGAATACTGGCAGTGCCACGATGACGCGCTGGTATATCTTGGTCTGCGGGAAATGTATGAAGTCGGAGATTATCAGTCGTGCGCAGCGGAAAGCAGTGTCGCCCGTGGTGATCGGGGCAGCCACAACACCGAGGATTGCGAGTATCGCTCCGACCGTGCCAAGCCATGTGTTGCACAGGTCGTTGACCACAATGGCGGGGTTGACGCCGTGTGTACCGTTGCCGGTAAGTGCGTTCCACAGTTTCTCGTACGGTGTGTTGCCCATTGCGTTCAGCGTGTCGGCAAACTTAATGGCGGCGGCAGCCCATATCAGAGCCACGACGCCCTCCGTTATCATCGCCCCGTAGAACACCGGACGGCCGTATTTCTCGTTCTTCAGGCAGCGTGCCATCATCGGTGACTGGGTGGCATGGAAACCCGACACGGCACCGCAGGTAATGGTGATGCACAGTCCCGGGAACAGAGGGATGCTCTCCACGGGGTAGTGGTCAGTAAATGCTTCGGTTATCTCGGGCATGTCTCCCGGCTGCATGAATATGCCGAAGAACACTCCGACAGCCATTGCGAGAATTGCCAGGCCGAATATCGGGTAGATGTTGCCTATGAGTTTGTCGATCGGCAACATTGTGGCGAGGAAATAATACAGGAATATCACTACCAGCCAGAATGCGTACGAACCGAACATGCCCCACGAAGAGGTGAGGTCAGCCAACAGTCCCGCCGGTGTCGTGGCAAAGACATTGCCCACCATAATCATCAGTATCATCGACAGGACGCACATGAACTTGCGTACATTTCCGCCCAGTTCAGCGCCGATAATCTCTGGCAACGACTCTCCGTTGCGGCGGATTGAAATCATGCCCGACATATAGTCGTGCACCGCACCGCCGAATATGCACCCGAGAACTATCCATATGTAAGCGGCAGGGCCGAACAGTATGCCTTGTATGGTACCGAAAATCGGACCTGTTCCGGCTATGTTAAGAAACTGGATGAGATACACTTTCCATGTCGGCATGGGCATGAAGTCCACGCCATCCTGTGATGCGTAGCATGGAGTCTGGCGGTTCTTGTCAGCGCCGAAGACGCGTTCCACGAACGAACCGTAGATGAAATAGCCTGTTATGAGGCACAATAATGCAACGACGAATGATGTCATGATGCTTGGTTATGATTTAATTAATGTATAAAAACTCGGCAAAGTTACGAAAAAAAAGTGACAGGGCATTCCGTTTACCCATACTATTTGCGTTCCGTTTTCTGCCGTCGCACCAAACCTCGGGGGTGTAATCACGGTACGCCGCATGTCGTTTCGCACGGCAAAACCTCCGTTTGCGCGGGTTGTTCACGTCCGTGGTTCGGTCGAACCACGGACGATAGTCGGTCAGACCACGGTCGGTATCCGGCCGAACCACGACCGTGAACAAGTCGCCCCGACACCGCTCTAACACCGCAAGAACTCCGTTTCGACACAACGGAAACTGTGTCCGCACACCGGGAGAACACGGTGGTGGAAAAGCGGCGGTTTGAGTTAAATTGTCCGCAAAAACGGCATCATTGATTATTTTTTTGTACTTTTGTAGTCTAATTGTGTATTATGGGTATTTTCGGACTGTTTAACAAGAGCAAAAAGGAGACGCTTGACAAAGGACTGGAAAAGACAAAGACCAGCGTATTGGACAAGATAGTGCGTGCCGTGTCGGGCAAATCCACCGTTGACGACGAGGTGCTTGACAACCTTGAAGAGGTGCTTCTGACCAGTGACGTAGGCGTGGACACCACGCTGAAAATCATCAGACGCATAGAGGAACGTGTCGCCCGCGACAAGTATGTGTCGACTTCCGAGTTGAACAGCATCCTCAGAGAGGAAATATCCGCCCTGCTTGCGGAAAACGGAAGCGAATCCAACGACAACTGGGACATCCCATCTGACCACAAGCCATATGTCATCCTCGTTGTCGGGGTGAACGGAGTGGGGAAGACCACGACCATAGGCAAGCTGGCATACCAGTTCAAACAGGCAGGCAAGAAAGTCTATCTCGGTGCAGCGGACACATTCCGCGCCGCCGCCGTAGAGCAGATTTCGATATGGGGCGAGAGGGTAGGCGTGCCCGTGATAAAGCAGCAAATGGGTTCTGATCCTGCCTCCGTGGCATTCGACACAATATCTTCCGCCAAGGCAAACGGGGCGGATGTAGTCATCATTGACACCGCCGGACGACTGCACAACAAGGTCGGTCTGATGAATGAGCTGAAGAAGATAAAGGACGTAATGGCCAAGGTGGTGCCCACAGCCCCCGATGAGGTGATGCTTGTGGTAGACGCCACGACAGGGCAAAATGCCTTTGAACAGGCCAAGCAGTTCTCTTCTGTCACGCAGGTGACATCACTTGCCGTCACCAAACTCGACGGTTCCGCCAAGGGCGGAGTGGTCATCGGCATATCCGACAGACTGCAGGTACCGGTGAAATACATCGGTCTCGGTGAGGGAATGGAGGATCTTCAGCTGTTCAACCGCAAGGAATTTGTCAACTCACTGTTCGGACAAGGATGAAGCAAGGCGAGATAGACATAATCACGATGGGCTGTTCCAAGAATCTCGTTGACAGCGAGGCTCTTGCAAGACTTCTGATGAACAAAGGCTACAAGTGTGTGCATGACCCGCAGCATCCCCAGGGAGAGTATGTGGTAATCAACACTTGCGGTTTCATAGAGGACGCCAAGCAGGAAAGCATAGACACCATTCTCGAACTCGCCGAGATGAAAGCGTCAGGCCGGATAGGTCATCTCTTTGTCATGGGATGCCTGTCGCAGCGTTATCTTGAACAGCTTGAAGAGGAGATACCCGAAGTCGACCGCTACTACGGAAAGTTCAATTTCCGCCAGATGGTAGGCGATTTGCCGAGCCTGACCCACACTGCAGCAAGGATAAAAGGAGGTTCTCCGCGCCAGACCCCCAAGCACTACGCCTATGTGAAGATAAGCGAGGGGTGCGACCGCCATTGCGCCTATTGCGCCATACCTATCATAACAGGTCGCCATGTCAGCCGTCCGAAAGAGGAAATACTGTCGGAAGTGCGCCAGTTGGTAGAGGAGGGAGTGAAGGAAATACAGGTGATAGCACAGGAACTAACCTACTATGGCGTCGACATTGACGGCAAACGGCACATCGCCGACCTCATAGCCGACATGGCGGACATACCCGGGGTGCAGTGGATAAGGCTGCATTACGCCTATCCCAACCAGTTCCCCATGGAGCTTCTGGACGTCATGCGCGAGAAACCGAACGTGTGCAAGTATCTCGACATAGCGCTCCAGCACGTCAGTGACCACATGCTCGATGCCATGCACCGCAACGTGTCGAAGGCTGAGACCATAGAACTGCTGCAGCGCATACGTGCTGCAGTGCCAGGCATACATATACGCACCACCCTGATGGTGGGTTTCCCCGGTGAGACGGAAGACGACTTCCGCGAGCTGGTAGAGTTCGTGAAGACGCAGAAATTCGAGCGAATGGGAGCGTTTGCCTACTCCGCAGAGGACGGGACATACAGTGCCGAGCACTACGAAGACGATATCCCGCAGAAGACAAAACAACGCCGGCTTGACCAGCTTATGGCTGTCCAGCAGGAGATAAGCACCGAAGTGGAGGCTCGGAAGGTGGGTTCGGTCATGCCGATAATCATCGACCGGAAGGAAGGCGACTGGTATATAGGGCGTTCGGAGTTCTGCTCTCCCGAGGTAGACCCCGAAGTGCTCGTGCGTGCGACAAAACGTCTCTACACGGGACGTATATATAA
>CAVHUR010000065.1:0-8563 GCA_963639575.1 uncultured Spirochaetota bacterium
TGAACCTCGTTGCCGTCCTGGCAACGGTGCTTTCGCTTTTCGCCACTGCGGTTCACGCCGACACGACGGACCCGGTGCTGAATGACAGCAGCTACTACGAGATTTCCACTGCCGAGCAGTTGAAGTGGTTCGCTGACAAGGTGAACTCGGGTGAAAACACCATTAATGGTGTGCTGACGGCTGACATCGACGTGTCTACGCTCGGTGCTGACTACTGGATACCTATCGGTCTGTGGTCGGACGAGACGGCGACGCACAAAAGCTATAACGGCAAGTTCGACGGCGGAAACCACACTGTCTACGGACTGGTGCTGCGCAAGGCGGGAGCGAGCGGACTGTTCGGCCATACCAGCGGAGCCACCATCAGCAACCTGACGGTGAGCGGAGCGCAGATGAAAGTCACTCCCGACACCCGCGTGGCGAATATCCAGTACGGCATAGGTGCCGTATGCGGTGTGGCAATGGACGGTACGTTGATATCCAACTGTCACTCCACACTGACGGAGATACTCTATAAACAGTACGACAGTGAATACCAGAAGGACATCGACTGCGTGGGCGGTATCGTGGGCGAGCTGCGCAATTCCACTGCCAAAGACTGTAGCGTGGACGGTTTTGTGCGCGCGGAAGGCAGGTATGTGGGCGGTATCGCCGGTGTCATCAACTCGGGACTTGTGCAGAACTGCCAACTGAATGACTACGACGGAGGCAACTCCGCCGTGGTGGGAAACGACAAAGTGGGCGGTATCGCTGGCTACTTGCAGGGGCGTACACTGGCGAACGCCATTGTTGACTGCACCGTAGCGGAGGAGTCAATAATAAATGCCACTGAGGGAATATGTGCCGAGGTGTGCGGCAGCGACACCCTGCTGGCAGAGCCAGGAGAGTGGAACGGCTATTATGAGATATACACCGTAGACCAGCTGAAGTGGTTTCGCTCGAAGGTCAACGGCGGCACCACGACCATCAACGCAAGGTTGATGGAGGACCTGAACATGAAAAATGCGGGCAACTTTACCCCGATAGGAACGAAAGACAATCCTTTTGCCGGCGAGTTCGACGGACAGGAACACACCATCGACAGCCTTACAATTGAGAGCAAGGACTATGCCGGACTGTTCGGTTTCGTGAAGGACGGAAGGATAAAGAACCTCTATCTCGACCATGCCCAGCTCAATGCCATCAACAACGACTACCAGGGACTTGTCGTAGGATGGCTTACCCAAAACGAAGGACATGCCACTGCGGTGGGCTATATCGAGAATTGCCATGTAACGAACGGCAACTTGTACCGTGACGGTGACGGCGAGCCGCAGTTTGTGGGCGGCATCGTGGGCAAGGCGGATGTGGCTGCCGAGGTGCGCGACTGTACGTTCCAGGGCATCGTGAAGGCGCATGAGGACTACGTGGGCGGCATTGCCGGCGGTATGGACTCGGGCGCGAAGATGTACCGCTGTATCACTGTCGGTCCTTCAATCGTGTGGGGCGATGACTGTGTAGGCGGTGTCGTGGGCTACCTGAACGGCACCTTTACTGCGATAGACAACTGCTTTGCCGACCAAAGCAGCGGCGAAATAACCGTCCATGCGTCGGATGGCAACAAGGTGGGCATAACCAGCGGTTTCGACAATAGCAGTTACTGGTATCACACCAAGTACAACGAGGGCGGACTGCAGTATGAAGTTACGGGATATGTTAAGGAAGTGGAGGGCGCCAAGAACGCTACCCTTACCCGTATAACAGGTGTTTCCACCACGGGACAGGGCACATACTATGCCTGCGTGGACATAGGCAGTTCCGGCAGCAACTACTTCAACACGGAGATAAAATACCTGCCAGGTGTCGAGGAGCTGTATTTCTGGGACAATGTCAGCAACCTCGCGGGCACGAAAGCGTGCGGATGGATAGACATGACGATAGATGACTATGCCTTCGACAAGAACTTCAAGGTGCTCAAGATGTACTACCGCATGTTCGCAGGCGACGATCACGACGTGATGCTCCGCCCCGGCGACGTGCGCCCCGCAGGTGACAAGATGTTCGCCAACTGTCCTGACGCAAAGGTGTATGTGGACGCTGAGTACTACGACGAGTTCCTCGCGGACTCCATTTGGGGCAAATACGCGAAGCACATCGTGCCCGTCACCTCCATGCGCCGTCTGGACCTGAAGCAAGAAGGCACATATTATGCCTATGACCGCAACCGTGACCGCATCGGCTCAATGGTGACAAAGAGCCCCGATGGCAAACATACCGTCAGACAACTCCATGTCATTGGCGGCGAAGACAAGTCCGAATTGAGGATATACAAGGACATAGGTCAGGACCATGACTACAACACCACCAAGATATGGGCGGGCACTTTCCGCGGCAGACAGAACCTGCAGGCGGTGCGTTTCTCGGAAATCATCGAGGCGGCATACCACACCTATGGCCCGATGCAGATAGCTATCGGCGACTCGTGCTTTGCCGACTGTCCGAACCTCAGCCACTTTGAGGTCATCCTTTATTCCAACGAAGGCAACGACCACGTGGAGTACATCCGTCCGAACGAGATGCCTATCGGCAAGGGAGTGTTCGACAACTGTCCCAATGCGAAGATATTCGTGCCGCGCGAACTCGTGGATGAGTTCAAGAACGACACGGAATACGGTTGGGCGCAGTACAAGGATATCATAGAGGCAGGAGATTTCGGCAACAACGACTTCGACTGCAAGGGAGTGTGGTACTCATATTACACGTCGGAAGACGGCCAGACGTATTACACCAACAGCAACAACGACACGATGGAGAAGAAACTTTCATCGTGGTCGAAGGACTACCGCAACTTCTCTCCGTACAAAGTGCTGGAGTACGGCAACAGCGCAACCATACGCTATGTCTTTGCCAAGGGCGTGATTGCCTCCGAAATCGAATCGAACAACGGAGACCTGCATCTCTACTGTGACATCGGCGGTTACCACAACTACAAGACGCTTGCCATGGCAGGAAACGGTTTCCGGGGACAGTCGTGCATAAAGAAAATTACGATAGAGGACTGCTACAGTGACCGCGGAAATGCCAAGACGGGACTCTCGTTCGTCATTCCGGACTACACGTTCAAGGACTGCAAGAACCTGAAGCAATTCGACATGTTCTACTATGTGACCGAAGGCACGAACCATTACGAGGCCATCAAGCCCTCGCAGATATTCATCGGCGAGCATGTGTTCGACGGTGTGGATTCCACGTTCTGCATCCGCGTGTCGCCGGAATACTACTATGACTTCATCAATGATGCCAACTGGAGTCAGTACAAGGACCGCATTGTTGCCGTAGAGTATATGCCGGTGGACAAGGAACCTGTCACTTACGGAGGAGTGACCTATGATTACGCTGCCAAATCTCTCAATTCCACGGCTTCGGGAGAACTGATGAAGATGCAGGCTTCGCTGATTAACATCCCGATTGTGGCTATCGAAGTGTACCTTGCAGTACAGACCTTGTCCAATATGGTCTCCGCAAAGGCGGCGAAAACTATTGCCAATAAAGCTCTGGAAGCAGCGGTGCAGAAGGGACGGGACATCGCTTCGGGTGCGATAGCCTTTACCCAGACAGAAGCACTGGGCGGCGGTATTATCACGGAAGTAGGCGGTGCAATGATGACCTATCTGCCGCAGATGACCGAAGCGGAGTATGCGCAGTATATAGTAGCACAAGCGTTGGCAAAGGTCGTAACGCCTTCTGTCATCTCAAGTTTGACGAATTACACTGTCGGTACGCTCCTGACTGCCGTGGCAGGTTCTGCCGCAAGCTTGACGGACAAAGCGGCCATGACGCGTCTGCAAAACTATGTTTTCAACCGCCAAGTGAAACGGTTTACGAAAGACCCATCGTGGATGGTAACCGGCTTGAACTGGGTCAGCACACGGCAAAGGACGAATATAGACAACATGTATGTCAAGACCGTGAACGACCAGGAGACCGTGACGATAGGCGCGAATCCGACATATATGGAGTTCTGGACATCGCTGTTTAACCAGACAAAGGATTACCAGACCGTGGCAGTGGGAAGAGACGCGTTCCACAACAAGAAGAAACTCAAGACCGTGAATTTCAAGCACAGCAACTATGCGGCACACGATCCTCTCTTCGGATTTAACCTTGTGGTTCCCGACTCCTGTTTTGCCGGATGCGACAGCCTGCAGACTCTCGACCTCATAATCAAGAGCCGTTGTTACGAAGTGGAAAATCAGGTGTGCTACAAAGCGCTTACTCCGGACAACTTCACGTTGCTTGGCGACATGTTCGCCGGCATTAGCGAAGAGCAACGCAAGAAGATAAAGATACGAGTAGGGGAGGATGTGCTGCAGGATTTCCTTGAAGACGAGATGTGGGCACTGTACAAGGATAATTTCGTAACTACGAAAGTCGCCGACCCGGAGATAGCTACCGAGTGGGGCTGCAAGTATACTTACACGTTTGACCAGAACACCATGATGCTCATCACACAGGTCGGGACTGAGGATGTCATGCATGTGGACATCTATGCTCCTAACAATGAGCAGCTCAAAGACAAGAACGGATTGGCTGCACTCGTGGGTGACATCGGCGCTGCCTACAGTTATAAGCTCGATCATGTGAAGCCTAACGCGTTCAAGGGCAATGAACTCCTCAAGACTCTTGACGTGACCGACCTGACAGGAAATGTCGGCGACCAGGTGATGGGTTTCAGTGTGGCTCTGCAGGACTCGGCTTTCGCCAACTGCAAAAACTTCGAGGACCTCAACCTCATATACCAGGTGACGGACGGATCCAACCACACCGAGTCGCTCAGCCCAAGCCAGATAGGATTGGGAAGGGGCGTGTTTGACGGCTGTGACAAACTGAGGATAAAGTTCTGTCTTGACCAGGAGGACGAGTTCAACAGTAACTTCTCATGGCTTCAGTACGCTGACAAGTATACTCCATGTTTCTTCGAACCGTTGGACGAAAAAGTTTTCAATATACTGAAGAACAAGGGCTACCGCTTCAAGACGGCGTTGGTCAACGAGGACTTCGACCATATCGATGCCACCAAGGCCAAGCCGGAAGAACTGAAAGACCTGTTCAAGGGAACCAATATCGAGTCATTCGACGAGTTCCGGGCTTTTGCCACCTGCGGCTTGAGGACGATTTACGACAGCATGTTCGAAGGCTGCACCTCGCTGCAGACCATTATGCTGCCCGACAGTGTCACCTCCATCGGTGCGAATGCGTTCAAGAATTGCAGTCTGCTCTACAAATTGACCATCCCCACAAAGGTGGATACAATAGCTTCCAGCGCCTTTGCCGGCAGCGGACTCAAGGAATTCATCTTCGACAATCCAGTGCCGGTCGATGTCGAAGCGTATGCCGCCAAACTCTTCGCAGGTCTGGACACAGCGTTCGTCATTTATGTGCCGGACAGCGTGGCTGATATATATAAGGTGAAATGGTCGGCAGTGGCAGACCATATCAACGGCATCTCCAAACGCCAGTCAAACATCAAGACCGTAGTCCTCACAGAGCCTGGCACGCTTGCCCAAGCCCTTGGCTGCACCTACACTTACGATGGCGATGCCGCCATTAAGGGAAACTATGCCCAGTACGAAGGCTTGCGGATTATCGGTCCTATTGACGGACGCGACATAGGCGTGCTCCGCATCATGGGAGGCTGTGACGTGGAGACCCAGAACAAGACCATAGGACACCTGAAATATCTCGACCTCTACGAGGCAAGGATAAAGAAGGGATACGAATATGACCGCTATCACATGAACCATTCCGTGGAGCATCATGACTATGTGGAGTCTATGATGTTCTCCTATCTTGACAGAATAGAGACACTGATATTGCCGAAGAAACTGCAGTGTCTGTCCACAATCGGTCTCTGTGACATGTATAACCTCCGCACACTGGTCGTAGGAGACGAGACGGAAGAGATAGGCTATAATGTCATACAGGATTCCCGGAAACTGTCGACCTTGGTCATGCTGCCCAAGAAAGTTCCTACGACAGTAGACAGGTCATGGTCGATGGATGACAAGATATTCGGACTCGGAGGGTCAGACGACCACATAGCCACTATTTACGTGCCTGCCGAATCCATCAACGACTACCAGATACCTTCCTACATCGCCTACACCGACAGCATGGCGATAACCTTCAGGGATGCCGATATAGCGGATGTGCTGAAGAAAAGCCATGTGTTCCTTCCTTCGGATCTCGTCCAGATAAGTGACCTGACCAATGTTGTCACTGGTTCGGAAGCGAAAACTTTCAACGAACTTTACTATTGCTCAGCCACCACATTGGGTAACAACTCTTTGACTGGACTGGCAAATCTGACGGAGGTAACGCTGCCTTACATGCTCAAATCCATAACTGCCGATGCGTTCAAGGGGTGCTCGCGTCTCTCTACTATCAATACGAGCAACACCACTCCTGCCCAATTGGCTGCCAAGGCATTCGATGATCTGCCGGCTAACTTCGTCGTGATCGTGCCCGAAGGTTGTGTTGACACCTACCGTAAGGCATGGCCTGAATACGCCAGCCACATATGGAGCCGCCGTACAGAACCTGACGACCAGGTGTGCGTCCACCTTGAGAAGCCCAATACATTGGCTGAAAAGCTCGGTCTGACACTCAAGAGAAGTGACGACTACGTGTCTTACATCTCCGGCGAGAACATCGGCTCTATCAAGTCACTCAAGGTTTCGGGCCCGATAGGCGGCGAGGACATCGCGGTAATCCGTATGCTTGGCGGACGCGATCCTTTCTATTCGGATGTAGTGTACACCACCAATCTGAAGTATCTCGACCTCTACGATGCGCAAGTCAAGAAGGATGACTACGACACCTACTACGCTTTCAACCGGGCACATCTCATCAATGACATGGAGATAGGCTTCAAATACAAGATCGAGAACGACAATGAAGTGCCGGAAGACATGCTCTGGGGATGTAACAACCTCGAGACTGTGATTCTGCCGAAGACCGCCACGAAGATATGCGACGAGGCTTGTTATGACATGTACTCGCTCAAGACGCTCGTCATCGGCGACGACACTGACGACGTGGACGGTAACGATGCCTTCGGAGAATGTGGCAATCTGTCCAAGATGATCTTCCTCAGCAAGAAGAAGCCGGAGCTCAATCACGATGCCTTCACCGACCCGTTGGAGGGTGACAACTTCAAGGTGAAGAACATCTATGTGCGCAAGAGCGTCGTCAACGACTACGTGTCGGACAAACAGTATTATGAACATGCCAACAACATCAGTTCAGTGTTCGACGACGATGAGACCTTCCGGGCTTTCGGTTCGCGTACTGTCGTCACCGAGGATGACTTGCAGCATGTCGACAGCGTCAAGTCTTGGTTCGACGCTTTCCCCGACATCAAGGACTTGAGTCCGCTGAGCAAGACCACTATCACTGCGATAGACGACTCCACGGTCAGCCCTCTCAAGAACCTGCAGCACATCACGCTTCCTGCCACAACCAGGACAGTTGCGCCCAAGGCGTTCCAGAAGAACAGCCGACTGCGGTGGATAGACCTTAGCTCATGCGACTCTTTGACCACAGACGTGGCAACGATAGACTTCAGCCGCACTGCGCTTATGTACCTTCCGGAATCATTTGGCAGCAGCGAGCTCCCCAATGTCGTCTATGGCAAAAATGGCGCGTTGGAGTGTGCCGACTACTGGCTCACCGACACTCTCGGCTATGATGTGCCCAAGGCATTTACCGCCAAGAAGCTCACCTTCGGCCGTGAGTTCCCCCTTGACACCTACACTACCGTCACGTTGCCGTTCAGTCTGGCACGCAAACCGAGCGGATTCAAATTCTATGTCTTTGACACTGACAGCACCAGAAACGGCAAGATATTCTTCTCGCCGGCAGTAAACGTCGAGGCCAACGTGCCTTATGTCGTAAAGACAAAGAACAAGACTCTTGAAATCGACACGGACATCGCTCTTTCCGCTACCCCTGCGCGAAACACGTCAGTTAAAGGCTCGTGGTACACGGCCTTCGGAAACATCCAGCCGATTGACGCTAAGGACGCCAAGGATCAGAAGATTCTGGTGATGAACGACACCACCAAGCTGTGGAATGTCGTGGAAGAGGGAAGCCGGGCAGTACGTCCGTACACGGTGTATGTACAAGCCAACAACACCTCGACGACGACAACGGACGTGCCGACAACGTTCATTGATTGCCTCTACCATTATTATATAGGTGGCACACCTTACGACATTGAGGGCGTCGGCACGGATGATGATCCTCTCTTTGCGGACAACGTGGAACTGGTCGACGGTCTCGACTTCAAGGCTGACAAACCGTTCACGGCAGGCGAAGTTTCCTACTCCCGCGAGATGACCACCACCTGGGGCACCCTGTGCCTGCCTTACGCATTTGAAGCTGACGGCAACGCCACCTGCGAGTTCTACGAATTGACAGGCAAGAGCGACGCCCAGGTAACCCTCACAAGGCTCACCGGCACCGTCGAAGCCGGCACTCCGGTTATGGTGCGCCGCCGTGACGGCGTGGCTGCGGTCGTAAT
>CAVHUR010000066.1:0-8524 GCA_963639575.1 uncultured Spirochaetota bacterium
GTGAGCCATGATACCGATGTTTCTGGTCAAATGTAAATCGTGCTTTGCCATTTTTGCCTATCTCCTATTAGTCTTTTAGAAACGGAAGTGTGCGAAGGCGCGGTTAGCTTCAGCCATGCGGTGCATGTCCTCCTTACGCTTGTATGCGCCACCCTGGTTGTTGTAGGCATCCTGAATTTCTGCGGCGAGCTTCTCAGCCATTGACTTGCCGCCGCGCTTGCGTGCGAAAATAATCAGATTCTTCATTGACACACTCTCCTTGCGGCTCGGACGGATCTCCGTAGGAACCTGGAATGTGGCACCGCCGATACGGCGGCTCTTCACCTCCACCTGAGGAGTGATGTTGTCGAGAGCCTGCTTCCATATTTCAAGAGGGGTCTTCTCTTCTTTCGCCATCTTGTCCTTGACGATTTCGAGTGCGGAATAGAAGATTGTGTAAGCCACGCTCTTCTTGCCGTCGTACATCAGATGATTTACGAATCTGGTAACCTTCTGGTCACCGAACACGGGATCCGGAAGGATCACACGCTTCTTTGGTTTTGCTTTTCTCATTGTTGTTGTTAAATGATTTGTTTGTCTGGGGCTGTCTCGTTCTGATTTCTTCAGTGCCATCGCTCTGGCGCTTACTCAACCGGTGTATCCAACTTTCTCCAGCAAAACTGATTTTTGTTTTTCTTCAGGCGACATTCTCTGTCTGCGGTGCTTGGTTACGGAACTCGCATTCCACCTTATTAATATATATAAGCACCTGTCCGCCGTTTGTTACTTCTTTGCCTTCGGGCGCTTAGCTCCGTACTTCGAGCGGCGCTGTGTGCGGCTTGCTACGCCTGCGGTATCGAGTGTACCGCGGACGATGTGGTAGCGTACACCAGGAAGGTCCTTCACACGTCCACCGCGAACGAGCACGATAGAGTGCTCCTGCAGGTTGTGTCCCTCTCCGGGGATGTAGGAGTTGACCTCCTTCTGGTTTGTCAAACGAACACGGGCAACTTTACGCATTGCCGAATTAGGCTTCTTTGGGGTTGTTGTATAAACACGAACACATACACCGCGACGCTGAGGACATGATTCCAAAGCTGGTGATTTGCTCTTTTCTACAAGAACCTTTCTGCCTTTTCTTACCAATTGTGAAATAGTAGGCATTGTTGTTACTTTTTAGAATTTATATATTTTTTGTTTCGTATTCTTTATCTCTCGGCAACTCAAAGGCTTCCGCTCACTATGTGCGCAAAAATCACCCTCTCCACTTGCATGGATGCAACGTGCCGCTTCCGAACTGCAAAGGTAGGCATTTTTCTTCGAATCACATAATATATAAAGACTTTTGTTCCCCTGTAGAGCGGTTATATTAGCATTATTAACTTTACTTAACATGATTTAAGTGCAGCTTTGCCAGAAAGCGAAAGAAATCCCTTTATCCGGCAAAGACTTTGCGACAGCGTTTTCTCCGGAAGTTTTTCGTTTTTCGGGAGGGTTGCAGTGGGGACGCTGCAACTACTACTCCATGGCGCAACAGCGACCAATGACAGACCATGCAAAAGACAACCGTAGTAGTAGACGCGTCCCCGCGTCTACCTCGCAGACAGGCATTTCTCCTTGAGAAGGTTGCAGCGGGGACGCTGCAACTACTACACGCCCCTCTTTATCGGCTGCAGCGGGGACGCTGCAACTACTATGCCTTCGTCCGCGAAAGTCATGTAAGAAAGGAAAACGAATAGTGGAACACATTAAGAATGTAAAGATTGCTGACGAAAAATTTATGTCGTGAAAATTTCCAATCTGGGAGCCGGTTTCGGCAAAAATCCGAGTCCGAAAGGCAAAAACGAGGGACTCGTCTTGCGAAAACACAGTTCTTGCGTTACAAGAACATAGTTCTTACCCTCCAAGAACACAGTTTACGCGAGGTGTAAACTGTGTTTTCGGCATGCAAGAAGGGTGTTTTCGGAGGCAAAAATCCAGCCTTCGATTTTCCGAAATCACAACCCGTTGACAGCGAGCTGGTTCTGAAACGCCCGAAAATTGCCGTTTTTCGGAGCGGCAGACTTGTTTTTCGGAAAGTCGTGTTAAATCAGGGGGTCAAATATGTTAAACGGTCAAGTTTTTTGACCGCCTTGCTGTCACGCTCCACAGACAACGCTCCGTGTGCCAAAATTGCCGCAACCGAAAAAACGGAGGCTTTACTTTGACATTCCGGGAAAAAGGAGTATTTTTGCGTTACAGTAACGTTGGCAACGTCCAACGGCACCGGACACAGACAACAAAACTCAAACATCATGATAACCAAACGATTCTTTTCCGTAGCGTTAGCCGCCCTGACGTGCTTCGCCTCGGCCTCGGCGCAGAAAGAGCCTGTGGACTATGTCAACCCCTACATCGGCAACATAAGCCACCTGCTGGTGCCTACGTTCGCCACAATCCAGTTGCCCAACTCGCTGCTGCGCATCTACCCGAGCCGCTACAGCTACACCGAAGAACTGGTGGAGGGCCTGCCCGTCATCGTCACCAACCACCGCGAGCATTCCGCGTTCTGCATTTCGCCGACACAAAACGAAACGCTGGCGCCGAGAATAAAGACCAACTGGGACCACGAGACCATAACCCCATACTCGAGCGACATAGAGATGGCCGACAACACCATGCGCGCCCAGCTCGCCGTGGCGCACCAGAGTGCCATCTACGACATCAGCTTCTACGACAGGAAAAAGGCCTCATACATCATCTTCAACTCCGAAAAGGGACGGATGACGGTCGACGGAAACGTCGTCAAAGGCTACCAGGACATGTGGGGAAGCCTCAATGTCTACATCTACGCGGAGCTTAGCGTCAAGCCTGCCGAGGGCGGCGTGCTGCGCGACGGCAAGATAGCCGCCGGCGAAAAGAGCGCCGAAGGCGACGGAGCGAGCATCGCCCTGCGGTTGCCGAAAGGCACAGGCAAGGTGTCGTTGCGCTACGGCGTGTCGCTCATCTCCGAGGAGCAGGCGCGCAAGAACCTCCTGCGCGAGCAGGGAAACGGCTTCGACCGTGCCGGCATCGAGCAGAAAGGACGCAAGGAGTGGAACGAGACGCTGTCGACGATAAAGGTCGAAGGCGGAACGGAAGACGAGAAGACGGTGCTCTACACATCATACTACCGCACGTTCGAGCGTCCGGTCTGCCTCAGCGAAGACGGCCGCTACTTCAGCGCCTACGACCATCAGGTGCATGAGGACGGCGGCATCCCGTTCTACACCGACGACTGGATATGGGACACCTACCGTGCCGCCCATCCGCTCCGCTCGCTGATTCAGCCCGCCAAAGAGGAAGCCATCATCGAGTCATACCTGCGCATGGCCGAACAGATGGGGACGAAATGGATGCCCACATTCCCCGAGCTCACCGGCGACTCGCGCCGCATGAACAGCAACCACGGTGTCGCCATGGTGGCCGACGCACTGTACAAGGGGCTCAAGGTGGACGCACCACGCGCCTACGAATACTGCAAGAAGGGCATCACGGAGAAGACACTGGCTCCATGGTCGGGCAACAAGGCAGGCTGGATAGACAGCTTCTACTGGGAGCACGGCTACATCCCCGCCCTCAACGAGGGTGAGAATGAGACCGACCCCAACGTGTCGGGCTTCGAGAAACGCCAGCCCGTGGCGGTCACGCTGGGCACGGCCTACGACACATGGTGCCTCTCGCGCATCGCCGACTTCATCGGCAACAAGGACGAGGCACGCCGTTTCTTCGACTTCTCGCACAACTACCGCACCGTCTACAACAGCGAGACAGGGTTCTTCCACCCGAAAGACAAGGACGGAAAGTTCCTCCCGAACTTCTCCTATATCTTCGGCGGAGGCATCGGAGTGCGTGATGCCTACGACGAAAACAACGGCTGGACCTACCGCTGGGACGTGCAGCACAACTTCGCCGACCTCATCAGGATGATGGGCGGACGCACCAAGCTCATCGCCAATCTTGACCAGACGTTCGCCGAACCCATGGGCGACGGCAAGCGCGAGTTCTACTTCCGCCTGCCCGACCAGACCGGCAACATCGGCCAGTTCACCATGGCCAACGAACCGTCGCTCCACATACCTTATATATATAACTACGCGGGAGCGCCCTGGAAGACCCAGAAGCGCGTGCGCCAGTGCCTCAAGACATGGTTCCGCAACGACCTCATGGGCATCCCCGGCGACGAGGACGGCGGCGGACTGACCTCTTTCGCCGTGTTCTCATCGATAGGCTTCTATCCCGTGACACCGGGTTTCCCGAGCTACAACATCGGCAGCCCGCTCTTCTCCGACGTCAAGGTGCAGCTGCCGAACGGCAAGACATTCCACATAGTGGCAAAGGACTGCAGCGACGAAAACAAGTACATACAGAGCGCCACCCTCAACGGCAAGACATGGGACAAGCCCTGGTTCAGCCACGACGACATCAAGGACGGCGGCACGCTCGTGCTGCAGATGGGACGCCACCCCAACAAGGAATGGGGCGCAGCCGAGAGCGCGACACCCCCGAGCGCCGATGACGTGAAGTAAGGAGCGCACGGACAGACAAAAGGCAGGAGTTTTTCTCCAAACACGGGCATTTGTTTGGCTTTACGCCACTTTTGCCGTAATTTTGCAGAAGAATTACACACAAACACAGCAAACACACTAACATGAAAAAGGCAATTATCACCGTAGTGGGCAAGGACACGGTAGGCATCATAGCCAACGTGTGCGGTTATCTCGCCAAACAGGACATCAACATTCTGGACATCAGCCAGACCATCGTGCAGGAATACTTCAACATGATGATGATAGTGGACCTGGAGAACAGCAAAAAGGAATTCGACACGGTGAGCGCCGAACTCTCGGAACTCGGCAAAGACATGGGAGTACAGGTGAAATGCCAGCTTGAGGACATATTCAACAAAATGCACAGAATATGATAAACATCAACGAAGTCCTCGAGACCAACCGGATGGTGGAACAGGAAAACCTCGACGTGCGCACCATCACCATGGGCATCAGCCTGCTCGACTGTGCCGACCATGACCTGAAGACCACCTGCGACAACATCTACCGCAAGATCACCACGCTGGCGAAAGACCTTGTGGCGACAGGCGAAGCCATAAGCCGCGAAATCGCCATACCCATCGTCAACAAGCGAATATCCATAACCCCCATATCACTGGTGGGCGCCAACTGCTGCAAGACACCCGACGACTACGTGGAAATAGCCAAGACGCTCGACAGGGCGGTGGAAGCCACAGGCGTGAACTTCCTCGGCGGCTACTCCGCCATAGTGTCCAAGGGCATGACCAAGAGCGATGAACTGCTCATGAGGTCAATCCCCAAGGCGATGGCAGCCACCCAGCGCATCTGCTCAAGCGTCAATGTCGGCTCCACAAAGACCGGCATCAACATGGACGCAGTGCGGCTCATGGGCGACATAATAAAGGAAACGGCGGAAGCGACCAAGGACAACGGCTCCATGGGCTGCGCCAAACTGGTGGTGCTGTGCAACGCTCCCGACGACAATCCGTTCATGGCGGGAGCCTTCCACGGACCGAGCGAGGCCGACGCCATCATCAATGTCGGCGTCAGCGGACCCGGCGTAGTGAAGTATGCACTGGAGCAGATGGACGGCAACACCCCCGATGGCGAGCCGGCAAACTTTGAAGTTCTCTGCGAGACAATAAAGAAGACAGCATTCAAGATAACCCGTGTCGGACAGTTTGTGGCACAGGAAGCGTCACGCCGGCTGAACATCCCGTTCGGCATCATCGACCTGTCGCTCGCCCCCACCCCAGCCATCGGCGACTCCGTGGCGGACATCCTGCACTGCATAGGCGTGGACCAGGCAGGCGCTCCCGGCACTACGGCGGCGCTGGCACTGCTCAATGACCAGGTGAAAAAGGGCGGCGTGATGGCATCAAGCTATGTCGGCGGACTCTCCGGAGCGTTCATCCCCGTGAGCGAAGACCAGGGCATGATTGACGCGGTGAACGCCGGCGCACTGTCAATAGAGAAACTGGAAGCCATGACCTGCGTGTGCTCCGTAGGTCTCGACATGATAGCCATACCGGGCGACACGCCTTCCACCACCATCGCCGGCATCATCGCCGACGAGGCAGCCATAGGAATGGTCAACCAGAAGACCACCGCCGTGAGGATAATCCCCGTGGTCGGCATGGCCGTGGGCGACACCGTGGAGTTCGGCGGACTGCTGGGCTATGCCCCGATAATGCCGGTCAACCCGTTCGGATGCAGCCGTCTCGTCAACAGGAAGGGACGTGTGCCTGCACCTATCCATAGTTTCAAGAACTGACGCAAGACTATATAATTATACAGTAATTCTGCATAAAATCAGCCGGCAGTAGCTTTGTCTGTTGATTTTATGCAGTTTTTGTTTGCCGCGTATCACTTTTTTTGTAATTTTGCGGTACTAATATGAATTAAGAGAGAGATTTTAGGACATTACACCAAAGAAGGTACAATCCCCATGAAAGTAAAGACACGCAGACTTGAAACCCTGAAAGTGCTCATATCGAGCATGGAACTATGTTCGCAGGAGGAAGTCCTCCATGCGCTGCAAAAGGAAGGATTCACATTGACACAGGCCACGCTGAGCCGCGACCTTAAGCAGCTGAAAGTGGCCAAAGCAGCCAGCATGAGCGGCAAATACGTCTATGTATTGCCCAACGACACGATGTACCGGCGTGTGTCCACCCCAAAACAGGTGAGCGAAATGCTCGCCACACCAGGCTTCATCTCCATAAACTTCTCGGGAAACATAGGGGTCATCAAGACCCGTCCGGGCTATGCCAGCAGCATCGCCTACAACATAGACAACAGCGACATTCCCGAAATACTCGGCACGATAGCCGGTGACGACACGATACTGATAATAATACGCGAGGGAAGCGACACCGGCGACATCATCCACAGTCTCGGCATGATCATCCCCATAACCGACTAACAGACAACAAGGACACTTTTCGCAAGAAATGAATGACATTGAAGTAAGAGTAGCAAACAAGGAAGACGAAAAATACGTTGACTTCATTCTGAAGACAATAGAAGACGCGGCAAAGGTGCGGGGCACCGGCATAGCAAAGCGCACACACGAATATCTCGCCACAAAGATGCGCGAGGCAAAGGCGGTGATAGCTCTCAGCGGAGAGAAATTCGCCGGGTTCAGCTATATCGAGACATGGGGCAACAAGACGTATGTCACCACATCGGGTCTCATCGTGCACCCTGACTTCAGGGGGCTCGGGCTTTCCAAAAGGATAAAGGACCTGACGTTCACCCTCGCACGCACACGCTGGCCCCACGCCAAAATATTCTCCCTGACCAGCGGAGCGGCGGTAATGAGGATGAACACACAGCTCGGCTACAAGCCGGTAACATTCGGCGACCTCACCGACGACGAGGCTTTCTGGCGCGGATGCGAGGGTTGCATCAACGTGGACGTGCTGCACCGCACCGGCAGGAAGTACTGCATCTGCACCGCAATGATGTATGATCCCACGGAGCACCTGCCCGCCGTGCTGCCCGCAGACGTGCTCGACAGAATCAAGGAACTTGACGGTAAACAAACAAGATAACGATTTATTATGGCAAAGAAGAAAGTAGTGGTAGCCTTTTCAGGAGGGCTCGACACAAGCTACAACGTGATGTACCTCACCAAGGAAATGGGTTACGACGTGTATGCAGCCTGTGCCAACACAGGAGGATTCAGCAAAGAGCAGCTCAAGAAGAACGAGGAGAACGCATACAAACTCGGAGCTGTGAAGTATGTAACGCTCGACGTCACTCACGAATATTACGAGAAGTCACTGAAATACATGGTCTTCGGCAACGTGCTGCGCAACAACTGCTACCCGATTTCCGTTTCTTCGGAGCGCATATTCCAGGCTCTCGCCATCGCAGAATACGCCAAGGAGATCGGCGCCGACGCCATAGCGCACGGTTCGACGGGCGCAGGCAACGACCAGATACGTTTCGACATGACCTTCCTCGTGAAGGCTCCGGGCGTTGAGATCATCACTCTCACACGCGACAAGAACCTGTCACGCCAGGAGGAAGTGGACTATCTGAACGCCAACGGATATTTCGCCGACTTCACGAAACTCAAATACAGCTACAACGTAGGTATCTGGGGCACAAGCATCTGTGGCGGCGAGATTCTCGACTCCACCCAGGGACTGCCCGAAAGCGCCTATCTGAAGCACGTCACAAAGGAAGGGCCGGAGACGCTGAAACTCGGTTTCGAGAAAGGTGAACTCTGCTCCGTCAACGGCGAAAAGTTTGACGACAAGATAAAAGCCATACAGAAGGTCGAGGAGATAGGCTCCGCCTACGGCATCGGACGCGACTGCCATGTGGGCGACACCATCATCGGCATCAAGGGACGCGTGGGCTTTGAGGCGGCAGCCCCGATGCTCATCATCGGCGCACACCGCTACCTCGAGAAATTCGTGCTGTCGAAATGGCAGCAGTACTGGAAGGACCAGGTGGCCAACTGGTACGGCATGTTCCTGCAC
>CAVHUR010000067.1:0-8097 GCA_963639575.1 uncultured Spirochaetota bacterium
GAGCCTCCGGAAGGGTGTTTGGAGCGGTCTTGCGGCAAGAAAATAAAAAGCCGATAATTTGCTTTTTCGTCATATTTGCACTAATTTTGCGAAAATAAAAAATATTATGCCTATGCAAGCAAAGTGTCATCTGTCGGTTATGCTCAACGAACAAGCCAAGACATACGGCGACCGTGAAGCGTTCATTTACCAGGATTTCGGTGACAGCGAGTGGAAAAGCGTTTCGTGGAACGAGGCGTCACGGCAGACTCAGAGGGTGTCCAACGCCATGCTCAACCTCGGAATAGGAGTGCAGGAGAAGATAGGCATTTTTTCGCAAAACGCACTCCAGTACGTATATACCGATTTCGGGGCGTGGGGTATAAGGGCATGCACCATCCCGTTTTATGCCAACGCGAGCGAGGAACAGATACAGTTCATGGTGAACGACGCACACATACGCTTCATCTTCGCGGGCGAACAGGAACAGTATGACAAGGCGAGGCATCTGTTTGCGGTGTGCCCTTCACTGGAGAAAGTGATTGTCTACAGCCGCAAGGTGCGCATCTCCACGCACGACCCGGTAAGCATCTATTTCGACGACTTTATGAAATTCGGCGACGGACTGCCGCGGCAGACCGAACTGGAGCGTCTCTATGCCAGTGCTTCTGACGATGACCTGATGAGCATACTCTACACGAGCGGCACCACAGGCAACTCCAAAGGCGTGATGCTTTCGCACGGTCAGGCGCGTGCGGCGGTAGCAGCCAACTACCAGGTGCTCACTCTCACGCCTGCCGACAGGACGCTCAACTTCCTCCCCTACACCCATATCTTCGAGAAAGGATGGAGCTTGCTCTGTATAGCGGCAGGCTGCACGCTCATCATACTCAACAATCCGCGCGAGGTGCAGACTGCCATGAAGCAGACACATCCCACCTGCATGTGCGCCGTGCCGCGCTTTTGGGAGAAGGTATATGCCGCCGTTCAGGCGCAGATAGACAATGCCGGACCGCTGAAAAAGAAGATTTTCGCCCATGCCCTGAGTGTGGGACATAAATACAATGTGGAGTATCTGAGCCGCGGAAAGCGTCCGCCGCTGTCGCTGGCTCTCGACTACAAGATTGTCAACAGTACCGTGTTCTCGCTCATACGCAAGGAACTGGGACTGGTCAACCCTAATTTTTTCCCCACAGCAGGTGCCGCCGTGTCGCCCAAAGTGGAGGAGTTCATCCACTCCATAGGCATTTTCCTGATGGTAGGATACGGACTTACGGAGTCGTTCGCCACGGCTTCCAACGACCGCAAGGACAAGCCTTACACCATAGGAAGCATAGGTCGCCCGCTGCCTGGACTTAGTGTCAAGATAAGCGAAGAGGGCGAGATACTGCTCAAAGGCCCCACTATCACCAAGGGATACTACAACCGTCCCGACCTCAACGCACAGTCCTTCACCCCCGACGGCTATTTCCGCACGGGCGATGTGGGTCACTTGAAGGACGGCGAACTGTACATCACGGAGCGCATAAAGGACCTCTTCAAGACATCGAACGGCAAGTACATAGCTCCGCAGATGATTGAGGCGAAAATCCTGGTGGACAAGTTCATAGAGACAATAACCATTATCGCCGACGAGCGCAAGTTCGTCTCGGCTCTCATAGTGCCTGCTTACGACCAGCTGGAAAAATGGGCGCGCGAAAACGGAGTGCCGTTCGTGAACCGTGAGGAGCTGTGCCGCGACCCGAAAGTCAACGCCATGCTCAAGGAGAGAATAGACACCCTGCAGCAGACACTCGCCAATTATGAAAAGATAAAGCGGTTCACGCTGCTGCCGCATCATTTCTCCATAGAGAACGGAGAGATGACAAACACGCTGAAGATCAAGCGCAATGTGGTGGCGAAAAGATACAAGGACGTGATTGACGCAATGTATAAAGACTGATGATTACACAAGACCAACTGAAAGACATACAGACCCGTGCGGACGCTCTGCACCGTTATCTCGACATCGACAGGAAGAAGATAGAATTCGAGGAGGAGCAGTTGCGCACGCAAGCTCCCGACTTCTGGGATGACCCTGCACGTGCCCAGGAGCAGATGAAGAAGGTGAAGGACATCGAAAAGTGGCTCACCGGATACAAGAAAGTGCGCCTTGCCGCCGACGAACTGCAACTCGCTTTTGACTTCTACAAGGACGACATGGTGAGCGAGGAGGAGGTGGACGCCGACTACCAGACGGCTCTTGACGCTGTGGAAGCGCTCGAACTGAAGAACATGCTCCGCCAGAAGGAAGACCCGATGGACTGTGTGCTGAAGATAAACTCGGGTGCCGGCGGCACCGAAGCGCAGGATTGGGCAGAGATGCTCATGCGCATGTATATGCGCTGGGCGGAGAAAGGAGGCTACAAGGTGACGATTTCCGACTTGCAGGACGGCGATGAAGCCGGCATAAAATCCGTCACCATGCAGATAGAAGGGGGCGAGTACGCCTACGGATTTCTCAAGTCGGAGAGCGGAGTGCACCGTCTGGTGCGCGTCTCTCCCTACAATGCGCAGGGCAAACGCATGACTTCCTTCGCGTCAGTATTCGTCTCTCCGCTCATCGACGACACCATTGAGGTCTACGTAGACCCTGCAAAGATATCATGGGATACGTTCCGTTCGAGCGGCGCAGGCGGCCAGAATGTCAACAAGGTGGAGACCGGAGTGCGTGTGAGATATCTGTACACCGACCCCGACACGGGTGAGGAGGAGGAGATACTCATCGCCAACACCGAGTCGAGAAAGCAGCAGCAGAACCGCGAGAACGCCCTCCGTCTGCTCAAGTCGCAGCTCTATGACCGCGCCATGAAGAAGCGTCTGGAGGCGCAGGCCAAGATTGAGGCGGGCAAGATGAAGATAGAGTGGGGCAGCCAGATACGTTCCTACGTCTTCGACGACAGGCGCGTGAAGGACCATCGCACCAATTACCAGACCACAGATGTGGACGGAGTGATGGACGGAAAGATTGACGGGTTCATCAAAGCCTACCTGATGGAGTTCGCAGTCAACGACGACAACTAATCTAAAACTATATTATTATGTCTGAAAAAAGAAAACTACAGCGTGCACAGCACGAGGAAAAGGAGAAGAAGAACGCCGAGAAGATAATCTTCACCATCATCGCAGTACTCATAATACTTGCCATAGTGTTCATGATCAGTACTGCCGGAGTAATGTAAAGACAGAGGTATGAGCGGACTGGAAATAGAACGTAAGTTCCTCGTAAGGAAAGGCGGCGCCTACAAAAGCGCCGCCTTCTCTTGTAGCCACATACGCCAGGGCTACATACCGGCGGACAACGCGACGGTCAGGGTGCGCACGCGCGATGACAAGGCATACCTCACCATAAAGGGCAAATCGCGCGACGGAGGTCTCTCGCGCTATGAGTTTGAGAAGGAGATACTCATGAGTGAGGCTCTCGAACTGATGAAGTTGTGCAGCGGAGGCACGATAGACAAGCACCGTTACCTTGTCCGCAGCGGCAGCCACACGTTCGAGGTGGACGAGTTCCACGGTGACAACGAGGGGCTTGTCATGGCGGAAGTGGAACTGGAATCAGTGGACGCGGACTTCGAAAAACCGGATTTCATAGGCCCGGAAGTCACTTCCGACAAGCATTTCCGCAACGCCTACATGGCTAAACACCCCTATTCCTCCTGGAAAGAAACAGTGCCAGAGGAATACCGATGACGCACCCGATGAGCACGCCGACGGAGTTGGCGAGGAAATCCCACCAGTCGCCCGAGCGCACACCGTTGGTCAGGTAGGCCTGCGCCAGTTCTACCAGTCCTCCCATAATCACCGGCAGCACGATGCCTCCGACGGTCAGGTGCCGCCAGTTGACGGTTTTCTTTCTGTGCCCGTACTCCGCCATGATGACCGAAACTATCGTGCAGTACATCACGAAGTGTGTCCACTTGTCGATCATGGATATGTCGTCGAGCGGAGTTTCGGGTATTGGAATCATGCACACCACCCACACGGCGGTTATGACGAGTATTGACAGGGGCTGTCCTTTCAGGTATCGTTTCATGACTGACACTTTTTTGGCGTATTGTTATACTTTTCTTTCTTTTTCAGTTGATTTGTATGCAAAAGTAGATAATATTTTATAATTTTGCAGGAAATTTACTGATATTTCGTCTAAATGGGCAACAATAATTCCAGTTTCGCCTCAAAAGCCGGCGCAATCTTTGCCGTTGCGGGTTCGGCTGTGGGGCTTGGCAATGTCTGGAGATTCCCTACCGAGGTGGGAACTAACGGCGGAGCGGCATTCATTATAATATATGTGTTGTTCATGCTCTTCTTCGGTGTTCCGGTGATGATATCCGAGATAGCCATAGGCAGGCATGGACAGAAGAATGTGTCGCACTCTTTCTACACCATGAGCGGCGGCAAGAAGGTGTGGGCATATATGGGTCTGCTGCCCGTGATGGCAGGTCTGCTCGTGCTCAGCTACTACTCTGTGGTGGCGGGATGGACGCTCGAATATGTGGCACAGGCAGGTGTCAACAACCTTGCTGACAAGACTCCCGCACAGTACACAGCCGATTTCAATGCCTTCATATCCAGTCCCGTGCGCCCTGTAGTGTGGCTTGGCGTCATCCTCGCGCTCACCTGTGCCATCGTGGCGTTGGGAGTGAAGCGCGGAATAGAGAAAGCCTCCAAGGTGATGATGCCCATACTGTTTGTCTGTATAGCCGTTCTTGTGGTCAGCTCATTCAGTTTGCCGGGAGCGGAAAAGGGTCTGAAGTTCTTCTTCCACCCCGATTTCTCCAAGGTGACGGGTGCCACCGCACTGGCGGCAATGGGGCAGACGTTCTTCTCGCTGTCCGTCGGCATCTGCTGCATGTGCACCTACGGCTGCTACTTCCGCAAGGACGTGAACCTCGTCAGCGATTCCATCACGGTGGCAAGCATAGACACTCTCGTGGCGTTGATGTCGGGATTGATCATCTTCCCGGCTGTCTACAGTGTGCCGGGACTGTCGCCCGATGCCGGACCTTCGCTTGTGTTCATCACCCTGCCCAACGTGTTCAGTCATGTGTTTGCCGGCACCCCCGTGCTGTCCTATGCCTTCTCGCTGTTCTTCTATGTGCTCCTTGTGCTGGCAGCCCTCACTTCCTCCATCTCGATGCTGGAGATGTCGGTGGCCATCTTCATACGCAAGTTCAGGCTTAGCCGTCCTTTCGCCAGCGTCCTCGTGACGCTGGTGTGCTTCGTGCTCGGCACTGCCTGTGCGCTGTCGTTTGGAGTTTGGGGAGACGTCAAGGTGTTCGGCATGACCATATTCGAGCTTTTCGACTACCTCGTGGCAAAGTTCCTCATGCCCATAGGGGCGATGCTGATATGCGTGTTCGCCGGTTGGGTGGTCGACGTGAAGGTGCTGAAGGACGAGATTACCAATGGCGGGACTATCCGCCAGCCGCTTTTCACCGTATACAGGTTGTTGGTGAGATATGTCGCACCGGTGTGCATAGCACTTATTTTCATAAATGAATTAGGATTGTTGTAATGGATCAGAACAGAGGAAACTTCGGAAGCCGTCTGGCGGGAGTGCTTGTTGCCGCAGGGTCTGCGGTCGGTTTGGGAAACGTGTGGCGTTTCCCCTATGAGTTGGGACGTGATGGAGGCGCAGCCTTCCTGTTGGTTTACATACTCTGCATACTGCTTTTCGGTTTGCCGCTGATGATAAGCGAGTTTGCCATAGGCCGCCATGCCCAGAGCAACACCGCCCGTGCCTTCGGCATGATGGGCGGTTCCAAGTGGTGGAAATGGGTGGGTTTCCTCGGCGTACTCTCTGGAACGCTCATCCTTTGCTACTATGGAGTGGCTGCGGGATGGACGCTCGAATATCTGTTCAGGGCAGGAGTCAACGGCTTCGCAGGCAAGACTCCGGCGCAGTTCACTGCCGACTTCAACACCTTCGCGTCCGATCCGGTGCGCCCTGTAGTGTGCATGACGGTGTTCATGCTGGTGAACCTGGCGGTCATTCTCGCAGGTGTGAAGAAGGGAATAGAGCGCGGCTCCAGGGTCATGATGCCGCTTTTGTTCGTCTGCATACTGACCCTTTCCGTGGCAAGCGTACTGCTTCCGGGTTCGGGCAAAGGTCTCGAGTTCCTGTTCCTGCCCGACTTCTCCAAGATAACATCAGCCACGCTGCTGTCTGCCATGGGTCAGTCGTTCTTCTCATTGTCGCTCAGCATGGGCTGTCTTGCCACCTATGCGTCGTATTTCCGCAAGGAGGACAAGCTGGTTCACAGTGCCACCAACGTGGCGGTAATTGACACTATGGTGGCTGTGCTGGCAGGAATCATCATCTTCCCTGCCGCCTTTTCCGTCGGCATAGAGCCGGGTGCGGGTCCCTCGCTCGTGTTCATCACCCTGCCCAATGTGTTCCAGCAGGTGTTCCATAGCCAGCCTTTCATCGGCTACATATTCTCGCTGGCATTCTATCTGCTGCTTGTCCTTGCCGCCCTCACGTCCGCCATGGGCTTGCTGGAAGTGCCGACGATATACCTCAAGGAGGAGTTTCACATCCGCCGCAGGTGGTCTGCCATCGGCTGCACCGTGTTCTGCATCCTCGTCGGAGTGGCGTGCAGCCTTTCGATGGGCGTGTGGTCAGGTTTCAAGGTAGGCGGAATGAATCTCTTTGACCTGTTTGATTTCGTCACGGCAAAGGTGATGTTGCCTGTCGGAGGTTTCCTCACTGCACTCTATGCAGGGTGGTTCCGCGACAACAAGATGCTCCGCGACGAGATTACCAACGGAGGGACCACGGCGGTGAAGTTCTACAAAGTCTACCTCTTGCTTGTCCGTTATGTCGCCCCGATAGCCATTCTGTTTATTTTCCTCGACCAGTTCGGACTGCTGTAGACCAAAATGAAATCCGACCAGAGAGTAGTTGCGGCGTGCCTTGTGACAGTGGCATGCCTCACGGCACTGTTTTTTCTTGTTGACAGGAGAGGCGTTGCCACGGAGGCGGAAACGCCTGTCGGCAAGGCAGATACCGTCGTGCCGCAGCACGGGAAATACTACTCTGATTTCCAGTCTCCCACTGTCCGCCTGACGGAATTTGACCCCAACACCGCCGACAGCACCACGCTTCTCGGCTTGGGGTTGCCCTCATGGACAGTGCGGGCCATCTACAAGTACCGTGCGAAGGGCGGTGTCTTCCAGACGCCGGAGGATTTCGCACGCATCCACGGCATCCACACCAAACTCTACAGGCAGCTGTTGCCTTACATAAAGATAAGTCCCGACTACCGTCCTGCCGCCGAACTGGTGGGAGCGAGGACGTTTGCCGGCCAGGAAAACCGTCGTGACACCACATCCCGGCCTGCGAAGTTGGCGGCCGGAGAGCGCATCTCGGTCAACGATGCCGACACCAACGCCCTGAAGAGAGTGCCCGGCATAGGTTCCTATTACGCCGCAAAGGTGGTGGAACTGCGTGCCAGATACGGCGGCTTCACAGACCTCTCGCAACTGCTCGAAGTGCGGGGGCTGCCCGAAGAAGCACTGCAATACCTCACCATACCCGATGGCGGCGTGACCAAAATCAACGTCAACCGCGCACCGTTCCGACAACTCCAGAACCATCCCTACATAGGCTACCGCCGGGCGAAGGGCATTTTCAGCTACCGCAAACTCAAGGGACGGATAAGCAGCCTGGACCAGTTGCGGCTGGTGGAGGGCTTCGACGACGCGGCGCTGCGGAGGCTCGAACCCTACGTGGAATATTAGTCGGCGGCATAAGACACGTCCTTTCGTCCTTGCCGGACAACTGTGATAACCTTTGAAAAAACATAACTAAAAAATGAAAAAGAACAAACTGTCCGAGAAAATCGGCTATGGATTCGGCGACATGGCGTCGTCCATGTTCTGGAAAGTGTTCTCTTATTACCTCCCGTTTTTCTACAGCAACATCTTCGGACTGTCGCTTGCGGATGCCGGAGTGATACTTCTTGTGACGCGTATATGGGATGCAGTGAGCGACCCGATGATGGGTATAATCGCCGATCGCACCAAGACGCGCTGGGGAAAATACCGTCCCTACCTGCTGTGGATGGCGCCTTT
>CAVHUR010000068.1:0-7882 GCA_963639575.1 uncultured Spirochaetota bacterium
TATACGTTCGTACAACGACCGGTGTACGTTCGTCTGACGACCGATGTACCGTTGCAAGAACTGTCCTTTCGCAAAAAGAAAAAGGTGCAGCGGGGACGCTGCACCTGTGAATCTGCCTGTGTGGCGCTTTGCCTTTGCGGCAGGCGAAGCGTCTCAGTGTGTCGTTTAACCGGTGGTCTGCATCCGCTGCAGCTCCCGTGTCAGTTCGTCGATGCTTATGTCCAGCATCTTCATCTGGCGGGCGAGCTGGGGCAGACGCTGCCCGTAGAACTCGCGGCGGCGCCCGTCGCGTATCTGCTCCGTAGCCCCCGGGGTGACGAAGTAGCCCAGTCCGCGCTTGTTGTAGATGATGCCGTGCTGCGCCAGTTCCTCGTATGCCTTCATGGCGGTGTTGGTGTTCACGCCGAGGTTTATGGCGTATTCCCTCACCGCCGGGATTCTGCTTTCGGGCAGATACACCCCTGCGGCAATCTCGTCCATGAGCCTGTCGGCCATTTGCAGGTATATCGGCTTGTCGTTGGTGAATTCCATGGAGCGGCGGATTACAGGTTGAACATGCGGTTGCAGACGATTGTCATGCGCTTGTGTATGAGGTGTGACATCCACAGGTTGAAGACCGTGAAGAGCAGTCCGGCTGTTGACATGACGGCATTGATGTACGGGCCGAGTCCGTCAGCGTCGGTTATGATCAGCTGGATGCCCTTGTCTTTCATGAAGAATGCCGCCGTGGTGAGCACGACTGAGATGATGAGCCAGAACAGGAACCACGCTATGCAGGTCATGACGAACGGCATCTTGCGGAAGAGGAAGCCCCCGAGGAGGAACGAACTGAATCCCCATGCCGCCATGGACACGAGCATCAGGCTGTTATAGAAGACGTTTCCGCCGTAGACGTCGGTGACATTGCTGTACACGTAGCTCACGAGTGCGGCCGTGACAGAGGCGTGGCTGCCCGAGAAGATGGTGGTCAGCAGCATCTGGAAACAGTCGGCCACGCAGGTGGCGACGAACGACACGACGAATCCGAGCAGAAAGGCTGTCAGCACCCGGCACCAGAACTTGTCGTTGCCGGAGGCCGGCACCATGAGGTAGAGCGTGCGTTGCTGCTTGGTCTTGAGGTCGAATGTCACCTCCGAAGCGAATATCCCCGACGCCAGGATGTTGCCCAATACCACGGTGACGGCTGCCGTTGCGGCGTCGAAGGAGTTCACCTCGTGGCTGAAGAACGAGAACATGCCCATGTGGGCGCCCATTATGGCGAAGAACGCCACGCAGAGATATACAAACGATTTGGCGTAATGTCTCTTGTTGGTCAACAGCAGCCAGCGGAGAGTTTGTGTGAAACTGTTCATACTGATATGTCGTTATGTGTTGTCCGTGGTTATTTGCCTGTCTTGAGTTCGCTGGAGTTCACGTTCTTGCCGGTGACGTTGAGCTGCCGGACATGGCCTTTCAGGGAGATGTCGCCGCTGCCTGCTGCTCCGGCATTCACCGTGCCGCAGTCGTCCAGTTCTGCCTCCAGGTCGCCGCTGCCGGTCACTGTGGCGTTGAGGGTCTCGCATTTCGTCATCTTCACTTCCACGTCGCCGCTGCCCGTGACATTGCCGTTCACCGTGCCGCAGTTGGTGAGTCTGGCGTCGATGTCGCCGCTGCCGGTCACGTTGAGGTCCACGTTTGCGGCGGTCAGCACGCTGATGTCGGCATCGCCGCTGCCGCTCACCGCCACGCTGACATTGCCTGCCGTGACGGTGTTGAGGTTCAGGTCGCCGCTGCCAATGACGCTCGCCTTGAGCGATTTGGTCCTGATGGGTGTCTTGGAGCGGAAGTCGCCGCTGCCCATGACGTTCACTGACGTAAGGTCGGGTGCGGTGACGCGCACCGTGTAGCCCCTGCGCCCTATCTTCAGGCCGATCCCGCCCTTGGTCTTCAGACTGCTGTTGTTGCGCTCAATCACCAGGGTGTTGCCCTTCACGGTGGCAGTCAGTCCCTCCATGGCGGCTTTCGTCGCCACGAGTTCCACCTTGTATTCAGTGCCTTGGGTGAACTCCACGTCACCGCTTCCGTTGAGGTTGATGGCGTTGAAGCCGGTGCGGTTCAGCGTCTTGGTTATTTCCACTTCGTCGTCTTCCATGTTGCTGACTTTCGACGAACAGGCTGTCAGTGCCAGTGCCATGAGTGCCAGTGCGGATAAAAATGTCGTTTTCATGTTGTATGGGTATTTTTGTGGTTTGTGGTTTGCTATATATATTAATGTGTCTTGTGCTGTGTCACGGCGTTGAAGAGCAGCTCCAGATTGAGCGTAGTCTCCGCCTTGTCGCCCCGCAGCGCCATGACGGCATTGCCCTGCAGGCTCGGTTCGGCGTGGATGACACCCTCCGTGTCGCCCGGGGCGCGGTATTCGAACACGTATTTCGAGCATATCTCGTCCACCGAAGCGTCGAGCAGCATCTGCGAGTTGTCGAGTATGAGTATGTGGTCGAGCAGGTTCTCGATGTCGTGCACCTGGTGGGTGGAGATGATGACCGTGCGGTCCGAACCGATGACGCGTGCCACCACCTTGCGGAACTGTGCCTTCGAGGGAATGTCGAGACCGTTGGTTGGTTCGTCCATAATGAGGTATTTGGTGCCCGTGGCGAGCGCAAAGCTCATGTAGACCTTCTTCTTTTGTCCCATCGACAGCGCCGACAGGCGGGGGTTGCCCTCCATTTCGAAGTCCTTCAGACACTCGTGCATCACCTCTTCCGAGAAGTTCGGGTAGAACGGACTGTTGGCTTTCACGTACTCACTCAGCAGGATGTCGGGCAGTTGGAAGTCCTCCATCACCACGCAGATGTCGCGCAGCATGGCGGCATTTCTGGCTTTCGCCTCGTTGCCGTCGACCTTCACGCTGCCCCCCTGGGGGCGGAGCAGACCGCAGATGAGGTAGAGCAGGGTGCTCTTTCCCATGCCGTTCTTGCCCAGAAGCCCATAGACGGCGTTGCCGTCGAGGGTGAGATCCAGTCCGGAAAACACTTGTTTCCGGAAACCGGAATAGTGGAATGACAAATCTTTGATTTCGATCATAACGGATGTTTTGGTATGTTTTGTTCTTGTTTAACGGTGTACTACTTGACTAATACACCACAAAGGTATGGCGAAAGTTTCTTTCCTGCAAGACTTTTCCGCATTTTTTTTCGTAAAAAGATGATTTTTTTTGGAAATGGTTTTCGGGAACTGGCAGCAGAGGTCGGCGGATTCTCTAATAGGATTAAGCGGAAATCGTAGTAGTCGACGCATCCCCGCATCGACCAAACAAGAAGAAACTCTCGAGCGAAAGGGATGCAGCGTGGACGCTGCACCTGCTATATTATGGCAATGAACATGTGCAGTCGTAGTAGTCGACGCGTCCCCGCGTCGACCAAACAAAAAGAAACTCTCAAGCGAAAGGGATGCAGCGGGGATGCTGCACCTACTGAAAAGGTGCGCGAAGTAGAAAAATTGTTCATTTTTATAGTAATATTGTGCAGTTCGCGTCAAACGTCCTCAAAAAAACGGAATTGTAGTTTTACATTGCAAGGGAAAGTCGTACATTTGTAACGTGATGCCTCCGCCGTGCGTCCGAAGCATGGCAGCTGGCGGCATCTCCACCGTCCGGACTGGCGGAAAAATGTCCGCCTGGCAAAGTGAAACCCGAATCTATTGTCATAAGATGATTGATGCAGCGAGAAGCAAACGCAGTTTTTTCTCCGTCGCACTCCGTGTGGCGGTGGCAGTGACCTTAGTGCTGGCGTTCTCCGCCTGCGGCAAAATCGACATCAGTGACATCGACGGGGACAGCGGAAAGGACGGATTTACGGTGCGGTTTAACGTGAAGGAGTATGTCGTGACCGACTTCGACGACGTTCAGACGGCATCAAAGGCGGCGAGGCGGCAGCGCCGGGCGGCAAGGGAACTGGGGGATGTGCTCAACTTCGCCGTATTCCAGGACGGCAAGAAGGTGGAGTCGGTCAACCAGAAATCCACCGACGACGACTTCGGCAGCATCTCTGTCAACCTGGCGAAGGGCAGCTATCAGGTGGTGGTACTCATCCACAGCTGCAGCGGCAACGCCACTATATCCTCGCCGGAAAAGATAACGTTCCCCAACAATAAGGTGACTGACACCTTTGCCTACTGCTCTGACCTTGAGGTGGACGGCAGCGCCGACAACGACATAACCGTCAGCCGGGCGGTGGCGAAATTCCGCCTCACGGTGTCGGACGACATTCCCGACAACGTGGAAACCATGGAGTTCAGCTACACGGGCGGCAGTTCCACCTACAACGCGGCGACAGGCATGGGGTGCGTAAACTCGCGCCAGAAGGAGCAGCGCACCGTTGTTGACCGCACGGCAGGGCAGACGTTCGAGATATACACGTTCCCCCACGACCTCACCGACGTGCTGAAGGTGACCGTCAATGCGCTCGACAAGACCGGCGCCACGGTGAAGGAACAGGTCTTCGAGAATGTTCCCGTGGAACAGAACAAGGTGACAAGCCATACCAAGAATTTCTTCGGGGGCACTTCCGGAGAGACTATCGAGGGCGACACGCACGTTGTCGTCGGTGGCGATGACGCCTGGACAGGAGAAATCAACTATTAAATGAATATGAGAAAGATTGTTTTGTGCCTTTTCGCCGTGCTCATGGCGACAACGGCAATGGCGCAGCAGCCGCGCCCGGAGTATCCCCGTCCGCAGTTCGAACGCAAGGACTGGGTCAACCTCAACGGCCAGTGGACGTTCACCTTCGACTTCGTGGGCGAGGGCTTGGAGAAGGGTTTGCCCGACAGCAAGGGCTTCGACCGCAGCATCACGGTGCCCTTCTGTCCCGAGAGCAAACTGTCGGGAGTGGGCTACACCGACTTTATCAACAACATCTGGTACCACCGCAACATCCAGCGTCCTGCCGCCTGGGAGGGCAAGGACGTGAGTCTCAACTTCGGCGCGGTGTACTATAACGCCGAGATTTATATCGACGGCAAGCTCGCCGGACGCCATTTCGGCGGCAGCACAAGCTTTTCTGTCGACGTGACACAGTTCCTCGCCGACGGCAAGAGCCACTCTCTCGTGGTTCACGCCTACAGCGACACGCGCACCACAAAGCAGACTGCCGGCAAGCAGAATGTGCGCCTGCACCAGTTCGAATGTATGTACACGCGCTGCACGGGCATCTGGCAGACGGTGTGGATGGAGCCTGTCGACAAGAACGCACTGCAGAGAGCGCAGGTCATAACCGACATCGACCAGAAGCAGGTCATCGTTCATCCGACATTCTACGGCCAGTCCGCCGCCACCTTCACCGTCACCATGAAGGACAACGGCAAGGTTGTGGCGAAGCAGACGGTGAAGGCTACCAACAGTTCTGCGGTGGTTTTGCCCGTGAAAAGCCCGAAGTTGTGGAGTCCGGCATCACCGTTTTTGTATGACCTGACCTACGAAGTGAAAGACGCTGCAGGCAAGGTCATCGACGAGGTAGCGTCCTATGTGGGCATGAGAAAGATACACATCGAGGGCAACAAGGTGTATCTCAACAACGAACCGATATACCAGAGGCTCGTGCTCGACCAGGGTTACTATGCCGACGGAGTGTGGACAGCACCCTCCGATGCCGACCTCAAGAAGGACATAGAACTGTCTATGGAGGCAGGATTCAACGGCGCGCGCCTGCACCAGAAGGTGTTTGAGGAGCGTTTCCACTATTGGGCTGACAAACTCGGCTACCTCACCTGGGGCGAAGCTGCGTCGTGGGGTCTCAACACCAACGACCCGGAGGCAGCACGCAACTTCCTCAGCGAGTGGAGTGAAGAGATTGTGCGCGACCGCAATCACCCCTCTATCATCACATGGACACCCATGAACGAGGAGTGGTGGCCCGACCGCGTGCAGTTCCCGAGATTCGTTTCCGACGTGTATGACGCTACCAAGGCACTCGACCCGACACGTCCTGTCAACGACGTGTCAGGCGGCGTTCACATCAAGACAGATATCTGGTCGACCCACAACTACGAGCAGGACCCTGCCAAACTCAAGGACATTATATATAACGGACAGCGCTGGTTCCAGACCCCGAACAACGTTCTTGACGTGGCAAGGACCAACGTTGGCTTCAACAGACCGTTCGACAGCAACCGCTATGACTTCCCTGTCTACGACGCTCCGACCATGCCTTACATCCTCGACGAGTTCGGCGGCATCAAGTGGACCAAAGGTCAGGACCAGGCTACAGGCAACAGCAACGCATCGTGGGGATACGGCGAGCCGCCCCATTCGCTCGAAGAGTTCTACTCAAGACTGGAAGGTCAGGTCGACGCACTTATGGAATTGTCCGATCATGTGTGGGGTTACACCTACACGCAGCTCACCGATGTGGAGCAGGAACAGAACGGCGTGTACTTCTACGACCGCACTCCCAAGTTCGACATGAAGCGCATCCACGCCATCTTCTCCAAGCATCCGGAGGGTTCGAAGTAACGTGACATACAACAAGAAAGCCGTTCAGACAACATCTGAACGGCTTTCTTTCTTTATAACAGAAATATATTCTCCTGATATTCGAAATATATTACGACTGCGGATTATTCCTGCGCTTCCATTATTTTCTGCTCTATCTCCTCGCACAACTCGGGGTTGTCCTTGAGCAGAGCCTTCACTGCGTCGCGTCCCTGTCCCAGTTTGCTGCCGCCATAGGAGAACCATGAGCCGCTCTTCTGCACGATGCCGCGCTCCACGCCGAGGTCTACTATCTCGCCTATCTTGGATATTCCCTCGCCGAAACTTATCTCGAACTCCGCCTTGCGGAACGGTGGCGCCACCTTGTTCTTCACCACCTTGACGCGCACTTGGTTGCCTATGGCGTTGTCGCCGTCCTTGAGCGTGGTGACCTTGCGTATGTCTATGCGCACCGAAGCGTAGAACTTGAGTGCGTTACCGCCCGTTGTGGTCTCCGGATTTCCGAACATTACGCCTATCTTCTCACGCAGTTGGTTGATGAAGATGCACGTTGTGTTGGTCTTGGAGATGGTGGACGTGAGCTTCCTGAGAGCCTGACTCATCAGGCGTGCATGCAGTCCCACCTTGTTGTCACCCATGTCTCCCTCAATCTCAGCCTTAGGAGTGAGGGCGGCAACGGAGTCCACCACGATGATGTCAACGGCGGCTGAGGATATCAGCTGGTCGGCAATCTGAAGCGCCTGTTCACCGTTGTCGGGCTGTGAGATGTAGAGACTGTTCACGTCAACGCCGAGTTTTTCCGCATAGAAACGGTCGAATGCGTGCTCCGCATCGATAAATGCAGCGATGCCTCCCTGCTTCTGGCACTCGGCGATAGCGTGTATCGCGAGTGTCGTCTTGCCTGAAGACTCAGGACCGTAAATCTCTATTATGCGTCCCTTCGGGTATCCTCCGACACCCAAAGCCATGTTAAGTCCGATACTTCCGGTGGGTATCACGTCGATTTTCTCCACGTGGTTGTCGCCCAGTTTCATTATGGAGCCTTTGCCGAAGTCCTTTTCTATCTTCGACATTGCCGCCTGCAGGGCTTTCAGTTTGGCCTCCATAGGGCTGCACTGAGCCTCTTCCGTATTTTCTTTCTTTGCCATATCGTGTCTTGTTTTTATAATTCCAAATCACCGTCAAATACCTCATGCCACGGCAGACCCTGCTTGTTGAGCTGCTCCATGAACGGGTCCGGGTCGAAGTCTTCCACGTTCCACACGCCCGGCTTGCGCCACAGTCCCTTGAAGAACATCATAGCCCCTATCATTGCCGGAACGCCCGTGGTGTAGCTCACGCCCTGCATGCCAGTTTCCTCGTAGGCTGCCTGGTGCGAGCAGTTGTTGTAGACGTAGTAGGTGTGTTCCTTGC
>CAVHUR010000069.1:0-7708 GCA_963639575.1 uncultured Spirochaetota bacterium
ATCATCCGCAAGACCAAATTCGAGGATGTAAAAGAGGCATTGCTTGCTGCCGACATCGAGTGGTTCTCCTATTACGACGTGAGAGGCGAGGGCAAGATGCGCCAGGCCAGGATTTACCGTGGTGTGATGTACGACACCAGCAGTATTGAACGTGTGCTCATGAACATCGTAGTGCGTGACAAGAACGTTGAAAAGACCGTTACCGCAATCCAGAAAGCGGCTTGCACTGGCGAGATAGGCGACGGCCGCATCTTTGTAATCCCCGTAGAGGACACCATCAGAGTACGCACCGGAGAGAGAGGAGACATTGCGCTCTACAACGCAGAACAGGAAGAATAATCCTCCAACATCCGGAATCTGCATCGCCACATATTTAATATAAGAGAGATTTTTCACAGCGAGGCGGTTTCCGGAACAAAGAGATAGTTTTCAGGAACAACAACACTTAAAAATATACTTAGTTATGAGTGTACAAGATTTGGGACTTTCCATCGACACCGTGTGGATGCTTCTGGCAGCCATGTTGGTATTTTTCATGCAACCGGGATTCGCTCTTTGCGAAGCAGGTTTCACACGCAGCAAGAACACTGCTAATATTTTGTTCAAGAACTTCGTCGACTTCATGGTCGGATCTGTTCTGTTTTGGTTTGTAGGTTTCGGCTTCATGTTCGGCAGCAACGGCGCCGGCTTCATCGGCATGCCGAACTTCGGCGACCTGAGTTTCTACAGCAGCGACCTTCCGACAGAAGGCTTCCTCATTTTCGAGACCGTATTCTGCGCCACCAGTGCCACGATCGTGTCAGGCGCAATGGCAGAGAGAACCAAGTTCTCCATGTATGTGGTCTACTCTTTCTTCATCTCCCTGCTCATCTACCCTGTCGAGGGACACTGGACATGGGGCGGAGGCTGGCTCTGCAACGGCGAGGAAGGTTCGTTCATGATGAACACTTTCGGCACCACATTCCACGACTTCGCAGGTTCTGCCATAGTTCACTCCGTAGGAGGTGTACTGTCTCTGGTAGGCGCACTCTGCCTTGGTCCCCGTATCGGCAAGTACCGTAACGGCAAGAGCGTGGCTATCCCCGGACACAACCTCATGGCAGCCGCACTCGGCGTATTCATCCTTTGGTTCGGCTGGTTCGGCTTCAACCCGGGCTCACAGCTCGCTGCTTCAGGCGAAGTCAACCGTGTTGCCATCAGCCACGTATTCCTCACAACCAACCTGGCAGCCGTTGCCGGAGGTCTTGGCACCATGTTCACATCATGGATCAAGTACGGCAAACCTTCGTTCTCACTGACCCTTAACGGCATACTCGCCGGCCTGGTAGCCATCACGGCAGGTTGCGACCTCGTAAGTCCTACCGGAGCGTTCATCATCGGTCTCTTGGCAGGTATCCTCCTCGTGTTCTCCATCGAGTTCATCGACGCCAAGCTCCACATCGACGATCCAGTGGGTGCCAGCTCAGTACACGGTGTCTGCGGTATCTTCGGTACTTTGATGACAGGTCTTTTCGCCCTCGACGGCGGTGCCTTCTACGGCGGTGGCTTCGGTTTCTTCGGAGCAGAGCTCTTCGGTATCATCTGCATCGATGCTTGGGCAGCCGTTACAGGTTTCATACTCTTCTACACTATCAAGAAGACAGCAGGACTTCGTGTCGACAAGAGAATCGAGGAGGAAGGTCTCGACATCTACGAACATGGCGAGAGCTGCTATACCAACCATTAATAACGCAGTGATATTTTCCCACTAAAAACAAGAAAGGAGACACATCATGATTACGAAAACGATATTCACAAAAGCCGTTTCCAAAACCTGCATCAAGACAGCAGCTGTCACGGCACTCATGTTAACGGCTTCAACATCTGCAGCTCTGGCACAGGACGAAGTGGAAACCACCGTTGCCGCCGACGTTGTAAACCAGTACATCTGGCGTGGTCAGGAGTGCGGAGCAGTGTCACTGCAGCCTACACTCGGCATCGGCTACAAGGGATTTTCCTTGACTGCATGGGGCAGCGTAGGACTTTCCGACCCATCGGACACCAAGGAGTTTGACCTCACCGCAGCCTACACGACAGGCGGTCTCACCGTAGGCATCACCGACTATTGGTTCAATTCGCCCTTCGAGAAGTACTTTGTCTACTCTGACGGCAAGACTTCCCACATTTTCGAGGCGAACATAGGCTACGACTTCGGACCGGTTGCACTCAACTGGTACACCAATTTCGCAGGCAACGACGGGCTGAACAAGGACGGCAAGCGTGCCTATTCGTCCTATGTAGAGGCTACCGCTCCGTTCAAGCTCGGAGGTTGTGATTGGACTGCAACCGTAGGTGCCGTGCCTTACGCCACTACATCCTACAGCGACGCAACCGGTTTTGCAGTGACCAACATCAGTCTGAAAGCCACCAAAGACATCAAGATTACTGATTCGTTCAGCATCCCTGTCTTTGGACAGATAGCCGCAAACCCAAGTACGGAGAAGGCTTATCTGGTATTCGGATTCACGCTCCAGCCATAAGCGAACGAATAAAACAATCATTCATAATTCCAGAGAGATTTTTCAGGAGACTGCCGCCCACGACGGCATCTCCACCCCACAAAGTTGCCGGCAGACCCAGTGTTTGCCGGCAACTTTTTCTTTACCGATACCGGCAAACAGTATGCAGTATGCAAATTGTCATTTATAGCATCGCTTAAAAAATCGCCCTAACAACCGGACGGCTCTTCCGATACAACCAAATCCTACAATATGCAACACTCAAGGATATTTCAAGTTACAATTAGCGACATTTTCATACGCTACGACTTGCATATTGTTAAAAAACAATACAATAATTACGAAACGCATCAAAATACTTGTTCATGTTGTCATTTTGTTGTAACTTTGTGCGCAAAACACAACAATTTGTCATCCAAACAACAGTAAAAGGAAATAAAAGACACCATGTGCGGCATTGTATCCATATTTAATATTCAGGAGCAAACACCTGAATTACGACAGCAAGCGTTGAGAATGAGTCAGAAAATACGCCACCGCGGTCCCGACTGGAGCGGCATCTACTGTGGCGGTTCAGCCATTTTGGCACACGAGCGACTGAGCATTGTCGATCCCGAAAGCGGCAGACAGCCGCTCTTCTCGCCCGACAAAAAACAGGTTCTGGCGGTGAACGGCGAGATCTACAATCACCAGTCAGTGCGCGCACGCTTTGCCGGCAAATACCAGTTTCAGACAGGTTCCGACTGTGAGGTGGTGCTATCGCTCTACAGGGAGATGCGCGAGGATACCAATTTCGACACCTTAATATATAAGGACGAGGAGGCAGTGCACCGCCGCATCACCAAGATGATAGAGGAACTCAACGGAATTTTCGCCTTTGCACTCTATGATGCGGAGCGCGACGAGTTTCTCATCGCACGCGACCCGATAGGTGTCATTCCGCTATACATAGGCTACGGCAACGACGGAAAGGTGTTTGTGGCATCGGAGCTGAAAGCCCTTGAGGGTCAGTGCAGCCACTATGAGCCATTCCTGCCGGGTCATTACTATTACAGCAAGTCGCCCGGAATGAAGCGCTACTACACCCGCGACTGGATGGACTATGGTGCAGTGAAAGACCAATATGTAGACCACGACGAGGCGGTAAAGGACGTGCACGATGCCCTGGAGGCATCCGTCAAGCGCCAACTCATGAGCGACGTGCCCTACGGAGTGCTGCTCAGCGGCGGTCTGGACTCGTCCGTCATCTCGGCTATAGCGCAGAAATACTCCGAACACCGCATCGAGAACGGCGAAGAGACCCGCGCCTACTGGCCGCGTCTGCACTCTTTCGCTGTCGGACTGAAGGGTGCTCCCGACTTGGCAAAGGCACGTCTTGTGGCAGAGAAGATCGGCACGGTACACCATGAGATAAACTACACGATAGAGGAAGGCATCGATGCCATACGCGACGTGATATACTTCACCGAGACATTCGACGTGACCACGGTGCGCGCATCCACACCTATGTATCTGCTTGCACGTGTCATCCGCAGCATGGGTATCAAGATGGTGCTCTCCGGCGAGGGTGCAGACGAGATATTCGGAGGCTACCTCTACTTCCACAAAGCGCCCGACGCAAAGGCCTTCCACGAGGAGACGGTGCGCAAACTGGGCAAACTTTACCTCTACGACTGTCTGCGCGCCAACAAGAGTCTGGCTGCTTGGGGCATCGAGGGACGTGTGCCTTTCCTCGACAAGGAGTTCCTCGACGTGGCTATGGGCATGAACCCGGAACTGAAGATGTGTCCCGGAGAGACCATAGAGAAGAAGATCGTGCGCGAGGCATTCGCCGATATGCTGCCCGCAGAGATAGCATGGCGTCAGAAGGAGCAGTTCTCCGACGGCGTGGGCTACTCATGGATAGATACCCTGAAACAGATAACGGCATCTGCCGTAAGCGACGAGCAGATGGCACACGCTGCCGAGCGCTTCCCCATAGCGACACCGCAAAACAAGGAAGAATACTACTACCGCTCCATATTCGCGGAGCATTTCCCGAGCGACAGCGCCGCCAAGAGCGTGCCTTCTGTGCCGAGCGTGGCATGCAGCACTGCCGAGGCGTTGGCATGGGACGCTTCCTTCAAGAACCTGAACGACCCGAGCGGCAGAGCCGTAGCAGGTGTTCACGAACAAGCATACAAAGATTAGACAACTGATAAAAAGAGAGACAAAAATGGAAAAAGGATTGTACAGCAAGGCATACGAGCACGATGCGTGCGGCGTGGGCATGGTGGTCAACATCCACGGAAACAAGAGCCACGACCTCGTGGACAACGCCCTGAAGGTGCTGGAGAACATGAGACACCGCGGAGCAGAGGGCGCTGACAACAAGACAGGCGACGGTGCGGGCATCATGCTACAGATTCCTCACGAGTTCATTCTTCTGCAGGGAATACCCGTACCCGAAAAGGGCAAGTACGGAACAGGTCTCGTGTTCCTCCCGAAAGACAAGGTCAAGCAGCAGGACATCCTCGCCATCATGATCGAGGAGATAGAGCGCGAGGGACTGCAACTGATGCACCTGCGCAACGTGCCCACCAATCCGGGATGCCTGGGAGAGGCTGCACTGAGCAACGAACCTGCCATCAAGCAGGTGTTCATCACCGGAGTGACCGACGACAAAGTGCCTGTGTTCGAGCGTACACTGTATCTCATACGCAAGAGAATAGAGAAGCGCGTCACCGATCCGGACTTTTACATCTGCTCGCTGTCAAACACCAACATCGTCTACAAGGGCATGTTGAGCAGCCTGCAGCTGCGCCAGTACTATCCTGACCTGACAAACAACTACTTCACAAGCGGACTTGCCCTCGTTCACTCGAGGTTCTCCACCAACACATTCCCGACGTGGAGTCTGGCGCAACCGTTCCGCCTGCTCTGCCATAACGGCGAGATCAACACCATCCGAGGCAACCGCGGCTGGATGAAAGCCCGCGAGAGTGTGCTCAGCAGCGAGGCTTTGGGCGACATACGCGACATTTCGCCGATTATACAGCCAGACATGAGCGACTCCGCAAGTCTCGACAACGTGTTCGAGTTCTTTGTCATGAGCGGACTGTCGCTGCCTCATGCCATGGCGGTAATGCTGCCCGAGAGCTTCAATGACAAAAACCCCATCTCCGAAGACCTCAAGGCTTTCTATGAATACCATTCCATCCTGATGGAGCCGTGGGACGGTCCTGCCGCCCTGCTCTTCAGTGACGGCCGCTTCGCCGGCGGTATGCTCGACCGCAACGGTCTGCGTCCGGCACGCTACACCATAACGAAGAACGACATGATGGTGGTGGCTTCTGAAGTGGGAGTGATGGATTTCGACCCGCAGGAGATAGCCGAGAAGGGACGTCTGCAACCTGGAAAGATCCTGCTCATAGACACGCAGGAAGGCAAAATCTACTACGACGGAGAGATAAAGGAGCGTCTTGCGCTGCAGCATCCGTACCGTCAGTGGCTGAACACCAACCGTATAGAACTGGAGAAACTCCGCAGCGGACGCAAGATAGACAACTCCATGGATGACCTGACCAGCAAGGAACTGCTGTTCGGATTCGGTCAGGAGGACATCGAAGACACCATCATACCGATGGCGACCAAAGGTCAGGAACCCACGGCATCCATGGGCAACGACACCCCACTGGCAGTTTTCTGCGACAAACCGCAGATTTTCTTCAACTATTTCCGCCAGCAGTTCGCCCAGGTGACCAATCCAGCCATTGACTCCATACGCGAAAACCTCGTCATGAGCTTGGCGGAGTACATCGGCAGAGTGGGTTCGGGCATCCTCAATCCCGACGAGAGCAACTGCAAAATGGTGCGTCTGCCCCACCCCATCCTGACTAACACGCAGCTGGACATCCTCTGCAACATACGCTACAAGGGCTTCAACACAGTAAAACTCGACATCACATTCCCTACAGCCAAGGGAGAGGAAGGACTGCACGAGGCTCTCGACAGCATCTGCCGTAAGGCTGCACAAAGCGTGGACGACGGTTACAACTACATAATACTGAGCGACCGCAACGTGAAAAAAGGTCATGCGGCAATCCCGTCGCTGCTTGCCGTGAGCGCTGTGCACCACTATCTCATCAATGCCGGCAAGCGTGTGCAGACCGCACTGATAGTGGAGAGCGGCGAGATACGCGAAGTGATGCACGCCGCACTGCTTCTCGGCTACGGCGCATCGGCTCTCTGCCCTTACCTGACCTACGCCGTTCTCGACGACTTGGTAAAGCGCGGCAAGATACAGGAGGACTACACCACCGCCGAACAGAACTACATCAAGGCGGTGAAGAAGGGTCTCTACAAGATAATGGCGAAAATGGGCATCTCCACGATACGCAGTTACCGTGGGGCAAAGATATTCGAGAGCATCGGACTTTCGGAGAACCTGCTGCGCAGCTACTTCGGTACGGAGACGAGCACAATAGGCGGCATCGGACTGGAAACTATCGCCCGCGACGCCATACTCCTGCATGACAAGGCGTTCAACAGCCACAAACCGGAGTTCCTTCCGTCGACCGGACAGTTCCATTACCGCAAGGACGGCATCAAGCACGCATGGAATCCCGAGACGATAGCTACGCTCCAGCTCGCCACACGCAAGGGCGACTACAAGATGTACAAGAAATACGCCAACCTCGTGGACAGCAAGCAGGAGCCGATTTTCATACGCGACTTCTTCGGATTCCGCCGGAATCCGATATCTATAGACAAGGTTGAGCCTGTAGAGGACATCGTAAAGCACTTCGTGACCGGCGCAATGAGTTTCGGCGCTCTGTCGAAAGAGGCGCACGAAGCGATTGCCCTGGCGATGAACGCACTGGGTGCACGAAGCAATACCGGTGAGGGCGGCGAGGACAACGAGCGCTTCCACTCCACGGTCGACGGCATCAGCCTCTCCAGCAAGACCAAACAGATAGCGTCGGGACGCTTCGGCGTGACGACGGAATATCTCGTCAATGCAGAGGAGATACAGATTAAGGTGGCACAGGGAGCAAAGCCCGGCGAGGGCGGACAGCTGCCCGGATTCAAGGTGAACGAGGTAATCGCCAAGACGCGCCACTCCATACCGGGCATCAGCCTCATCTCTCCTCCGCCACACCACGACATCTACAGCATCGAGGACTTGGCTCAGCTCATCTTCGACCTGAAGAACGTGAACCCGAAGGCTG
>CAVHUR010000070.1:0-7618 GCA_963639575.1 uncultured Spirochaetota bacterium
TTCAGCATAAAATAAAAATAGTGGTCAAAATATTTGGATATTAACATAGAAAGCGGATGCGTGACGACAAAGCATTGGAGGATGTTAAGCTGGTAGTTCCAAACTACCAACGTCCGTACAAATGGACGGCAAAGAATGCCATTCAGTTACTTGATGACATTATTGAAGCGAAAAACGCCAATAAAGAAGTGTACCGTGTAGGCACACTCATTTTACATCACGACGAGAACGACAACAGTTACAACATCGTAGATGGCCAGCAGAGGGTTACAACATTTGCATTGCTGCTATCGGCTCTCCTGGAAAAAGACATTTATTTCCTCTCCGAATTATTCTTCGACAATCCTTTCACACGTGAGAATGTCGCCAACAACTATCGTGCTTTCATTAGAAGAAGAGATGCCATGACCGATGTGCGCACAAAAGAAAAGGCTCATACACTTTCTGAAGACAGGGCTTCAGAAGTTCTACGTGATGACCGGAATGTATCCGATTTACGTGATTTTATTGAGAATCAGTGTGAAATCATTGTAGTTATAACCAATGACATCTCAGAAGCATTCCAATTCTTCGATTCTCAGAATGCACGTGGCAAGAAACTGTTCCCCCATGATCTGCTAAAGGCATACCACCTCAGGGAGATGAATGACCTTGGAGAGAATGAAACCGTTGAGATTGTAAAGCGTTGGGAAGATATGGACCAAAAGGAGCTGGCAGACCTGTTTGGCGAATATCTATACCGTGTGAGAGAATGGCTTCACGGCAATAGAGCGTGGGAACTGAATGAGCACAATATAGACAAGTTCAAGGGCATCAACAAAGGAGACATTTCTCCTTATGCGCAATTCTTCAAGGGAGCATACGCTTATGCGGATATGGTAAACAGGTCAGCCGTGCCGTTCGTTTCCGGCATGGGAAATCTTAATCCTTTCCAGTTAGAGTCTCCGATTATCGCAGGTAAGCCGTTCTTTGACTATACGAGCCATTATTTCAGTATTTTGAAAGACATTCAGAACAATGACAAATATGTCGGTTACTTTGTCAACGGCAATGTAATCGTTCAGACACTCGATTTACGCAAATACCGGAACGGCACGGGAAACAGAATCACAAGGAAACTGTTTGATTTGGCGGCACTACTCTATGTCGACAGATTCTGCCCCGAGAAACCAACAAACAAGAACCTTGACCTCTTTGAGCAGTTTCTCGTCATGGATTTTGTCTGGGCATACTCGCTTCGCGCCCAATATGCCAATTTAGGATGGTGGTCTGCCCAAAACTATATCATGGGTAATCCTGATATGGTCAACTCATTCAATCTGTACAAAAGCATTGCCGAGGCAAGTACCCCCGAAGCACTATTGAGTGAGCTGGCTGACCGAATCAAGCCATTGCCACATAATGTTGTCAAAGCGAACACGGAAGATATTGACAACAAGGAAGATGGCATATATACCAACTATCTCCATTATTTTGTAGAAAACAGTTTTTTTGAAGTACCGGTATGAGCAGAAATAATCCACAAATCCAAGAATTGTCGATAAGTAACATATTCCGTACGGAAAATGTGAAATACGAAATTCCCATCTATCAGCGCAACTATGCATGGGAGAAAGACGAAATAGAGGCACTTGTCCATGACGTTTGGGATGCATGCGAAACGAACAAAGACACCTACTTCATAGGAACTCTTGTTTCCTTCAACAGAGGAGATAACATATATGAGGTGATAGACGGTCAACAGCGTCTGACTACACTGTATCTCATATTGAAAGCATTGAACGTCGGGATAAGCAACAAATTAAAATATCATGCCAGGGAGCGTTCAAATAAGACAATCGGGAAGATTGACGAGATTGACAGTAAAGACAAAAGAGCCAACTACAATCCCGATGAAACAGATTCCGGAATCGTAAGTGGATACAACAATGCCTGTTCCGCAATCAAGGAGATCGTGGGTGACGAACGGAAAGACCTTTTCACCAGATACCTTTTGAACAACGTACACATCATTCACTACAATGTGCCAAGAGACGTTGACCTCAACCATTATTTCGAGGTGATGAATTCGCGTGGAGAGCAGTTGGAAAAACATGAGATTGTGAAGGCCAAGCTCATTGCACTGCTCAATGACAAAGAAAGAACCAAATTCTCCAATATATGGCAAGCGTGCAGTGAAATGGATGCCTACGTCCAACTGAAGTACCCGGAAGCAAAGAGTGTTTTCGGAACCAATCTCAACGAGTTCTTGTTCTATGGACAATCATTTGAAGATCTCCCCGAAATCGAAGAGGCAGGAATGAGAAGATGCGAATTGAGAGACTTCATCAATGCTGAGGCTAAAGAAGACGTAAACGTAGAAGACAGAAGCAGAAACAAGATATTCCAACCCATCATCGATTTTCCGAACTTCTTGCTCATCGTGCTCAAAATAACGAGAATGGAAGAGACCGGTTTCCAGCCGACAGCCTTCACCCTCGATGACAAGGAACTGATTAACGCTTTTGACAAAGCAAAACCCGACCGCGATTTTGCCAAAAGGTTCTGTTTCAATCTACTTCAAGCGAAATACCTGTTGGACAACTATATCGTGCACCATTCCAACGAGGACGACACTGCCGAGAGCAACCCTTGGCAATTGCAATATTGGCAGTCGGAAGGGAGATCAAGTTATCCCCAAAACCTGTCTGAAAACAGAAGACTGCAGGAGAAGATGACGCAACTTCTGTCAATGTTTGAAGTTTCCTTCACTCCTCGCCAGCGCAAGAACTACCTTTTCTACACCATATACCATCTGTTTAAGAACCGTGATTTGGCAGAGTATGGCAAGTTCCTCAAAAAATTGGCGAACAAATATTTCTTTGACATTTACCTGAACAAAGGACTGCTTAACGAGATTAACACGCCTGTTCCGGGTGCATTTGACCAGGTTGTCATCAACGGCAAAGACATTGACGTGAGTGTCCGCAATATGAACGCAGACTTTAATCTCATATATGGCGACGGCACATACAAGACAAAAGGAATTCCTCTGTTTGTGTTCAATTACATAGACTTCCTGATTTGGGAAAAATACACGGACAACCTTTCAGGCGAGAAATTAAAGGAAGGCTCTGATGAACGCAACCGCTTTTTTCACGAATTAGGTTGTTCAGACTTTGGTTTGAAGGTGTTCAAACAGTTTTATTTCTCACGTACCCGACGCTCTTTGGAGCATTACTATCCGCAGGCTAATGTCGGCAACGGCATAGACGAGAACCAGATAAACTGTCTTGGCAACTTCGCTATGATTGGCAGTGAAGCCAACAGTTCCGGTTCCAACTGGAGCCCGAAAGCCAAACTTGATCACTATCTTGACACATCCGGAAAGATAGTCCAAGTGAGTGTGGCCTCCCTGAAGTTTAGAATCATGATGCAAATCTGCAAAGACAATCTTGACGCCAGGACCCGCGACAACGGACAGGAGTGGACATTCCATGACATAAAGGAGCATCAGAAAAAGATGCTGTCTCTATTGGGTGATGAAGCCAAACATATCCAATAAGCACCGGATGATGTGCGTTGTAGAAGGATGACATGCAGGAGGCATCCGGTGCCTACAAGGACATTGAGAAAGTCATTGCGAATGAACTTGACTTGACTTGGTGAAAGTCCGCACAAGACTACTTCCCATAGCCGCAATAAAGGGCTGAGTAAGACAGAATTGGAACAAACAGCTACACAAAGACATGAAGCAGGTGCAGCTTTACCCGTGCTGCATCTGCTTCATTGTTTTCATTTCAACTCAAACAGCAGCGTCTTGCCCTCTACCAACTGTTTGTGCGAGATGCGGTAACCGTTTATTTTCTTTCCGCCGACGGTGACATTCTTTATATACATCTGCGACGGCGACGTGCGCTTAGCCTCTATTGTTATGTCGCCATGCGGATAGTATTTCGGGTCGAGATGGATTGTCACCCTGTCAAACACCGGTGTGGTGAGCGTGTAGCAAGGTGACCCTGGATTGTCGGGATAGATTCCCATCATGGAGAACATCGCCCATGCGGACATGGTGCCGGTGTCATCATTGCCGGGAATACCGTCAGGCTTGTCGGTGTAGTACTTGTCAAGCAGCTCACGCACAGTCTTCTGCGTGCGCCACTCATCACCCTTGAAATAGGAGAAAAGATAAGGATAGGCTATGTCGGGTTCGTTGGCAGGGTCATAGAGACCTTTGTCAAACACCATCTGCAACTTGTCCACGAACTTGCGCTGACCACCCATCAGTTTGGCAAGACCGGTCACGTCATGCGGCACATAGAAGGTGTAGTTCCATGCACTTCCTTCGTGAAATCCGGGGCAATTCTCGAAATTGGCCCCTGCCTCGGGGTCAAACGGCGAAAGAAACTTGCCGTCGGCGGTAACAGGACGCAGTGTTCCGCTTTCCCGGGAGTAATAGTTTCTGTAACCAAGACTGCGCTGGCGGAACAGCTTGGCATCCTCTTTGTGTCCCAGTTCTGCGGCGAGCAGGGACAACGCATTGTCCGCCAGATAGTATTCCAAAGCGTGTGACACGGAGTTGTCACCCGACATGTCGGCAGAGAAATACCCCAACGGCACATAACCTTTCTCTACATACGGGTCGATGTCGGGACGCATCTTGTTGTCCTTGCCAGGCAGAGTGGCTGAAGTGCGGAATGCCTTGTAGGCCGTGTCTATGTCGAATCCGCGAAGTCCGCGCATATAGGCATCGGCCATGTAGGGTATTGCCGGGTCGCCCTCCATGGTCCATGTCTCGCGGCTGAAGAGTTCCCACTTGGGCATCCATCCCCATTCGCAGTACATGTCTACCATGGAATTGATCATGTCCACCTGACGGTCGGGATAGACAAGCGTTTCAAACTGCGACAGATTGCGGTAGGTGTCCCAAAGCGAGAACACGGTATAGCGGTTGGAGGAAGTCTTGCCGTTGGCGCTGCTCTCCATTAGCGGATATTCCCCATTGGCATCCTGCAGCACCGTGGGATGTATCTGCGAGTGATAGAGTGCCGTGTAGAACACCCTGCGCTGGGCTTCGGTGCCGCCCTCCACCGTAATGCGGCCGAGAGTGTTGCGCCATTCTTCCAAAGCGAGCGACGATGTCTTGTCAAATTCAAACCCTTGTTGCTCGGCATTGAGGTTACCGCGCGCATTGTCTGTCGACACAAAACTCACGCCCACTTGCACCTCTATCTGCTCGCCGTCCTGACAGTCGAAGGTCATATAGTAACCTATGTCGTTGCCGGCCATGTCACGGCCGTACTCCGGATAGAGTTTGTATTTTCCCTGAAAAGTGTCCCACTGTGCCTGTGCATTGTGGAAATCAGGCTGTTTCTTCCACATGCCGGAGGCCGTAGGCTTCTTGTTCACGCGCACCACAAAGTACATGGGGAACACCGCCTCCTGACAATAGCAGAACGAACCGAGCAGACGCATGCCCTCAAACTCCGTGTCGCTGACTTTGCGGAGCGACGCCCCCACTTCATTCGTCAGTCCGTTGCCGAGATTGAACAGCAGGTTGCCCTTGCCCTTCGGAAACGTGTAGCGCTCTATGGAACTGCGCATCGTTGCCGTGACCTCGCTCTTGATGCCGTATTTCGTCAGTACATTGCTGTAATAGCCGGGGCGTGCCTGCTCATCAGAGTATTCCGAACCGTAGGTCCGGTAGTCCGGATTGACGTCGCCGGTAGTAGGCATCACGAGGAGCGTACCCATCTCCGGGCATCCAACACCGCTGAGCGTGACATGCGCAAACCCCGTGAAATACTTGTTGTTGTACTCGTAGACGGCAGACCACCACCGTTTGTCCTTGTCCTGCACATTGAGGTCAGAGCCCATAACATTGAAAGGCACCACCGACATCAGTCCGTGCGGACAGATTGCACCCGGATTGCACACGCTGAAATTGGTCGTGCCTATGAACGGATCCACATAGTCAGTGACATCTTTCGCCATGCCGTTGACACCCGCAAGCACAAGAAACGCAGCAAGCGCCATTTTCTTCACATTTGTCATACTGTAAATATGCATATTGTTTTCCGCCGCTAAAGTTACGACAAAATGCCGAAACAGCAACACTCGCAAGGGCAAAACCTAAAACAGAAACCCGGAAAAACTTCCATGCAAACACAGTCCCGACGGTGCATAAAGACCGTTCCGGCAGTGTCAAAACGGTGTTTTGGCGGTGGCGCATCACATGCGGTACGTTCGTACATCACATGCGGTACGTTCGTACATCACATGCGGTACACTCGTACATCACATGTCGTACGTTCGTACATCGACCGTTGTGCCACCGCAAGAACTGTGTTCTCACATCACCCTAACGGCATCTTGACACCGCGAGAAGCACCATCGCAGCGGCAAGAAGATGCGCAAGGCTATAGAGAAACTTGGCAAGACTCTATGATGTTGTCAACCGCATGAAGACGGCACTTGTCGGCACGGAGTATGAGAATAATGCCAAGAACGTGCTTGATGCCATTGAGCAAGCGTATGTGCAGACCAAGGACAAGGGCAAAGTGGAGTCGGTTGACGAGGGCGAAAGCCATAGCGAAAAATTCTCACACCGATTGCAGTCTGCCATTAACGATACAAACACCAATCCTTCTGATGCGCAGAAGGTGTCAGGTAACTACAAGAAAGGTCATATAAAGTTTGGTGGCTATGACTACACCATAGAGAATCCGAAAGGCTCTTACCGCCAAGGAACGGATGCCAATGGCACGGAGTGGAAGCAGAAGATGCACGACACCTATGGCTATATACTTGGCACAAGGGGCAAGGATGGTGACCACCTTGATATGTTTATCAATGACAATGCCGACCTTGACAATTGGAATGGCAATGTGTATGTGGTAGACCAAGTAAACGAGGATGGCTCGTTTGATGAACACAAGGTGATGTATGGCTACGACACGGAAGAGGAAGCCAAGAAGGCTTATCTTGCCAACTATGAAGAGGGATGGCAAGGTCTTGGCAATATCACTGGTGTGAGCAAGGAAACGTTTGACAAGTGGCTTGACACAAGTGACAAGAAGACGAAGCCTTTTGCGGAGTACAAAGGTGTCTCGCAAACGCAGTCTACTGAAGTTGATAATCATCCAATGCTTGAAGCCATACACACCCTATATACTAAAGGAAAGGAATTTGCGTCAAGGCTATTCAATATGAAATATTTTGATGTAGCAAAGACACCAGACTTTATGAAGGAGATAGGTTTGAATGGTGACAAGTTTACTATACGATATGGTGTAATATCACGTCACTTTGGCAAAGATGTACAACATAATTTCACGGAAGAAGAATGGAAGCAACTTCCTAAAGCATTAAGCAATCCAATCCTTATCACAGAGTATTACCAAGACGAAAATCAGAAGAAACAAAAGGGATATAGATTATATACTCCACTCACGCTTTCTGATGGTTCTTATGTCGTGGTAAGTGCAGAGGTGAAGAATGCTGGCAAGAATTTGGAAATCAATGCCATCAACACCATCTTTGGTAGGAATGCAGTATCTGATGTGCATGACAAAGTGGTTTGGAAGAATCCAAAAATAACTCCCGAGCAATCGTCACTTCTCAATGGGAACAATCCCCA
>CAVHUR010000071.1:0-7124 GCA_963639575.1 uncultured Spirochaetota bacterium
CAAAAACAGCCGCACCTAAGAAGCAGGGCTTCCAGGGTGTTCGTCATGCAATCATCATTATCATTTGTGCATTCATCGTAGGTTGGAGTTTCTACAACTTCGTTCTCGGTGATCCGAGCAACTTCGCAAACGGTGATCACGAAGGTCATCCTCTGAATATGCTTGGTACCGTCTACAAAGGAGGTTGGGTTGTGCCTATCATCTTCGGTCTCCTCTGCACAGTCATCGCTATGTCTGTAGAGCGTACATTCGCTATCTCCGCATGCTCTGGCAAGGGTAATGTAACCAAATTCACCGAAAACATCAAGGCTGCACTCAAGGCTGGTGACATCGCTAAGGCTGAGCAGCTCTGCAACAAGCAGGGTGGTTCTGTTGCTAACGTTGTTCTCGCAGACCTCAAGTCTTACAAGGAGATGGAGACAGCAAGCATCAAACTCAAGGAGAAGGTTTCTACCATCCAGAACGCTCACGATGAAGCTACAGCTCTTGAGATGCCTACAATGACCATGAACTTGCCAATCATCGCAACAATCGTAACACTCGGTACTCTTACCGCCCTCTTCGGTACTGTGCTTGGTATGATCCGTTCGTTCGCAGCCCTTGCTGCAGGTGGTGGTGCGGACTCTATGGCACTTTCTACTGGTATTTCCGAGGCGCTCGTCAACACTGCATCAGGTATTGCAACATCTTGGGTATCTGTAGTTTCTTACAACTACTTCACCAACAAGATCGACAAACTTACTTTTGCAATGGACGAGATTGGTTACACAATCGCACATACATTCGAAGATAAGCACCCAGAAGCTTAATTTGACTTATCCCTTTAACGCTTTAAATTTTTATCAGTTATGGGTAAGTTAAAAATGAAGAAAAGCGACGTCTGGATTGACATGACTCCTATGTCAGACGTGATGGTGCTTTTGCTTACATTCTTCATGTTGACATCAACATTCGTGAAGAATGAACCAGTGAAAGTAAACCAGCCTTCGTCTGTGTCGGAGATCAAGGTCCCGGAGAAGGACGTGCTCAACATCATTGTCAGCAAAGAGGGCAAGGTGTTTATGAGCATGGACAACCAGAACGACGTGTTGACCCTCATCCAGGCTATGGATGAGAAATGCAGCATTGGTCTCAATGCTCAAGAGATGAAGAAGTTCCAGACCGATCCAATGTGGGGCATTCCTGTAAACAGCCTCAAAGGATATCTCGATCTTCCTTCTGAGAAAATGACGGAGGTGATAACCAGCAAGGACGCAGGCATCCCTCTCGACTCTATCGACAACGGCAAATCAGAGTTCCAGCTCTGGGTTACCGAGGCTGTAGCGGCAAATGACGATGTGAAGATTGCCATCAAGGCAGACTCCGACACACCTTATGAGAAGATCAAGAAGGTGATGTCTGAACTTCAGGACATGAACCAGAACCGCTACTATCTCATCACAAACCTTAAAACAGGGGAGGACAAGTAATGGCAAAGAAAGAATCAAGCAAACAAAAGAAAATCAACGTCCGCGTAGACTTTACGCCTATGGTGGACATGATGATGCTTCTTATCACATTCTTCATGCTCTGTACTTCTCTGGCTAAGCCTCAGACCATGGAGCTCAGTATGCCAAGTAACGACAAGAACCTCGATAACGAGGACAAGTCGGTGACAAAGGCATCCTACACCATTACGGTCTACGTTGCAGGAAACGACCAGATCTACTATGTGGCAGGTCTTCCGAAGTACGACGATCCTTCATGTCTCAAGAAGACAACATGGGGCAAGGATGGCATACGCAAGGTTTTCATGACCCACGTGACAGAGAACAACACGCAGCCGATACTTCAGGTAATGAAGGCGAAGGCCGAACTTGACCTCAAGAAGGACGAGATGGCGGACTCCGTATACAACCGTAAGTTGTCGGAAATCAAGAAGGGTGAGATCAATGGTCAGAAGATAGAGACGATGACCATCATCATCAAGGCGACTGACAAGGCTTCTTACAAGAACGTTATCGACGTTCTCGACGAGATGCAGATTTGCAGCATAGGTAAGTACGTTCTCGATCAGGTTACACCTGATGACGCTAAACTCCTCAAGGAGAAGCACGTCGAGTAACCCTATAGAGAATCAAGTATTACTTAAAAGAAAGAGAAAACAATGGCAAAAATTGATTTGATATCTGGTTCATGGGCCGACATGGTATTTGAAGGCCGTAACCAGGCATACGGCGCTTACGTAATCCGTAAGGGTACGGGAAAGCGCAATCTTTACGCTATCATTGCTGTAATTCTACTCGTCTTGTTGTGTATGATTGGCCTTAAAATCAAAAACAAGGTTGACGAAGAAGCGGCCAAGAGAGCGGCAATGACTCAGATTACCGAGATCTCAGCCCTGCAGCAGCCGAAGAAAGAGGCTAAGGTAGAGCAGAAGAAGATTCAGGTAGAGCCTGAGAAAGTCGTTGAAAAGGTCAAGAGTTCTATCAAGTTCACCGCCCCTGTCATCAAGAAGGACGAGGAAGTGAAGCCTGAGGATGAGCTCAAGTCACAGGATGAACTTATGAACACCAAGACAGCCATCGGTTCTTTCGATGTGAAAGGTAACGATGACGCCAACGGTGAAGTGCTCAAGGCAAAGGAAGTGATTGCACAGCCCGAGCCTAAGAAGGAAGAGGAAACCAAGGTATTCGACGTTGTAGAGCAGATGCCGTCATTCCCTGGCGGCAACCAAGCCCTCATGGATTACCTCTCCAAGAACGTGAAGTATCCGGTCGTAGCACAGGAAAACGGTGTGCAGGGACGTGTAGTAGTATCGTTCGTCGTAGAGCGTGACGGTTCTATCACTGACGTCAATGTAATGAAGTCCGTCGACCCGTCCCTCGATCGTGAGGCTACCCGTGTCGTAAGCAGCATGCCTAAGTGGATTCCTGGCAAGCAGAACGGTTCTGCTGTACGTGTAAAGTACAGACTTCCGGTTACATTCCGTTTGCAGTAACACCTTATTCGACAATGAAGATAACATCTTACATACTTGTAGGATTAACACTGGCTGCCGTTCTTGTCTCTTGCGGACAAAGGAAGAGCAAGGACGGCAGGACGGACACATATTCGTCAGGGGCAATTTCTTTTGCCTCTGACGAAAGTTTCAGTCCTATAATAGAAGAGGAGCGTGAACTCTTCGAGTCTATCTATAAAGACGCAAAGCTCACTCCCATATACACGAGTGAGTCCAATGCCGTCCAGATGTTGCTCGACGGCAAGGTCAGCATGGCCATAACATCACGCGATTACAAACCGGGAGAACTTGCGAAGCTCAAGGCTGACAAGCAGTTTCCCCGTACCATCAGGTTCGCCTATGACGGACTTGCACTTATCGAGAACAAGCACAACACTGATTCTTGCATCAGTGTGAAAGACATACGAAGAATACTCCTCGGCGAAGTAACACGCTGGGACGAAATCTATCCAGGGTCGAAAAACGGCGAGATTACCGTCGTCTTCGACAATGCGAAGTCTTCTACCGTTCATTTCGCAGAAGACTCTATCTTGGGAGGAAAGCCCATCAGTTCGCCTAACGTGATGGCAGTCAACAAGGTGGAAGAGGTAATCAATTACGTCGAAAAGAACCGTGGAGCTATCGGAATACTCGGCAGCAACTGGCTCAACGACAAGCGCGACACCACAAACCTCACTTTCCGCCGAGAGATACGCCCCATGGCGGTCACCAGTCTGGATGTTGCCAATGTAGCCAACTCCTACAAACCCTACCAGTATTATTTCTACAATGCATCCTATCCCCTCGTGCGCACGTTGTACATACTGCTTAATGACACACACATGGGACTGCCCACAGGCTTTTCCAACTTCATCATATCACAGGACAAAGGTCAGATGGTCATCCTCAAATCGGGACTTCTTCCGGCTTACGGCAACCTGACCGTCAGAAAAGTTCATGTGACAGACTGAACGGAAAAGCACATTTGACACACATAAAAAGCATAAGACTATGAAGACAATAAGATATTTCGTATTTGGAGCAATGCTTACGATAGTTGGCGCTCCTGCAAATGCACAGACTGACAGCAAAGCTGCCCTCGACCAAGTTGTTTCCATTCTCAAATCTGGAGCTTCCGATGCTGACAAGCAGATAGAGAAGATAGCAAAGCCGTTCAAGAAAGACGGCAAGACACTGACAGCCATCGGACGCGAATATCTGCGCCTCAACAACGCCGACAAGGCTAAGGAGTATGCAGACATGGCCATTTCCAAGAACAAGTCTTGTGGTGAAGCCTACATCCTGCTCGCAGACATCGCCATACACAACGATGACGGCGGTCGCGCAGCCGAGATGTTCCAGCAGGCCATGTACATGGACAAGACCAACCCTGAAGGCTATCGCCGCTATGCGTTCCTCATGGCAAAGTCAAGCCCGGAGACCTCTTTCGATGCCCTTGAGCAGTTACGTCAGAACGTCCCGGGGTATCCTGTAGACATCCTCGCGGCAGAGATTGCCGACCGTACAGGCAACATGAAGAAGGCTATCGAGTACTACGGCAAGGTGGACAAGTCGAAGATGGAGGACGGACAACTTGCGTCCTACGCTACCGACCTCTTCCTCAATGCCGACTACAACAAGTCGCTCGAGATTGCACAATATGGTCTCCAGCGTTCTCCACGCAATGCGGCATTCAACCGTCTCTCCCTCTATAACTACACAGAGACTAAGGATTACGCCCAGGCACTCAGCTATGCAGACAAATTGTTCAATGCCAGCGACTCTGCCAAGTTTTCCGCTTTCGACTATCAGTATGTAGGTCACGCAAACTTCGGCGCAAAGAACTACGACAAGGCACGTGAGGCTTTCAGCAAGATTCTGACCCTTGAAGATGCAAACGAGGATGCCAAACTCGATGCGATGAAGCAGATCGCTACAGCCTTCAGCGATGAGGAAGACTACGACAATGCGATTCCTGCCTATGAGAAATATCTCGCAAAGAACGCCAATGCCACTGCTTCCGACTATGCTACACTCGGCACCATGTGCACCTATAATGCCAACAAGCTCACCGGCGACGCACAGGTTGCTGCCGTAGAGAAGGCAGACAAAGTATATGCAGACCTCGCCGGCAAGTTTGCCGATGCTGCAGAGTTCGCCGCATTCCAGCGTGCACGTGTTGCTGGTATCATCGACCCAGACCTAAAGAAGGGTGCAGCAAAACCGCATTACGACCAACTTATCGAAATTATTCTCAAGGACGGACGCATCGAGGGCACTTCCAAAGCACGTCTGTTGCAGGCTTACACATACAACATGATTTATGCCCTGCAAATCAAGAATGACGTTCCGACATCCAAGGAGTATGCCAACAAGGTGCTGGAACTTGACCCGGAAAACGAACAGGCCAAACTTGTGACATCACTGAAGTAGCCTACCCTGTCGGTATTCACACCGCATATTTAGACTAAAAATACTGTCATCGCCACCCTTGTCATCAGTACATGGGTGGCGATTCCTTTATCATACTCCGTAAGACAGCAATTGAGGTATCACAAAATAGTAGTTGACACGTCCTCTCGTCAACCATCAGGTAGGGTTTCTTCGGGTAAAAAAGAATGCGGCGAGGATACCGCAGCTACTAATGAATGTAACATATGGATTAGCTACGGAAACGCATCGACTACTATTATCAACACGAAAAAGGGAGCGACTCGCATGAGTTGCTCCCTGTCAGTTTTTCGTTGAATTGCGTCGTCTTATCCCAGGCTGATAGCCTCATTAGGACAAACACTTGCACATGTGCCGCACTCTGTGCATGCATCCGGGTCAATAGAATACTTCTCACCTTCGGATATTGCACCTACCGGACACTCATCAATACATGTACCGCAAGCGATACAATCGTCACCAATTACGTAAGCCATAATCTAAAATTTATAAGTTTATAATATTTTTGTTCTACTTGTTGTCACAAACACCATGCCAACGGGCGCAACAGAAATCCACTTCCGCATTGCCCGAGTGCAGTTTTGTCTTGTGCAAAGTTACATATTTAATTCGTAATACCTAAAATAAGGTATGTTTTTTTTGCCGGCAATTACTTTTTAACATTGCCGTTCCCCATTTTTCGGTATTCCCCTTCATCATCCGCATGGCAGATGCGGCATCCTCACCGCAAACTGCATATTCTGCCACACCGCTACAATAATAATGCCTTTTCTGCGTTTTATCAGAAGCAATGGTTAGGAATATCATCATCATAACGTTGGCACTGTTGTTGCCGCTGCGGTCATCGGGTCAGGAGAGGATAGTGCAAAACCGTCCCTACACCGACCTGCGTCCGTTTCATTTCGGCATCCATGTGGGCACACACATGCAGGACATAGAGTTCGTCAACAGCGGCACTGTCACCGTGACCAGCGAAGACGGCACCACCTACAACTCCTTCATCAGTTGCGACCAGGACCGCATGGACCCCGGTTTCAATGTCGGCGTGCTCGGCGAACTGCGTCTCTCCGAGTTTTTCCAGTTGCGCATAGCCCCGGCAATATACTTCGGGTCACGTCATCTGTCGTTTTACAACCACACGGAGAGCACCGCCGAAACTCCCGTCACCAAACAACAGGACATGAAAACCGCCTATGTGCTGTCGTCATTCGACCTGATATTTGCCGCACCGCGTCTCAACAACCACCGCGTCTACATCATGACCGGCGTTGCTCCAGCCCTCAATCTGACAGGCAAAGCCAACGACTGCATACGGTTGAAGAAATACCAAACGTTCGTGGAGCTCGGCCTTGGCATCGACGAATACCTCCCCTACTTCAAGTGCCGCCCCGAACTGAAGTTTGTGTTCGGGCTTGGCAATAATCTCAACACTGAGCATCCCAACGAACTGCGCGACCTCAACATGGTGAAATACGCACGCTCTGTCAGCGAAGCGCATACCAAGATGATTACCCTGACATTCTATTTCGAATAGCAAGCTACAAATGGTTTAGCGACATGGCTAATCTGACAGAGATAGAAGGACTGGAATACCTCAACACTTCCGAGGTGACAGACATGAGGTTTATGTTCAAAGAATGCAACTCCCTGCTGTCGCTTGACCTTTCAAAGTTCAATACCGAGAAGGTGACGG
>CAVHUR010000072.1:0-6866 GCA_963639575.1 uncultured Spirochaetota bacterium
TTATCCAATATCTTTGCTGAACTACTTCGACCTATACCATAAATATAAGTCAATGCGATTTCGCCACGCTTGTTTTGGGGCAAATCTACTCCAACAATTCTTATTGCCATTGTTTAATAAGTGAATAAATTAATTACTACAGGGGACGCATCCCCGATAAATCCGAATTGCAAAATTACACAAATAATCTCCCAAACCCGAACTCTAAGGATTTCGCGTCCAACCTTTTAACTTTTAGCCTTTAACTTTTAACCAAAATTAAAGACTTTAGCCTTGACGTGTCTTGAACTTGGGGTTCTTCTTGTTGATAACGAAGAGACGTCCCTTGCGACGAACGATCTTGCAGTCAGGCGTACGCTTCTTTAATGATGTTCTTGTCTTCATATCTTTATTAGCTTATTTGTATCTGAAAACGATTCGTCCCTTTGTCAAGTCATAGGGGCTCATCTCTACCTTCACCTTGTCACCGGGAAGAATCTTTATGTAGTGCATACGCATCTTACCCGATATGTGCGCTGTTATTGGACAGCCATTTTCCAGCTCCACACGGAACATCGCATTGGACAACGCCTCTACAATGACTCCGTCCTGTTCTATCGCTGATTGTTTTGACATACTTATATTCCTTATTCTAACTTTCTATTCCTTCAAACGAGGACAAAATCTCCGGCTCTCCCTTTCTGATTGCAATCGTATGCTCAAAGTGAGCTGCAGGTTTGCCGTCTCTTGTCACTATGCCCCACTTGTCGGGAAGCATAGCTATCTGACGGTTGCCAAGGGTAATCATCGGTTCAATGGCTATACACATTCCTTCCTTTAGCATCACGCCACTTCCACGCTTGCCATAATTGGGGACAGGAGGGTCTTCATGCATTTTCTTGCCTATCCCGTGTCCTGTAAGTTCCCTTACAACTCCATAGCCAAACGACTGGCAATAGTCTTGTACTGTAGAACCTATGTCACCAATATGCGCTCCGTGTTTAGCGACTGCTATCGCTTTATAAAGTGACTCTCTCGTCACCCGCAGCAATTGGCGGACTTCCGGAGAAACATCACCTACACAGAAAGTGTAAGCGCTATCCCCATTGAATCCGTCAAGGAGTGTGCCGCAGTCAACCGAGATGATGTCGCCGTCCCTCAGGACAACGTCATCACTCGGTATACCGTGTACCACGACACCATTCACTGATGTGCATATACTTGCCGGGAAAGGTTCTCCATAAGGATTCGGAAAATTCTTGAATGTCGGGATTGCTCCGTGATCTCTAATGAATTCTTCCGCAATTCGATCCAACTGGAGAGTAGTTATTCCAGGTTTTATATTCCTTCCTATCTCTGCAAGAGTATCACCGACAAGCCGGTTTGCTCTGCGCATAAGATCAATTTCATCCTCTGTTTTCAAATAGATTGCCATCGGGACAATATTTGCCTAAATCAATAGGCCGAAACATTTCCACCACGAGTGTGACCCGAATTGAGCAGACCATCATAATGGCGCATCATAAGGTGACTCTCTATCTGCTGCAAAGTATCAATTACCACACCTACAAGAATCAGGAGTGATGTTCCTCCAAAGAATTGAGAGAATCCCTGCTGGATATTCAACAATCCTGCCAAAGCCGGCATAATGGCGATGAACGCAATAAACAAAGAACCGGGCAGAGTTATACGCGACATTATGGAGTCGATGTATTCTGCGGTATCCTTTCCGGGCTTTATTCCGGGAATAAAGCCGTTGTTGCGTTTCATGTCCTCTGCCATTTGGGTTGGATTCATAGTGATTGCCGTATAGAAATATGTGAATGCAATGATCAGTATCACATATATTACATTATAAGGCAGACTACGATTGTCCATCAAGGCGTGGAGCGCACTTGACGAATTGTCCGAGTTAAACTGGACGATAGCCAAGGGGACAAACATCAGAGCCTGAGCAAAGATGATTGGCATCACGTTTGCGGCAAACAATTTCAATGGAATATACTGGCGTGCTCCACCCATCTGCTGACCATTGACAATACGTTTTGCGTACTGTACGGGCACTTTACGTGTACCCTGAGTCAGGATAATGGCTGCACACACAACAGCATAGAGGATGAGCAGTTCTGCGATGAACATGACCACACCACCACCAGAGATTGCAGTAAGGCGGGAACTGAACTCCTGTACGAAGGCTTCGGGCAAACGGGCAATGATACCAATCATGATTATCATAGACACACCATTACCGACACCCTTGTCAGTTATTCTTTCGCCAAGCCAGAGGATGAACATGGAACCAGCGGCAAGCATAATACTTGCAGGTATCATGAATGCCGTCCAATCTATACCTGACGCCAAAGCGCCCATAGCCTGATATTTCAGGTTGACAAGATAGGAAGGTGCCTGGAACAAGAGAATGGCCACAGTCAACCAGCGGGTATACCAGCTGATTCTCTTCCGGCCACTCTCGCCCTCACGCTGCATTTTCTGGAAATAGGGAACAGCCATTGCAAGAAGCTGCATGACAATTGAAGCTGAGATGTAAGGCATAATTCCAAGTGCGAATATTGACGCATTGGAGAATGCACCACCAGAGAACATGTCAAGCAAAGACATAAGTCCGCCTGCTGTCTGCGACTGGAGATTTGCCAACTGGGCAGGGTTAATGCCGGGCAGTACCACGAATGACCCAAAACGGTAAATCGCTACAAACAGGATGGTGATGAGGAGTCGCTGACGCAAATCCTCAACCTTCCAACAGTTCTTTAGTGTCTCAAAAAACTTTTTCATCTATCTTTAGATAATAGTTACGTTACCTCCAACTGACTTTATTGCCTCTTCTGCCTTCTTGGAGAATGCATTGGCTTCAACATCAACCTTTGATGTAAGTTCACCATTGGCAAGAACCTTTACAAGCTCTCTGCCATTGGTCAAACCTGCGGCAACAAATTCTGCAATTCCAATCTTGGAGAAATTGAACTTCTCTACAAGCTTCTGTATGGTAGACAAGTTCACAGCGAGATATTCCTTGTGGTTGATATTCTTGAATCCACCCTTCGGAAGACGACGCTGGAGAGGCATCTGACCACCTTCAAAACCAATCTTCCTCGAATATCCAGAACGAGCCTTTGCACCTTTGTGACCACGTGTTGAAGTTCCACCCAATCCAGAGCCTGTCCCTCGACCGAGACGGCGAGTTGAATGAGTTGAGCCTTCAGCCGGTTTCAAATTATTTAATTTCATAATCGTTTCTTGTTTGAAAATTAATCAACTACTTTGACAAGATGGTGAACCTTGCGGATCATACCACGGTTAGAAGGAGTGTCTTCAACTTCTACAACCTGAGAAATCTTGTGCAAGCCAAGTGAAAGAAGAGTTGCCTTCTGATCCTTGGGAGCTCCTATCTTACTCTTTATCTGTTGTACTTTTACTGTTGCCATAACAATTCTCCTTTTATCCGTTAAACACTTTGTTCATGCTGATACCGCGAGCACCGGCAATTGTGTAAGCATCACGAATCTGGCTGAGTGCCAAAATTGTGGCTTTCACAAGATTATGAGGGTTAGAAGAACCCTTTGACTTACAAAGGATGTCCTGAACACCTGCGCTCTCGAGGACGGCACGCATAGCACCACCCGCAACCAAACCAGTACCGGCTGCTGCTGGTCTCATGAACACACGAGCACCATCAAAGTGAGCTTCTATCTCATGAGGAATTGTACCTTTGAGAACAGGCACTTTTACAAGATTCTTCTTTGCAGCTTCTACACCTTTCGCAATAGCAGCTGTCACCTCGCCTGCTTTACCAAGACCGTAACCGATAGTACCATTGCCATCACCAACAACGACAATCGCTGCAAAAGTGAATGTACGACCACCTTTGGTTACCTTTGTCACACGGTTGATAGCAACGAGGCGATCCTTCAATTCTACGTCACTGTTAACTTTTACTTTATTCATTGCCATAATCGCTTAAAATTTAAGACCGCCTTTACGAGCACCTTCAGCGAGCTCCTTTACACGGCCGTGGTAAAGATAACCATTACGGTCAAATACAACTGATGTGATACCTGCTGCTGCAGCATTGGCAGCTACGAGCTCACCAACCTTAGCAGCCTGATCCTTCTTAGGCATAGCCTCAAGTCCGAGAGATGAAGCGCTTGCAAGAGTCTTGCCAGCGAGGTCATCGATAACCTGAGCATAAATCTGCTTGTTAGAGCGGAATACGCAAAGACGTGGACGCTCTGCAGTACCATTCACTCTCTTACGGATACGGAATTTTATCTTAATTCGTCTTTCTACTTTCTTTGTTGTCATAATCGTAAAAAATTAAAGTTACTTAGCTGATGCTGACTTACCAGACTTTCTACGAATAACCTCACCCTGGAAGAGAACACCCTTACCTTTATACGGCTCCGGCATACGGAAAGAACGAATTTTTGCACATATAAGACCAATCAGCTGTTTGTCACACGACTCCAACATTATCAGAGGATTCTGGTTACGCTCTGACTTTGTCTCAACTTTCACCTCCGGCGGAAGCTGAAGGAAGATCGGATGGGTGTAACCCAAAGAAAGTTCTATGATGTTTCCTTGATTTGCAACACGATAGCCGACACCAACCAACTCGAGAGTCTTCTTGTAGCCTTCACTAACGCCTACTACCATATTGTTCACCAATGAGCGGTAGAGACCATGGAAAGCATCCTTCTGCTTGTAGTTTACAGGACTGTTCTCATCAACCTCAAACAAGATATGGTTGTCCTCTATCTTTACGATAATAGACGGATCTATCTTCTGAGTCAATTCTCCCTTTGGACCTTTAACGCTGACAACACCGTTCTTGAAGTCCACGGTTACACCTGCAGGTATATTAACTGGCAATTTTCCTATTCTTGACATATAATAATCCTCCAATTAATAAACATAACAAAGAACCTCACCGCCGATCTTAAGATCAGCAGCCTCCTTGTCAGTCATGACACCCTTTGATGTAGACAGGATTGCAATACCCAGTCCGTTAATAACTCTCGGCATATCTTTATAACCAGTATACTTACGCAAACCTGGTGTAGATACACGCTTCAAACACTTGATAGCGTTTTCTTTTGTTGCGGGATTCCACTTAAGAGCAACCTTAATTGAACCCTGAGGGCCATCCTCCACGAACTTGTAGTTGAGGATGTAGCCTTTCTCGAAGAGGATCTTTGTGATGTCCTTCTTCATGTTAGACGCAGGAATCTCTACCACACGATGATGCGCAGAGATTGCATTCCTAAGTCTCGTCAGATAATCTGCTATTGGATCTGTCATAAAATTGATTTTTAATTAATCGGGACTGCCCCGACAATATTAAATGATATGCTGTGTATATTACCAGCTTGCTTTCTTTACTCCAGGAATCAAACCTGCTGAAGCCATCTCACGGAACTGTATACGAGAGATACCGAACTGACGGATATAACCCTTCGGACGTCCGGTAATCATGCAGCGGTTATGAAGACGTATCGGATTTGCATTCTTCGGAATAGCCTGCAACTTACGAGCAGCCTCGTAAGCTTCTGCATAGTCCTCTGTCGTTGCGATAATCTTCTTCAATGCAGCACGTTTCTCAGCATAACGAGCAACAAGCTTTGCACGCTTGACCTCGCGAGCCTTCATTGATTCTTTTGCCATATTTCTTAGTCGTTATGTATGTTCTTGAATGGTAGACCGAATGCCTTAAGAAGGGCGAAGCCTTCCTCGTCGGTTTTCGCAGAAGTAACGAACGTAATGTTCATACCCTGTATACGGTCTATTGAATCGATGTTTATTTCCGGGAAAATAATCTGCTCGGTAATACCCAGAGTGTAGTTGCCGTGACCATCGAGGTTTGTAGAAATACCCTTGAAGTCACGAATACGCGGCAGTGCCACACGGATAAGTTTCTCAAGGAACTCATACATACGCTCACGACGGAGAGTAACCATAACGCCGATAGGCATCTTCTTACGAAGTTTGAAGTTCGCAATATCCTTCTTTGAATATGTTGCTACAGCCTTCTGACCTGTTATGGTGGTAATCTCGTTAACAGCTACGTCGACAATCTTCTTGTCCTGTGTAGCATCACCGAGTCCCATGTTGACAACTATCTTCTTCAGTACGGGAATCTGCATAGCTGAAGAATAGTTGAACTGCTTCTGCAGCTCGGGAGCTATGGTGTCCTTATAGACTTTCTTTAACTGTGCTGTATCCATTATTTAATAACCTCCCCTGACTTTTTGGATATCCTGACAACATTCTTTCCCTCGTGCTTTACAGACACGCGGGTCGGCTTGCCGCTCTTAGGATCTATTAAACTCAAATTTGATATATGAATAGCTGCCTCTTGTTTGATTATGCCACCCTGGGGATTCTTTGCTGAAGGCTTTGCGCTCTTCGAGACAAGATTCAATCCCTCAACGATAGCTCTGTTCTTATCAACAAGAACCTGCAGCACCTTGCCTGTCTTTCCCTTCTCTTCTCCAGAGAGGACTGCGACAGTATCGCCTTTTCTGATATGTAATTTTGCCATTACTTTAACTTTGTTTTAGATTAAAGAACCTCAGGTGCCAAAGAAACGACTTTCATATTGACTGCACGCAACTCACGTGCAACAGGACCGAAGATACGGCTTCCGCGGAGTTCGCCCGCATTGTTCAGAAGAACGCAAGCGTTGTCATCGAAACGGATATACGAACCATCGGCACGACGAATTTCTTTCTTTGTGCGGACTATCAAAGCCTTAGATACTGCACCTTTCTTAACATCACTTGTCGGGATAGCGTTCTTGATAGCAACAACAATCACGTCACCAACACTTGCATAGCGGCGCTTTGTACCGCCAAGCACTCGGATACACAGTG
>CAVHUR010000073.1:0-6167 GCA_963639575.1 uncultured Spirochaetota bacterium
CCGTCTGAATGTCCATGAAAGCTTTAGCGTTGCTGACGGCAGCGGCAATCTTCAAATTGTTTCTTACTATACCGTCATTATGGCGCAAAGCCTCCAGTTTCGCAGCATTGTATTCAGCAACCTTCCGATAGTCGAAGTCATCGAATGCCCGGCGGAAAGCCTTTCGTTTGTTGAGAATGCACTCCCACGAAAGACCCGCTTGGAAACTTTCAAGGATGAGCATTTCAAACATTTTGTTGTCATCGTGCACAGGCATGCCCCATTCCGTGTCGTGATAGTCCACATACAGCGGATTGTTCTGGTTGCACCAATGGCAACGTGGCTTTGCCGTCTTATCCTCTGATGTTTGTACTTTTGCCATCTTCACGTCGTATGAGAACGTTGTAGACTCCTCGTCGCTGCAAACTTCCCTTTGCGACTTGTGTGGGGGTAGTGTGCGGAGATACTCGGGAGCGTGTCTATGAGCCACACATATCGTCCGAATTGATTTGCTGGCATATCGTAATTCTTTAAGTACACAAAGATATGTCTGTCACGATGGTCGTATCCATGGCTCTCGGGTCACCGTGCAATATGTTGGCTACCTCCCTGCAACCGCAGTCGCATTTGCTGATGAGGCGGCAACCCTTACATGCGTCGGGTTTGTATAGACTGTTGGCAAACAAGTTCCAATAGTCCACGTCGTCGATGACTGGCTCATGGAATATGTGGCCGACGATGTGCGGGGAGTGGTTGCAAGTGCGCACATGTCCCGACGGGTCTATCACGAAGAAGCCCTTTGCCGCACTGCATTTATAGCCGAAGTGCAGGTCTTGGTATTTCTCTGCATCCTCGATGGCGCAGGCTGCCACCTCCGTTCCCAGGTTGCCGTATCTGCCCGATAGCGACAAGACCTCTTCTGCCACATCGAGCATCTCGTTCACTTGCTTGTTGCTCAGCGCCAGTTCGTCTTTGTGCATCAGCCCGCGTCCGCCCGGAAGGAAACGGTTGAGGAGCAAGGACGACGCACCGCTAATCAGTCCCATGGAAATGGTTTCGAACAGTTCGTGGATGTTCTTCTTCGTCACCGTCACATTGACTGTCGTTTCAAGTCCCAACTCCTTAGCTTTGGCAAACCATGCAAGCACACCTTCAGCGTTGTCAACACCAGTATGCGCCTGGAATGTTTCATATCCGGGCAGGCTCATGCTGAGATGCACATTGCAGCGCTTGAACAGTTGGAGATACTCCTCTTTCATCGCCAAACCATTGGAGATGAGAACTATCGGCTGGTCATAGTCTCTCCGGTTTCCCTCCTCGCGGATGTGCTCCACAATCTGTGGCATGCAGCCCTTCAGTGTTGCCTCGCCTCCAGAGACAGAAAACGTTTGGACTCCCATGTCATATAACTTGTCAATGGCTCGCTTCCATTCCTCAAGGGAGAGCTCTTCGCCTTTTGGATAGGCAGAATTCGGTGCGTACCACGGACATGAACAGAAAATGCACCGATGGTTGCAGCGGTACGTCAACTCAAGTACAACCGAATAGGGAAAGCTAATCTTGTTCATCAAAGTTTATTCCTGTCATATACTCCAAGGTGTCTTTCTCGTCAGCAATGTAGTGTTCTGCATCACGGTAGTCTTTATATGTCGCTTTCTTAGTCAATAACGAATACAGGGAGTTGTATTGGTCTTCGTCATTGGCAATGCACAAATGGTATTGCTCCCCGTCCTTGGGTTTGAAAGAGAACAGGTAATTAATAGGATACAACAGATAATCGCCGTCACTACCCAGTATTGATTTGTCTCTAAGATTAAGTTCTTTGGTCAATCGTAGGGCACACTCCTCACAGCAAATTTCCACTTTGGCGTCATAGCCGAGAGCCGCAATGTCTTTGACAGTATTGACAATGGAGGCTCCCTCACTGTGCCAATCACAGTATGTAATGTCTGCGCCGCACATTTCGCAATTGGCATACTGTATTGGTGGCATGGCAGGAGAATAACACATAGCCCCCATAAACATCTTGTCTCTCTTTATGCTATCTGCCGCAATCTCCTTCAGACGAGCTATCAGTTCCTCTTTTGTCAATGCTTTCTTTTCCATGTCCTTTATATTCCGTTCGTAATTTCAGGTTCTGCCGCCATAGCCATACTCTCTTCCGGCAACTCGTATCGCTTGGCCTTGTGGTCTTCGATGAAGATGTGGTTTAGGGTGTACTCCAGTGACTGCAGTGTTTGTTCCCTTACTTTCGGCTTCAATTGACACTCCCATACGGTGATGCTGTGCCAGCCCATACCTGCCAGTTTGTGCTGCTCTTCCTTGTCACGGGCTTTGTTGCGTTCTATCTTCGCTTGCCAGAAGTCAGTCCGGCTCTTGGGCATAACGAATGATTTGCAACCTTCATGACCGTGCCAAAAGCACCCGTTGACAAAAATGACAGTGCGGTATTTGCGCATGACGATGTCCGGATGTCCCGGTAATCGGGGATGATTCAGCCTGTAGCGGTAGCCGTGGGCAAACAGATAGCGCCGCACCAAGAGTTCCGGTTTGGTGTCCTTGCTGTGTATGGATGCCATACAGCGGCTGCGCTGTTCCTTCGTCATCTTGTCCATGGACAATCCTCGGCTGGCTTTCCGGTTCTTGCGTGCTTTTGTTTTGACGGCGGCATAGTTTTCCTATTATATACTATCCGGTGTTTCGCCAAGCGCTTTCAGCCTCTTAATGTCTGCATGATGTTGTCGGCCAGTTGCTCCATATGCGGAATATCGCTGCGGTGCATGCGGCTCATGATGGAGACTGTGGGGGCTATCAGCGTGATGTCTTTCATTCCCCCGATGATTGCGTTCATGGCTTTTGCGGCGCAAGGTGCCCAAGAACCGTTCTCAAGTAGGGCGATGTTGCGTTTCTGATATGCCTTGGCGGAGAGCTTGCTGAGGAATGTGTGCATGGCGGGGAATACTCCTCCGTCGTAGCTGGCGGCACAGCATAGCAGAGTGCCATAGCGGAAAGCGTCCTCAATATCTTCCGCCATGTCGGTGCGGCACAGGTCTGCAATAGCCACTTTTGGGCATCCGCGCTGCAGAAGCAGCTCGCGCATCTTCTCCGCGGCAACGGCTGTTCCTCCGTGAGCGGACGCATAGGCGATGAATACTCCGGATGTTTCCACGTCGTAGTGAACCCAGATGGTATAGAGACGGAGGGCTTCCTCCATGGCATGACCTGTGAGGACAGGTCCGTGAAGCGGACATATGGCCTTTATGCCGGGTAACGCCGCAGCCTTGTCGAGCACTTTCGACACCTGCGCGCCGTACTTGCCGCAGATGTTGAAGTAGTAGCGGCGTGCCTCGCATGCCCAGTCGTCAGCATCGGCATCATATACACCGAACTTGCCGAATCCGTCGGCAGAAAACAGTATCTGTTCCTCTGCATCGTAGCTCATCATTACTTCCGGCCAGTGAACAAACGGTGCGGCGATGAACTGCAGTGTGTGGTGTCCCAACTGCAACGTGTCACCTTCCTTTACTGTGAGTGTGCGCCCTGCGATGTCAACGTCTTCATTAAACTGCTTCAGCATCTTCTGCGCAAGGGCGGAACACACCACTGTCACTCCGGGATAGGTCGCAAGCAGACGCGAGATGCTGCCCGCATGGTCCGGCTCCATGTGGTGTACCACCAGATAGTCGGGTTGGCGACCGCCAAGAACACTGGTAACCTTGGCAGTCCATTCTTCTTCACAACGCGCATCTACTGTGTCCATAATGGCAATCTTGTCATCCAGGATTACGTAGGAGTTATAACACATTCCGTCAGGTGTCGTGTATTGCCCTTCAAACAGACGGAGTTCGAGGTCATCGCACCCTACGAACTTGATATTTTTGCATACTTCTTTAATCATTGTTTTTATCTTTTATAGTGGTTTGTTGCTTTGTTTTTGACGACAAAATGTTTCCTTGCCCATGTCATTTCCTGATGACAATCACGTGGTCAGGTGAGGTGAGTGGGGTTGGAAGCGATATTTCCAACTGGTGGTTCTTGTAAGTGTAGGACACCTTGTTTCCGTTTTGGAAATCGGTGACGGCCTTAGGCTTTTTCTCCAACGGAATCATTATGCTGGCAGGAAGTGCCGTGGCGTCAGAGGGACACACATGAATGTAAATCCTTCCGTCCTTCTCTGTCGTGGCGCCCCATTCGCAGGGCATCACCGGTCCGGCGTTACTGCCGTAGAGAGTCTCGCCGTAGCACTCCATCCATTCGCCTAATTCCCTTAGTCTGTCAAGGGCAACGGCAGGCAGTTCGCCGTTCGGCTGAGGCCCGATATTGAGCAACAGGTTCGCTCCTTTGCCCGATGTGTTAACGAGCAAGCGTATGATTTCAATGGTCGATTTGTAGTTTTGGTCAACCGCTTTGTATCCCCACATGCCGTTCATGGTCTCGCAGGTCTCCAGAGGCAAGCGGCTTACCTGTGCCGCTTTGTCCACAAAACCGGCCTTGTTTTCGCCTGGCAGGTCGCGCTCGAAAATCTGCATGTCCTCTCCCTCGTTTGGCTTCATGTGGTGGTTGTTGCCTATGAGGCAGGCAGGCTGCAGCTTGTGGATGAGTGCATATTGCTCGTCCAACTGCCAGTCGAACGGTACGGAGTCTTGGTCGTGGTCCCACCATCCGTCAAACCAGACAGCTCCCACCTTGCCATAGTTTGTCAGCAGTTCTGTCAACTGGGCGTTCATGAATTTGTAATAGTGCGGCCAGTCGCTTTTCAGACTGTCCTTTCCGCAATGTCTTCCTGTGCGTCCCATGGGATAATCGTCGCGCATCCAGTCCAGGTGACTATAATAAAGGTGCAGCCCTATCCCTTCCTGGTGGCAGGCATCGGCCAGCTCCTTTACGATGTCGCGCTTGAACGGCGTTGCTTTCACTATGTTGTAGTCGCTCTGCTGCGTGTTCCACATCGAAAAACCGTCATGGTGGCGTGTCGTGAAACAGATGTATTTCGCACCGGCAGCCTTGATGGCGCGAACCCATTCCTGTGCGTTGAAGCGGTGCGGATAGAATGCGTCTGCCGCCTTTGCGTATTCCCTGCGGTCGGGAACTTCGTTCTGAAGATACCATTCCCCTTGTGCGAATGTGCTGTAAATGCCCCAGTGCAGGAAGATTCCTAACTTTGCGTCGCTAAACTCTTTCCGCGCATCGAGATTTTCCTTGGCTGGGGTGTAAGTCTGCGCCATGACTGCCAGGGCTGTCAGAGCGAGTGTGATGAAGGATAATAGCCTTTTCATTAGAAAAACAGTTGAGTTGTAAATTCCGGTTTGTATCGTATAGCAAAGTTAGTGGCGGTTTCTGAGAATCCCAATACTTTTGCTGTGAAATTGCAAAAAAAACTCCGATTTTCTTTCGAGGGTAAAACAATCTCTCCGAAAAGTGCATCCATGCACTATATTTCACTTGTTTTGAAAAATATGGTAAGGAAATTTGGTCATCTCAACAAATAGTTATACCTTTGCATCACATTTAACGACGGTGCCTTGGATGAGTGGCTTAGTCAACGGTCTGCAAAACCGTGTACACCCGTTCGAATCGGGTAGGCACCTCAATCGCTGCGAATTGCGGTTGCAAAATATTAGGACGGAATATCCTTACTCCATTCTGAGAACATTCAGAAACCTGTTATGCGGAGCAACGGACATTCCGTTATTCTTTTTATTTTAAGTCATCACATCCCGAAATTTTCTTGTTCTTGTTGGCGTGGTAATCTCTGCAAGTCGGTTGGTTTCAGCCTGTAACGTGGCGCGGATGACTTGATTGGCGCTTCGTCCGGAATCTTTCAGTGATGTCAATGCGGCAGTTCTGTGAGTAGAGTGGGGCGATGGCAAGGAGAGAGGGACAATTTTTTGGTAAGTCAACATTGCAAAATCGTGACGTTTAGGTTATTTTTGTATAAAAAAGCTACTTGTTCCTTTTCGGATAAAAATTAATTACGTAATTTTGCAAACGTAAAAACGGGCTGCCCGATGTGTGGGCTGTCGCTTGAAATACGGATACAATTCGATGTTTCATTAACTTATAAACAAAACAAATAAAAATGACAAAAGTTGCTATTAACGGCTTCGGCCGTATTGGTCGTCTGGCTTTCCGCCAGATGTTTGAGGCAGAGGGTTATGAGGTAGTTGCTATCAACGACCTTACATCTC
>CAVHUR010000074.1:0-5966 GCA_963639575.1 uncultured Spirochaetota bacterium
ACCCAGCAGTTGGCAAAGAACATGTTCCGTGTGAGGACACACTACAGCACGGGAGTTCTCGGCAAGATTCCGGGGGTCAGCATACTCATCATGAAGACCAAGGAATGGATTATCGCCACCAAACTGGAGATGATTTACGACAAGAAGCACATACTTGAGATGTATGCCAACACTGTCGACTTCGGCAGCAATGCCTACGGCATAAAGACCGCTTGCCGCACCTATTTCAAGACCACTCCAGGCAGTCTGACCACCGATCAGGCAGCGGTCCTCGTGGGAATGCTCAAGGCCACCACGTACTACAACCCCAAGATAAACCCCGACAACAGCAAGAAGCGCCGCAACCAGGTGCTCGAAAACATGCTGACACACGGCGACCTGAGCCGCGAGGCGTGCGACACGCTGAAGCAGAAGGACATCGTACTGAGCTACACTGTCGAGGACAACTACGACGGACAGGCACAGTACTTCCGCGAAGCTGTTGCCGATGAGCTCAAAGACTGGTGCGAGGACAACGGCTATGACCTGTATTCGAGCGGTCTGAAGATATACACTACCCTCGACTCCAAGATGCAGCAGTATGCCGAGGAGGCTGCCGCCAAGCAGATGAAACAGATACAGCGCAATTTCAAAAACCACTGGGGCAACAACGACCCGTGGGTCGACGAACACGGCAAAGTCATTCCCGACTTCATCGAAGGCATCGTCAAGCGCCAGCCGGTGTACAAGTACCTCACGTCAAAATACCCCAATGACCCCGACTCCGTCACCTACTGGCTCAATCAGCCGCACCCGGTGAAGGTGTTCACATGGGACAACGACTCACTGGCAACTACCAAATACCTTTCTGTAGTCGACTCCGTGAGGTACATGGTGAAGTTCATGCACTGCTCGTTTGTGGCGATGGAACCGCAGACGGGATATGTCAAGGCATATGTCGGCGACATCAATTTCAAGTCATGGAAATACGACAAGGCTCGTGCCATGCGCCAGCCTGGCTCCACATTCAAGTTGTTTGTCTACACCGAAGCCATGAACCAGGGTCTCACACCGTGCGACAAGCGCCGCGACGAGTTCTTCAGCATGAAGGTGTGGGACAAGAAACAGAAGAAGGAAGTCAACTGGACGCCGTCCAATGCTGACGGCTATTTCACCGGAGACTCCATGCCCCTGAAGAGTGCCTTCGCCCGAAGCATCAACTCCGTTGCCGTGCGGCTCGGCCAGGAAGTGGGCATCAGCCGCATTGCGCACACGGCAAACGACATGGGAATCAAGAGCCCGCTCAACGAGACACCGTCGCTTGCGCTCGGCAGTTCCGACGTCAACCTGCTGGAGATGGTCAATGCCTACTGCACAGTGGCCGACAACGGACGACACCACTCGCCAGTTCTCGTGACACGCGTGCTCGACAACAAGGGGCGTGAAGTCTACGTGTCGCCATCCACGGCGGAACAGGTCATCCCCTACAAGAGTGCTTTCCTCATGCAGCAGATGCTCATGGGAGGCATGAGAGAGCCCGGCGGCACGTCGATGAGCCTGTGGGGATATGTGGGCAAAGCGTCCGACACCGACTTCGGAGGCAAGACCGGCACATCAAACAACCACTCCGACGCCTGGTTCATGGGTGTCAGTCCCAAGCTCGTATGCGGTGCTTGGGTCGGAGGAGAGTACCGTTGCATACACTTCCGTACAGGCGCTTTGGGACAAGGCAGCCGCACTGCACTGCCTATATGCGGCTACTTCCTGCAGTCCGTGATGAGCGATGACAGATACCGCAAGTACCACGGCCACTTCCAAGGTCCTGCCGATGACAACATCAAGGCATCCATGTACAACTGCGCAAGCTACTACACGCACGAGAAAGACAGTCTCGACAGCGACTCGCTGACATTCAATTACGACGATGTCACCGGTGCCGAGGACGAACTGGCATCTCCGAAAGAGCAGGAGGAAAAGGGCGAACCGAAGAAGCCTGTGGAGCAGGAAGTCATCCTCGACGACTTGTAAAGACCAGCCATAGTGGACGCACACACCGGCAAGAACACAACTGTTGTGGACAAGGATAATCCGGAGCTGCAGAACGCGCTCCAGATTATCAAGTACACCCGACGGTCTCTTTTCCTCACGGGAAAGGCCGGCACGGGCAAGTCTACGTTCCTCCGCTACATCGCAAACAACATAAAGAAGAAGAGCGTGGTGCTCGCTCCCACCGGCATAGCCGCCATCAACGCCGGCGGATGCACCCTGCACAGTTTCTTCAAACTGCCTTTTCACCCGCTGCTGCCCAATGACTCGCAGTTCAGCATAAAGAAGATACGCGACACACTCAAGTACAATTCCGAGAAAAGGAAGCTCCTTCAGGAACTCGAACTCATCATCATCGACGAGATAAGCATGGTCCGGGCGGACATCATCGACTTCATCGACAAGGTGTTGAGGATATACTGCCGCAATATGCGCGAGCCTTTCGGCGGCAAGCAACTGCTGCTCGTGGGCGATGTCTACCAGCTCGAACCGGTCATAAAGGAAGACGAGAGGAAGATACTGCAGCCCTTTTACCCCAACCTCTTCTTCTTCAACGCCAACGTGTTCCGCGAGATGGGACTTGTCAGCATCGAACTGAAGAAGGTCTACAGGCAGAATGACCCGCAGTTTATCAGCATTCTCGACGACATCAGGACATCCAATGTGAGCGAGACTGACCTCCATCTGGTCAACCAGCGGGTGGGAACGGGCACGGCACAGGAGGGACTTGCCATCACGCTGTCAACGCGCCGCGATGTCGTGGACCACATCAACGAGGAGAAACTCAAGGCGCTTCCCGATGCCTCCGTGGTTTACAAGGGTGTCGTGAACGGCGAGTTCCCCGAGAACAGCCTCCCCACTCCGCTCGAACTTGAACTGAAGATGGGGGCGCAGATAATGTTCATCAAGAACGACAAGTGCCACCGTTGGGTCAACGGCACACTGGGCGTGGTCGTCGGATTCTCCGATGACGAGAGCGAAACAATATACGTGCACACCGACAACGAACAGGACGTGGAGGTGGAGCGCGAGGTGTGGAGCAACGTGAAATACACCTACAACGAGACTGAGAAGAAAATCGAGGAACAGGAGATAGGCACCTACACCCAGTATCCGCTGCGCCTGGCGTGGGCGATAACCGTCCACAAGAGTCAGGGACTGACATTCAAGAACGTTAACATCGACTTCACCGGAGGAGTGTTTGCTGCCGGACAGACCTATGTGGCACTGTCACGCTGCACCTCACTCGAGGGCATCAGCCTCCAGAAACCCATCCGCCGGAGCGACGTGTTCGTGCGTCCAGAGGTGTCAAACTTCGCCAAAAGCTACAATGACGCGTCACGCATAAACGCCGCACTGAAGCAAAGCAAGGCGGACAAACTCTACCACGATGCGGCGGAAGCCTTCTCCGAAGGCGACATGCAGGGTGCGCTCGACGCCTTCTTCCTTGCCATACACTCACGCTACGACATCGAGCAACCTGCAGCCAAACGGCTTCTGCGCCGCAAACTGAATGTCGTCAACCAACTGCGAAAAGAGAAAGAACAACTCGCCAAACAACTGAAAACGAGGGAAAAGCTCATCCATTCCCTCGCCGTGGAATACAACATGATGGGGCGTGAGTGCGAGGACGAGGGCATGAAAGAGGCTGCAATCCGCAACTACGAGAAGGCTTTGAGCCTCTGCCCCGACTATCCCGAAGCCAACCGGCGGCTCAAAAAACTCAAGAAATAACGTCACAAAAACCGCCTTTCGGTTGACGCACGTCAACAAGAATGCAACTTTTTCGTAAAAAGAGAAAAATTGTTTGCGCACACAACAACATGTTGCTACCTTTGCATCGGCTTTAGGGAAGAAAGAACTTCAAAGAGTTGGAGATTCGGAACCACTCCCCTACTTAAGTCCAAAGGGAAAGGTAAATAGATTGTTTAGGTTAGTAGTAATAGATTTAGGTTTTTAGTTATTAGTTTAAGGTAATTAGACAGATTGTTTAACAGGGACAATGGGGACCGCGAGGTTACCATTTGTACGAAAAAAGGATTTTTAGTTAAACATAGGTAAGCGCCGGCGCTCGTGATGAGTACCGGCGCTTATCTTTTGTGTCAGTTCCATTCCTCTTTCGTGCAAACACCGTTCAAGTTCCCCAAGAACGGCGTTCTTGGGGTGGCGCATCACATGAAGTACGGTCGTACACCACATGATGGACGATTGTACACCACATGATGTACGCTCGTACATCACATGAGGAACGACCGCGACAACGGTCTGTACGCACCACTAAAAATGTGTTTCGGGAGAAGAAGAACACACCATCCGGATGACAAGAGCCTGGCGCGTGGACGGTGTGATGCAAAAACGGTTGTCGGGACGGATGCCTGCCACCCAGAGAATACGGTCTTCCCGGTCGGTGACAACCAGCTGCCGGCGCTTTTCCAAGAGCGGGACTTTGCGGTCGGTGAGGAAGTCGCTGAGCAGTTTTCTGCCCCTCATGCCAAACGGCACAAAACTGTCGCCGTTGCGAACGGGGCGCACGGTGAGCGGAAAAGCCGCTTTGTCAGCGTCGAGGCACACGCAGTCGGCATCCTTGCTGACCACAAAACCGTCATCGACAGCGGTCAGCACGATGCTGAACTTGTGTCTTTCGTCATAAATGTAAGTGCCTGTTTCGGGAATCCGCATGCTCTTCGGCTTTCCGCAGGACAGCGGTTCTACAAGTATCACGCCCCTGTCCACCACCAGTGAATGGGTGGACGACCTCCACTCGCTGCCCGTCCGGGCATCGGGATTCGACGCTATCAGTTCCACCTGCGACGGCGAAAATCCCTTATCCTTGAGTATGTTCCACAAGACAGTTTCGGGTGATGCCTCCGCCTGGAGCTTGGAGATGTCTATGGAGGTCAAGTCCTCTGACACCTGGCATACACGTTTTTGGGCACCCGACAGTGCCCCGTTTATCAAGGGCATAATGTCGGCTATGCGCTCCGCAGCTTTCGCTATGTTGCGGCAGGCGGCAGGATTTATCTGTTTCAACAGAGGTATCACATTGAGCCTCACCTTGTTGCGCTGCACGTCATCCTCCATGTTGGTGGAGTCGGTGACGAAGTCCTGCCCCATGTCACCGAGGTATGCGAGTATCTCGTCCCTGTCGGCGCAGAGCAGCGGACGCACTATACGGCCGTTCTTCGGGACGATGCCCTTCAGTCCGTCGATGCCTGTGCCGCGGAGCAAATTGAGTATGACGGTTTCCACAGAGTCGTCCTTGTGGTGGGCGACACACACTGCTTCGAGAGACAAGTCGCCAAGCAGCTGGGCGAAATAGTTGTAGCGCAGGTCGCGGGCAGCCATTTCTATGCTCACGCCATGCAGGTCGGCATAGGCGTGAGTGTCGAAATGCGCTATGTGGAGAGGCACTTTTCTCGCCTCGCAGAGCTGTCGGCAGAAAGCCTCATCCCTGTCGGACTCTGCTCCGCGCAGATGAAAATTGCAGTGGGTGGCCTCCACACGGAAGCCAAGTTCAAGCAATACGCACAGCAGAGCCACGCTGTCGGCACCGCCGGAAAGTGCCACGAGCACTCCGGCGTCATACCCCAACAACTGTCTTTCGGCTATGTATTGCCTGACTTTTCTACTCAACATAGAGCAACAAACCCTTCAGATATTCTCCTTCCGGATGATATATGTTTATCGGATGGTCTGCCGGCTGGTGCAGCTGATGCAGAATCCGCACCTTGCGGCCTGCCTGCGCAGCCGCAGTAAAGACCGCATTGCGGAAGTTGTCTTTGGTCACTACCTGCGAGCAACTGAATGTCAGGAGCAGTCCGCCCTCCTTTATGCTGCGGAAAGCTTTGGCGTTAAGCCGCGTGTAACCCTTCAGCGCATTGTGCAGAGCCATGCGGTGCTTGGCGAAAGCCGGCGGGTCGAGCACGATGAGATCGTACTTG
>CAVHUR010000075.1:0-5492 GCA_963639575.1 uncultured Spirochaetota bacterium
CCGTCACCTTCTCGGTATTGAACTTTGAAAGGTCAAGCGACAGCAGGGAGTTGCATTCTTTGAACATCCAGCTCATGTCTGTCACCTCGGAAGTGTTGAGGTGCTCCATTCCATTAATGTCTGTCAGATTTACCATGTCACTGAACCATCTGCTACAAGTTGTGGGCTTCACGTTTACGAAGTCAGCGTCAATTACCACATGTTTGATGTTGTCACGGATACCCTCACTTCTGGATCCCCAGTATTTGTCATCTGTGACTGTCGGCAGCGAGTATTTCTTGTTTGTGCTGAGATCATAGTATTTGTTGTAGTGGAATGTGAGTGTGTTGGTGGCAGCAGCGTATTCCACCCAACCCTGAAGGTTGTATCTCATGAGGTAACCGCCGGCAGAGATGTATTTCGCCATGTCCTTACTTACGTTGTTCGCATTGTATTTTGGCAACTTGACGCAACCCTTGAACATGTCTGTGCCGTCGCCGTTCGCCACAAAGCTGTCGCTGACGAAGATTGTGTCTACCGATGCGCACCCCTCAAACATGTTGTTCATTGACTTCACCTTGCCCGTGTTGAACTCGGAAAGGTCGAGTGTATTCAGACCGGAACATCCGTAGAACATCTCGTCAAGGTAGAGTGCATCGGACGTGTTGATGTACTGTATGCCCTCGATGCTCTTGAGTTTAGACATTTCGCGGAACCATTTGTAGCATCCTGTGGGGCGTGCGTCAGCAAAGGATGGGTTGAAGGTGACGTGTTCGATGTCGATCATGCCAAGCCATTCGGGATTTCTTCGGTAACGATTGACTTCGTATTTCCCGGTGGCCTTGGTCGTCTTTTTCAGCTTGTCGTAATGGAATGTCAGCGTATTGGTGCTTTCCTGGTATTCCACCCATGCCTCCAATGCGTAGCCGGTGAGGTAGCCGCCGTCGGAGATGTACTTGGCTTTCTCCTTGCCTACGCTTGAGCTGTCGTATTTGGTGAGCTTCCCGCAGCCGCTGAACATGTCTGTGCCGACGCAGTTTTCTGCCAAGGTGAAGTCATCCGACACGGTGATTGTGGCAAGATTGGAGCATCCGCTGAACATGTCAGACATGTCAGCTGCCGCTGCGGTATTCATGAATGTCAGGTCAAGTGATGTCAGCGATGAGCAGTCTTGGAACATTCCTGCCATGTCGGTCACCTCCTTAGTGTCGAAATAGTTTTGTCCTTCGATGCCGGTCAGTGCCGTCATGCCCGAGAACCAGTCCTTGCATGAGGTCATTTTTATATCTGCGAACGAACTGTCAAACGCCACCTTCACGATGCTCTCCTTGTTTGCCGACCAGCCCGGAGTGCCGTCTGTGGTGACGGGATATGTAGTGAGGTCGCTCCTGCAGTCCCGCTTGTCGTCGTAGAAGAAAGTAAGTGTCTTGGCTTCGGTATCGTATCCCGCCCATGGTCTGACGATGACGTTTGTCAGATAACCGCCGTCGCCCACTCGCACTGCCTTGTCCTTGCCTACGTCGGTATTGTCGAAGTGTGCCAGTTTGGAACAGCCGTTGAACATGTTGTCGTCCGTACATACTTCAGACAGGATGAAATTGTCTTTCACGTAGATGGCGTTCATGGTCTCGCAGTTGAGGAACATGAAGTCTGCCGCGGTCACCTTGGCGACATCGAGACCTGTCAGGTCAAGGGACTTCAGCGCGTTGCAGCTTGCGAACATGTACGACATGTCTGTGACACGGGACGTGTCGAATGACGACAGGTCTATAGCCGGAAGGACAGAGCAGCTTTGGAACATTCCTCGCATTGTGGTCACTGCGGACGTGTTGAACTCGGAAAGGTCGAGGTTGGCCAGTTTCTGGCATCCTGTGAACATGCCGCTCATGTCGCTGACCTTTGCGGTGTTGAAACCTGACAGGTCGAGCGATGTCAGCGAACGGCATCCGTTGAACATGTTGGACATGCTTGTGACTTCCGATGTGTTCAGGTATTCCAGACCCTCAATGTCGGTAAGAGAGCCCATGTTGTTGAACCAGTAGGCGCAAGTGGCAGGTGTCACTGCGGAGAATGCTTTGTCAATGACCACCTTCTCGATCAAGTTCGTGTAAGTGTTGGCTGTCCAGTTGGGGTTATTTCCGCCTGTGGCGGGGATGTCAAACTTCTTGTCTGTCGTGACAATATCCCTGAGATTGTCGTAATGGAAAGTCAGTGTCTTGCTGCTTGAGTTGAATTCCACCCAAGCCATGTCTTTGTCTGTCGCCTTGCTGAGGTATCCTCCGTCGGAGATGTACTTGGCTTTCTCCTTGCCTACACTCGTGCTGTCGTATTTGGTGAGCTTCTCGCAACCGTCGAACATATCATCGCCACTGGCATTGTCTACGGTGAAGTCGTCGCTTGTGATAATTGCCGCAAGTGACGTGCTGCTGTCGAACATGTTGTCCATATTGGTAACAGCCGACGTGTCGAATGCTCTGAGGTCAATGTAGTACAGTCCTGAACATCCGTAAAACATGCCTGACATGTCCGTGACCTTTGCGGTGTTGAACGTGGATACGTCTATCGATGTCAGTGCCGAGGAACGGGCGAACATCGCTTTCATGGAGGTTACCTCCGATGTGTTCAGGTACTTCAGCCCCTCTATGCTCTTCAGTTTTTCCGTTTCGTAGAACCAACCGGCGCATGTTGTAGGACGTGCCTCGGCAAAAGAACTGTCGAATACCGCCTTTTCTATCTCTTTCCGATAGTCGTACCAACCGACTTTCTCTTCTGTTGTCGTAGGAAGACCGCAGACCACGGTCGACAGACAAGTGCCTTTCTGGTTGTCATAGTGGAATGTCAGTGTCTTGCTGGTGCTGTCATATTCCACCCATGCCTCCGCATTGTTGCTTGCTTGGAGCAGATAGCCTCCGTTATCCTTGCATTTTGCTTTTTCAGAACCTACGCTCGTGGCATCGAAGGAGGGGAGTTCTGCACAGGCATAGAACATGCTTGTGCCGTTGCATCCGTTCGGCAATACAAAATCACTGGCCGCATAGATGGTCTTTAGTGTGCTGCAACCGCTGAACATGTCAGCCGTTGTGGTGACCTTCGATACACTGAATCCTGTCAGGTCCACTGCGGTCAGTGACGCACAGTCCTTGAACATGCCGCTCATGTCGGTCACATTAGATGTGTTCAGGTATCCTATACTGTCAATCTTCGAGAGATTAGCCATGCCCGAGAACCAGTCATGGCATGTCGTGGGACGGTATTCCGCAAAGCTCTTGTCTATTACAACTGTAGTGACATCATCCTTGTGTGCCAACCACTTGGGCTCGCCTTTGCCGTCGATGAAATATGTTGCAGTGACACCGGATGTGTCCTTGTTTGTGTCATAATGGAATGTCAATGTCTTTGTGTCATCGTCATATCCCACCCAAGCATTGGCAATGTTCCTGTTGATAAGGTATCCTCCGGCTGTCAGGTATGTGGCTTTCTCCTTGCCGACCTTACTGCTGTCGAATCCCGGCAGGCTGTTGCAGTCCGCGAACATGGACGTACCGTTGCATGAGGAGGACAGCTTGAAACTGTCGTCTATGTAGATGAACTCCAATGCGCCGCAACCGTTGAACATCTTCGCCGTGTTTTTGACAGCAGTCATGTTGAGCCTTGACAGGTCAACGGTGGTAAGGGAAGAACATCCGTCAAACATGCTGGACATGTCGGTGACGGCGGATGTGTTCAGATATCGGAGTCCTTCTATGCTCTTCAAGTTGCTCATGCCAGAGAACAGTCCTGCGCAACTGGCAATGTTGTCAACAGATACGGAAGCTTCTATCACCACCTTTTCTATCTGCTGCGAAGCGTATGCACTCCACTCAGGTTCGCCCCCATTGGGAAAATTGTATATGGCGGAGGCAACTGTAGCCTTTCTCGTGTTGTCGTGATGGATAGTCAGAGTCTTGTTGTCATCGTCGTATTCCACCCATGTCTCTTCGGGAGCTTTTGTAAATAAACCTCCCTCTGAACTGTATGTCGCTTTCTCTTTGCCGTAAATGTAGTAGTTCTCAGAGGTTCGGGAGCAAAACATTTGTTTGTCATCGCACGAATCAGACAGTTTGAATGCATCGCTCGTGATGATGGTGGTAGTTCCAATGAGTTCCCACTTGTAAAACATATCGCGTGTATTAGTGACATTGCGGGTGTCGAAACTGGACAGATTCACCTTTTTCAACTCTTTGCAATCATAGAACATTTTATTTGTGTTGGTGAGGCTTGGGGTCTTGAAACTTGTCAGATCCAGAGAATCGACGGCAGAACAGCAGAAGAACATTCCGCTCATGTCCGTGACCTTTTCGGTGTTGAAATTTGACAAATCAAAAGTAGTCATAGCCTGGCAGTAACCGAACATTCCACCCATATCGGTTACGTTTCGGGTATCAAACTTCGACGTATTGATAGTAACCGCAGAATTGCATCCATAGAACATTCCGTTCATGTCTGTGACATTCTCTGTATTGAAACCTGACAAGTCGAGTTCCTTTACTGAAGAACAACCATAGAACATGTTTCTCATATTGGTTATATGTTCCGTGTTGAAGCCTGACAAGTCGAGTTCTGCCACAGACGAACAGTTATAGAACAGTTCTTCCATATTTGTCACATTCTTCGTGTCGAACGCAGACAAGTCGATAGCCTTCAGTGATTTGCATCCGTAGAACATTCCGCACATATTGGTCACGCTTCCAGTGCTGAACTTTGCCTCGCCAATACTTGTGAGCTTCTCGCAGTCCTTAAACATGTAGCTCATGTCCGTCACGTTTTTCGTGTCGAATGCGGACAAGTTGACAGTTTCCAAAACCGGGCAATAGTTGAACATGTTGCTCATGTTAGTCACATTCTTTGTGTCGAAATTCGCCGCATCTATTGATTTCAGATTGTTACATCCCTTAAACATGCAACTCATGTTTGTCACCTTTCCGGTGTCGAAACTTGACAAATCCAGTTTGGTCAACTGTTTGCAGTCGCTGAACATGTAGCACATGTTGGTCACGTTTCCTGTGTTGAGTTTTGACGCGTCAATGGACTCCAAGTTGGAACAGTAATAGAACATGCCATACATGTCTGTGACTTCAGAAGTGTTCAGGTATTCCAAACCTTCTATGGAGGTCAAGCCGTACATTCCATAGAACCATTTATGGCAGGATTTGGGACGGTAATTGGCAAAGTCGCTGTCAAAAACGACCTTGGTGACGTTATAGCCCCATATTATCCATTCAGGATCGTTAGTTCCTTCAGGAATGGTGTATGCTGCACCGTGCGCAGCATCTCCGTTGTAGTGGAATGTCAGCGTGTTGTTCTTATATTCCACCCACGCCCTGTCGCCGGCGTGTGCGAACGTAGGTGTGCAGAGGAGCACTGCCAGCAGTGCGCGTTTCATGAATAGAAAGAATGTCTTGCTCATATGTTTGTCGTGTTGTTTCTTGTGTTTGATATCATCGTGCAAAGTTACTGAAAAATATCAAACCAAG
>CAVHUR010000076.1:0-5427 GCA_963639575.1 uncultured Spirochaetota bacterium
ATTGACCGGTGTGCGGTTCTCGTTGAAGAATTTTCCTATCAGCACACTGTCGGCGCTGTAGATTTCACTCGCCTGTGAGGTGATGGGATCCTTTATCCTGCTGAATCCCGGAGACTTGCCGAAGAGCCAGAAAAGATTGATGTCGACAGCTCCCAGATAAAGGAAAAAGCACACTATCAGCGTGCATACAGCCACGAAAGTCTTTTTCCACCATGGTGCTCCCGTATAGAGATGCTTGTACCAACGCATGAATTGAACGGCCTTTTGCCGGCATGCGGCAAGGAAACGCATGGTCTTGTTAGTCTTTTCCATTTGTCTATATTATTTTAATGTCGTCGTCAGGATGATGCCAGACTATGTCCGGATCATGCCTGAACCATGTCACTTGTTTGCGCATATAGCGGCGTGTGTTCGACTGGATGCGCCGTATGGCTTCGTCAAGGTCAGTCTCGCCGTCGAAATATTGGAACATCTCCTTGAATCCGACTGTGTTCAGGGAGTTTAAGTTGCGGTATCGGTAGACTTTCCGGGCTTCTTCCTCCAATCCGAGGTCAATCATCCTGCGTACCCGGAGGTTGATTCGTTCGTACATCTCGCTGCGCGGACGGTCGAGCCCCACCTTTATTATATTGAACGGGCGTTGCTTTTTCGTTCCCTTCCTGAAACTTGTGAAGGTCTTGCCTGTCATGTGGCAGATTTCCAAAGCGTGGATTATCCGGCGCGGGTTGTTGTGGTCGACGATGGCGTAATGTTCCGGATCGCGCCCCCGCAGTTCTTCGAGCAGAGGTTCAAGCCCCTCCTCTTCAAACCTGCGTTTGAAGAGACTGCGTGTGTCGTCGTCGACTGTGGGGATGTCATCGAGCCCTTTGCACACGGCATCAATATACATCATGGAACCTCCGCTGAGCAGTGCGTAGTCGCTGTGACGGAACTGTTCGGCGAGCAAAGCCATGACATCAGCCTCGTATTGGGCTGCGGAGTAATAGTCGTGAATGGAGTGGCTGCCGACAAAATAGTGTTTCACCCTCTCCTGCTGGTCTTTCGTGGGTGCGGCAGAGCCTATGGGTATCTCCCTGAATATCTGTCGAGAGTCGGCGTTTATCACCGGCACGTGCAGATGCTCGGCCACTTCGATGGTCTTGTCAGTCTTGCCTACGCCCGTCGGCCCTAATATGACAACCAGCGTTTTCATGCCTTACGGTGCTTGTGTGCAAAGGGTGTGCTGAGGGGAGAGGTAATCAGCCCCGGAGAATACCCCTCTGCGAACTCTCTACGAACCTTATTATATAGTCGAGGTCTTTGTCTTCTCCCATTTGTCTTATCTGGTCGATGGCCTCAGAGCGCAGACCTTTGGAATAGAGCAGACGGTAGGCGTCGTGTATGCGGTCGATGCGCTCGTTGGAGAAATTGTGGCGTCTCAAGCCGACAAGATTGAGGCCGCAGTAGCGTGTAGGCTCTTTTCCGACCATGATGAACGGCGGAACGTCCATCGGCAGTTTGGAGTTGCCCTGTATCATCACGTACGAACCGATGCGTATGAACTGGTGGGCGAGGACGCAGGCGGAAAGGATGGCGAAGTCGTCAATCTGGATTTCACCCGCTATCTTGGTGCTGTTGCCGATGATGCAGCTGTTGCCCAGCACGCAGTCATGGGCGATGTGGACATCCTCCATCAGCAGGTTGCCGTTGCCGATGACGGTCTTTCCCTTGGAGGCAGTACCCCTCGACAGGGTCACATTCTCGCGTATGGAGTTGTTGTCGCCGATGAAGCAGTAGGTCTTCTCACCCCGGAATTTCAGATCCTGCGGTTTGGTGGAAAGGCTTGCGCCGGGGTATACTTCGTTGCCGGAACCCATGCGGCATCCCTCGTGCAGGATTACATGGCTCACAAGATTGTTGTTGTCGCCAATCTCAACGTCGGCGTCGATGACGCAGAAAGGACCGATGACATTGCCGTCGCCAATCTTTGCGTTAGGGTGTACGTAAGCTAATGGACTGATATTGTTCATGTGGAGTGAATCGTTTGTGCCTTGCTTTTATTTGTTTACTGTGATTTGGGCGGTGAAAGTGGCCTCGGAAACTACGTGGTCGCCAACAAAGCAGTAGCCCTTCATGGTGGCTATGCCGTGACGGATGGCACTGACGAGTTCCACTCTGAACATGAGGGTGTCGCCGGGAACTACCTTCTGACGGAACTTGACGTCAGTGATGGCGAGGAAATAAGTGGAGCATCGCTGGGGCTCTTCCATGGTGTTGAGCACGAGAAGACCGCCGCATTGCGCCATGGCTTCTATCTGCAGTACGCCCGGCATGACCGGTTCGCCGGGGAAATGTCCCTGGAAGAACTCCTCGTTGAAGGTCAGGTTCTTCAGTCCGACGATATAGTTGGCGCCTATGGCTGTGACCTTGTCCACCAGCGACATGGGATAGCGGTGGGGCAAAAGCTCATGTATGCGCTTGACATTCATCACCGGCTCCTCATTGGGATCATAGATCGGAGCCTGCACCTCGTGCTTCTTTATCTCCTTGCGGACAAGCCTTGCGAACTTGTTGTTTACGGTGTGACCCGGTCGGGTGGCAATGATGCGTCCCTTGATAGGCTTGCCTATGAGGGCCATATCGCCGATGACATCAAGCAGTTTGTGGCGTGTGCACTCGTTTTCCCACGTGAGAGGGCGGTTCTGTATGTAGCCTATCTTCTCCGCGTCGATGTGCGGGGCATTGATCAAGTCGGCCAGACTGTCGAGCTTTTCCTGGTCTACCTTGCGCTCATAGATGACAATGGCATTGTCGAGGTCGCCTCCCTTGATGAGGTTCTGGTCGAGTAGGGGGATGATGTCACGCACAAAGACAAACGTGCGCGCTGATGCTATCTCCTTGGAGTAGTCCTTTATGTCGTCGAGAGTGGCGAACTGGGAATTGATGAACTTGGATTCGAAGGAGCACATGGCGGTGACGCTGAACTGCTCGTCGGGGAGTATGGTTATGCAGCTGCCGCTTTCCTTGTCCTTGTACTCTATCTTCTTGCGGATGATATAATAGTCCTTGGGCACGTTCTGCTCCTGGATTCCCACCTGTTTGATTTTCTCTACATACTGGATAGCAGAGCCGTCGAGAATGGGAAGTTCAGGCCCGTTGACCTGAAGGAGGCAGTTGTCGATGCCGAGGGCATAGAGTGCCGAGAGGGCATGCTCCACGGTTGACACCCTGACATCGCCCTTTGCCAGGACAGTGCCGCGGGTAGTGTCGACCACGCGCTCTGCTATGGCGTCAATTACAGGCGTACCTTCCACGTCGATACGCTGGATTTTGTATCCGTGATTCTCGGGAGCGGGATTGAACGTAACGGTGAGGTTCAGTCCCGTGTGAAGTCCTTTTCCGCACAGGGAAAAGCTTCCTGCGAGAGTCGTTTGCTTGGAAAAGTCCATATTGAAGTGTTATTTTGATTCGGGGTTCAGTTTTTCTTCGAGTTCAGCAATCTTCTTCTGCATGGCAGACATCTGCTTGTACATGTCGGGAAGTCTTCTGAAGATGGCTTGTGAACGGAAGTATTGCGTCATTGGCATCGGCGGTGTGCCGATGAGTGTCTGGTTGCCTTCGAGATTGTTTGGCACGCCCGACTGGGCTCCGAGCATCACCTTGTCGCCCACAGTGAGGTGTCCGGCCAGTCCCACCTGACCACCGAACATACACCACTGTCCCACTTTCGTGCTGCCGGCAATGCCTACCTGGGCGGACATTACGGTGTTTTCGCCTATGTCGCAGTTGTGTGCAATCTGCACAAGGTTGTCCAGTTTTACACCTTTTCTTATATATGTGGAACCCATGGTGGAACGGTCTATGCACGAATTGGCTCCGATTTCCACATCGTCCTCAATGGTGACGATTCCTATCTGCGGTATCTTGGAATAGCCTTCGGCAGTAGGAGCGAACCCGAAACCGTCTCCGCCAATGGTGCTGCCGGCATGTACGGTCACACGGTTGCCGATTTTGCAATCGTGATAAACTGTCACATTTGGATAAAAAATACAGTTGTCGCCTATCGTCACATTGTCTCCGACATAGGCGTGAGGATATATCTTGCAGTTGTTGCCGAGGGTGACGTGCTCGCCGATGTAGGCGAATGCGCCGATGTAACAGTCGGTTCCGTAGCTGGCGCTGTCGGATATGAATGCCAGGGAACTGACACCAGACTTGCTCGTCTTGGCGGATTCGTAGAGCTGGAGCAGTTTTGCCACACTCTCATAGGCGTTCTTCACGCGGATTAAAGTTGTGTTCTCGGGAACAGGTTTCTCCAGTTCGAGGTCTTCGTCGACTAACACAATGGTGGCTTCTGTGGTGTACAGATATGGAGTGTATTTCCTGTTGGAAAGGAATGAAATGGATGCGGACTTGCCCTCTTCTATCTTAGAAAAACTATTGACAACCGCATTCTCGTCTCCTTCGATGCGTCCTCCCAGGAAATCAGATATGGTTTTCGCTGTAAATTCCATTCTTGTTTTCAATTATTTTGCAAATTTAGATAAAATAATTGGATTATACGCCCGTCGACAAGAAAAACAAGAAAGAATGTCTTGTATCCTGTCTGTCAGAGGGCGAAGACAATTGGAACTGCCATTGCGTTATTAGCCATGATTATTCACATTATAGATAAGCATAACGTTATGGCAACAGTAAGAGTAAGATTTCGTGCTTCAACCGCAGCGGGCGGCAGATAGCCGAGAAGGAACAGATGCAGAGCATCGGTACACGAAACAACTATGCCAGTGCCGCCCAGCGCTTCATGGAGTTCCGCTGACAACCTATGTGGCACGCCACACATGGGCAAGTGTCGCCTTGCACATGAACATTCCCATTGCCACCATCAGCGAGGGCATGGGATACAACTCCTACAAGACTACGCAGATATACTTGGAGTCAATAGACGTGGCAACAGTCAATGAAGGCAATGGAAATCGCCCTCTCTTCTTGTAAGAGAGACAAAAACACGAAAATAAGTGTGAATCTGTCATTTAGAGAAAGCAATTGTGGCAGACTTGCAAAACATTTGTAGAATTTTTTAGATTTACATGAGAAAAGCAGATAAAAGCTGACACGTAATCTACAGAATATTCGTACCTTTGCCTTGACGATGTCTCTCTTACAAGAAGAGAGGGAGATTGATTGTAAACATAATGTACTCAGAGCGTAAGCCATGATGTCATCTTGGACATGCGGTCAAGATTATGCACAACAAGGATGGATTAACGATGCTTCCTCAACCATCGTGTATGGTTGAAGCAAAGTACATAAAATAGAATGAGAATATGACGCAGGACTGCTTGAATTCTCCCTCTATAGCCGACGCAAGCACACGCTTGCCAAAGGGCATCAACGTTATCGGGACCGAAAAATTATCGGCTCCGAAAGTAGAAGGAATATCCCGAC
>CAVHUR010000077.1:0-5337 GCA_963639575.1 uncultured Spirochaetota bacterium
ACTGTAATTTGCGAGATTCCAGTGTGTCTCAAACAGAGCGTCAAGTAAACGCCTTAATCATGTCTTGCCTCTTATTCTCACCCACCCTTATCTCCTTGTCACGAGACTCTACGTCCCACTAAAGGCTCGGCGTGCGCTTGAGGCTTAGAAGCATCGGGAAAAAGCAACTAAATGCAATTATCCCAACAACTTAGCGCAAAGTTACTAATGTTTATTAAAAGTAGAAAGAAAAAGCGAAGAAAAGTTATAAATATGAACTATTTTATTGATTAAGAGGTTGTAGCGGGGGCGCCGTACCTCCTAATATAAAAAGGGCTGCACCATTTCACAATGGCACAGCCCACAAACTTAAACAACCAATAAAAGAATTAGATTCTCTTCATTGATATTTTGTTTGTTCCGCCGCACAACACCGTGTGCGGCGAAACCGTATAGTTTATCGGATGAACAACAGTTCGCGATACTTAGGCAACGTCCAGAGTTCGTCTGAAACGGTCAGTTCCAGCTTGTCAATCTGATAGCGTATCTCCTCCATGAGGTCAGCCACAGTGTCGTGATAAGCGATAGCCTTCTCATGCTCACTCTCTATCTTGTTTGCCACCTTGCGTGCATTGACAAGTTTCTCCACGCCTGTCTCAATCTTCTCTGTACGCTCGGCAATCTCCTTAATGATCTTGATGTTGCGTGCAGAGAGTGCTTCTCCCTCCTTATCGCCAAAGATCTTCTTGATGTTCTCCACGTTCTTCGCCAACTGGCTCTGGTAGTGGGTAGCCACAGGAATGATGTGGTTCATCGAGAGGTCGCCCATCACACGGGCCTCAATCTGTATTTTCTTGGTGTAGGTCTCCCACTTCACCTCGTTGCGTGCCTCGAGTTCGTTCTTCTTCATCACGTTCATGTCCTCGAACATCTTGACAGACGCATCGTCAAGATAACGCTCAAAGATTTTCGGACAACTCTTCTCGCAGTCGAGACCACGCTTCTGAGCCTCTTCCACCCACTCGTCAGAATAGCCGTTGCCGTCGAAACGTACCGGTTTGCAGGTCTTTATGTCCTGGCGGACTACATCGATGATAGCGGAAGTCTGGTCCTCGCCCTTGGCGATCAGCTCGTCCACACGCTTCTTGAAGTCCGTCAAAGCCTCAGCCACAGCAGTGTTGAGCACAATCATTGCGGAAGCGCAGTTAGCCTCAGAACCTACTGCACGGAACTCGAAGCGGTTGCCGGTGAACGCGAACGGAGATGTACGGTTGCGGTCGGTATTGTCGATGAGCAGTTCAGGAATCTCCGGGATGTCGAGTTTCATGCCCTGCTTGCCTGCGACGGTGAACAATTCGTCCTTGTCAGCCTTTTCGATATGGTCGAGCAGTTCGGTGAGCTGCTTGCCGAGGAAGCTGGATATGATTGCCGGAGGTGCCTCGTTCGCACCCAGACGGTGAGCGTTGGTTGCACTCATGATGGAAGCCTTGAGCAAACCGTTGTGCTTGTACACGCCCATCAAAGTCTCAACGATGAAGGTCACGAAACGCAAGTTGTCGGCCGGTGTTTTGCCCGGTGCGTGCAGCAGGATGCCTGTGTCGGTAGCGAGACTCCAGTTGTTGTGCTTGCCCGAACCGTTGATGCCGGCAAACGGCTTCTCATGGAGCAGAGCGCGGAAACCGTGATGGCGTGCCACTTTCTTCATAAGGCTCATCACCAACATGTTGTGGTCAACGGCAAGATTGGTCTCTTCGAAGATAGGAGCAACCTCAAACTGGTTGGGCGCAACCTCGTTGTGACGGGTCTTGCAGGGTATTCCGAGTTCGAGTGCCTGTATCTCAAAGTCCTTCATAAATGCCTGCACACGCTCCGGAATAGCTCCAAAGTAGTGGTCATCCATCTGCTGGTTCTTCGCAGAATCGTGTCCCATAAGCGTGCGGCCTGTCAGCATGAGGTCAGGACGCGCTGCATAGAGGCTCTCGTCCACGAGGAAATATTCCTGTTCCCAACCCAAGTTGGAAATCACTTTCTTCACATCGGGATTGAAATAGTGGCACACCTCTGTAGCAGCCACGTTGACTGCATGAAGCGCACGCAAGAGCGGAGCCTTGTAGTCGAGTGCTTCACCTGTATAGGAAATGAACACTGTAGGTATACAAAGGGTGTCATCGATGATGAACACAGGCGATGTCGGGTCCCATGCAGAATAGCCGCGCGCCTCGAAAGTGGAGCGTATGCCGCCCGACGGGAATGAGCTGGCGTCCGGTTCCTGCTGTACGAGCAACTTGCCGGAGAACTCCTCTATCATGCCGCCCTTGCCATCGTGCTCTATAAAACTGTCGTGCTTCTCGGCAGTACCCTCTGTCAGAGGCTGGAACCAGTGTGTGTAGTGGGTCACGCCATTCTCGTCAGCCCACTGCTTCATGCCCTTTGCCACTGCGTCAGCGATGCTGCGGTCGAGCCGTGCGCCATTGTCAATAACGTCAATCAGCTTCTCATAGACGTTGGCAGGCAGATACTTGTACATCTTCTGGCGGTTAAAAACCTTCTTTCCGTAGAACTCGCTCGGGCGCTCTGCGGGAGTAGTCACCTCTACAGGCTTCCTCTTTGAAGCCTCAGATACTGCGTCAAATCTTAAGTTACTCATAGTTTTATTAGTTGAAGTGTTCTTTTGTTCTTTTATTGTTGTCATTTGCCGAGCCACTGCTCTATGCGGTTCATGGCTTCAATGCAGTCTTCGTGTTCGCCGAAAGCGGTGAGACGGACATATCCTTCGCCCGACGGGCCGAAACCCACGCCCGGAGTACAAACCACGCTTGCGTTGTAGAGCATCTCGTCAAAGAATTTCCAACCCGGCGTGTTGTTCGGTGTCTTCACCCAAAGATAGGGGGCATTCTCGCCTCCATAGACCTTCAGTCCGAGAGCCGTGAGCCGTTCACGCATGTAGCGTGCGTTCTCCATATAGTAGTCGATGACAGCTTTCACCTGTTCTTTTCCTTCCGGGGTGTATATAGCCTCTGCCGCACGTTGCGATATGTAGCTCGTTCCGTTGAACTTCGTGCTCTGCCGGCGATCCCACAACTGGTTGAGATTTGCCACCGTGCCGTCAAGTGCCACGGCTGTCAACTCCTTCGGCACGACCGTATAGCCACAGCGCACGCCCGTAAAACCGGCCGTTTTGGAATAGCTGTGAAATTCTATTGCGACCTTTCTGGCTCCACGTATCTCATATATGGAGTGCGGTATTTCCGGATCAGTGATGTAGGCTTCGTATGCCGCATCATACAGTATGATGCTCTCGTTCTTTATGGCGTAGTTCACCCACTTGCGCAGTTCATCCTTCGTGATGACCGTTCCTGTAGGGTTGTTGGGGTAGCACAGGTAGATCATGTCCACGCGATGGTCAGGTATCTGGGGGGTAAACATGTTGTCTTCAGTACACGGCATATAGGTGATATTGCTCCACTTGCCGTTCTCGAACACCCCTGCACGTCCTATCATGACGTTGGAGTCGATATAGACGGGATAAATCGGGTCAGTCACACCCACCGTGTTGTCCCAGCGGAGAATTTCCTGAATGTTGCCCGTGTCGCTCTTGGCACCGTCGTTTACAAAGATTTCGTTCGGGTCGAGATGTATTCCGCGCGGCAGGAAATCATTTTTTATTATCGCCTCACGCAGGAAACTGTAACCGCGCTCCGGTCCGTAACCGTGAAAAGTTGACTGTACCGCCATTTCGTCAACAGCCTTGTGCATAGCTTCGATGACCGCAGGACACAACGGACGTGTCACGTCACCGATGCCCAGACTGATAACCTTACGTCCGGGACGGGTCAGTTTGTAGGCTGCCACTTTCTTGGCAATGTCGGCAAACAGATAGTTGCTCGACAGTTTCAGGAAATGTTCATTTACCAATGCCATATTATGTATTCTTCTTTTATTGATGTTTTAAGTTCGTTTTTTCTCTCTTATATTCGGCCTGTGTCCTACGGCAGTTCGATTTCGCCCTCGAACACAAATGAGGCAGGTCCTGTCATAAACACATGACTACTGCCCTCGTCCCAGTCAATGTGCAGCGTCCCTCCGTCCATGATAATGTCGCTCTGGCGAGGGGCACGTCCCGTAACCGAAGCTGCCACTGCTGTAGCGCATGCCCCGGTACCACATGCCATGGTGATGCCGCTACCTCTTTCCCATACTCTTGTGCGGATTTTGCCGGGAGCAACCACTTGGGCAAACTCTATGTTGCAGCGCTGCGGAAAAGCAGCGTCACGCTCCATTATCTTGCCGTAGTGTGCTATGTCTATGGTATCGATGTCGTCAACAAACGTAACAAAATGCGGATTACCCATACAGACGAACGTTCCGGCAAACTGTCTGCCGTCAGCAGTGAGCACCGCCGGCGATGTCAGGCTAAACTGTTCCTTGTTTTCCAATGCCGGCTGGAGCATATCCACTGTAACGGTATCCACCTTTCCGTCTTTTATATGCAGCTTCAGAACTTTCACACCCGAAAGCGTCTCAAGGCGAACGGTATCCTTGTCCGTCATACCTTTGTCGTACAGATATTTTCCGATGCAACGGCTGGCATTTCCGCACATCATGGCTTCTGAACCGTCCGCATTGAATATGCGCATCGAAAAATCCGCTTTCGCTTCATCAGAAGGTTTTCCGATAAGCACAAGTCCGTCACTTCCGATGCCCGTATGGCTTGCGCTCCAGACTTCAGAAGCTTTCTCCGGATCAGGTATATTATATAATAATGTATTTACATATATATAATCGTTGCCTGCGCCATGCATCTTCGTAAAATGTATCTTATCCTTTGCACAAACCATTTTCTGATACTAAACTAACAAGTTGACTGATTTTCGGTGCAAAAGTACAACATTTTGACGGAACATAAAAGTATTTGCGCACAATAATCTCAGATAAATTATCTACACGGTTACATTATGCAACATCATACAAGTATATAATGACAAATTGCAATAGATACACAATAATTTCTTGACAGACTGTAACAAACCTACAGTTTCCTTGATTATACAACCAGAAAGCACCGTGCATCTACATTTTGGCATATACATACCACAATGTAAAACAAAAACGTATTTAACATTACAATATGTTACATTAAATAATGTTATATATTACAAAATGTAAGAAATATAAAAACATAAGAGAAATAAGTAATCTTTTTATTTATTTAGCTGCCAAATAGTCATACCTTTGCACCGAAAACATTGCAAAGTGTCAGTTTAATTAAAAGATTAATTACTTATTTATTTAATTCAAGAAGGTAGTATGAAAAAGATTGAAGCAATCATCCGCAAGACAAAGTTCGAGGATGTAAAA
>CAVHUR010000078.1:0-5191 GCA_963639575.1 uncultured Spirochaetota bacterium
AGGACCGCATTGTGGCAGCGGACTACCTGCCTACGACAGAAAAAGCCAAAGACATTGACGATGTGACGTATGATTATGCCACCAAGGTAATGGACGGCATGTCAGTGAACCAGGTCGTTGCCTTGAAGGGTTCTGCATGGAATGCGGCGATAATAGCAGCTCAGGTCGCACTTACGGTTGCTACTGCAGGTACGGCTTCTGCACCTTCAATTTCTACCCTCATCCCATCCTATGATGCTGTCCCCAGATTTGTCAATAAGATTATCCAGGCGTTGGTTGTAGGTATTGAAGTGTCTAAACGTTCAGAAGATGTGATTTTTGTGTCGACATATCTTGGCAGATACCTTGTAACCGCTTTGGCTTCTTTGGATGCAGCCTTGACTGTGGGAGCGAATACCCTGGGTTCACATTCGGACGTTCCTCTGAACTATATCGCCAACCGTGCCAAGAAGATGTACACGCGCCCTGCAACATGGACGATGAACGGCCAGTGGCTGTCAACGGAGGATGTCCACAATGTCCCGCATATGTACGTGTCGGCCGTGAAGGACAAGGAAACGGTGACCATCTACAACGATATAGGCACAAACAACGATGACTATCAGACAGTGGCAATTGCCTACGACGCCTTCCACAACAAGAAAAATCTCAAGAAAGTGAAGTTCCAGGAGCGTTACGGCGAGGGTTCTCGCTCGCTGGCACAGGGCATGACGCTGGCTCTTCCGGACTCTCTGTTCAAGGGCTGCGACAACCTTGAGATGCTCGACCTCATCAACTACACCACGGGCGCACACAGTTCCAACCATGCCTACAAGAGCCTTACGCCGGACAACTTCATCCCTACGGGTGACATCTTCGCAGGACTTGACACGACGAAAATCAAGATTAGGGTAGGCTCTGAAGAACTGCAGGAATTCTTGGATGACGAGTATTGGTCGAAGTATAAGAACATGTTTGTGACAGAAGGCCTGGCAATAAACCGCTTCACAACAGAGTGGAGTTGCCACTATGCGCTGGCATACGACAAGAACACGCTTCCTCTGCGCCACACCGTCTCTACCCATGACATCGACCACCTCATGGTTTATGCGCCTGACGACAACGACTTGGCGGCAAATAACAATGACGGTCTGGCTGCATTGATAAACGATGTTGGTAACTTCAACAACTACAAACTCGACTATGTAAAGGCCGGGGCATTCAAGGGCAACAGTCTTCTCAAGACGCTCGACATCTGCGACACGCACACCAACATAGCCAAGGTGTACTGTGATTTTGATGTGATATTCCAGGATTCGGCTTTTGCTCATTGCAAGAACTTCCAGAACTTGAACCTCATCTACCAGGTGACCGTGGGCAGCAACCACACCGAGAGCATGAGCCCGAGCCAGTTTGTTCTTGGCGACGGAGTGTTTGACGACACGCCAAACCTGAAGATAAAGTTCTGCCTCGACAAGGAGGAAGCCTTCCTTGCAGACACTTCTTGGGTGAAGTACAAGGACAAGTTCGCTCCTTGTTTCTTCGAACCGAGGGACGAGAAGGTGGGCAAGATACTGCTCCATCCTTACCGCTTCCTGACGAAACTCAATGACGGGACCAACTTCAGCCATGTGGACGCAACACGTGCCAAGCCTGAAGAACTGAAGGTTCTGTTCAAGGGAACGGAGATAGCGTCGTTTGACGAGTTCCGGGCATTCTCTTCATGCGGACTGACGGAAATCTATGACGACATGTTCTCCGGCTGCTCGAAGCTGCAGACCATCATGCTGCCCGACAGCGTCACGACTATCGGAAGCAACGCTTTCAAGGACTGCTCGCTGCTCTACAGCCTCACCATTCCGGCGAAAGTGACGTCCATCAAGGAGAACGCCTTCACCGGCAGCGGCATCAGTTCGTTTACCGTGAAGAGCGCAGTGCCTGCCGACGTTGACGCCGCCAAGGTCTTCGCCGGACTTAAAAATGCCGACACATATATAATATATGTACCCGACAGCGTGGTGGACAAGTACAAGACGGCGTGGTCTGCCGTTTCAGACCATATCAACGGCATCAGCCAGCGCCGCGGTCTTGTAGTGGTTAAACTCGACGAGGCGGGCACACTGGCCGAGAAGTTGGGTCTTGATTACGACTACACAGAAAACATCTTCCTCAACAACCACCTCTACGGCAACTACGCACAGTATGACTCGCTGCGCATCATAGGTCCTCTCGACGGACGCGACATTGGCGTGCTCCGTTACATGGGCGGACGCGACGTGGACGACAATGAACCGACCATCGGACATCTGAAGTACCTCGACCTCTACGAAGCTGACCTGAAGTCGGCGGGCGGATACACCTATAACCGTGCTATGCTGATACGCGGAAACAACGTCAATGCATGGCACAACCAGAAGATAAACAACGACAACGAGGTCTCCGACTTCATGTTCTGGGGACTGGAACAGCTCGAGACTCTTATTCTTCCGAAGTCAGCTACCCGTATGGAGGTCGGCGCGATAGAGTACTGCACCAACCTGAAGACACTCGTAGTGGGCGACAACATGGAGTATTTCCAGGAGTACTTGTCGCTGACCACTCCCAACAAGACGGCACTCGTGATGCTCAACAAGAAGGCTCCCGATGCGCACTACTATGCATTCTATCCTGCCAAGGGCTATCATACTGGTAGTTCCGTGGGAGCTGACGACAGGTCTCTCAGCACGCTGACGGACGACAACTCGCGCTTCTCCGCGGCCGTCGTGCCCTACAACTCGGTGAACGACTATGCGAAAGTGGCGGGAATAACGTTGGGTTGCGACAGCATTGTCCGCAACTTCGAGGACGATGCCCTTGTCGAGGCGCTGAAGAAACAGCACATATTCTCGCCCCTTGACTTTGCGACTGTACAAGACATCAGCGGCATGACGAACGGCAATACGGACATACACAAGTTTAGAGAACTGTACTATACCTCCGTGACGGAACTCGGCGACAGCACCCTGACCGGCATGAAGGGACTGAAGGAGGTATGTCTGCCTGTCGCTCTCCGGAAGATTACCAAGAACGCATTCGCAGGATGCGACTCGCTCGTGACGGTGAACGCCTTCGGAGTGACAGTGCCCGAACTGGAGTCGGGCTCCCTTGACGACCTGCCGGAAGACTTCGTCGTGTATGTCACTGAGGGTACGGAGGACGTCTACCGTAAGGCATGGCCCGAGTACAAGGACCACATCCAGGGCTACCGCTCTTCCCGTGTCGACATCCGCGAGATAACCCTCACTGAACCCAACACGCTGGCGGACTCGCTGAAAGCCACGTTCAAGATGGACGGCGACAAGGTGGTGGCAGTCGGTGGCGACCTGTCCGGCATCAGCGGACTGAAGATCAACGGTCCTGTCGGAGGCAAGGACATCGCCCTGATACGCTATCTCGGCGGCCGCGAACCCGACTGGAACGAGCATGTCTACACCACCAAGCTCAAGTATCTCGACCTCTACGATGCCGAACTCAAGAAGGACAACTACTACTTCCTGCTCCGTTGGAGTAACCGGAAGATAGAAAACGACAACGAGGTGCCGAAGGATATGCTCTGGAACTGCGACAACCTGGAGACCGTAATCATGCCGCGCACCGCCACCAAACTGTGCTACGAGGCATGCTACGACATGTATTCGCTCAAGAAACTTGTGATCGGCGACAACACGACATATATCGACGATGACGCTCTGGGCGAGTGCCGTAACCTCGAAGACATCATCTTCCTCTGCTCAAGCAAACCCAAACTCGACGGTGACGCATTCACCGACAAGGTGGGCAACGATGAGCGCAGGGTGAGCAGGATGTTCGTGCGCCAGTCTCTGGTAAATGAATACTCTAACGATTCGGAGTACAGAAGCCATACGAACCAGATAACCACGGGCTTCACGGACATAAACCAGTTCCGTGCATTCGGCTGCAAGGCGATAGCCAATGAGGACGACCTGCCGTCAGTCACCAAGCTCGACGGCTGGTTCGACAAATTCCCGGAGCTGACCAAGCTCGGCATGCTCAACAAGACCAGCATCACGCAAGTCAACAAGGGCACATTCGGCAGCCTGGCTGACCTGCAGCAGGTGTCTCTGCCGTCCACGCTCAGCACGATAGAAAAGGATGCCTTCAGCAACAACGCCAATCTCCATTGGGTAGACCTCTCGGAGTGCGATTCGCTGAAGAGCGCTGTCAACACGCTCGGAATAAGTGGTGACGCACTCATCTACCAGCCATCGGCATTCGAAAAGAGCGGCCAGACCAATGTGGTTTCTGGCAAGGACGGTTCGCTGTGGTGCGACAGCTACTACCTGACCGGCAAGTTCGGCAACGACATCCCCAAGGCGTTCACCGCCGGAGAGGTCGTTCTCGGCAGGACTTTCAGTCCGTATAACTACACCACGATGACATTGCCGTTCGATGTGGACGTATCCAAGATGAATCAACTTTTACTTGCCTATGCCCTCGATACGGACAGCACGAAGAGCGGCGAACTGCACTTCAAGCGCGTGCAGAGCATGAAAGCCAACACCCCCTATGTGGTGAGACCCAAGACGAACAGCATAGAGATATCCTATGACGACATCTCCGTGCCAGTGACACCCGTGCGCAGCAACGCCGTGACCGCCACCGACTACACCATGACCGGCAACCTGCAGGGCATTAGTGCCAAGGATGCCAACAGCCAGAAGATGCTTGCTCTGAACAGCAACACCCGGCAGTGGGACATCGTGGAGACCTGGGCGGAAACCAGTCCGCTGCAGCCCTACACCGCCTATGTGCTGGCGAACACGACCACAGCGTCCACCAGCGGCGTGAAGACCGTGATTCCGGGCAACGGCTACTATTTCTATTTAGGTGAGGAAAAGCAGGCTCTCGACGGCAGCAATACTGATGATGAACCTCTGTCCTGTCCTGTCCTCGACCTGGGTAAAGATCTTGACTTCAAGAGCAAATATCCGTTCCTGACCAACATCGCCGTTTACGCCCGCGAGATGACCACCACCTGGGGCACCCTGTGCCTGCCTTACGCATTTGAGGCTGACGGCAACGCCACCTGCGAGTTCTATGAATTGACAGACAAGAGCGACACCCAGGTGACCCTCACCAGGCTCACTGGCACCGTCAAAGCCGGCACTCCGGTTATGGTGCGCCGCCGTGACGGCGTGGCTGCGGTCGTAAT
>CAVHUR010000079.1:0-4979 GCA_963639575.1 uncultured Spirochaetota bacterium
CGATGAGGGCAATGCCAACGACGGCTATATTGTTATTCCTCATATGGGAGAGACGACGGATGAATATATGTTGGACTTGAATTCGGATGATGTTCCTGCCGAATGGTTCACCGTCAACAAGAAAGGTGAGCGTAAACTGAAGAAGGCCTATGCTTCACGTGTTCCGCAGAAAATGTGGATTACCCAGACGGGCGCATACAGTCCCAACACACCTATGGAAGGAATGGGCTACATAGAAGCAGTATTTGTGCCGTCACCACTCAAATACGACCCCACTTCCCGTACCGTCTATAGCGGCAGACAGTCGGAATACTCCAAATTAGCAAGAATAGGTGGTGAAGGTCGTAGCACGGCGACAACGGTCTTGTCGTATGAGGATATTATTTTGATGAAGCAACTGGGTGTGCAACAATCTGACCGCAAGGTGCTCACTTTTGTCGATGCCCGTCAGGATGCCGCTCTTCAGGCTGGTCACTTCAACGATTTCATCCGCATCGGCAAAATACGCTCTGCCATTTGGAATGCAGTGAAGGAATCACCGTCTCCTATTGACAGTTCGCAAATCGCCCATTTGGTTTTGAATAATCTCCATCTCGATATAGATAGTTATTCCAAGCAGACTGGCATAAGAAGTCGGTTGGCACGTGAGGAGGTGAACAACGTGATGGAACGTTATCTGTCCACCATCATCTTTGACGACCTTGCCGGCAACTGGACTGTCATAATGCCTAACTTGGAAGACTGTGCCTTACTGAAGATTGGTTACAAATATCTCCACGAGGGCATTGTTGAAGAGCGTCTGTTTGATATTCCCCAGCTCGAAGGACTTAACGATGAACAGAAAGAAGAGTTCCTTGTACAGATAATGGACTATTTCCGTCATCGCCTTTGTATAGCTTACGACGACCGCACAGAATTAAAGGTTAAGGAAATCGAGAAGGCGGTTCGTGCCAAACTGAAAAATCCCTGGACGCTCGACGAGTCCGACAATATTGCCGTAGCCAACGAGATGTTCTTGGTACGTCCGCAGCGTCGCCGCAATGACAATCTCGAAAGTGGTGGTTTCCGCAGCAAGCTCGGCATATTCGTGCGTGATTACATTTCGCAGCACACAGGGCATATCATTGATACCGACCGTGACTATGTGGAGTTTATGACAGAATTGTTCTCCGCCATGTCCGACTACATACTATTCGACGGTGGCACATACCAGCTTCGCTATGAGTACATACAATGGCAAGCTGGCGACCAGCGCACCGTCAGTCGCGACATGATTCGTTTCCGCACGCTTACTGGCGGCAAGATGCTCGACCGCGAGCCCAACGCCTATTTCCAGCAGTTCTACCAGAGCATTCCGCTGAAAGATGTCCATTTGGAAGCGAAAGACCATACCGGACAGGTGGCCAAAGAACTGCGTGAGGAGCGTGAACAGCAATTCCGCGAGGGACAGTTCCCCATCTTGTATTGTTCTCCAACGATGGAGTTGGGCATCGACATCAAGGACCTCTCGGTGGTTGGCATGCGCAATGTGCCGCCTACTCCTGCCAATTACACCCAGCGCGCCGGACGTGCTGGACGTAGTGGACAGGCGGCCTTGGTCTATACCTACTGCCGTCCACGCAACTCTCACGAGAATTACTATCTCAACCATCCCGAGAAGATGGTGAAGGGCGAAGTGAAGGCACCTCGCATGGAATTGGTCAACGAGGAACTGTTCCGTACCCATTTCCATTCCACCATCCTTTCCGTTTGCCCCATTACGCAGCTGTCTGAAGGCATCGCCGAACTGGTGGACTATGCCGATGTAAACCGTATCACCCTACGCCCGGAAGTGCGTGCTTTCCTTGTGCTCACCCCCGAACGCAAGGAGCAGATAAAGCAGATATTCACCAAGATAGTGAACGACACATTCCTCAAGGGGCGTCTTGAAGATGAACGTCCTTACTGGTTCACTGACAGTTGGATGGACAATGTACTCAATAGTTACGAGCACGATTTCGACCATGCCCTCGACCGTTGGCGTTCGCTCTATAAGTTGGCACAGACGCAGATAGAGGAAGCCAGCCTTGTCATCAACAACCGCATCTATGGCGAAAGTTCTAAGGAGAAGCAGGAGGCTCACATGAAACAACAGCGTGGCGAGAACCTCCGCGACATGTTGCTCGGAAAGAACCAAGGCAAGAACCGTGAGGAAAACGAGTTCTATCCCTACCGCTACATGGCAAGCGAAGGTTTCCTTCCAGGCTATAACTTCACGAAGTTGCCGCAGCGTGCCTTGCTGCAGTACAAGAGCGACAAGGTGGAATATCTCAGTCGCCCCAAGCGTCTCGCCCTTACTGAGTTTGGTCCGCAGAACATCATATATAATAATGGTGGAAAGTTCCGTGTGTCGCGCATGCAAATCCTCTCCGACATTCTGCCCCACAAGTTCTTCTACAACCCCAAGACAGGTGTGGTCTACAAGGATATGGAGAACACCACCCACCACACCGACCTCATCACAGGTGAATCGCTTGACGGAGTTGCCAAACTCGTCACAGGCTACTGCATTGAGGCACAAGACATGATTGCCACGGAAACAGCGAAGATTACCTGCCAGGAAGAGGAGCGTTCACGCAAATACTATCAGACCAAGACATATTTTTCCAGTGACAACCCCAAGGCCATCAGCAAGTGCGAATTGCTGTCGGCCGACGGCACTCACTTGGCCAATGTGCGTTACATCCCTTCCTGCCGCCTCACCTACATTCTGGAGTCAAAGAACGAAGACAACGGCAACGGCTTTGCGCTTGACACGAAGACTGGCGATTGGGTTAGCCTCAACAGTCTGCACAACATCCAGCAGCATGCCGACGAGAACCTGGATGAGGCTGGGCGTACAAAGTTAGTAAAACTCTTCGCCAAAACCACAGCCAACGCTATCTACATCCAACCCCTCGACACGCTCGGTCTGTCTGATGCTGACGCTGTGCGCACCTTCCTCTACGCCTTCAAGCAAGCCATCGAGGATGTGTTCCAGATAGAGGGCAGCGAAATGGGAGCGGAAGTGATGGGAGAAGGCGAAGGCAAAGTGCCCAACGTCCTCATCTATGAGAATGCCGAAGGCTCGCTGGGTGTGCTCAACCGCTTCGTAAGCGAACCCGACAGTTATCGCGACGTAGTGAACCGTGCCTATGAGATATGTTTCGGTTCCAAAAAGGAGTACAGTGCTGAGGAACTTGCTGCCCTCACGCCAGCCGACTACTCCAATCTGCTCAACTACTACAACCAGCCGTGGCACCAACAGATAGACATCCGCAAGATTTACGCCACGCTTCGGCTCATGCGGCAAGCCAACATCGAGGTGCATCAAGCAGGGCAGACGCTCAGTTACGATGAGCAGTATGCGGCATTGGAAGCGGCACGCGACCATAACAGCAGTACGGAGTATGAGTTTCTGAAGTATCTTCACGACCATCACCTGCGTTTGCCCGACAAGGCGCAGCCGATGTTCCCTGACGAATACTATGTGCAGCCCGACTTCATGTATGGCGACCGCATCGTGGTGTTCTGCGACGGTACTCCGCACGACCTTCCCGAGGTTCAAGCCGATGATGCACGGAAAAGAGAAGTGCTTGAAAATGCTACTTACGTGGTGTTGGCATGGCATTATGCCACACCGTTGAGTGAGTTCATCGCACAATATCCCGATATATTTACCCCAGTAAAATAAACGATATGGATTACAAGACTGGTACATTGATAGAATTTAGAAATCGTCCTTGGGTTGTTCAACAATCAGGAGAGGACGACCTCATGATAATAAAGCCATTAGGAGGCACCGACGACGAGACGATTGGTCTCTACCTTCCGCTCTATGGGGATGAGTTGCAAATTCACTCCTACAATTTCCGTCGCCCCACTACCGACGACATCGGCAAATACAGCTACAAGGCATCAGCCAAGGTGCTTTACAATGCTTGCCGTCTGTCGTTCCGCGACATTGCCGGTCCGTTTCAATGCTTGGGGAAACTGTCTTTCGAGCCACGTCCTTATCAGATGGTTCCCTTGATTCTTGCTCTCAAACAAGAGAAAATCCGACTGCTCATTTCCGACGATGTGGGTATCGGAAAGACTTTGGAGTCATTGCTGATAGCCAAGGAACTGCTCGACCGCCATGAGATTTCCCGCTTTGCGGTGGTTTGTCTGCCACACCTCTGTGAGCAATGGCAAAACGAAATCAAGGACAAGTTTGGACTGGATGCGGAAATCATCCGTTCTTCCACCATCAGTCGCTTGGAGAAGAAGCTGCGACCTGACCAGAATGTGTTTCGCGACATTCCTTTCCAAGTCATCTCTATCGACTATGTGAAGCAGGGCAACAAGCGCAACATATTCCTCGACCATTGCCCCGACTTTGTCATTGTTGACGAAGCGCACACCTGTGCCAAACCTACTGGTGCCAACAAGTATCAGCAGCAACGCTACCGCTTGTTGAGCGACTTGGCCAATAAGCCCGACCAACAATTGGTCTTGCTCACTGCCACGCCCCATAGCGGACAGAGTGAAGAGTTCCAGTCGCTCATCGGACTGCTAAACCCGAAGTTTGAGAACTGTCAGCTCCAGACCGCTGCCGAGCGTGAGGAACTGTCCCACTATTTTGTGCAGCGTCGCCGTGCCGACATCAAGCAATACTTGGGCGGCGAGGTGGTATTCCCCGAGCGAGTGTATATCGACAAGGATGAATATGCGTATGCCGCCGAATATAGGAATCTATTGGGCAGCCTGATAGAATATGTGAAGCACGGCATCCAGAAGGTATCGGGTGCCGACAAACGGAAGCAGCGTTACATCTACTGGGACTTGCTGGCATTGATGCGTGGCGTGATGTCAAGTCCTGATGCCGGTATCAGTATGTTGCAAAACAAGATAGACAAGAGGGAGGATTCGTCATCCGCAAACACCGATGATGAATCAGAACAAGTGTATGTATTCAACGA
>CAVHUR010000080.1:0-4381 GCA_963639575.1 uncultured Spirochaetota bacterium
ACCTCTTCCTTTGTGGTTGCCTCGGCAACGAGCGCTTTGTAGGCAAGGTCTGCTGCTGCCGCGCCGCTTGCTGCTGCGATAGCCTTCTGCATGTTCGTCAGCCGCTTTGCCGTCGTTTCACGCGGGAAATTGATTACTGTGTCACTCATTCTCTTAATCCTCCTTTACGATGATATCCAATCCGCCGTCTGTGGCGTTTAAGGCAAACTGAACCTTGGCATTCTGCAAGGCCGTGATATCCCTGCGGTTTGCCACGGTATTCTCGAATATCTGCCTCGGCCCGGCGTTGATGTTGGATGCATGGTTTGTGTCGGTGGTCTCCGTTTCCTGTATACTGGAGCGATAAGCCGCCGACTTGCTATCTACTGTGTAGGCTTTCATCGTTTCTCCTTTCGTTTAGAAAACGTCGTCCAGTGTGAATGTCATTTCAAGGTCTGCGTCTTTTCCCTTCTTCGTGAAGTTTTTGATGCAGGAGATGTCTCCGTCCGCGTCATACAGACCGACCTCGCTGATTTCAGCCCCCGCAAGCTCAGTTGCCGTCAGCGTGCATTCATACCGGCACGTTGTATCCGATGTGAAGCTGTAGCTGTTGATTAACTTGCGGTAAAGCTCCTTGTTGAGCTTCGTCTGTGATTCAGACGGAGCGATAACCTTGCCGCTTGAATCGACTCCGCCAGAGCCAAAGGCCATCCCGACGATTTTAGGCAAGGTTTTGTATCCAGCCCTCGCCTGCACCATCTTCTTTCTTGCGGTTTTCGTGATAATTACATTTTCAGCCGCCATTTACAGTTCCTCCTTTCTATCTATTGAATTCAGCACACGTGAGCCGTCCAGCATGAGTGAGCCGTCCATGTATGCGAGATTCCTTACCGTGCGGAGCGATACTGTGTTTATTTTCTCCGCTATCTGATTCTTTGCTTTTACCGTAACAGTCGGATTTACCGTCCGCCGGATTTCGTTGAGTTTCTTGCCACCATTGAGAAGCAGCGCCCCGTCAAGTTTGAGACAGTCCCAGAAATAAACAGCAATAGCCGTTATTGATCCGACGTTAGCTCCGAGGGTTTCTTTCTCTTGAATCTGCCCCAGAATCTTCATTCTCGGGTTGCTGATTTCCTCTGTGGAATCAACTTCTCCGAGAACATATTTAATACCCGGGATAAGGTTGTAACGGCGTTTTCCTCCGTCCAGAAGGAGTGAGCCGTCTAAGTATCCTATTCCATTCAGCAGATGTTCTCCCCAGAAGCTGATTGCATACCCAAGAATCAGTCTGTAGTTATCAAACCGCCATATCGCCGCATTATCCACGATATCGTTTATGCGTTCCTGAAGAACGTATGTGGTGTGTGCCTGCCGCAACTGTTTGAGCCTTGCCTTGGCCGCGGCCACATCTAATGTTCCTTCTCCCTCAAAATACACGATGAATGTATTCGGGTGCGGAGGTTTCCAGCCGTATAGGTGTTTGTCGTGAATATCCTCTATTCGAACATCAAAGCCCGTGGCATTCTCCAGATAAACCTCCAGCTGATATGGGGATGATGGTGCTCTGAAGTCTCGTCGCTGGTATATCAACCTCCGGCGGGTATCATCGTCAAGGTCGTCTCTGACGGGCAAATGCCACTTTTGCTCGTGGTATTTCAATCCCCATGTGGCCGTTTCCGGCAACGCCTGTTCCGGCAGCGTGTTTATGATTTCCCAGACTGTGTCCCACTCCAAGCCCATGACCTGATATAGCCATTTACCGACGTAGGATTTCTGGTAGAAATCCTCGGATACGTAGGAGATCATGCGCTTGGCGGATTCACTTGTCGGGAATTGTTCAAGGTCTATTGCCATGTCGCCGCCTCCTTTATTCTGAAAGTGTGATTGTGCCGGTTCTCGGGAACTCTGATTCAGCAAGTGGAACATTTACCGTGCCACCTGCAATCTTGAAGTCCGTAAAATCGAGAACGCCCGTCACCGCCGTAAGTAGTGCGTGTGCCTGATTGTATTTCACTTCATCCTCATCCTTGGCCGTTGCATAGTATTCCTGCAGGGCTGTCTTGAAATCTGCGATAATGAGCGCCTTCGTTGTGGCCGCGCTGTCATAAGTCAAATTCTCGCAGCTGTACGTGATTGTCACTGTATCAGCCGGTGCGACTGTCAGCTCCGCAGACCCAGCAGCCATGAGACGTGCCGACCTGTCGTTTGGAGAAATGATGTGGTCGTATACCGCCGCACACAGCGTTGAATTCGCTGGATCGCCGTTTGTGTCGATTAGTGACAGCTTTACGGTTCCAGGGCCGTTCCACGCCTGTGTCACAATGCAGTCTCCTATACCGCTTACTTCCTTTGCCCATCGGATAAAGTCCGTGTCATTGCCGATGTAGGACGTTCCGTGGCTGGCGTTTGTTTCGTCGATTCGTTCCCAGAAGTCGTCATCTGTTTCTCTGTCTGTGCCTCCTGTGATGGATTCCTCGTTCGTTATGCTCGCGATTCCGTCAATAGGCTTTGACATGATGATTACTGTGCCTGCCGATACATTCGAGCCAGTACCGGCCTCCACAGCCGTGATATTTGCTGTCACGCTGCCGCTGTCCTGTATCGTCGTCTCTTCATCCAAGGCAAACAATACCGAGGACGACGTATCCGTTGCCGGTGTACACACCACAAAACCAGCCGGGAAAACTATCCCTGCCGTGCCTGTGATCGTGATTTTTCCGGTTGCGTATGTGGCCGTGTGCCTGCTCAATCCTATCTGCTGCCCGTGAAGGTCAAGCCAATCATCCCAAGCCCACTGCGGGAACATCAGCATGAGCGTTCTTACGAGATGAAAATTTATGATTTCCGACTTTTCAATGGCCGTCGGCATCGTGAAGTCGTAGGGAAAGCCGCCCGGCATGCCGTCGATGTCTTCCGGGAGGCTGTTCATCATGCGCTGCTGTATTTCTTCCGCGCTTGACCCTTCCACGAAGTCAGGGTATTCAAATTCTGGCCTTGCCATTTATCTCCCTCCTTCCTGCTATAGTTCAATCTGGAACTCTTCGAGGTCTTTTCCTTTGACCGTAAATGTCACTTTCAGGTGGTCTCCGTTCCACTCAAAGGCAAAATCCCGAACATACTCTGTTCGAGGATTTACCATGATGGCCTCTCTGATGGTTCGTTCCAACATCAGCTCTACCGCATCATTGCTCGGCTCTGCTTTCGCCGATTCCAGCTCCGCTCCGATGCTGTTTGGGTATGCGATGTGCGCATAGCGCTCCGTTGTGGATACCTTAATGCACCACACAACGTATGCATCGCGGCCTGTGGCCTCTTCAACCTTGCCTGCGCCATCTCTCACGAAATCGCCCTTCTCCAAGTCCCAAGCCGCGCTCCGTTTGTACCGGATGTCGTTGTCTTTCTGTGGTTTGGACAGTGACGGTATTTCGACAACCGGGAATAGTGTTTCTGCCATATTCCGCCCTCCTTAAAGCTTCGTGGCCTTGCCGATGACAACAGCCTCGTTGCCTATCCATACCACAACGACACGGTCGCCCGGAGCAAGGCCGGACAGCTGTGCCGGGGTCTTTATCGTATGGCTGTGGCTGCCTGTTCCGCTTGTGTGACCGCCGTGTTTGCCGTCAGACTGTGTGCTTGTGAGGGTTGCTCCAATCGTGAGGTACAGGAGCACAGAATAGTCCGTTTTTGGTATCGCTTGCGAGAATGTATTGCATTTTAGACTGTAATCCGCCTGTATCTCGCCAAAATCGACGCCCTGACCTCCCATATCACTGACGCTTTTCATGCGGTCTGTAAGGACAGCCCCGAGCATCGAAACGCCCTTATTCGAATCATATGCCATGTTATCCCTCCTTTAGCTGAACGCACCAGCATCCACCCAGCCGTAGACATTACTCGTGCCGTCTGTGTGTATGAGATGCCACGGGTGGGCGCCGCCGTTTCCTTTGCATGTCGGGTCTTTTGTGATTTTCGCCGGGCCAGCTTTCGCCGAATATCCCTTGGCATCTGCATAGCTCGATACATAGTGGGTTCCGCCTGCAAAGTTGACAATATCGCCGACTTTGTATTGTTTCTCCTCTTCCTGCTTCTTCTCTTCGGTCTGTGCCGACTCTTTGACGCATGATTTGATATTCATCGTCATTGTTCCTGCATCGGCGTCATGTTGGATGCCCGTCACATAGTAAGAGCCGGTCATTTCTCCGATGGAAACTTGGATTATGTCGCCCTTCCGCATAGCCGGGACATCCGGTGCCTGTATGCTCTGAGTCTTTTTTACAACACCCTTCTCGTCGAGAATCTTCTGCGCAGCCGTCTGTGCCTCTGCTGCCGTGGTATCTTTCTCCCTCCGGTATATCTTCTGCCGGACGCCGTACTGCGTTAAGCCGTTCAGTGTGGCCTCAAC
>CAVHUR010000081.1:0-4267 GCA_963639575.1 uncultured Spirochaetota bacterium
GCTTGACGGTTGCAGCGTGGACGCTGCAACTACTATGATTAGCAGGTACAGTATCCTCGTGCTGCCCTTCCGGACAGCTGTTGTAGTAGTTGACGCGTCCCCGCGTCAACCCTCCAAACAGGAAACGACAGCAGTCATGGCGTCTCTGCATCAACCCCAAAACCGGAAGCAGCGGCATTTGCGGAGTTTCCCGATTAAACCAATGCGAACAAATCCCCAACATAACAGGGTGCAGCGTTTCCGCTGCACCCTGCCGTTTTCTATGGTAACCCAGTCCCCATAGTATCCTCCAAGCAAGTAACTGTAGTAGTTGACGCGTCCCCGCGTCACCCCCCAAGCAAGTAACCACAGTAGGCGAAGCGTCCCCGCTTTGCCCTTTTTGAAGTTAGGGCTGCTTGTTTGACGGTTGCAGCGTGGACGCTGCAACTACTAAGAAAGTCTAAACTTGGATATAACAAAATAGCGCCCCCGTGGGAACGGGGACGCTGAAAAGGGATATGTAATGCGATTAGTATCGATTACTGTTAGAATGGCAACTGCATTGTTGCAGTACCTTCGTTGTCGTCAGTTACTCGTACATAAGTTAGTACACGATTGTTGCCTCGCCAGTGTTGTTCTCAAGAGTGGCGGTAGGGTTAGAGGCTCCTGATGGCACGATGTTTCTGCCGACATAATTATCCACGTTGTGTTTAGCCTGCGTCGTGTAGCTGTTGTAGTTGTAGGTCTTGTCGACTATAAGAGTGACGTTCTCAATCTTGTTGCCGGTCAACAAAACAACTGGGGCTGTGTCTTCCGTATTGCCGCTTGCGCAACCTACGATGCCTCCAAGGTCACGGTAGGCTTTCACTGTCGCATTCTTCACAGTGTTGTCCTTAATCAAAGCGTAGCCTACGTAGCCAATGATGCCGCCGACTTTGTCGCCGTTGTCATAATTTGTAGCAACCGTTGCGTCGAGTTCGGCACCTTTCAACGCTGGAGTTGATATGACTGATGCGCCGTCAACAGTACAGCCTTCGATAGTGTTCTTGTAACCAGTGGATGAGTAGCCTACAATGGCGCCAGCATAGTGAGTGCTTCTTACTGTGACATTCTTAAGAGTCAAATTCTTAATCGTTGCACCAGCTATAGTGCCGAAGAATCCGGCAGCAGCATAATTTGCGTTTACATTGGGAGATGCCACATTGACGTTGTAGATGGTCTTTCCGTTACCGTCGAAAGTGCCACGGAAAGTTTTCGTGCCAGGGTAAGCTGCATTGCTGTTGTCGCCTATAGGAGTCCAAGCAAGGTTCTTCAGGTCGAAGTCGTCCATCAGTTTGATGGTCTTTCCCGAGAAGTTGTTAGTGCCTGAGGCAGTCTGTTGAGCAACCCAAGCCAATTCAGAAGCCTCATAGATTTCGTAAACGCCTTCTGTTTCCGTAACCTCTTTAGTCGAGCCGTCCCATACTTTCGGACCGAAATACGGTTCGTCGAACGCTGGAGTGATAGTTACGGTGAATACGTTGGTGCTTGTGAGCAACGCGCCGAAGATGTTGGTGCGGTAGTTGCGCTGCAACGGGATGTTCTGGAACGTGCGGTCATCGGCAACTTTAGTACTTCCGTCAGTACCATAGTATGAAATGGTGACAGTGTTGTCAGCATCCTTGTCGGTAGGCATGAGCAGGTAGCTCATCGCCAGATAATCGCAGTCGGACGATGTCACTGGGAATGTCTCACTCTTTGGCAACTCTGCTGCGGCGAATGTAACATCCTTTTTGTTGCCACTGACAGAGCCATCGACGAAGTTAAGGGTGTTGTAAGTATTCACGGTTACGGCAGTCTTTTTCACGTCTACACCTGATTCCGCTGCTGCCTCAAGGTCGGAAGTACCGATGTTGAGTTGTGCGAACGGGCGCTTAAGGCTCACTGTCCGGTAGAGGTTCTCGCCGTCGACTGTAAACTTTTCAACTGCATAGAAAGCGTCGCAAGCCTCGTTGCTGCAGGTAGCATTGGTATAGTTGGCTGTCACCTTTTTGTCGGTAGCGCTGAATGTGTAGATGGAATTGGCTGCGTCAGCCCAGAACACTACGGCATAGCTCTTGCCGTTGACCAGGTTCAGCGAGATTGTCTTGGTCAGATTGATTGCCTCGCCAGTTTTGCCGAGCTTGTCGAGAAGAGTCCAGTTACCGTCCTTCACCTCATAGACGGCATAGTCCAGAGTCTTTGCAGTCGTGCCGTCGCCGAAAGCACGGCTCTTCATGCCGTTTTCCAACTGGGCGTTGAGAGTCACGGTAGAGTTAGTTCCACCATTCACGCTGTTCAGCTCATCGTTAGAGCAGGATGTTGCAAGCATCACCGATGCGAGTGCAAACACAGGAAAAAACGTTCTCATCATAATGTGGTTTTATTAAAGTATTAAACAATATAAATGTCATCGGATCACGATGTTGTATTCTCCGTCAAAACCGGGGTCGATGCCCAGTCCTCCGTTAGAGGTCGATGTCAGGAACTTGCCCCGCACGATGGTCAGTTTGCTGCGCTTGAGCGGCACCTCGACAGTAGGCGACGACGCCACCAGGACGCCATCCCTGTCATACACCGACACCACTACCGACACTCCCGCTTCCGCTCCGTTGACGAACACATAGTCGTAGCCAAGCAGCATCTCTCCGTCATCTGTCGGCGTCATGGTGCTCCCGAACTGCAGCCCAGTCCACGAGTCAGCCGGCTTGTCGGTAAACATATTGTAGGAGCAAGGCACGAATCCCGCATACTGGAACACGATGCGGTAGTCCTCCGTGTTGATGCTGCGTGTGGTCGTAGCGCTTCCGCTGGCATTGCGCCTCTGCGCTTCCGCCTTCACGACATTGGCCAGAAACTCCTGGAAGTCGGTGGAGACAATCTGGAACTTGGCCAACGGGCGCTTCATCGTCACTGTCACATCATTGTCCACCTCCGTCATCTCGTCCCTTCTCACCGTCACCGACCCCTTGGCGCTTCCTCTGAAAGCGTCGCGGAAATCGCAACTGCCCGTGTAGTCATTCTTGTCGCTCAGGATAATCTCGGAGAAATCCTGCGGCGTGTAGTACTTGTCCGCCTGGCTGCCTTCGTCCACGAAGTCCGACCACACGAAGAACTGGTATTCCCCCTCGGGGAGTTTGATGTTTCTTGTGCAGTTGAGGTTTGTCACGTCATCGCAGGTAAACACGATCAGCGTGTCCGCCTTGCGGTCGTAACTGCCGTCGGGCAGCAAACTGTGCACACTGACGATGTGGCGTATGTCGTATTTGTCGGCGTCGTTGATGGTGCGTCCGCGGGTGCGTGTCACCTCCTTGTAGAGAGGCAGCGCCGTGTCGAAATTGAGGTGCAGGGTCAGGTCAGTGGTTTCGGGCAACTGAGGGAACTCGTGTACACAACTCGTCATGACCGATGCAAGGACAGCCAGTAGGGCGGAGATAAGGAATTTGCGTCTCATCGTGTGCCTCCTTTCTTGCTGATGTCAAACGTGTAGACTATCGACGCTGCTGCCTGGTCGATGCCGAACCACGTCCTGCGGTGGGTCTCCGTCTGCAGTCCGTTGCGGTAGTTGCGGTATTTGTCGTAGTGCGCGCCATAGACGCCGACGCCAAGGGAGAACTCCACTTTCCAGCGCCCGTCGTGGCTGACAGGCATCCTGTAGCCGCCGCTTATGCCGCCGCCGAACGACGGACTGTGGCCGCCATGGTCCTGGATGCGGTAGTTGCCGTCGAGGGCGAAGTTGTACCAGCCAAGTCCGAGGTGCGCTCCCACATACGGCCCGTCGTTGTCGTCCGACATTATCCAGTAGCGGACCTCCGGTTGCAGGGTGACGGTGCGGAACTTGAGCGTCGTCTTGAAGTAGTTCCATGAAGACCAGTAGAACGGCAGCGTCACCGTCCATTTCCTGTCCAGGTCAATCTCTGCGGCCACATTGGTGATGCCCATCGCCCACCCGACAGCGTTGGTCTTCACATAAAGCCGTTGCGTCTGCCCCTGCTTCATGCCGTCGACTACGGAGTAAACATGCGTGTTGTTCACTTGCGAATCGATATTGACCCTCGTGCCGTTTTCCTGCGAATAGGATGCCTCCATGTGTAAAAGCAGAAACAGCAACAGTATACCAAAACGTATAAGATGCATGTTCAATTATTGTTTAGATTCACATCTCTTTGCAAGAGATGTTACAGAATTGTGGCAAATGTACGAAACATTATCGTAAAAAACGTAAAGATTAATTTAAATTGCAATATATATATATATAACATGTTTTAAC
>CAVHUR010000082.1:0-4207 GCA_963639575.1 uncultured Spirochaetota bacterium
GCACAATCAATGTCTCCACCACCGGCAACGGCGCGGAGGGCATAGAGAGCAAGGCTGTGCTCACGGTCAATGACGGCACTATAGTCGTCAATGCCTATGATGACGCAATCAATTCTGCCAGTCACATGTACATCAAAGGGGGCAACATAACCGTCGTGGCAAGTGATAACGACGGACTCGACAGCAACGGCAACATGTACATAAGCGGCGGCACGATAATGGCATTCGGTACGCGGGAGCCTGAATGTGGCATCGATGCCAACGAGGAAGATGGCTATTCGGTCGTCTTCACCGGCGGAACGCTGCTCGCTGTGGGCGGAGGCAACTCCGTGCCCTCCACGTCAGCATCGACCCAACCCTATGTCACGGCTTCCATGTCTGTGTCCGCCAACTCGACGGTAACGCTGAAGAGCGGCAGCACAGTCCTCGCCACGTTCACCGTTCCGTCCACATATTCGTCCTCCAACGGCGGCGGCAACTTCGGCGGTAGGGCAGGTTTCGGTCCCGGCGGTGGCGGCGGCGGCTCAATGGGAGGTTCGGGCAGCAGTTCCATACTGATGTTCTGTCCCGGCATGACATCGGGCAGCAGCTACACGATAACGAGCGGTTCGTCCTCCTCGACAGCCACTGCCGTGACGAAAGGCAGCACCGGCGGCGGTCGCCATTAGAAATTTCTCACCTCATTATAATGTCAGTGTGTGCCCTGTGATTTCCGGAACGGAAAAACGGAAATTGGCAGGGCATACTTGTAATAAAACCGTTTTGCAAACGTTATCTGATAAATTGGAGACATTTGACCGTAGCCGCAGAGCATCGGTTTCCTCCGGCGCACCATGCCCCGAGGGACGTTTTGGGTTACGGAAGTACCGCACCGTCATACACTCTATGATGAAAGGACAGAAGAAAACCGAACTGATTATCTATACCGCACTGTGGACACTGCTGTTCGCTGCGCCGGTTGTCTCTGCCACTGCAAGGTCTTTCGACTGGGAAGGAGTGTGGAGTGCATGGGGACTGTTGGCGGTGTTTCTCACGGCATTTGCCGTCCATAACTTCCTCATAGCTCCGCTGCTCGTCTACCGCAACCGCCGGTGGACTTACTGCATAGCCGCTTCATGCCTTGCCGTTTGCTTCGTCTGCTATCAGTTGTGGGTGCGTCCGCACCCGCCAATACCGAGAGGTGACAAGGGCGACAGACCCGAAATGGAACGCATGGAGATGCCTCCGGAGCCAAAGGATGACGCCCGCAGCTTGTTCGGCAATCCTCCTGACATGGACGGACATGCCCACTCAGAACACGTGGGCACTCATCCCCGAAAACCGGATATGCCCGCAGACCGCAAAAAACAGGGGCGTGAACCGCATGGGGCATTCGGTGGCGAGGACACTGTGGCGTTTGTCATCATGGCGCTTCTTGCGGGATTGAACATCGGTATCAAGTATTTCTTCAAGTCACTCGACGACCGCAAGCGCATGAAACTGTTGGAACGGGAGAACCTCAACCGCCAGTTGGAGTATCTGAAGTACCAGATTAATCCGCACTTCTTCATGAACACGCTCAACAATATCCATGCTCTTGTCGACATAGACCCCGAACTGGCGAAGCACACCATAGAGGTATTGTCCAAGTTGATGCGCTATGCTCTCTATGAAGGCAACCGCACTATGGCTCCGCTTCAGAAGGAACTGGACTTCATAAGCCACTATATCGACCTGATGCGCATACGCTACACCGACCGGGTGAGCATCTCGGTGTCGTTCCCCGACGTCGTTCCCGACGTGCAGGTGCCGTCGTTGCTCTTCACCACATTTGTGGAAAACGCATTCAAGCACGGCGTGAGCTACCGTCAAAAGTCCTTCATCGAGGTGGGCGTCACGGTGGATGAGGCTGCACGGGAAATGACGTTCCTCTGCGCCAACAGCCGAAAACTCGAACCGGAAGACAACCACGGTGGGGTGGGGATGAGTAATGCCAGGAAACGGTTGCAGCTCATCTATGGCACTGAATATGAGATGAGCGTGCGCAGCAACGACGAAGAGTACCGCCTCTTGCTGCGTCTGCCCCTGCGCCGCCCTGTCGGCAGACGGGCGCAAACCACAGTTTCGTAACCTTTCAATCACCTTTCGCAACATGATAAAATGTTTGGCTATAGACGATGAACCGTTGGCATTGAGACAGTTATCGGCATATATCGGTAAAGTGCCGTTCCTCTCTCTCGTGGCGAGTTGCCAGAGTGCGCTCGATGCCGCCGCCGTTCTGGCGGAGCAGGACATAGACGCTATCTTTATCGACATAAACATGCCGGACCTCAACGGCATGGATTTCGTGCGCGCGCTTCACAATCCTCCGCTCGTCGTTTTCACCACCGCATATTCCGAATACGCCGTCGAAGGCTACAAAGTCGATGCCGTGGACTACTTGCTGAAACCCTTCGGCATGGACGACATCATGAGGGCTGCCGCACGCATAAAGCGCCAGTACGACCTCATGCACGCCGATAACGTTTCGCCTGTGGATGCCGATGACGCCATCTTTGTCAAGACCGACTACAAGGTGCAGCGCATTCCGCTGAACCGCATCATAAGCATAGAGGGCATGGGAGAGTACATCCGCATACATGTGGAGGGACAGCCGAAGCCCTCGGTGGTGCTCATGAGCATGAAGAAAATGGAGGAACGGCTCGCCGACAGGCATTTCATGCGCATCCACAAGTCGCACATAGTCAACCTCTCACATGTCAGCGAGGTCACCAAAACCCTCGTCACGATGTCCGACGGACGCACCGTTCCCGTCGGCGACAGCTACCGTGCCGCCTTCGCCGACTACATTGCCAGCCGCTTCATGGAGTAATCTGCGCCGCAAAGGGGATTTTGCGCCAATCACTTGCATATCTCGCACTTTTGGGCGAACTTTGCATTTCGGTAGCGCAAGCCGCCCTGTCGGCAAGCCGGAAATTGTCCGCTTGGGACAATTCTTCGAAGAATAGAAAAACGATGAACAAACTCTTGAATTACCTGCTGCTCTGTGTCTTGATTCTCATATCATTACTGACGGGCTGCAGAAACGACACTCCCGAACCGAAAGCCGCACACACGGTGGTGCTCTACTTTCCCTATGCAGACGGATTGCAGGGTGCTGTGGAGCAGAACATTGCCGACATCAAGAGTGCCATAGAGAAGCAGAAGGGACTGGGGACAATACGTGTGGTAATGATTCACGCCACAAATGTCAGGAGCGGACAACTGGTCGAACTTGTCTATAGCAACGGTGTGTGCAGCGAGAAAGTACTGAAAAACTATGTCGACCGGCCGTTTACCGACAAGGAGAACATACGTCGGATGTTCAACGACGTGGCATCCTATGCCTCCACAAGCACCTACTCGATGATTATAGGGGCGCACGGTTCGGGGTGGTTGCCGCGTGAATGCACCCTGAAAAAAGTAAGGGCGTTCGGAGGAACGTCCACTGCCACGAAGGCGAACATCTCTACTCTCGACTCGGCAATAGTGGAGTCAGGCATCAAGCACCTCGAATACCTCTGTTTCGACGACTGCTATATGGCAAACATCGAGACCGCCTACCAGCTGCGGAACGCCGCCGGCCACATCATTGCGTCCACGTCGGAGATAATGAATCAGGGACTTCCCTATGGCGACATCTGGACGGAACTGTCGTCTACCGCTCCCGACTACAGTGCCATAGTGTCCGGATTCCACGCTTTCTACACCACTTATTCCTATCCTTACGGCGCTTTGTCGGTCATCGACTGTGGGCAGGCGGAGCGTGCGGCGGAACTGATGCGCACGCTAAACGTCAGGCTCGGCAATGCCGGAATTCAGCCCTCGGACATCTCGCCGCAGGTTCTCGACGGATTTGAAAGCCCCGTGTTCTTTGACATGAGGGACTACACCGACCGTGCCATCGCCGCTCTTGGTGGCGACGATGACCTCGCCGCCCGTTTTGACGCACTCTATTCCGACATGGTGCTGGAACACAGCTGCACGCCGTATCTGTGGAGCGACTTCATTCCCGGCACGTTCCTCGTGGAGAAAAACTGCGGTCTCACCATCAGCGACCCCACTGTCAATCCCCAAGTGACACCTTATCTTACCTCCACTCCGTTCTGGATTGCCACCCATTGACGGCTTTTTGTAGTAGGCGAAGCGTCCCCGCTTTGCCTCTCAAGCGAGTAGTTATAGTAGTTGC
>CAVHUR010000083.1:0-4007 GCA_963639575.1 uncultured Spirochaetota bacterium
GCGACGTGTTGGCAGGGTTAGCCTTGGCATTGTTGAAGTTGGTCTGCGCAAAGCTGTTCATGTTGGTGATGTACACCTTGCTCAATACGGGACACTGGTTGAAGGCATTGTTGCCGATGGTCATGGTCTCGATGGCGGTGTGGAACGTCACCGACTCGAGCTTTGAGTTGCTCTCGAAAGCGGCGGAACCCAATCCCTGCAGACGCTCCGGCAGGGTTATCTCCTGTAAGTGCTCGTTGTTGATGAACGCGCCGGCCTGAATGTTGGCCAACGACTCCGGCAGGGTGATGTGGCTGAAGCCGCACTCGCCGTAGGCGTACTCGTCGATGTAGTTGAGCGAGGTGGAGAAACGGATGTCCGTCAAGCTCGCATTGTAGCGGAACGAGGAGTTGCCCACGCTCAGCGTAGTGTTCGGCATGTCGAAGTTGTTGAGCGCACTGCACTTGAAGAAGGCGTAGTCCTGAATGGTCTTCAACTCGCTCTTGCCGTTCCACAGCACTTTCTCCAGTGCCGTGCAACCGTAGAACGCACTGTTGCCGATGGTCTTTACGGCGGTGTTGCCCATCCATGTGAAGCGCTCCAGTGCCGTGCACTCGCGGAAGGCCGCCTTGTCGATGCTCTCCATCTTCAGGGAGGTGCCGTCGAAGGTAAACCGCTTCAAACCGGTGCAACACTTGAAAGATTCCTCGCCGATGTTCACCAGCTCGCTCTCGTCGGCCACATTCACGCGGTTCAGCTTCTCTGCCTTGATGGCGGCATGATGCTCCACTTCCGTCACCGTGCGGGGAATGTAGATGCTCTGCAACTCGTTCTGGCAGTTGAAAGCGTAGCTTCCCACCTTTTTCACGGTGTATTTGTTGCCGCCGTAGATGATGGTCTCCGGGATGTTGATTGTTCCGGAGTAGTATTGTGCCACGTTGTTGGCATCGAGAGAAGTGTTCTCACCACCATAGATGCTCGTCACTGTCGCCCATCCGTCACTGGTTTCTATATTATGCAGGATATAGTAGAGGCCACCGACATAGACAACATTGGTGGCATAGACGATTACCCGACATTCAGAATAGATATCCTTGTCGTAGGCCAAAGAGCACCTGAGCGTATCCACACCCGGTTTGATGGCAGTGATGTTTCCGTTCGCGTCCACGCTTGCCACACCGTTGCCCGAGGCTGTCCACACAACGTCCTTGTGCTCATAGTTGTCGGGGAGCACGGCCACGCTCTGCTCCACATACGTTTCGCCTTTCTGAAGATTGACGGTTTTTGTCGAAAGATTAATGATCACTGGTGCTACTGTAACCTTACAGATTGCTGATACTCCAGATCCATCAGTTGCTGTTACTACAATGTTTGTTGTACCAACATTAACTCCTTGCACAACTCCTTTTTGAGTAACTGTGGCAATATTTTCATCTTCGCTCGTCCAAGACAGTTTCTTGTTGTCTGCCAACTCAGGCTTTACAGTTGCCTCTATAGTTCCCGTAGTTGACCAAAGAACATCCAACTTCTCTGGTATTGAGATAGCACTTACTTTCAATGGTGTTACATGAATGGTCGTAAAAGCAGAAACTCCAGAACCATCCGTCGCTGTTGCTGTAATGATAGCATCACCAACTTTACGAGCAGTAATAACACCTGTATTCTCATCCACGCTTGCTATATCTACATGATTGCTGCTCCATTTCAAATTTTGATTGTCAGACGCCGCAGGCAATACAGTATATTCCAACTTCTGATTATCAGTCCTGACGATAGACGTTTCTGTTGGCAAAATGATGGTTTCAATGGAAAGCGCGGTTATCTGAACATCAAATACCTTTGAGATATTGGAACCATCCGTTGCCGTTGCTTGAATTTGAGCTGTTCCCACCTTCAAGCCTGTTATAATTCCATCCTCTGTCACGGTTGCTATCGTTGGTGTCAAACTCGTCCATGTCAGTTTTTTATTGTCTGCCTCTTCTGGCAAGACTTTCGTTTCCACCTTGGTCGGAATAGTTTTGATAGCGCCTGTGGTAGTAAGTTCTATATCATTCACGTACAATGGTGTAACCTCCACTTCACAAGTAGCCTTTACGCCTGAACCGTCCTGCGCCTCAGCCGTTATGGTTGCCTTGCCTACTTTATGAGCTGTAACGATTGCTTCTATCGGATAAGTTGATTCTGCGTTCTGCAACACTGTTGCCACACTCTCATCGGTACTTGTCCACTTTATTGTTTTATCATCTACCAATTCCGAATTGAGAGTAAGACGCAACTTTCCTGTCATGGTCTTTGTGATGAACATTTTTGATGCATTAAACGACATCGTCTGAACTTTAAGAGGAGTAACATGCACCATTGTAGAAGCGGAAACGCCCGAACCGTCTGTTGCCGTTGCGGTGATAATCGCATCGCCCACCTTATTGGCTGTGATGACACCCGTGTTCTCATCCACACTGGCTATATCTGCATGATTACTGCTCCATTTTAAGTTTTGATTGTCAGATTCCGCAGGATATATTGTGTATTCCAACTTTTGGTTGTTTGTCTTGACGATAGACGTTTCTGTTGGCAAAGATATAGAAGCAACAGAAAGTGCCGTTATCGGAAACAAAAATGTCCTTGAGAGTTTGGAACGATCCGTTGCCGTTGCTTGAATTTGAGCTATTCCCACCTTCAAGCCTGTAATAATGCCATCCTCTGTCACGGTCGCTATCGTTGGCGTCAAACTCGTCCATGTCAGTTTTTTATTGTCTGCCTCTTCTGGCAAGACTTTCGTTTCCACCTTGGTCGGAATAGTTTTGATAGCGCCTGTGGTAGTAAGTTCTATATCATTCACGTACAATGGTGTAACCTCCACTTCACAAGTAGCCTTTACGCCTGAACCGTCCTGCGCCTCAGCCGTTATGGTTGCCTTGCCTACTTTATGAGCTGTAACGATTGCTTCTATCGGATAAGTTGATTCTGCGTTCTGCAACACTGTTGCCACACTCTCATCGGTACTTGTCCACTTTATTGTTTTATCATCTACCGCTTCCGAGTTAAGGGTAAGAGACAACTTTCCAGTCTTGGTCTTGACAATTGACACTTTTGATCCAGCAAACGACATCGTCTGAACTTTAAGAGGAGTAACATGCACCGATGTAGAGGCAGAAATTCCCTTAACTTCAGTTGCAACAGCGGTAATAACAACATCTCCAACTTTGTTAGCTGTGATGACACCCGTTTTTTCATCCACACTTACTACCTCTGCATTACTGCTACTCCAACTCAATGTTTTATACTCAGCATCTTCTGGATACACAGTATAATCCAGAGTTTTGCTTTCTGTCTTCACCATAGTAAAATCCTTAGGCAACGACAACGAACTTATGGGAGTACCATCCAATATTGTGCCAGCTTCATTCCACGGTGAAGTATTCTTATATATATCAACCGTACCTTTGGGAACAAGCAAAATACAATCTGAGTCTATACAATAAGTTCCACAACTTGGAGGAGTCTTTGCTTGACAGGTGATTCGTTTAACTGGCTCTAAGGCGCCATCAACAATTAACTGCAACGTAGAAGGTAAAGTTATACTGGTCAGATTACTACAACCCCAGAAACAACTACCCCCCAAAGATGTAATGCCTTCAGGCAAAGTAATGCTGGTTAAACTACTACAATCAAAGAAACAACTATTCCCCAAAGATGTAATGCCCTCTGATAAAGTGACGCTTGTCAATTTACTACAATATTCAAAAATTTCTGTCCCTAAAGAAATTATCCCCTTGGGGATAGTTATGCTGGTTAAACTACTACAACGACTAAAACACCGCTCTCCAAAAGAAGTAATACCCTCTGGTAAAGAAATGCTGGTCAAACTACTACAACCAGAGAAACAAAGTCTTCCCAAAGAAGTAATACCCTCTGGTAAAGAAATGCTGGTCAAACTACTACAACCAGAGAAACAAAGTCTTCCCAAAGAAGTAATACCCTCTGGTAAAGAAATGCTGGTCAAACTACTACAACCAGAGAAACAAAGT
>CAVHUR010000084.1:0-4002 GCA_963639575.1 uncultured Spirochaetota bacterium
AGGTTTATACGAAACACATCGTATTTGTCGCAGAGGATGTTTACCTCGCTTTTCGTCAGGCTCAGCGTGTTGCAGGTGGTCCGTGCGTTGAACGAAGATGTATATGTCTGGTGCATGCCGAACAGTCTTTCGGGCTGAATCTGCATTGGCGCACTGATGGATTCCTTGATTGTGTAGCTGTTGTCTGTGGCTTTTGACGTTGCCACAAGAGTGCCGTCAAGCAGGAAAATCATGCTTGTGCATGGGGTGTTGGTTTTCACGATGACTTCCTGCGGACGGTATTTGCCGAAATCGAATTTCGTTTGGCCTACAATGGAGTGCAGGTCAGACTTGCTGATTCCCTGAAAGAGTGGGGTGTTGAGCAGTTTTTCGGCAAGTTGGAAATTAGGCATCGTGCATGGTGGTTATGTGTGGCGTTAAGGCGTAGCGTATGGTGGGAAATGGCTTGCGGACTATTCGTCCAGGTATTTCCCGAAGCCTTTGGTAGTCCACACCTGTTGTTTGCCGTTTCTCACATAGACAAGGTATGCCTCAAGTTGTTTGTTGCCGTTGAGCACGGCCTTGGCTTTTTCCAGTCCCATCACCATGAATGACGTGGCGTAAGCGTCGGCTTCGTAGCACTTCGGCGCTACTACCGTGGCGGAGATAATGTCCTGTTGCACAGGGTGTCCGCTCTTCGGGTCAATGGTGTGGGCATATTTCACTCCGTCTTTGTAGAAGAAGTTGCGGTAGTTGCCGCTTGTCGCTACCGCCTGACCGGACAGTTGCATGATGCACTGGCACCCCTCCTGTCCTTCCTTATCGGTCGGTTTGGTTATGCCGATTCTCCATTTGCCGCCCTTCGAATTATTTCCTTTGGTCACAACCTCACCGCCTATCTCTATCATGTAGTTGCGCACCTTCGCCCGGTCAAGTACTTGTGCCACCCTGTCAGCACCGTATCCCTTTGCGATAGCAGAGAAATCGAGCATCGTCCTCGGGTCGTCTTTCTCGATTTTCTTGTCTTTTAGCCGCACTTTCGCATAGCCCACAAAGGTCTTTATGCTGTCGATGACCTGTTCGGACGGCCATTCGTTTTTCTTGAAACCGAACCCCCAGACGTTCACAAGCGGCGCTACCGTCACGTCAAAAGCTCCGCCGGTGTGCTCCGAAATTTTCTGCGCCCGTGGCAGGAGATACGCTATCAGGTTGTCCGCATGCGTTTCTTCGCCGCGGTTGATTCTTGCCAGAGTGCTGTTCGGGTTGAACATCGACAGCGAGGCATCCACTTCGTTGAGGGCTTTCACTATCTCTGAATGGAGATTCTCGCTGTTTTGGTATGTGATGTTGTAGTATGTACCGAAGATTTTTCCCTGGTCTTGCTGGTAGGGAGCGGTGTTTTGCAGGTGTATCACCAGAACTGTTCCGGCGACAAGCAACAGGAGAAGCAGCCAATGGATACGTTTCATGCGTGGAGTTTAGATTGCTAATGTGAGGTTGAACGACGCCGTGAATCCTGCCGTCTTGGTGTTGCCGAATCCCGGGATATACCAAGGACCGGCTACACTGCTGTGCTTTTTTGACAACATCCGGCGGTATCTGATGTCCCAACCGAGGTGGAGCGGTCCCCAAATCTTGGCGTCCACGCCGAATACAGCCTCCAGCCAGTGGCATGTGGCATTAAGATTGTCGTACTCGGAATAAACGGTGGTCGTTGTGCTTTCCGCCGTTTCGGCCGTGCTTCCGTCTGTTTCGGCAGTGTCATCACCCTCCGTTTCGGTGACGGTCTTTACCGTAAGGTCATAGTTGAACTTGCTGAAACCGTAGCGCAAGCCCACGAACGCCTTGTAGAGGTCGTGCTTGTTGCGGAGGATGTTGTAGTCGCAGCCAATGCGGAAATAGGGGGCGCGCGCCTTGCACCACAAGTCCGTGTCGTACTCCTCGCTCTCGTCGGCATCTCCGATACCAATCTCAAAAGCGGGGAAATACTTGTCCTTGATGTTCATCCTGAGCCCTGCTTCCCACTGCCCGTGGTCGGACGACACCATCTGTATGGCTCCTATGAGGTCTGCATGCACCGCTATGCCGTTGAGGAAATGTACTTTCACGGTGTCCGCCTCAAGATTTTTCTTCTCTTGCGCCCGCAGATGTTGCGGTGCAAGCGCAAGTATGGCGAGGAGAATTGTTAGTGCCGGCCGTCTCAACATCTTATTGTTTTCTCTATCTGATAGTCGTTGCGCTGCTGCGAAGACCTGCTTATGAGGTCGCCGACAAATCCTGCGAGGAAGAACTGTGTGCCTATTATCATCATCGTAAGGGCGATGTAGAAGTAGGGCGAGTCAGTTATCAGCCGTACAGGCGTGCCTGTCGACAGACAGTAAATCTTGCTTGCGCCGATTATGAACGCTGCGATGAACCCGATGAAGAACATTATGGTGCCCAGGAAACCGAACACATGCATCGGCTTTTTGCCGAAACTGGACAGAAACCAGAGGGTTATGAGGTCGAGATAACCGTTCACAAAACGGTTCCAACCCATGAACTTGCTCACTCCGTGCTGGCGTTTCTGGTGGTGTACGGGCTTTTCTCCGATTTTGTCGAATCCGGCATTCTTCGCCAGATAGGGTATGAAGCGGTGCATCTCACCATACACTTCGATGTTCTTCACCACGTCTTTCCTATAGGCTTTCAGCCCGCAGTTGAAGTCATGCAGGTTGTGTATGCCGCTGACTTTGCGTGTCGTGGCGTTGAAGAGCTTTGTAGGGATGGTCTTGGAGAGGGGGTCTCCCTTGCGCCGGTTCTGCTTGTATCCGCTCACAAGGTCGTAGCCGTCTTCCACAATCATCCTTCGCAGTTCGGGAATCTCGTCGGGAGAGTCCTGCAAATCGGCGTCCATGGTAATCACCACGTCGCCTTCAGCCTGCTTGAAACCACAGTAGAGAGCCGGGCTTTTGCCGTAGTTGCGGCGGAATTTTATGCCCTTCACCTGCGGGTCTTCAGCTGACAGACCTTCGATTACCTCCCATGACTTGTCGGTGGAACCGTCGTTGACGAATATGACTTCATAGGTGAAGCGGTTGCTGTCCATGACACGCTTGATCCAGTCATACAGTTCCTTTATCGACTCCTCCTCGTTGTAGAGGGGCACAATCACAGATATATCCATTATCTATTGCGTTTTTCTGTAATTTTACTGAGTAGTGCAACCACCGGACTGAGTACTGCCCCGATGACGAGATTGTTCATCATGAATGAGAAGACAAGCTGTATCGGTGTCATCATGCTGACCGTCTTCACCGCCACATCTACGTCGTTGGCTGCCATCCCGAAAGCCTGGCTGTTGCAGTCTATGATTTCCTTGCCTGCGTTCAGCAACTTCATGAAGTCCCCGTTGTCGAGATAGCGGAAATAGACATACTGTCCGATGGCGAATATCAGTGACGAATAGAATACCACATAGCACGAATAGGCTATCGACCTGCGTATCGATATGTGCCCGTCGAGAGCCTTGTCGCGGAATGTGCAGAGCCTCCATACGATGAAGAATGGGGTGGAGATCATGAGCAACGGGCCGAAAATGCTGCTTGGAACCTTTATGTATAGCCACATACTCATCAGCCACACCACGGAAAGGGCGAATCCGTCCAACCGCGCAAAGGCTTTCAGCTGTATCAGCGCCTGTGGTGTTATCATACAGTTTCTATAATTTGTTTCATTCCACAAAGTTACTTAATTTGCCTAATATAATAATCCAACCGTCCGTGTTTTAATCTTTTTTTTGCCAAATAATGAATTTGAAATTTGGCGGTTCGGTCAAAATGAGCTACCTTTGCATCCGCTTAACATGGGTAAGTCCTGTACGGTCAGCTCCCTCGGAATCCTCCAGGACGGGAACGTAGCAAAGGTACTTGGTTGTAGCGACGCGATGCAGTAAGCTTACCCACCCGCCTCTTTAGCTCAGTTGGCCAGAGCACGTGATTTGTAATCTCGGGGTCGTTGGTTCGAATCCGACAAGAGGCTCTC
>CAVHUR010000085.1:0-2920 GCA_963639575.1 uncultured Spirochaetota bacterium
ATGATGATAGTGAAGAAGGGCGGCTTCGCAAGGAAAATGCTCTTCAAATAACAGTACGCACGTCCCCGTTGCATCCCACGCATTGACAAACAGGTTGCAGCGGGGACGCTGCAACTACTACGGAAACACACTCAGATAGTAGGCGAAGCGTCCTCGCTTCGCCCTTTTTCGTACAACCAACATCCGCTTGATGTTGCAGCGGGGACGCTGCAACTACTACAAAGAAGTGTCATTCGGAAGATTATTGCCGTCCACGCTCCGGACGGACAACGCTCAGTCCGAGGAAAGTTATAGCGCCGTTGACCATCAGAAGCTCATAACCGAAATGATAATTCCACAGTGTTGACGTGGCGAAATCAAGCGCATAGCAGAGCAATGAGGAAGCTATGCAGAGTGTGACGATAACGGCGAGCGGCGTTTCACCAACGCTCTTGCCGTCCCTTTCCCTACCGTGGCAGAAGGCATAAAGGAACAATCCCAACAAAGGACCATAGGTATAGCTGCACATGGTGTATATGGCATCAATCACCGAAGTGGTGCCTACGGCATTCACCGCAAGGATAACGACAGCAAACACAACCGCTATCATCTTGTGAACACGTTTCCTCAACCTCTCATCATCATAGCGTCCGCAGATGTCGATGCACCACGATGTCGTCATTGCAGTAATGGCAGAGTCGGCACTTGAGAACGACGCGGCGAGTATGCCGACAGTAAAGAACACCACCACAGACTCGCCCAACAATCCTGAAGCGGCAAACATGGGAAGCAGTTCATCACCTTTCGGAACAGCCATGCCACGCTGTTCGCACAGCATAGACAACAATACTCCCAATGAAAGGAACAGCAAGTTGACCGGAACGAATGCCACACCGTAGGTACACATGTCTTTCTGGGCATCACGGAGAGACTTACAGGTGAGATTCTTCTGCATCATGTCCTGGTCAAGTCCTGTCATGACGATGACTATAAAGATACCCGACAAAAACTGTTTCCAGAAATATTGCTTTGAAACGGCATCGTCAAACTCAAACCACTGTGACCTGTTGTCAGCAGCTATTGCACGCACAGCGTCAAACAAATCGAAGTGGAGTGCCCCCATCACCTTATATATAATAAGACAGAGGGCGATGAGCATACACGCCGTCTGGAAAGTGTCAGTCCAGACAAGGGTCTTTATTCCGCCGCGCCTGGTATAAAACCATATCAGAAGAACAAGCAACAGTACCGTCACAAAAAACGGTATGCCGACACCGGCAAACACATAACGCTGAAGAATCATGCAGACGACATAGAACCGGACAGCCGCTCCCATCATCTTCGACACAAGGAAAAATGCGGCACCAGTCTTGTAGGCACTTGTGCCGAGCCTTTCGCCAAGCCATGAATATATGGTTGTCAGCCTCAACTTATAGAACACCGGGAGTAGCACGAATGCCACTATTATATAGCCAAAGATGAATCCGATGCACGTCTGCATATAGGTCATGCCGATGCTGTTGACCATGCCGGGTACACTGACAAACGTCACTCCTGACACGCTTGCACCGATCATGCCGAACGCAACCATATACCACGGCGACCGGCGGTTGCCGCTGAAGAATGCAGAATTGTCGCCATGCCCTGTGACAAGGCGGCTGTAGAGGGTCAGGGCGGCAAGATAAACCAAGAGAGTAATTATGATGAGCATACCGTCAGCACACGTTTCATTTCTTCATTTCACGCAATATGTCCACTGCGTCCTTCACTGTAGCGACACCGTTGACACGAATGAGTCTCCTGCCTTTCACCTCCCGGATATCGCAGCGACGTGCATTGGAAGCCACAAAAGCCAGTACCTTGCCGAAAGTCTGGCTTTTGTAATAGACAGAGTCAGCATTGCTCACCAGTTGCATATTGAGCAATCCCTGTTTTAGCATTATCTTTTCACATCCCAGCGAACGCCCCAAACGGCGCAGCAGAACGACGTGCATCAGTTCCTCGCCCTCATGAGGCACAGGTCCGAAGCGGTCGACGAGCCTGTTGCGATAAGCCTCCAGTTCCTCGTCAGACTGTATGTTGTCGAGCTCCCGATAGAGAAGCATACGCTCCGAAGCACCCGGCACATACTGGTCGGGGAAATACATCTCAAGGTCACACTCTATGGTGCAGTCATCGACAAATTCCTCCGCATTAATGTCGTTGCCCTCTTTTATCTCATCGGCATACATATCCTGGAACTCGTCATTCTTGAGTTCGGTGACAGCCTGGGAAAGAATCTTCTGGTAAGTCTCGTATCCAAGGTCTTCCATAAATCCGCTCTGCTCCGCACCGAGCAAGTTTCCCGCACCGCGTATATCGAGATCCTGCATGGCGAGGGCAAAGCCCGAACCCAAGTCGGAGAATGTCTCCAGAGCCTCCAAACGGCGGCGCGCATCGGGAGGAAGAACCGACAGTGGCGGCGAAAGCAGATAGCAGAACGCCTTGCGGTTGGATCTTCCGACGCGTCCTCGCATCTGGTGCAAGTCGGAGAGACCGAAACGGTGCGCATCGTTGATTATTATGGTGTTGGCATTGGATATGTCTACTCCGTTCTCCACTATTGTCGTAGAGAGCAACACATCGTAGTCGTAGTTGACAAAGCCGAGAATGATCTTCTCCAACTCTTCCGGGCTCATCTGTCCGTGACCTATAGCCACACGGCAATCGGGGATATAGCGTTGTATCATCTCCGCAATCCCGGGCAGGTTGGAGATGCGGTCATTGACGAAAAACACCTGTCCGTTGCGGCTCATCTCGAAATTTATAGCATCGCATATGACCTCATGACCGTATGTGGCGAGCGTTGTCTGTATGGGATAGCGGTTGGGCGGCGGCGTGCGCATTATGCTCATGTCGCGTGCACCCATAAGCGAGAACTGCAGTGTGCGCGGTATGGGGG
>CAVHUR010000086.1:0-2051 GCA_963639575.1 uncultured Spirochaetota bacterium
TTAGGATTCAAGATTCTCAATCTTGCCATAGGGGTTCGAATCCCCTATCCACTACAGTTCAGACATCGTTTTTCCGCACTTTTTCCTTGATTGTTTTACCGCTTTAGTGTCGCGCTTCTGTGCTTTTTGTGCAGTAGCTTCATGCTTGTACTTCGCCGTGATATGTGTTGTGGCCGTGTGTCAGCACGTCTTTTCCATTCCCTTTTTGCGGAACATCCATATCTCAAGAGAGTTGATGATGTTCTGCCAGAGTATGTAGCAGCCCGGTCCGACAGATGACAGGGGGTCGAGAAACGCCGTTGCTATCCATATGGCGAATGCCGTGTTCTTTTGTCCGAGGCTCTGCCCGGCTTCTGTAATCCGTGAAAAGTAGTGCCCGATGTACCTTCCTGTGGCAAACTGGACGAAGCACAGGAGAAGGCTCGTGACCGCAATGCAGATGAGAAAGAACGGAGACGTGTGTTCCCAAGCGTCGAATATGTTCATCGTAGTGGTGCCGGTCACGACAACAAGTGAGCCTCCCCATAGGTAGTAACCGAAGTCTTTGATGCTTGTAATCATCCTGTGCAGCCGGTGCATGGTGTGCTTCACGATGAACGCTACGGCCATCGGCAGAATCAGAATGTAGCTTACTCTCCACAGTATCTTGAGGAACAGGGGCATGAACTCCAGTTCCGCATTGCCGTTGACGTGTGGCAGCAGGGGGAAGCATATAGGGATCAGCAGGGCGGAAATGATGTTTGAAACAAACGTGTATGTAGTCATTTCCTCCAGGTCTCCGCCCAATTTTGCCGTCACGACCGCCGCTGCCGCAGCGCAAGGACCTATGATGCAGACCAGGATAGATTCCAGAAGAATCAGTCCATCGCCTGTAATGCCGAACCCGATGATAAGTCCCACTATCATCGCAACGAATACTATCTGCTGCACGACAATCCAAAAGTGCCACTTGACGGGCAGCAGTCTCCTGAAGTTCACCTTGCAGAAGGTGACGAAGAGCATGAGAAACATGAAGTCGGGCAGCACGTTGCCGTTGTAGGGAGCATACCATTTGCCTATCGGTTGCAGTATGGGGATGAAATGGAACGCAAGGTAGACCATTACGCCGGTTGCCATTGCCACCGGCAAGGTCCAGTTTTTGAGAAAGCGTATTATCGTGTTGCCTGACATTATATATATGGTATGCTAAAGTTAAAATCGCATGGAGGATGGTGCGTTGACCTCTTCCATGCGATTGAAATCGTTGTTTATGTGAAGTTGCAAGGCATCAATAGCTCCGTGCGATGATGACGCGTGCCTTCGAAGGCTTGCCGCTCACCATGTCGACACCCGGTGTCTGCTCGTATCCGAACGGCACGCAGCGTATCGTGGCTTGGGTCTCTTCCTTTATCTTTGCTTCTGTTTCGGCGGTGCCGTCCCAGTGGCAGAGGAAGAATCCGCCGTCTTTCACCTTCTCCTTGAACTCCTCGTAGTCGTCACACTCGTAGATTCTGGCGTCGCGGTAGGCTTTTGCCTTCGCGAAGATGTTGCCCTGTATGTCGTCGAGAAGTGTCTCTACATATTCGGCAATGCCCTCGAACGGACGGCTTTCCTTCTCCAGAGTGTCGCGGCGCATCACCTCTATGGTGCCGTTTTCGAGGTCTCTGCCACCCATTACGAGGCGCACCGGCACACCCTTCAGTTCGTAGTCGGCGAACTTGAATCCCGGACGCTTGTTGTCAGAATCGTCAAATTTCACGGTGATGCCCTTTGCCTTGAGTGCCGCGATGACTGGTTGCAGTTTCTCGCTTATCTGTTGCTGCTGGTCAGCTTTGCCGATAGGGATAATCACAACCTGCAGCGGGGCGAGGCGCGGAGGCAGTACCAGTCCGTTGTCATCGGAGTGCGTCATGATGAGAGCGCCTATCAGTCGGGTGGAAACGCCCCATGATGTGGCCCACACATATTCCGGTTTGTTGTCCTTGGTGAGGTAAGTCACGTCGAAAGCTTTGGCGAAATTCTGTCCGAGGAAATGGCTTGTGCCGCTTTGCAGAGCCTTGCCGTCCTGCATC